>CBIHRW010000078.1:0-20600 GCA_966212545.1 uncultured Noviherbaspirillum sp.
TCGCCGCCGGACTTGATCACGTCCTTGCTGCGGTCGGTGATCTGCATGTAGCCGTCCGGGCTGATGGTGGCCACGTCGCCGGTCGGGAACCAGCCGTCCTGCAGCACGTCGCCGCCCTCGCCCTTGAAGTAGCTGCTGATGATCCACGGGCCCTTGACCAGCAGGTTGCCGTAGGTCTTGCCATCCCACGGCAGCGCCTCGCCATCGTCGCCGACAATCTTCATGTCGACGCCGTAGATGGCATGGCCCTGCTTTTCCAGGATCGCCTGCTTCTGCTCTTCCGGCAGCGCCATGTGGTGCGCCTGCAGCGTGCAGGCGGTGCCCAGCGGCGACATCTCGGTCATGCCCCATGCGTGGATGACATCCACGTTGTACTGGTGACGGAAGGCCTTCATCATCGCCGGCGGACAGGCGGAACCGCCAATCACCGTGCGCTTGAACGTGGAAAACTTCAGGTTGTTCTGGCTGACGTGATTCAGCAGGCCGAGCCACACCGTCGGCACGCCGGCCGAGAATGTCACTTTCTCCTGCTCGAACAGTTCGTAGACCGACTTGCCGTCCAGCGCCGGGCCGGGAAACACCATCTTGGCGCCGGTCAGCGGCACGGAGTACGGCAGGCCCCATGCATTGACGTGGAACATCGGCACCACCGGCAGCACCGCGTCGCGCGCAGAGACATTCAATGCGTCCGGCATCGCCGACGCGTAGGAGTGCAGCACGGTCGAGCGATGCGAATACAGCGCGCCTTTCGGGTTGCCGGTGGTGCCGGAGGTGTAGCACAGGCTGGAGGCCGAATTCTCGTCGAACAGCGGCCATTCATATTGGTCCGACGACTTGTCGACCAGGTCCTCGTAACACATCAGGTTCGCGACCTTGGATTCGGCCGGCATGCGGTCCTTGTCGCACATCATCACGAAACCCTTGACCGTCTTGCAATGGGCGGCGAAGGCTTCGACCAGCGGCAGGAAAGTCATGTCGAAGAACAGGTACTGGTCTTCCGCATGGTTGGCGATGTAGGCAATCTGCTCCGGATGCAGGCGCGGGTTGATCGTGTGCATGACGGCGCCGGAACCGGAAATCGCGTAATACAGTTCGAGGTGGCGGTAGCCGTTCCAGGCCAGTGTCGCCACGCGGTCGCCCATCTTCACGCCGAGGCCGGCGAGCGCATTGGCCATCTGGCGCGCGCGCTTGTGGCAGTCGCGATAGGTGTAGCGGTGAATATCCCCCTCGACCCGGCGGGATACGATTTCGTTGCCACCGAAATAACGGTCTGCGTGCTGGATGATGCTGGAAATGAGCAAAGGCTGGCTCATCATCTGGCCCATCAAGGGGCTCTTGGGATATTCCGACATCCTGTCTCCTGTTATTTTGGTTAGAGTGTTGCCACTAATTTTAGACGTGATTTTTGAACGACCGTACGAAAAGCGTCAATGATTTTCGATGCTGCATCGCACAAAAGTCACCTATGCGACTTTTTGCTCCGTAACCGCCTTGTAGATCGTGTTTTTTGGCTGGCCCATTACGCGGCGCAGCATCGGTTCGAAAAACTCAAGCGGCAGGGTATCGTAGTCCGGGTCGAAGGCCGGCGCATCGTACTTTTCGCAGAACTCGAGCGTGGCGTCATACAAGGCCTGCCCGGCAAATTGATCCCTAAGATTGCGATTCATCCCGAGGTGATGGAAGAAATAGTAGCCCTGGAAGATGCCGTGCTTTTCCACCATCGCATGGTTTTCCGCACTGACAAATGGCTTGAGGATGGCGGCCGCGATATCCGGATGGTTGTAGCTGCCTAGCGTGTCGCCGATATCGTGCAACAAGGCGCAGACGATGTATTCCTCGTCCTTTCCGTCGCGGTAGGCGCGGGTCGCGGTCTGCAGGCTGTGGGTCAGGCGGTCGACAGGGAACCCGCCGAAATCGCCGGCCAGCAGCCGCAGGTGTGCGAGCACACGATCAGGCAAGGCGGACGCATAAGGTTTGAATTCCCCGGCGATGATTTGCCAATCCTCGGCGGTACTGTCCTGCATGTCTTTGAAAGTGGCGCGTGTAGTCATGTTTGTCTCCGTACGGTTGTGAATTGGGCCGCGCGGCATGAGCCGCGGGCGATGGGCGAAATGGATGCGCGCCGGCGAGCTCCTGCTGCCGGCGGCGAATGACGGATCGGGAGCCGATGCGTCAGGTTCGATAGGACGGGTCGATGCGATCCAGCCGGCGCAGCAAGGCCGGCCATGCGAGCATGCCGCCCTGCGATTTGGTCACCGTCTTGGCCTGTTGCTGAGCGCCATCGATAATCGCTTGCGGAACCTGGATGAGATCCCCGCCTCCGGCTTGGGCCCGGATCTGGATCATGCAGCTCGCTTCAAAAATGTACATGTTGACGAATGCATCGGCGATCGTCTTGCCGACCGTGAGCAGCCCGTGATTGCGCAGCATCAGGTAGGTCTTGTCGCCCAGGTCGGCAACCAGGCGCGGCTTTTCCTCGGCATTCAACGCCACGCCTTCATAGTCGTGATAGGCAAGGCTCGACAGCACGAAGATCGACTGCTGCGATATCGGCAGCACGCCATCCTTCTGCGCCGAGACAGCCACGCCGTTGACGCTGTGCGTATGCAGCACGCACTGCGCATCATGACGCACGGCGTGGATCGCGGAATGGATCGTGAATCCGGCGGGGTTGACGGGGAACGGCGATTCCTCGACCTTGTTACCGTTAAGGTCGATCTTCACCAGCGAAGATGCGGTAATCTCGTCGAACATCATCCCATAGGGATTGATCAGGAACCGGTCTTCCTCACCCGGCACACGGGCCGTGATGTGGGTAAAAATCAGATCGCTCCAGCCGAAGTTCGCCACCAGTCGGTAGCAGGCGGCCAGGTCGACACGGGTTTGCCATTCTTCCGGGGAAACCCGGTCTTGCATGGGTGGAATCGCCAGCTTTTCAGGGGCGTTCATATGGGGTCTCCTCTTCTCTGTCAAAATAAGAAACTGTCCGGCTTACAGGAAGCGCCCGAAAACCTTCCAACAGATTCCAGCTTGCTCAAGCAAGTCTGCTGATAAGTCTGTTGATTGTGCAGTATCGGCATAACGCCCCCCACAAGACTGTCAACTTCTTAACATTCGCCATGCTTATCCGTCTCGTCAATGACATCGACAAAAGCAAGTTGCTGCGCAGTTCATGGCTCGCCGATTTTCCCGACGAGGTGATTGCCGATGCAGCGGCATGTGCAACGCTGCGCACGGTCGACGACGGCGCGCTCTTGCACGCGCGCGGCGCGGAAGCGGACGGTTTTTACACGATCGCGAGCGGCTCGGTGCGCTTCACCCGCACGACGGCAGATGGCCACGCGACCACCATCGCCGTGCTCGACGCGCCGAGCTGGTTCGGAGAGTTGTCACTGTTCGACGGCATGCCGCGTTCACACGACGGATTCGCGATCGGCACGACGACAGTCATGTTCCACCCGAAGGCCGACTTCAAGCGATTGCTCGCCGCCTACCCTGCAATCTACGAACGCTTTGCAAAAATGCTCAGCCTGCGCCTGCGCGCCACGTTCGATCTTGTCGAAGAAGCGGCCGTTGCTCCGCTGCAGCAACGCCTTGCACGCCGACTCCTGGAACTGGCGCAATTGCACCCGTCTTCCATGAATGCAGCAACCAATGCGCGCGGCCGGGAAGTTCCGCTGACGCAGGAAGAACTCGGCCACCTGCTCGGGAAGTCGCGCCAGAGTATTTCCAAGCTTCTGCACATGTGGGAACAAGATGGCTTGATACAAACCAAGTATGGCCGCATATCCATCAAGCAGCCCGATGCGCTGAGGATGGTGGCTTTTCCAGACCTCGCTGCATCGTCTGCACGCAAGTCCTCCTCCATCGGGCGGCCCATACCCCGACGCCGCAAGGAAACAGAATGAATTCACCCGACACCGGCATCATTCGTTATCAAACGGACACTTTACCGATCGAAAACAGTTTTGCCGGATTACCCGCGGATTTCTATACGCGCCTGCAGCCGACTCCCGTACGCGCGCCCTACCTGGTCGGCGCGAGTGCCAGCGCGGCTTCACTGATCGGCCTTGATCCCGCCGAATTCACGCAGGAGCGCTTTATCGATGCCTTTGCCGGCAACCGCGTCCTTCCCGGTTCCATGCCACTTGCCGCCGTGTATTCCGGACACCAGTTCGGTGTCTGGGCCGGGCAATTGGGCGATGGCCGGGCGATCCTGCTGGGCGATGTACCCGCGCTCGTTCGGACGGGCGACAATCCCACCGGTCGCCTTGAGCTGCAGCTGAAGGGCTCGGGCCTGACACCCTACTCGCGCATGGGCGACGGCCGTGCCGTGCTGCGCTCGTCTATCCGCGAGTTCCTGTGTTCCGAGGCGATGGCCGCGTTGGGCATTCCCACTTCGCGTGCGCTCTGTGTGGTCGGCACCGACATGACGGTCATGCGCGAAACGCCGGAAACCGGCGCAATCGCGACACGCATGGCCCCGACCTTCGTCCGCTTCGGCTCCTTCGAGCACTGGTTCTACAACGACCGCAAGGAGGAATTGAAGACGCTCGCGAATTACGTGATCGACAATTTCTACCCGGAATTGCGCGACGCGCCCAATCCGTACCGGGCGCTACTGTCCGAAGTCACACGGCGCACCGCTGAGCTGATCGCCCAGTGGCAAGCTGTCGGTTTCATGCATGGCGTGATGAATACCGACAACATGTCCATCCTCGGCATCACGATCGACTACGGTCCCTTTGGTTTCATGGAAGCTTTCGACGCCGGGCATATCTGCAACCATAGTGATCATCAGGGACGCTATGCGTACCACATGCAGCCGAAGATTGGACAGTGGAACTGTTTCGCACTTGGCCAGGCCTTGCTACCTCTTATCGGCGAAGTGGACGACACCTACGCAGCGCTGGAAATCTACAAGCCCGCCTACGAGCAAAAACTCGGTCAACTGCTGCATGCCAAGCTCGGCCTGAACAGCGTGCAGGAGGACGACAGCAAACTGACCGACGCGATGTTCGCACTGATGCAGGCGAACCATGTCGACTTCACGCTATTCTTCCGCCGCTTGGGAGAGTTGCAGGTGGACAATCCGTCCGCCGACGAGCCGCTGCGCGACCTGTTCATCGACCGTCCGGCGTTTGATGCCTGGACTGCTCAGTACCGCCAGCGCCTGCGGCAGGAAGATAGCAAGGACGCCCCGCGCCGCGAAGCCATGCACCGGATCAACCCGAAATATGTACTGCGCAACTACCTCGTGCAGATCGCGATAGAAAAGGCGCAAAATAAGGACTTCTCGGAAGTTGCAAAATTGCTCAACATCCTTGAAAAACCTTTTGACGAGCAACCGGAAAACGAGAAGTATGCGGACCTGCCGCCCGACTGGGCGAGCCAACTGGAAGTGAGCTGCTCATCATGACGAACAAGGTAGTGAAAACCGACGCCGAATGGCGTGCCCAACTGGATCCGATGGAATACCAGGTCACCCGCCATGCCGCGACCGAGCGCGCCTTTACCGGCCGTTACTGGGATCACCATGAACATGGCATCTACACCTGCGTGTGCTGCGGCACGCCGCTGTTCGAGTCGGACACCAAGTTCGATTCCGGCTGCGGCTGGCCGAGCTATTTCAAACCGCTCAATCCCGAGCATGTGGCCGAGCGCATCGACCGCAGTCATGGCATGATACGCACCGAAATCCTGTGCAATGTTTGCGATGCGCATCTCGGCCATGTTTTCCCTGACGGGCCGCCGCCTACGGGCTTGCGCTATTGCATCAATTCGGCCTCGCTGCGGTTTGAACCCAAGTAACGGAAAGTCCACCCTCAATGAAGTTTTTATTCGATCTCTTCCCGGTCATCCTCTTCTTCGCCATGTTCAAGTGGGGCGAAGGTCACCCTGAAGCGGCGCAAGCGCTGGCCGAGCAATACCTGGCCGGCCTGGCATCGGGCACGACTACGGCCGCCCAGGCGCCCATCATGCTGGCCACGGCAATTGCCATCCTCGCGACCTTTGCGCAAATCGGCTACCTGCTGATCCGCGGCCGCAAAGTAGACGGGATGCTGTGGGTGTCGCTCGCCATCATCACCCTGTTCGGCGGGGCCACCATCTATTTCAACAATGAAACCTTCATCAAGTGGAAGCCGACCGTACTCTACTGGTGCTTCGGCGCGGCCCTTCTAATCGCACAGGTGGTTTTCAGCAAGAATCTGATCCGTCTCATGATGGAGAAGCAGATCGAGCTCCCGGACACCGTGTGGCAACGGGTCAATCTTTCCTGGGCGGGATTCTTCGGCGCGATGGGCCTCATCAACCTGTACGTCGCGTACAGCTTCCCCACTTCGTTCTGGGTCAATTTCAAGCTGTTCGGCTTCACTGGCCTGATGATTGCCTTCGTCGTCGCGCAAAGCGTATTCCTGTCCAAACATGTGAAGGACCCGCGATGAGCGAACGTATCGAAAAAATGCGCGACCGGCTGACCGCAACTTTCGCCCCGCTGGAATGTCAACTGGTGGACGATTCGCATCTGCATGCAGGACATGCTGGCGCCGCCTCGGGCGCAGGACACTATAGCGTGCGCATCGTTTCCGACCGTTTTGATGGGTTAAACCGCGTCGCGCGCCACCGGCTGGTGTATGATTGCCTCCGTGACATGATGACCAGCGACATACACGCCCTCAACATCATCGCATTGGCGCCGTCGGAAGTTTCGAAATAGCTGCGCCGCATTTTTAACCTTTCATACGTACAACAGGAAACAGACAATGACTCTGAAACCCGCTCGCCTGCTGGTGCTGCTCGTTGCAGCCGTCGCATTGCCCGCATTCGCACAGAACCTCGCAGTGGTCAACGGCAAGCCCGTGCCCTCCTCCCGTGCCGACGCAATGATCAAGCAGCTGGCTGCACAGGGCCAACCCGATTCGCCGCAACTGCGCTCCATGGTCAAGGAAGAGCTGATCAACCGCGAAATTCTGATCCAGGAAGCCGACAAGCTGGGCCTGTCCAGTTCTCCGGACGTCAAGAACCAGGTTGAAATCGCCCGCCAGTCGATCGCCATTCGCGCGCTGGTGCAGGACTACCTGAAGAAGAACCCGGTCAAGGATGCCGAAATCCAGGCCGAGTACGACAAGTTCAAGTCCCAGGCCGGCGACAAGGAATACCATGCCCGCCACATCCTGGTGGACAAGGAAGACGACGCCAAGGCCATCATCACCAAGCTGAAGGGCGGCGCCAAGTTCGAAGAACTCGCCAAGCAATCCAAGGATCCGGGCTCGGCCGGCAACGGCGGCGACCTCGACTGGGCCTCTCCGGCCTCATTCGTGAAGCCGTTCTCCGATGCGATGGTCGCACTGCAGAAGGGCCAGATCACCGAAAGCCCGGTCAAGACCCAGTACGGCTATCACGTGATCAAGCTGGAAGACGTGCGCGCAGCCAAGCTGCCGTCGCTGGAAGAAGTGAAGCCGCAGATCGCGGAATCGCTGCAGCAGAAGAAGCTGCAGGCTTACCAGGAAGACCTGCGCAAGAAGGCCAAGATCCAGTAAGTCCGGCTGCAACGATCCAGCTCAAGTACGAGGAAGGCGTCCCAATGGGACGCCTTTTTTGTATCCTGTAATTCCCTCATGAAGAAAATGTAACGTATCAAATGACAGAGGAGAGTGCCAATGAACGAACTCAAGTTTTTCACCAATCCGCAGTCGCGCGGACGGATCGCACACTGGATGCTTGAAGAGGTCGGCGCACCTTACACGACCGTATGGCTTGACTATGGTCCGCAGATGAAAAGCGAGGAATACCGTGCCGTGAATCCGATGGGGAAAGTTCCGGCATTGCAGCACGGTGACGTCGTGGTGACGGAATGCGCCGCCATTTGTGCCTACCTCGCCGATCGATTCCCCGAAAGAAATCTTGCACCTCCCACCGATCATCCCGCCCGCGCAGCTTACTACCGGTGGTTGTTCTTCGGTGCAGGTCCACTCGAATCGGCGGTCATAGCGAAAGCGTTCGGATGGCAAGTCCCGGAAGGCAAAAGCGGCGTGGCGGGCTTCGGAAGTTACGAAGACACATTGAACGCGCTCGAGAACGCTCTCTCTCCCGGCCCCTTCATCTGCGGCGATCAATTCACGGCGGCTGATGTGTACATCGGCTCCAGCCTCGGGTGGGGAATGATGTTCGGCACCATTGAAAAACGCCCATTGTTTGAGGCCTACGTGAAGCGCCTGAACGCACGGCCTGCATTTCAGCAAGCCAATCGCCTCAACGATGAATTCCTGAAGAGCCGCGCGCAAGCGTAAGACAACGGCAGGAAAAGAAAACGGCGCTCCGGAGAGCGCCGTTTTTCATCCTGCAACTTCTGTGACACCGGGGACTCTAGCCAACCCACTTCCTCGCATTGCGGAACATCCGCATCCACGGCGAGTACTCGCCCCAGCCATCCGGATGCCAGGAATGCAGCACCGTGCGGAACACGCGCTCCGCATGCGGCATCATCACGGTGAAGCGGCCATCCGGCGTCGTCACGGAAGTAATACCCTGCGGCGAGCCGTTCGGATTGTACGGATAGGTCTCGGTCGCCTGCCCCTTGTTGTCGATCCAACGCATCGCAACAGTCGCCTGGCCGATATCGCCGGTCTGCGAGAAGTCCGCGAAACCTTCACCGTGCGCGACCGCAATCGGAGTCTGCGTACCGGCCATGCCGGCGAAGAAGATCGAGGGCGAGTCCGCCACCTCAACCATCGCGAAGCGCCCTTCGAACTGCTCCGACTTGTTGCGGGTGAACTTCGGCCACGCCTGCGCCCCTGGAATGATCGACTTGAGGTTGCTCATCATTTGGCAGCCGTTGCAGATACCCAGCGCAAACGTATCGCTACGGTTGAAGAAGCCTGCAAACTGCTCGGCCAGCTTGGCATTGAACAGGATGGTCTTGGCCCAGCCCTCGCCCGCGCCCAGCACGTCGCCGTAGGAGAAGCCGCCAACGGCGATGAAGCCCTTGAAGTCGTCCAGCTTCGCACGCCCCGCGATCAGGTCGCTCATGTGCACGTCGACCGCAGTAAAGCCGGACTTGTGCATCACATAGGCTGTCTCCACATGCGAGTTCACGCCCTGCTCACGCAGGATTGCGATCTTCGGTTTCACGCCGGTTGCGATGAATGGTGCGGCAATATCCTCCTGCGGATCGAAGGTGAGCTTCGGTGTCATGCCCGGATCGGAGGTGTCGAGGATGCGGTCGTATTCCGCATCGGCACAGGCCGGGTTGTCGCGCAGACGCGCGATGCGCCAGCTGGTTTCGCTCCACAAGCGCTGCAGCTCAACGCGCGGCTGGTTGTAGACGACTTTCGCATCGCGGGTGAATTCGATCGCGTCGCGGTCGTTGAGCTTGCCGATGATATGGCTGCAGGCGCCGAGATGATGCGTGCGCAGCACGTTCATCACCTCGGACTTCTGCTCCGCGCGCACCTGGATGACTGCGCCCAGTTCTTCGTTGAACAAGGCACGCAGGGTCATGTCGTTGCGGCGTTCGGAAACCTGTCCGGCCCAGTTCTTCGCCTCGCCCGAATCGGAAGCATGTTCGCCTTCCATCGCAAGTATGTCGAGGTTGACCGACACGCCGGTGCGGCCGGCAAACGCCATTTCGCACAGCGTCGCGAACAGGCCGCCATCGGAGCGGTCATGGTAGGCCAGCAGCTTGCGTTCGACGTTCAATTGCTGGATCGCCGCAAAGAAGGCCTTGAGGTCTTCCGGGCTATCCACGTCAGGCACGTCGTTACCGATCTGCTGCATCACCTGCGTGAGCGCGGAAGCGCCCATGCGGTTCTTGCCGCGCCCAAGGTCGATCAGGATCAGTGCGGTCTCGCCTGCATCCTTGCGCAGCTGCGGCGTCAGCGAAAGACGCACGTCCGGCACCGGCGCAAATGCGGAAACGATCAGCGACACCGGCGATACTACTTCCTTGCTGCCTTCCGCATCCTTCCAGGTCGTACGCATGGACAGCGAATCCTTGCCGACCGGGATGCTGATGCCGAGTGCCGGACACAGCTCCATGCCGACTGCCTTCACGGTGTCGAACAAGGCGGCGTCCTGACCCGGCTGACCGCAAGCGGCCATCCAGTTGGCGGAGAGCTTGATATCCGAAATATCCGCGATCGGCGCGGCAGCGATGTTCGTGATCGCTTCGCCGACGGCCATGCGACCGGATGCGGCGGCGTTCACCACTGCCAGCGGAGTACGTTCACCCATGGCCATCGCTTCACCGCGATAGCCTTCAAAGCTCATGGCAGTGACGGCGCAATCCGCCACCGGCACCTGCCACGGGCCGACCATCTGGTCGCGCACGGAGGTCGCGCCGACGGTACGATCGCCGATGGTGATGAGGAAAGACTTGTCGGCAACGGCCGGCAGGCGCAGCACGCGTTGTGCGGCTTCTTCCAGCTGCACGCCGGTCAGGTCGACGGCCGGGAAATTGTTGGTCACATGCTCGACGTTGCGATGCATTTTCGGCGGCTTGCCCAGCAAGACGTCCATCGGCATGTCGACCGGGTTGTTGCCGTGCTCGGGATCGATCACTTTCAGCTGGCGCTCTTCCGTCGCCGTGCCGACCACCGCAAACGGCGAACGCTCGCGCTCGCACAAGTACTGGAACAGCGGCAGGCTTTCCGGCGCAATCGCGAGCACGTAGCGTTCCTGCGATTCATTGCTCCAGATTTCCTTCGGCGCCATACCGCTCTCTTCCAGCGGCACCTTGCGCAGGTCGAATACCGCACCGCGCTTGGCATCGTTGGTCAGCTCGGGGAAGGCGTTGGACAGGCCACCCGCGCCGACGTCATGGATCGAAAGGATCGGATTGTCGTCGCCCATTGCCCAGCAGGCATTGATGACTTCCTGCGCCCGGCGCTCCATCTCCGGATTGCCGCGCTGGACCGAGTCGAAATCAAGGTCGGCGGTATTGGTACCGGTCGCCATCGAGGATGCCGCGCCGCCGCCCATGCCGATGCGCATGCCCGGACCGCCAAGCTGGATCAGCAGGCTGCCGACCGGGAGGTCGTTCTTCTTCGTGTGCTTGGCAGAGATATTGCCCATACCGCCGGCGATCATGATCGGTTTGTGATAACCGTAGACCTTGCCGGCCACCTTCTGCTCGTAGGTACGGAAATAACCACCGAGGTTCGGGCGGCCGAATTCATTGTTGAACGCGGCGCCGCCGATCGGACCGTCGATCATGATCTGCAGCGGCGAAGCGATGCGGTCCGGCTTGCCGTAGATGCCCGACTGGCCGCGCACGGTCTGTTGTTCGCGCTGCGCCACGGGTTCGGTCGCATCGCGCGCGTTTTCCCAGGGCTGCACCGAGTGCGTCAGTATCAGGTTGGATACGGTAAAGCCGGTCAGGCCCGCCTTCGGCTTGGCGCCGCGACCGGTTGCGCCCTCGTCGCGAATTTCACCGCCCGCGCCAGTGGATGCGCCCGGGAACGGCGAGATCGCCGTCGGGTGGTTATGCGTTTCCACTTTCATCAGGATGTGCGTGAGCTCTTCGTTCTCTTCGTAGACGTTGCCGTTCTTAGCGCCGTTCGGATAGAAGCGCATCACGGCGGCGCCTTCGATGACCGACGAATTGTCGCTGTACGCCACCACGGTGCCCTTGGGGTTCAGTTGGTGGGTATTCTTGATCATCGCGAACAACGATTTGTCCTGCTTGACGCCGTCGATGGTCCAGTCGGCGTTGAAGATCTTGTGGCGGCAGTGTTCGCTGTTGGCCTGGGCGAACATCATCAACTCGACATCGGTCGGATTGCGCTTGGCCTGAGTGAAGGCGTTGAGCAGGTAGTCGATTTCGTCTTCGGACAATGCCAGGCCGAGGTCGGTGTTGGCCTTGACCAGCGCATCCCGACCACCCGCCAGCACGTCGATGAACTCCAGCGGCTTGGCTTCCAGTTCCCGGAACAGGCCGGCGGCGTCGTTCGCATTGCGCAGCACGGTTTCGATCATCCGGTCATGCAGCAGTGCGGCCACTTCCAGCGCAGCGGATTCGGACAGCTTCTTCGTGCCGCCCAGCAGACCGGTCTTCAGCTGCACGTGATACGACACGCCGCGTTCCACACGGTGGATGTGCGTCATGCCGCAGTTGTGGACGATATCCGTCGCCTTGCTGGCCCATGGGGAAATCGTACCGAATCGCGGAATCACCACGAATTCGTCGCCGTCGGCCACCCCGGTGAACGGCTCGCCATAGGTCAGCAGCGCATTCAGCCGGCCGATGTCATCCTGGCTCGGAGCGGTCGCTGTATCGACGAAATGCAGGAAACGCCCGGTAACGCCGATGATGGCGGGCTCGACTGCTTGCAATTGTGACAAAAGACGCTGGGTACGGAAGGCAGACAGGGCGTTGGAGCCCGGCAGAATCAACATGGCGGCAAGAGAAAAGGGGCAGCGCCGCTGCGGGAGGATGCAGCACGGTTGCCGGTTAAATCGGAAACCGTGATTATACCGCGATGCGGCATCATGGCAGCTTGGCAATCCGGCATGTCATTCGTAGAGTCCCCCGTCCTCCCTGGGGGTAAAACGACCGCATTCCGAGGTCCGGCGCTTCATGAAGTTTCGGTCCATATGCTATTGTTGCCGGGCCGAGATCAATTTCAGAACAATCGCCTTCTGCATGAACCCGCTGACAGCCAAATCGATTCCCGCCCTCGCCCGCTATTCCCGCTATTCGCTGGTCGAAATCAGCCTCGAGGAAGCGGAAAAATCGGCATCCGTGTTCACGAAACTGTATCCCGACGCTGCACGCGCAGCCGGCGAACATGCCGACAGGATGCGCGCAGCCGGCGTCGAAGTGTCGCCGCTGGCAGGTCTGCCGGTATCGATCAAGGACCTGATCGACATCGCGGGCGAGACAACGCTGGCTGCCTCCACCGTGCTGCGGGGGGCTCCCCCGGCGAAATCCGACGCACCTGTCGTCAAACGACTCCGAATCGCAGGCGCGGCAATCATCGGCAAGACCAACATGACGGAATTCGCGTATTCCGGCGTCGGCCTGAATCCCCACTACGGCACACCGGCAAACCCGGCGGACAAAACGGTGGCCCGCATTCCCGGCGGGTCGTCCTCGGGTGCCGCGGTGTCGGTGGCGACCGGCTTGTGCGCCGCCGCCATCGGCTCCGATACCGGCGGCTCCATTCGCATTCCGGCTGCCCTGTGCGGCATTGTCGGTTTCAAACCGACTGCGCGCCGCGTTTCTACTGCCGGCACCGTGCCGCTGTCCCCGACGCTCGATACGATCTGCGCAATGACGCGTTCCGTTGACGACTGCATCCTGGTCGACGGCATCATCGCGGATGCCCCGCTGCAGATTCCCGACCTGCCGCTTGCCGGGGTGCGCCTGGCAGTGCCTCAGACCGTCATGCTCGACGGCCTCGATCCGCATGTGGCGGCGTCCTTCTCGGCTGCCCTGTCGCGCCTGTCCTCGGCTGGCGCGAAAATCATTGACGTGCCTTTCGGCCTGCTGGCGGAAGCCGCCGACCTGAACAAGTTTTCCGGGCCGGAATCCTTCGCCTGGCATCGCGGCCTGCTCGCCCGGCATGAGGCCGAATATGATTTCCGCGTGGCCAAGCGAATCAAGACGGGCGCGTCGATGAGCGCAGCCGATTACATCGACCTGCATCGCAAGCGCCGCGACTGGATCACACGCATGGAAGACGCGCTGGGGCCATTCGATTCGCTCATCATGCCGACCGTCCCGATGGTCGCGCCGCCGATCGACGAACTGGACGGCTCGGAGGACGCTTTCTTCAAGGCCAACGGCCTGCTGTTGCGCAACCCGTCCGCCATCAACCTGCTCGATGGCTGCGCCGTTTCCCTGCCTTGCCATGCGGAAGGCACGCTGCCCGTCGGGCTCATGGTCGCCGGCCCGGCAATGGCCGACAGGAAAATCCTTGCCGTGGCGCGTGCGATCGAGCACACGCTGCAGGCGAGCTAAATGGAAAAAAGCGTGTGCCTCGACCGGCACACGCTAACCCTGGGGACTCGCTGCCTTACTTGTAAATGCCTGACCCGACGATCAGGTTGTCTACCTTCTCGATGTAACCCGACTTCTGCTCGACTGCTTTGGTGACCGGGTTGGGCCACTTGTAGTCCACCCAGCCCTTGCCCTTGCTATTGGCGACGTCGATGAAACCCCTGATGATGTACTTGCCGTCATGGTCCTTCATCTCCAGCAGATTCTTGCCGACCATCTTGGGGTTGTTGCCGTGCGCGACGTTGTTGCCGTTCAGGTCGTACACGAAAATGTACAGGTCGCGATCGTGGAAGGTAGTGTTACCCAGGTTACCGAATTCGGCGAACGCCTTGTCCTTGCCGTTCTCCTTCATATAAGCGATCGCTTTCTTGACCATCGCCACCGCTTCGTCCGCCGAGCCACGGTCGGAAGCGTTCGCCGTGCCGGCGAACAGCATCGTGAACATTGCTACTGCCAATGCCTTGATCATCTTCTTCATGACGTCTCTCCTTGAATGGAATGCTTTTTCTTCGTATTGAACGGCCCGGGAGGCCGCCGGGCGGCGGAGCACTTCATCCTTCCGCAACCTGCCGCAAGTATTCGAGTATTGGCAAAGCGGCACAAGCGTACAACTACGCAACGCCGGTTACGTACCACCACGTAAGTATCACTATATGTCGCAGATGCCAAAAGGAAAGAGCAAGATGTGCCGCCCTCGACTGACGCGGTATCATCTGGCTTCTCCAACCGCTTGATTGACAGACAATGCAGCACCCGATCCGTACGCCCCTCTCGCCCGCAAGCTCCGTCATTCGGCTGAGCTTGGCGGCGATCGCCATGTGCGCCATGTCAGCGGCCTTCGCCGCCCCGCCATGCAGCCGCACCGTTCCTGTCAATACTGCATGCGAAATTGACCTGTCCGCCCTGCGCCCGACCCAATCCGCGGTCGGCATGATCCAGGTCGAGGAGCGGGCCGCACGCATGTCGCGTAACCTCGATTTTGTCCGTTACACCAGCAAGCGCCCGATTCCTGTCGTGCAGGCGCCCGACGGCGCCTTCCACCTCACTGACAGCCATCATCTCGCGAGCGTGCTGCACCGCGTGGGGGCAACCAAAGTCACGGCACAGGTGATCGGCCGCTTTGACGATCCGAAGACGTTCTGGAAAGAGATGCAATCGCGCCATTGGGTCTACCTCTACGATCCAAAAGGCAACCCGATCCCGCCTTCCGCGCTGCCCAAGAAACTCGCAGACCTCGCCGACGATCCCTATCGTGCACTCGCCGGCTATGCACAGGATGCGGGCTATTACCGGAAAACGGACGCGTACTTCATGGAATTCCACTGGGCACGGTATTTCGGTTCCCGCATGGGCTGGCGGCCGATCGACCGCCTGAACCTGCTTGAAGCCCTGCAAACTGCCGAACGCCTGGCCTGCCAGCCGGAAGCAGGCAAGCTGCCCGGTTACGCCGGACCTTGCTGATGGTGCCGACGGCCGGTCGTCGAATAAAATTACGCCGGTGAACTAGAAAAATGTCCGGCGGTCTACGTTTGCGCGATTCGGGCGCATCGTGCCCTCACTCCGGCATACTCTCTCGTTAAGAAGACTTTGTGCTGCGCCGGCAGTCAACAGCAACCAGGTTAATCAGTGACACAAAAACAAATCGCCGTAGTCGGTGGGGGCGTCGTCGGCGTCTGCACCGCGTACTTCCTCGCCGAAGCCGGCCACGACGTTGTCGTCATCGAACGGCACCAGAACGTCGCCCAAGAGGCGAGCTTCGCCAATGGCGGCCTCGTTGCGCCGGGCTATGCAACGCCATGGGCGGCACCCGGCATGCCGCGCAAGATCCTTTCCTCATTGTTCAGGTCCGAAGCGCCGGTCATGCTCAAACCGACGCTCGACCGTGCACTGTGGCGCTGGGTACGCCGCTGGATGTCCGAATGCGAACTCGATCGCTACCGCATCAACCGCGATCGCATGCAACGCGTCGCCCTCTACAGCCGGGACATGCTGCGCAAGGTGCGCGACTATTATCAGCTCGACTATGAGCAGACGCAGGGCGTATTGCAGCTGTTCCGCACCGAAAAAGACCGCAAGCTGGCCGAGCCTGGCATCGCACTCCTGTTCGAAAATGAAGTGCCGCACCAGATCCTCGATGCCGAAGGCGTCCGTGCAATCGAACCGGCACTGGCGTCCGACACGCCGCTCGCAGGCGGCATCTACCTCCCCAACGACGAAGCCGGCAACTGCCCGCTATTCACCAAGCGCCTGAAACAGATCGCGTCCTCGATCGGCGTCCAGTTCCATTTCACCAGCACGGTCCACGCCATCGAGCCGGATTCACGCGGTGTGACCTTGCATATTGGCGAGGGCCGTTATCCGGCCGATGCAGTCGTTGTCGCTGCCGGGGTGGAGAGTGTCAACCTGCTCAAGCCGCTCGGCATCCAGGTGCCGCTGTATCCGATCAAGGGCTATTCCGCGACTGCGGCGATCAAGAATTTCGAACAGGCGCCGCGCGCCGCGGTACTGGATGAATCCTATAAGGTCGCGATCACCCGGCTTGGCAGCCGCATCCGCATCGCCGGCACTGCCGAGTTGGGCACGCGCCCGGCGGAATTGCGCGACCGCGCTATCCGCACGCTCATCAAGGTCGGGGGGGACTGGTTCCCGAACGCGGCCAACTACGCGCAGGCCAATTTCTGGTGCGGCGCACGCGCCATGCTTCCCGATGAATCCCCCCTCATCGGAGCCACACCCGTCAAGAATGTATACGTCAATATCGGGCACGGCTCCAGCGGCTGGACGATGGCAGCCGGCTCGGGCAAAGTCCTCGCCGATATCGTTTCCGGCTTTTCGCCGGAAATCGACATGGATGGCCTGACACTGGCGCGCTATGGATAAGGTCGACTGTGTCGTTGTCGGCGCCGGCGTCGTCGGCCTCGCAGTCGCGCGCGAACTGGCATTGCGCGGCCGCGAAGTACTTGTCATCGAAAGACACAGCGCGATCGGCATGGAAACCAGCTCGCGCAACAGCGAAGTCATCCACGCCGGGCTGTACTACCCGACAGGCAGCCTGAAGGCTCGCCTATGCGTCCAGGGCCGCGACGCGCTGTACGCCTATTGCGACGACCGGGCGGTTCCCTACCGCCGCTGCGGCAAGCTAGTCGTGGCCACGTCGGACAGTCAGTTACCAAAGCTCGCTGCGATCCTTGCCCAGGCCCATGCCAACGGCTGTACCGAAGTGAGCTGGCTCGACAACGCCTCTGCGGCTTCCCTGGAGCCCGAACTTTCCTGCGTAGCGGCCCTTGCCTCGCCGAACACCGGCATTATCGATAGCCACGCCTACATGCTCGCGCTGCAGGGCGATGCAGAAAACGCCGGCGCACTGTTCGCCATGAACAGCGCGCTGGTATCCGGCCAAACCGGCAACGGCGGTATCGTTCTTCAAGTACGCGCAAGCGACGGCACGGAAACCGAACTGCTCGCCGCCACGCTGGTCAATTGCGGCGGCTTGTGGGCGCCGCGCGTCGCATCAGGGCTGGATGGCCTGGACCAGACGCATACGCCGAAGGCCTACTTCGCGAAAGGGAACTACTATTCGCTTGCCGCGAAGGCACCATTCACGCACCTGATCTACCCGGTACCCGAACCCGGCGGCCTCGGCGTGCACCTGACGCTCGACCTGGGCGGCCAAGCCCGCTTCGGCCCGGATGTCGAATGGCTGGACGAGCCGCAGGGCGACATCGACTATACCGTTGATCCGCAGCGAGCCGACAGCTTCTATCGCGAGATCCGAGCGTACTGGCCGGCTCTCTCCGACGGCGCGTTGCAACCGGCCTATTCCGGCGTACGCCCGAAAATCGTGCCGCCCGGCGCTGCAGCCGCGGATTTTCTCTTCTCCACGCACGGCAACCCGAACTACCTCGGACTATACGGTATCGAGTCGCCCGGCCTCACCGCGTCGCTTGCCATCGCGGCCCTCGCCGCCGATCTGATTCCCGCGAAATAAAGTCAGGCGGCGATGAGGAAGTCGATCACGATTTCCCCCGGCTCGCGCTTGACGTATGCCATCTTGACGCGCGGCCGATGGCTGCGTGCCGGAACCGCTTTGCGATGCCGCGCGCATCGAAGGGGTAAATGCCCTCGGCTACCAAGGGACGTGAGCAATCGTGTGTCATGCCAAAACTCCTTTCATTGAAAAGTCTGCTTGTCCTCTATCCACAGAAGCGGAACGAAAGAAATAAGATTCACTAAAATGAATGTTTAAATCCGAGCAATGAAACCGACGGCGAGACGGCGCAAAATGCGTGCTTGGCATAGAATCAATGCAAGTCCCTGCCACAAACTTCCCACACACTCCGCGATGCCTGCCCCCACTGCCTTGTATACGGTCTCTGAGATTCGCGAGATCGAAACAGCCAGCCTCGCCGCCCTGCCTCCAGGTACCTTGATGCAGCGCGCCGGCAAGGCAGCGGCACAGTTCGCACTCGACCTATTGGCGGCATCCACGCCCGATGCGAGGGTCCTCGCCGTCGCAGGCCCCGGGAACAATGGGGGCGACGCGATCGAGGCAGCCCGGCTTCTCGCCGAGCAGGGACTGGACGTCACCGTCCTGCTGTGCGCGGACACTACCCGTCTCCCGGAAGATTCACGCAATGTGCTGGAACGGGCGCGAAACAGCCCAATTGAATTCGTCGACGCATCAGCGCCGGAATTCGACATTCTCGGACGCTGGGATCTCGTAATCGATGGCCTGTTCGGGATTGGCCTCGCGCGGCCCATCGCCGGTCCGCACCGCAGGTTGGTCGAGGCGATCAATGCTCTCCCCTGTCCGGTTCTGGCACTCGATGTCCCCAGCGGACTAGACGCGGATACCGGCGCGATTGTCGGCGAGGACGGAGTTGCGGTACGCGCCACGCACACCTTGACCTTTATTGCGAACAAACCGGGTCTGCATACGCTGTATGGGCGCGATTGCGCCGGACAGGTTCACGTCGCCCACCTGGACATCGACGCAGAACTCTATAAACCGGCGCACACGCAGCTTGCAACAATCGAATCGTTTTCCGCCTTCCTGCGCAAACGGCCGCACAATTCGCACAAAGGCAGCTATGGCGATGTCATCATCGCCGGCGGCTCCCAGGGTATGGCTGGCGCAGCCATACTTGCGGCGCGAGCGGCCGCAAAATGCGGCGCGGGCCGTGTGTTTGCCGCTTTCATCAGCGACCCGCCTGCGTACGACAGTATCCAGCCCGAGCTGATGTGCCGCGCGGCATCCGCGATGGATTTTTCGTCCGGCACAATTGTCGCCGGCCCCGGCATGGGCATGTCGCGCAATGCGCATGTTGTACTGGCGAAGATCCTGCACATACAAAACCCGCTGGTACTGGATGCCGATGCACTCAACCTCATCGCGTCCGAATCGGACTTGCAGACCATGCTCGCCGGACGCACCGCACCGACGATAATGACACCTCACCCGCTCGAGGCGGCCCGCCTCCTCAATGCATCCACGAAGGAGGTTCAATCGGATCGCATCAAGGCCGCGCGCGAACTCGCGTCACGTTTTCGCGCCGTCGTGGTCCTCAAGGGCTCGGGAAGCATCATCGCCACTCCGGATGGCGAAGCAATGATCAACACGACCGGTAATCCCGCACTCGCGACAGCCGGCACCGGCGACGTGCTGGCGGGCATCTGCGGCGCGCTGCTTGCCCAGGACTTCCCTGCATGGAATGCCGCGCTGGCCGCGACCTGGCTGCATGGCCAGGCTGCCGACGTACTGGTAGACGAAGGCACAGGGCCGATCGGACTCACCGCGGGCGAACTGATTCCGGTCGTACGTACACTTCTGAACCAACTGACTGAGCAGCATGCAGGACACCACGCCGCGTACTAGGCTCTGGCTCGGCATCGTCTGCCTGGTACTCGGACAGTGGACGCTTTCCCTGCTCGACACGGCCGGCAAGCTGCTGGCGCAGTCCGGCTACCACGTCGTGATGATCGCGTGGATGCGCTATTCGCTCAACACGGTCCTGATGGCACTGGTACTGGCGCCGCACTTCTACCGCAAGCACGGACAGAGCATTTTGCGCACGCGCCGGCCCGGCCTGCAGCTGCTGCGGGCCACTCTACTGCTCCTGTCCACCATCGTCTTTTTCTCCGTGTTGAAGATCGCTCCGCTGTCGGAAGGCACGGCGATGAACTTCTGCGCGCCGCTATTCGTGCTGGCAGTTTCCCCATGGCTGCTGAAGGAAAAGTCGTATGCCTCACGATGGGTGGCGGTCGGAGTGGGATTTGCCGGCATGCTGATCGTCATGCGGCCTGGCGGGAGCATTTCACCGCTCGGCGTGATGCTTGGCCTCACATCCGCGATGATCTTTGCGGCGGTGGTCGTGCTGACGCGCAAGACCAACCAGTCCGACCATCCGATGGTGACGCTGTTTTATGGCGGCCTCGTCGGCATGGTCATCAGTAGCGTCATCGTTCCATTTTTCTGGACGCCGCACCAGCCGACCGTAGCCGAATGGCTAATCCTCGCATCCACCGGCATCACCAGCACGATCGGCCATCTGCTCGTCAATAGCGCCTACAAGCACGCGGAAGCGTCGCTGCTCGCGCC
>CBIHRW010000079.1:0-20376 GCA_966212545.1 uncultured Noviherbaspirillum sp.
TACATTCTCCTTGCGAGCATGATATGCCTTGAACACGAAATTACTGATACTCCCGTAGCACGAGCAAACTCCGTATGGGTTCCTGCCTGCGCGGGAACGACGGGGTAGAGGACAGCAGGTCTCCAGCGTCTAGTGCCCGCCCGCGAGAGCTGTCCAGCCCTTGTCGAAACTACCTCGCCGTGAGCAGCGGCACTTCCTTCCGCACCGACGCTCCCCCAAGGTTGAACACACTCACCGCCTGCATCAGCCCACTAGCCTGATCATGCATACTCTGCGCAGCGGCTGCAGCCTGCTCCACCAGCGCCGCATTCTGCTGCGTCACCTCATCCATCTGCGCGATCGCCCGGTTCACTTCCTCTATGCCGGTGCTTTGCTCGCTGCTGGCGGCCGTGATCTCGGCCATGATGTCCGCGACGCGCTTGACCGAGGCGACAATTTGCTCCATCGTCGTGCCGGCCTCGTCGACCAGTTTGCCGCCCACCTCGACCTTTTCCACGGAGTCATGGATCAGATCCTTGATTTCGCGCGCCGCCGCGGCAGAACGTTGTGCGAGATTGCGCACCTCAGCCGCAACCACCGCGAACCCCCGGCCCTGTTCGCCGGCACGCGCGGCTTCCACCGCGGCGTTAAGTGCAAGGATATTGGTCTGAAAAGCGATGCCATCGATCACCCCGATGATGTCGACGATCCGATGCGAGCTTTCCCTGATCGATCCCATCGTGTCGACCACCTGGCCGACCACCTCGCCGCCTTTCAGCGCAAAGCTGCTTGCCGATACGACCAGTTGATTGGCTTGCCGGGCGTTCTCCGCATTCTGCTTCACGGTCTGCGTCAGCTCTTCCATGGACGACGCGGTTTCCTGCAGTGAGCTGGCCTGCGTTTCGGTTCGCGCCGACAAGTCCGCATTGCCAACGGCGATTTCTCGGGAGGCGACGTCGATCGTCTCGCTGCCAGCGCGAACCTGACCAACAGTGCGTGCCAGGTTTTCATTCATCTCCTTCAACGCGGCGAACAGGTTGCCGGTTTCGTTCGTGGTCCAGACTTCGATCTTCTGGCTGAGATCGCCGCGCGCGATGCGGCCGGCGACTTCCACCGCGTCATGCAAGGGACGGGTAACGCTGCGCGTGACGCGCACGCCGACCACGATCGCCAGGATCGCGGCGATGACCGCGAGCGCATTGAGCAGCAGATGTGCGCTGTCCGAATCCGCTGCGGCGGTCTTGCCGGCCTTGTCCATCAGGCCGCCGTGGTAGGCGATCATCGCGTCCAGCGCGATGAAATAGTGCACCTGCGGTTGGCGGAAATCCGCCTGCAGCAATTCGCGCGCCTGATCTTTCTGGCCGTCCTTGAACAATTTCAGAAAGTTGTCGCGCTGCGGAAGGTAGGCGTCGCGTGCATCCAGCGCAGCCTTCAGATGGCGTTTGCCGTCCTCGTCGTTGACGATGCGGGTCAGCTTGTCGAAGCTGTCGTTGATGATGCGGTTCGATTCCTCGATGCCGGCAAGCAGACGGGCGATCTTTGCTTCGTCGTCTAGCAGCAGGAGGTCCCGCATATTCAGCCCGGTCTTGTTGACTTCGATCTGGATGACGTTGCCAAGCACGGTCTTCGGATAGCGGTCATCGACCATCAGGCCGATGCTGCCGTTGAGCTTGTTGACCTGCCACTTTCCCAGGACAGTGATCGCGGCCAGGATGGCAATCACCACGCCGAAGCTCAATGCGAGCCTGGCGCCGACTCTCATGTTCGATACTTTCATCTCCACTCCCTCAATGTCATGCGGTTGACCGGTCTGCGCGCCAAAAAAAGAAAATAGACGGCGCATGGCGTATGTCCTTGCGGAGTAACGCTTCTCGTTTTTTCTACCGGTGTTGCTGCGGATCGATTGATCATGGCGGCTGCCGCAGTCCAGCCTGCCGATGTTCGCTAGCCGTCCATGATGGCCGTGGCCAGCCGCTGATGCCGTTCGATGACGAGCCCGGTTTCCACCGTCGTGCAATGTCCTTCGCGCACGACGACCCGCCCGTTGATGATGCTGTACGCGACATTCGCCGGCCTGCAGAACACGAGGGCGGCAACCGGATCATGCAATGCGCCGGCGAAGCCGATCTGGCGCGTGTCGAACAAAACGATATCTGCCGACATGCCGGGCGCCAGCGCGCCGATGTCGTCACGGTTCAATACCTTGGCGCCGCCGAGTGTCGCCAGTTCCAGCGCCTGGCGCGCCGTCATCGCATCCGGGCCGTGCCCGACGCGCTGCAGCAGCATCGCCTGCCTGGCTTCGCCCAGCATGTGGCCGGAGTCGTTCGATGCCGAGCCATCCACCCCAAGGCCGACCGGAACGCCGGCATCGAGCATCGCACGTACCGGAGCAATGCCGGATGCCAGGCGCATGTTGGAACAGGGGCAGTGCGCGACGCCGGTATGCGTACGGGCGAACAGATCGATGCCATGCTCGTCCAGTTGCACGCAATGCGCATGCCAGACGTCGTGGCCGGTCCAGCCGCAGTCTTCCGCGTACTGCGCCGGCGTCATGTTGAATTGTTCGCGGCTGTAATCGATATCCGTCTTGCTCTCGGCAAGATGCGTGTGAAGCGAGATACCGTAGTGGCGAGCCAGCGCCGCCGATTCGCGCATCAGGTCGCGCGACACCGAGAACGGCGAGCAGGGCGCGACGACGACGCGCAGCATCGCGTGGCGGGACGGATCGTGCCAGGTTTCGATCAGGCGCTGGGTGTCTTTCAGGATTGCGGGCTCGCTCTCCACCAGTCGGTCCGGCGGCAATCCGCCCTGCGACTCGCCGACGCTCATCGAACCGCGTGCCGCGTGGAAGCGCATGCCGATCTGCCGGGCTGCTTCGATGCTGTCTTCCAGCCGGCAGCCGTTCGGATACAGATAGAGATGGTCGCTGGTGGTGGTGCAGCCTGACAGCATCAGTTCCGACATCGCGGTCAGCGTCGCTGCGCGCAGCATGTCCGGCGTCAGGCGCGACCAGATCGGGTAGAGGTTCTGCAGCCAGTTGAACAACTCGCCGTTCTGCGCCGCCGGGACGGCGCGCGTCAGGCTCTGGAACATGTGGTGGTGCGTGTTCACCAGGCCGGGCAGGACGACGTGATGACGGGCGTCGATCACCTCGTCGGCGGTTTGCGGCAGGTCGGCCGTGCGGCCGACCTGCTCGATCGCGTTGCCGCGGACGAACACCGCGCCGTCGGCGATCTCGCGTCGTTCCTGATCCATGGTCACAAGGACCAGTGCATTCTTGATGAGAAGGGTTGTGCTCATGGTCTTGGATCAGGAAGAGGTCGCGTGTCAGTTCTTCACAGCTGGCTTGAAGTTCCTCAGGAAATCGAGGAACACCTGCGCCGAAATTTCCGCATCGTCCGCCGTCATGGTCTCCAGCGGGTTGTGGCTGATGCCGCCGTTTCCGCAGCGGGTGAACAGCATCGCCACGTCGGTGATCGCGGCAATCGCCATGGCGTCATGGCCGGCGCCCGAGGTCAGTTCGAAGGGTTCGATGCCGGCGCGCGCGGTGGCGGCTAACAATTGCTCCATCAGCCACGGGGCGCAAGGGACGGCCGGGGCGCTGACCAGCAGGTCGACCTTGAAGTCGACGTTGCGACGCGCGCAGACGGCTTCGATCTCGCGCAGGATGTCGGCGCGCGCGGCATCGCGGGTGGCGTCGTCGGCGGCGCGGATGTCCAGCGACAGGCGGCAGGAACCGGGCACGACGTTGACGGAGCCGTGCGGCACCTGCAGCTGGCCGACGGTGCCGACGAGCGAGGGCGCCTGCGCGCAACGCTTCTCGACGTACAGCACGATCTCGGCTGCTGCTGCGGCGGCATCCTTGCGCATGGTCATCGGCGTGGTGCCTGCGTGGCTGGCGACGCCGCTCAGTTCCACCAGGTAGCGCGAGCTGCCAGCGATCGAGGTGACGACGCCGACCGGCAGGCCATGCTCCAGCAGCACCGGCCCCTGTTCGATGTGTACTTCGACAAAGCCGAGCAGGTCTTCCGGCTTGCGCGCGATTTGCGGAATCTCTTCCGGGTTGTGGCCGGCGTCCAGCAGCGCGGTGCGCATCGAGATGCCGTCCGCATCCAGCTTGTCCAGCAGCTTCATGTCGAAGCGGCCGGCGATGGCATTGCTGCCGAGGAAGGTGCTTTTGTAGCGCACGCCTTCTTCTTCCGAGAAGCCGACGATCTCGAGATGGAAGGGCAGCTTTTCGCCGCGCTCGTTCAGATGCTTGACGACGGCGATCGGCAGCAGGATGCCTTCGCGGCCGTCGTACTTGCCGCCGTTGCAGACGGTGTCGTAGTGCGAGCCGGTTATCAGGGTCTTGGCATCCGGATTGTCGGACAGGTAGCGGCCGACGACGTTGCCGACGGCGTCGATCGTCACTTCCATGCCGGCTTCGCGCATCCAGGTGGCGAGCTGCACTGCCGTCTTGCGGTGCGCCATCGTCATGTAGGCACAGGTCAGGCCGTCGTCGTCGTCGCTCCAGCCGCCGATGACTTCGGCCCATTCCATGATGGTGTTGCCCAGTGCCGGCGTGTAGCCGAACAGGTCGTTTAAGCGATGCTCGGCGATGCGATGGATCTGGCGCAGGTCTTCAGCGAGCTCGTCGTTGCGGTGGTTGCGCAGGCGGCGGCTGAAGGTGGCGATGATCTGCTGGCGGGTAAAGCCTTTGCCGTCCGGCCCTTTGACCGCGAGGATGAAAGGGAAGCCGAACTTGGCGTTGTAATCGGCATTCAGTTTCTGCAGCGTCGCGAATTCTTCCGGGCTGCAGTTATTGAGCCCGGCCTTGGCTTGTTCGCCGGTCGATTCCTTGGTGAGCTGCCCGGCGATGGCGGCCTTGCCCGCGAGTTCCGGGTGGGCGCGGATCAAGCCGAGCTGCTCTTCCTCGTGGGCGTGGTCGACGACCGCCTGCAGCGCCTGCTTCAGCGCGGTCAGGTTGGCAAACGGCCGTTGCGCGGCAGCGCGTTCGGGGATCCAGGGCGAATGTTCGTAAATGCCGGCCAGCGTCCGCACGAATTCGGCGACGTCGCAGGCGTTCAGGTGCTGCAAGGTTGTGGTCATGTCGATGTGGTTTCAGTAAAGGGATGCGTCGCATGCCAGTGGTTGGCGATGTCGATGCGGCGCGTGATCCAGACCTTGTCGTGCGACTGGGTGTAATCGAGGAAGCGGGCCAAGGCGGCGGCGCGCCCCGGTCTGCCGACGAGGCGGCAGTGCAGGCCGATGGACATCATCTTCGGACGGTTCAGTCCGTTGGGGTCGCCTTCCGCGTAGAGCACGTCGAAGGCGTCTTTCAGGTAATCGAAGAACTGGGTGCCAGAGTTGAAGCCCTGCATGGCGGCAAAGCGCATGTCGTTGGCATCGAGCGTGTAGGGGACGACCAAATGGGGCTTGGTCGTCGGTTTGCCGTCGGCGCCGGTGATCGTCACCTGTTCCCAGAAGGGCAGGTCGTCGCCGTAGTAGTCGGCATCGTAGGCAAAGCCGCCGTGCTCGACCACCAGTTTGCGGGTATTCGGGGAGTCGCGGCCGGTGTACCAGCCGAGCGGGGCATCGCCGGTCATCTCCTTGATGATCTGCACCGCTTCCTGCATGTGCGCGCGCTCGGTCGCCTCATCGATGTGCTGGTAGCTGATCCAGCGCAGGCCGTGGCAGGCGATTTCATGGCCGAGTTCGCGGAAGGCGGCGACCGCTTCCGGATGGTGCTTCAAGGCCATGGAGACGCCGAAGATGGTCAGCGGCAGCTTGCGGTCCTCGAACATGCGCAGCAGGCGCCAGAGGCCGGCGCGGGAGCCGTATTCGTAGATCGACTCCATGCTCATGTGGCGCATCTCGAAGGCCTGCGCGCCGATGATTTCGGACAGGAACGTCTCGGACGCCTTGTCGCCGTGCAGCACGCAGTTTTCGCCGCCTTCTTCGTAGTTCAGCACGAACTGGACGGCGATCCGGGCGCCGCCCGGCCATTTGGCGTGGGGCGGATTGCGGCCGTAGCCGACCAGGTCGCGGGGGTAACTGTTGGTGGTATCGGTCACGCTTCACCCTGTTGGCAGGTTGATTTGATGATGCTTGATAGTAAATCGCCGGTGTGACGTAAGTATATGGAGCGGCTGATATGCGGGTTCAGCCTGCCGATATACAGCCTGCAGCGATTATGGGCGTGGAATGATATCCGGGGTAGCACATGCGTCAAATGTGTCGCGGGGAATGGTTGCCGGGGCGCTGGCGCAGAAAACCATCGTATTTCGTCGCCGTCTCTCCATCTTCCGTGAAGATTTCGCCGCGTGTGCGTGGATATTTTGCTAAGCATCCGCAGTCTTATCAAAAATCCGGTGATCCAGGATCTCTTCGTCAAGAGCGAGCACAGCCATGGAAAAAATCTCACGCAGGTCTTTCCTGAGGATGGCCGGCGCGGCGGCCGCAGCGACTGCTGCCAACACGCATGCGCTCAGGGATGCGGGCGCGGCAACGGCGCCGCCCACCTACGTCTTCTTCAATCCGGAAGAAGCGGCTTTCATCGAAGCCGCGGTGGAACGCCTGATTCCCGCCGATGAAAACGGACCGGGCGCGCTTGAGGCCGGCGTGCCTTCGTTCATCGACAAGCAGCTCAATGGCGCATGGGGCGCCGGGGAACGCTTGTACCGCAGCGGCCCGTGGCACGAGGGCGCGCCGAGCCAGGGATACCAGCTGCCGTTCACTCCCGCCGAATTGTTCCGTCATGCACTGCGCGGGATCCGCGATGACTTGCGGAAGCGCGGCAACCAGCCGTTCGGCAAGCTCGCCGAGCAGGAACAGGTCGCGTACCTCAAGTCACTGGAAACCGGGAAGCTCGAACTGGACGGCGTGCCGTCCAAGGTGTTCTTCGAGTCGCTGCTTTCCATGACGATCGAAGGCTTTTTCAGCGACCCCGTCTATGGCGGCAACAAGGACATGGTGTCCTGGAGAATGATCGGCTTCCCCGGCGCGTACGCGAACTACTACCACACGGTGGACCAGCACGGCATGCAGTTCACGCGTGCGCCGATGAGTCTGGCGGAAACCGGCCGCGGCGTCATTCATATCCATCCCGACATACCCGCCAGCCAGCATGCTCGGCCCCCCAAAAAAGGAAAATGAACATGGCCACGCAATTGCCCGAAACCGATGCCGTCCTCCTTGGGGTCGGGCTGGTGGGCACGATACTCGGGCGTGAGCTGACGCGTGCCGGCTTGAAAGTCGTGGGCCTGGAGCGGGGCGAGCCACGGTTCACCGTGCCCGATTTCCAGGGGCCGGCGATGCACGACGAGCTGCGCTACTCGATCCGCAAGGCGATGATGCAGGACAACACGCGGGAAACTCTCACCTTCCGCAATACCGGCAAGGACACGGCCTTGCCCATCCGGCGCTGGGCCAGCTTTTTGCCGGGAACCGGTTTGGGCGGTGCGGCCGTGCACTGGAATGGACAGACTTTCCGTTTCCAGGAATCGGATTTCAGGATGCGCAGCCTCACGCTGGAGCGCTATGGAAAAAACTTCCTCCCGGATGAGGTTACAATCCAGGATTGGGGTGTGAGCGCTTCCGAGCTGGAACCTTATTTCGATCGCTTCGAATACCTGCTTGGCGTCAGCGGCAAGGCCGGTAACCTGAAAGGACAGAAGATTGCCGGCGGCAATGTCTTCGAGGACCCGCGCTCGCGCGACTATCCGACGCCGCCGATGAAGGAGCCGTACGGCTCGGCGCTGTTCCGCAAGGCCGCCGACAAGCTCGGCTACCATCCTTACCCGCAGCCCTCCGCCAACCTCAGCCAGCCGTACACCAATCCGGAAGGCATGACGATGAATGCCTGCATGTTCTGCGGATTCTGCGAGCGCTACGGTTGCGAGCATTACGCCAAGTCCTCACCGCAGACGGTGCTGCTGCCGATTCTGCTCAAGGACAGGAATTTCACCCTGCGTACGAACACGCAGGTGCTGCGCATCAATCTCGACAACACCGGCAAGCGCGCGACTGGCGTCACCTATGTGGATGGCAGCGGACGCGAATTCGTGCAGCCGGCGCGGCTGGTGATCGTCGGCGCTTTCGCCTTGAACAATGTGCGGCTGCTGTTGCTCTCGAAGATCGGCGCACCCTACGACCCGCAGACCGGCAAGGGCACGGTCGGGCGCAACTACGCCTACCAGACCATGAGCGCGGTGCAGGTGTTCTACGACGAAAAAATCAACATCAATCCCTTCATGCGTTCGGGCGCCAACGGAACGGTCATCGCCGATTTCGCCGGCGACAATTTCGACCATGGTCCGCACGGATTCGTCGGCGGGGCCTACATCGGCGAGATCATGACGAACGGCAGGCCGATCGAATTCCACCCGACACCGAGCGGCACGCCGGCGTGGGGCGCGGAGTGGAAGAAGGCGGTGGTGCGGCATTACAACCATACCTCGGTACTCAATGTCCACGGCAGCTCGGTGGCGACGCGCCAGAATTACCTGGACCTCGACCCGACCTATCGCGACGCGTGGGGATTGCCGCTCTTGCGCATGACCTTCGAATTCCCTGAAAACGACATCAGGATGTCGGCCTTCGTCACCGAGAAGGCCATGGAGATCGGCCGCGCCATGGGGGGGCAGCGGGTGGACGGCGGGCCGCGCAAGCCGCCCTACACGATCACGCAATACCAGACCACCCACAATACTGGCGGAACGGTCATGGGCGCCGATCCCTCCACCAGCGTGGTCAACCGGTATCTGCAGAGCTGGGATGTGCCCAATGTGTTCGTGATCGGCGCTTCCAATTTCCCGCAGAACGCGTCCTACAACCCGACCGATACGGTCGGCGCGCTGGCTTACTGGGCGGCCGATGCCATCGTTCGCCAGTACTTGAAACAACCCGGACCGCTGGTGCGCCCATGAACATCCGGCATACCCTGCTTGCGGCACTGGCGCTGACGCTCGTAGCGATGCTGCCTGTTCCCGCGTTGTCCCAAGCCCCCGACGCCGGCGGGCCCGGTGCACAGATCGCCAACCGCGGCGCAAACGGCGTCGCCGCATGTGCCAGCTGCCACGGCGCAAAAGGGGAGGGCAACGCGGGCGCCAACTTTCCGCGCCTGGCGGGCCAGCCGCACGCATACCTTGCGCGCCAGTTGACCAGCTATGCCAACGGCAGCCGCCGCAATGCGGTGATGGAGCCGATCGCCAAGGGTTTGTCCGCGCAGCAGATCGGTGAAGTCGCCGCGTATTACGCCGGACTCGACGCACCTACTCCCAAACCGGCCAAACCGGCCCAGCCGGTCCCCGCGCAGGCGCAAAAGCGCGCCGGCCAGCTTGCCGTCGCGGGCGACGAAAAGATCGCGGTGCAGGCTTGCGCCAACTGCCACGGTCCGGACGGCGTGGGCGAACCGCCTGTCTATCCTTACCTGGCGGGCCAGCACCGCGGCTATCTCGTCGCTACGCTCACGGAGTGGAAGAGCGGTGCGCGCGATACCGATCCCAGCAAGCAGATGAGCATGATCGGCAGGCGCCTGAGCGACGACGACATCGCTGCGCTTGCCGCCTACTACGCTGCCCAGCAACCGCCGCCGCCCGAGCCGCGACGTGCCGGAAAACCGGTGGCCGGCACGACGGCTCGTCCGGCCGCATCGCCTTCTTCCGGGACCAGCACGCCGGCCACCGGATCGGGTGTGGAGCAGGGGGCGCCGACCTCCGGCGGCGGCCAGGGCCCGGGCGGCGGCGGAAGCGCTTCCGGCAGCGGGCCGAGCGGAAGTCCGACCGGCCAAGGACGTTAGCCGTGCACGCGGCTATCGGCAATCAAGGAGAAATGCGATGAACAAGCGACGTATCGTGATCCATTCCATTTCAGCAGCCGGCATTTTGTCGGCGACCGGTCTACCGCTCTGGTCCCGGGCCGCCTTGCAGAAAGTCGACCCGAAGGATGCGCAGGCAGCCAGCCTCGGCTACGTGGAAGACACGACGAAAGTCGACGAGAAGAAATTCCCGAAGCACACCAAGGAACAGACCTGCGCCAACTGCCAGTTTTACCAGACTGCGCAGGAAGAAGGCGGTTATGCGCCATGCACCGTCTTCGGCGGGAAGGGCGTGGCCGCAAAAGGATGGTGCAGCGCATGGGTCAAAAAGGCCTCGTAGCGTCCTGCTTGACTGACGGTGCGCGCGGGGAGCTTGGCGTTTCTAGCCTATTTTGACAACAAGGCCTTCGCCGTCGACGCGATCAGCTCCCGCAGCCACTTGTGCTCGGGCGCATGGTGTACCCGCTCGTGCCAAAGCTGGTAGAAGCGCATTGCCGGGAATTTGATCGGCACGGTGAAGATCTTCAGCGGCAGGTTCTTCTCGTAAAAACGCATGAACTGACGACCGGTGGTCAGCACCAGGTCGCTGCGCGTCAGCATGTAGGGAATCAGGCCGAAATAGGCCGATTCGACGATCACGTTGCGGTGCAGGTTCTGCTTGGCGAGGAAGGATTCGATCACGCCGGAATAGCCGGGCAACATCTGCGACGGCGCGACGTGGGGCAGCGACAGGTAGTCTTCCACCGTCATGTCGTCCGGCCCGGTGCGCAACGCATACGCGCAGTCGGCGCGCATGATGCAGGCAATCTCGTCCTCGAACAGCTTGGACATGTGCAGGTGCTCGGGCGGTTCGTCCCAGTTGGCGATCACCACATCGAGTTCGCCGTCGGACAGCAGCTTCAGGTAGTCGCTGTCGGCGCCCATGTTGTGGATGACGACCCGGCTCTTGGGCGATTCGCGCCGCACGCTCGCGACGATGTTGGGCAGGAACTGGCTGTCGAGGTAGTCCGGCGCGGCGATGTGGAAGGTGCGTGCTTCCTGCTGGGGCGCGAAGGCGGTCTTCTGCGCGAACAGTTTCTCGGTTTCGTCGAGGATTTGCTTGGCCGGTTTCAGCAGGCTTTCGCCGTGCTGCGTTGGCACCATGCCGCGCGCGCCGCGCACCAGCAGCGGATCGCCGGTCAGCTCGCGCAGCTTGCGCAGCGAGGCGGAGATCGACGGTTGCGGCTGGTTGAGTTTGAGCGCTACCCGCGAGACATTCTTCTCGGAAAGCAGCAAGTAGAGGATACGTATAAGATGAATATCCAAGTGATCCGGCAGGCCCGACATTCCGTCCCCTCTTGAGCATGTCATGAGACGGGGAAGGGTGCTTCCTTCCCCGGTTGGTAACGCGCTCATATTGAAATAGGTATGTAAAATATACTGGACACCCGATGTTTCGGGCTAGAAAAAAGTCTATCGTGTTACAGCAATGAGTCAAATCGCCAATGGCGCATGCCGGGTATATTGGAATTCGCATTGGCAATATCACATCGGTCGCAGCGGAGCTTTCAACAGTTCGCGACCAATCGGGAGACAATCCCCCTCGTCTGAAGCGCCCGCGGAGGCAGACGAGCTTCTATTTATGAGGAATACATGGAAGCTTTGCTGCTCAATTACGGCACCGAATGGCTCAACCTGCTGGTCCGCTGGCTGCACCTGATCACCGGCATCGCCTGGATTGGCGCCTCCTTCTACTTCGTCTGGCTGGACAACTCGATCAAGCCGCCCAAGCCCGGCTCCGACCTGGAAAAGGCCGGCGTGGCGGGCGAACTTTGGGCCGTACACGGCGGCGGTTTCTACAATCCGCAGAAATACCTGGTCGCACCCAAGCAGCTGCCGGAAGAACTGCACTGGTTCAAGTGGGAAGCCTACGCGACCTGGCTGTCCGGCTTCGCGCTGCTGTTCATCGTCTATTACTTCAACGCGTCGGCGATGATGATCGACAAATCGGTCGCGGACATCACCAGTACGCAGGCCGTGCTGATCGGCCTCGGCACGTTGGTGATCGGCTGGGTCGTGTACGACCTGCTCTGCAAGTCGCCGCTCGGACAGCGCGACGGCCTGCTTGGCATTGTGATGTATGCGCTGATCGTGCTGGCAGCCTATGTGTTGTCGAAATTCCTCGGCGGACGCGCGGCCTACATCCATGTTGGTGCGATGATCGGCACCATGATGGTCGGTAACGTGCTCATGCAGATCATCCCCGGCCAGCGCAAGCTGGTGGATGCGATGAAGGAAGGGAAGTCGCCGGACCCGATCTACGGCAAGCGCGCCAAGCAGCGCTCCGTGCACAACAACTACTTCACGCTGCCGGTGCTGTTCATCATGATCAGCAACCACTATGCAATGACCTACAGCCATCCGTACAACTGGCTGGTCCTGGCAGGCATCATGGCGGCGGGCGTGCTGATCCGTCACTTCTTCAACCTGAAGCACAAGGGACGAATTGCGTGGGGCTACCCGGCTGCCGGCGTTGCATTGCTTGCAGTCGTTGCGATCGCTATCGCGCCGAAGCCGGCTGCCAAACCTGCCTCCAACGCCACCGCTGCCGCAGCGGTCGATACCGCCAAGATCATGCCGGTGGTTGCACAGCGCTGCGCCGTCTGCCATTCTGACAAGCCGACCCAGCCCGGGTTTGCCACTGCACCGGCGGGCGTCATGCTGCATACGCCGGAACTGCTGCGCCAGCATGCGGCGAAGGTCTACCAGCAGACCGTGCAGATGAAGTCCATGCCGATCGGGAACCTGACCAATATGACAGATGAGGAGCGTGCGCTTGTGGCGCAGTGGTATGAGGCGGGGGCGAAGTAACTGCACGCAGGCGGGCACGGACGGTTGAATTTGTGACCTTCTTTTCCCCGTCATTCCCGCGAAGGCGGGAATCCATAGGCAGGTGATCCTGACAGACTCAGCATGGATTCCCGCCTTCGCGGGAATGACGGGGGAGGTGTGGCGATCGATCGGCCACCGCAACCCGCATGCTAATGTCCTGTGCAGCAAACGAAACATATTCAGGCCGGCCCTCCATGGGCAAGTGCTCAAAATCGAAAGAGACGTGACATGACATCCACCATCAACATCGACGGCTTCACCCTCACTGCCGACCAGGTCGTCGCGATTGCCCGCGATCCGCAGGTCAAGGTCGGCCTGGCCCAATCCTCGCGCGACGCGCTCAAGCAAAGCCGCGACTTCATCGAATCGAACTGGATGCACGACGAAGCACCGATGATGTACAGCTTCAACACCGGCGTCGGCCTGTTGAAGGACACCCGCATCAAGGTCGAGCACATCGAACTGTTCCAGACCCAGCTGATCCGTGCGCACGCCGCCGGGATGGGCGAGCCGTTCCCGGAAGAAGTCAGCCGCGCCACCATGCTGCTGCGCGCGAACGCGTTCGCCAGCAACTACTCCGCGCCACGTGTCGAAGTGGTCGACCGGCTTCTGGCCTTCATCAATGCCGGCATCCACCCGGTCATGCCGCAGAAGGGTTCGGTCGGCGCCTCCGGCGACCTCGCGCCGCTGGCCTATCTCGCCGCTGCCATCGCCGGCTTCGACGAGGCGGAAGTGATGTACGAAGGCAAGCGCATGAGCGCCCCGGAAGCGATCCTGAAGTCGGGCGTCGGCCCGGTCAAGTTCGACCTCAAGGCCAAGGACGCGTCCGCTTTGATCAATGGCTGCACGGTCTCTCTTGCGGTCGCGGTACTGGCTGCGCACGACGCGCGCAACCTGCTGTCCGACGCCTGCCTGTCGCTCGGCCTGACGCTGGAAGCGATGCGCGCCGAGATGTCCGGTTTCGATGAGCGCATCCACATCGCCCGTCCGCATGCCGGCCAGGTCAAGACCGCCGCCATCATCCGCAACCTGCTCAAGGGCTCCACCCGAACGACGCACGAAGCACGCGCCGTGCAGTTCCCGGACGAGCTGCGCCGCACCGATATCCCTTACACGCCGCGCATCCAGGACGTGTACTCGCTGCGTTGTGCGCCGCAGGTGTACGGCCCGGTGTTCGACGCGCTCGACTACATCGACACCATTGTCGCCAAGGAAATCAATTCGGCGACCGACAACCCGCTGATCTTCTCCAAGGATGGCGGCGGCTTCGAGATCATTTCCGGCGGCAACTTCCACGGTCAGTACCTGGCGCAGGCGATGGACCTGCTGGCGATGGCGATCACTGATCTGGGCAGCATCTGCGAGCGCCGCATTGCGCGCCTGATCGATCCGACCCTGTCCTGGGGACTGCCGCGCAATCTGATGACCGGCATTCGCGGCGTCAACACCGGTTATCCGGTGGTGCAGTGCTCGATGAGTGCGCTGGTGATGGAAAACCGTACGCTGTGCATGCCAGGCAGCGTCGACAGCATTCCATCCAAGGGCAACAGCGAGGACCATATTTCGAACTCGACCTGGTGCGCGCGCAAGGCGGCCACCGTCGTCGCCAACACGCAGTACATCGTCGGCGTGGAAATGCTGCTGGCGGCGCAGGCATTGACGATGACCGAATCGCTGCTGCCGGGCTTTGTGCTCGGTCACGGCACGCAAGCCGCGTATGACGAAGTACGCCGCCAGATCCCGGCTTGCCTGGAGGGCGATCGCTGGTTCCACAACGACATCGCGGTTGCGCATTCGTTCGTCACCAGCGGATCGGTCCGCGCGGCGGTGGAAAAGAAAGTCGGCAAGTTCGCCTGATTCAGAAATACTCGGTAAGACTCCCGAGGAGTGTGTTGGGGCAGGGCGACCTGCCCCTTTTTTCTTCCGGAACACGCCTCATTTATCGATGGTTCGAAGCACGCGACATGGATTGCCCGCCGCGAATACGCCGTCCGGGACGTCCCTGGTCACCACGCTTCCGGCGCCGATGACGGACGCATTGCCGATCCTCACCCCCGGGCAGATGATAGCGCCGCCGCCAACCCATACGTCGTTGCCGATCTCGACTTCCTTGCCCAGCTCCAGCCCCGTCCTGCGTTCCGACGCGCTTAACGGATGGGTGGCTGCGTAGATTTGCACCGCCGGGCCGAACAGGACACCGGTGCCGATACGTACCGTGGCCACATCCAGTACCACGCAATTGAAGTTGAAGAAGACCTTTTCGCCAAGGATGATGTTGCTGCCATAGTCGCAGTAAAAGGGCGGCTCAATCCAGGTGCCCGGCCCGGCGGAAGGGATGAGCTCTCGAATGAGGCGGCTGCGCTCATCGACCTGGTCGTCGCGGGTGCCGTTCAACGCCTTCAACAGCAGGCGCGCGCGGCGGCGTTCTTCGGAAAGCTGGCGATCGAGCGGGTCGTACAGCTCGCCGGACAGCATCTTGTCCTTTTCTGTTTTCATCGGTGAATTCCTGTCGTGGCCGTGGCCCCGGTTCATACGGAAACGAGCCCGATATCGAAGACGCCCGTATAACCACCGCCCGGCGCGTTCGTCACATCCAGCATCAACGACCGGCCGCCGCGCCGGTACAGGCCGTCGCTCTCGTTGCGCAAGGCTTGCCCGCCCGGACGCGAGTAAGGGGCGACGGCAAGCACGCGCTCATTGACGCTGTCCGGAAAGTACAGCTGGGAGGTGAATTCGGTGTCCTGTCCCGAGCGTGACTTTGACCTGACCTTGAAATGCACATGCACCGCCCTGCCGGCATACCACCCGGGATAGATGGTGACAAAGCGGACCAGGCCGGAAGCATCGGTCACTTGATAGCCGCGCAGGAATTTCCTTCCACGCGTATCGAAACTGCCGTCGACAGCATCCGAATAAGTCCCTGACGCATCGCAGTGCCAGATGTCGACAACGGCGCCCGGCAGCGGTGCGCACTGTGCACCTTCAACGGCCTGCACGCGCAGCACGAGTGCGAGCGGGATGCCGGGCTTGACCGTGCCATCGGTCGGGTCGCTGCGAATGTCGGAGCGGTTCAGGAGCACGTCGGAGAAGTAGGGGCCCTCCGTCTGCGCCGGCGTCACAATGCATGCCGGCCGCGCGGCGGCAGGCTGTGCAGTTGTTCTGGCGGCAAGCATGGATGCGCTTAGCAGAAGCAAGGCATCGCGCCGGGAAATACCTGCCTCGAGCAGGTGTCTGTGCTGTCTCATAGCGGCAATCCTTTCCAGTGGCCGGACAAGCGTTGCGCATTTCAGTGTACATGCCGGCGCGGGAAGTTGTTGGCCGCTCAGCGCAGTTGCCGCCCTTTCCGTGAAGCAGCAAGTCCGCGCCATGCGAGAGCGGCGCCGAACGATGCGTACACCAGGAACAGCGATGGCGTCGATAGCCGTTTCTCGAAACCCGGCTGCAGCCGCTGCGGCGTCAGCTTGTAGTCGACGAAGCAAGCCAGGCCCGCGACAGCGGCAGCACCTGCGACCGCGGCGAGGGCTTCGCCGCGCTCCGCCTTGTCGCCGAACCATTTCTCGTAGAGTACCGCCCATAGTGTGGCGGATGCATGGTGGATTGCGTAGCCGAGCCCGGTATAGCGCGCGCTCGGTTCGTCATGCCGGGCAGCGCGGTCGCCCCAGAACCAGTGACTGATGGCATTGGTGGGACCGTAGGGCGTGTCTTCTTCCTTCTCGCCTCGCGCGGCCAATACGGCGGTAGAGAGGACGCTTGCGGCGCTGCCGGAAACGGCGCCGTCGCGGAGGGCATCTGGCCAGCTCTTCATGTTTTCTCCTTGGTATTTTGGGAAATGAACTCGCAGACTTGATAACAGGTCGTAATGTTGTGTTTTTGTGATGCCGAATTGCGGTTGCGGTTCCCGAGATAAACAACAAAGAGGGCGCGGACTTGGTTGTGATGCTTACCGGCGCGAGCGGATTCATCGGTCGTCATCTGGCGGAGGCGCTGTTGGCTGCGGGACACCAGGTAGTGTGTGCCGTACGCAATCCGCGACGGGCGCAAGATGCGCGCTTCCGTTATGTGCAGGCGGACTTCACGAAGGATCTCAGCCCGGAGGACTGGCTGCCGCGTGTTGCTGGCGTCGACGCGGTGGTGAACGCGGTCGGCATCATCCGCGAGCAGGGCGGGCAGACATTCGAGCTTATCCATGAGCGTGCACCGTGCGCATTGTTTGCCGCCTGCGCCCAGGGCCGCGTACGGCTCGTGTTGCAGATTTCCGCACTTGGCGCGGACGAGCAGGCGCGCAGCCGCTATCACCTGAGCAAGAAGCGCGCGGATGACTTTCTCGCCACATTGCCTGTGCATTCCGTAATCGTGCAGCCATCCCTGGTGTTCGGCCCCGGAGGCACCAGCGCGCGCCTGTTCACCACCCTCGCCAGCCTGCCGCTGATCGGCTTGCCCGGCGGAGGCCATCAGCGGATCCAGCCGGTGCATATCGATGATCTCGTCACGGCTGTCATTGCACTGCTGCATGAGCCGCTGCCGAGCGCGACACGCGTGCCGGTCGTCGGGCCGGAGCCGACGACGCTGCGCGGTTTTCTCGCAAGTCTTCGTCGCGCGCTTGGTTTGGGCAATGCGCATGTCCTTCCGATTCCCATGCCGCTGGTCCGCGCTGCTGCCGCAAGCGCAGCGCTTTTGCCGAACAGCATCCTCGATGCGGAAACACTGGCGATGCTGGAGCGAGGCAACACCGCCGATGCAAGTGCGGTGTCGCGTTTGCTCGGGCGCCCGCCGCGCGCGCCCGACGATTTCATCCCCGCCGCGGAAAGACGCAGTGTGCGGCAGCAAGCGCAGCTCAATTGGCTGCTACCCCTGCTGCGCGCAAGCATTGCTATCGTGTGGATCGTCACCGGCATTGTGTCGCTCGGTGTCTATCCCGTTACCGAAAGCTATGCACTGCTTGCGCGCGTCGGCATCACCGGCATGCTGGCGCCGCTCATGCTGTACGGCGCAGCGTTGCTCGACTTGGCGTTCGGCGTGGCCGTCTTCATGATGAAGCGGCGGCGCTTTTTGTGGCTGGCGCAGATCGCGGTCATCGTTTTCTACACCGCCATCATCAGCTGGCGCCTCCCGGAATTCTGGCTGCACCCTTACGGTCCGCTGCTGAAGAACCTGCCGATGCTGGCCGCGATCTGGCTGCTGCTCGAGATGGAGAGGGATTGAATGGACTACGTTACCGTCAAGTGGCTGCACATCCTGTCGTCGACCTTCCTGTTCGGCACGGGTATCGGTTCGGCGTTTTATCTGTTGTTCGCCACCATCAGCCGCGACGTGCGCGCGGTCGCCGTCGTCACGCGGACCGTGGTCTTGGCCGATTGGCTGTTCACTTCGACCACGGCGCTGCTGCAACCGCTGACCGGCTTCTACCTGATCCGGCTCGCCGGTTTTCCGGTCACGAGCACCTGGATACGCTGGTCCATCATCCTGTATGTGCTGGCGCTGGCATGCTGGCTGCCCGTGGTCTGGATCCAGATACGGCTGCGGACGCTCGCGCGCGAGGCGATGGAGCGCAATGCACCGTTGCCTGTGGCGTACTGGCGCTACTTCTGGACTTGGGTGGCGCTTGGCGTGCCGGCTTTTTTCGCTTTCGTGATGGTGTTTTACCTGATGGTCGCCAAGCCGGCCTAAGCGGTTGAAGGCGAGGGCGGCGATAGGACTGGCGGATACCGTATATCAGGCCTAGAATGGTGCAGTTGCCTTGGTGTAACAAAGACGGCGTGCAGCACTGTAGCGGGCGTATTTCGTCCGCATGCAAAATGCACAACATTCCGCTGTACGGGGCCTGAATGAACACATACACGATTCGCACCGATATCTGGCAGATGTCCCTGCCCACCGACTGGGAAGAGCGCAAGACTACCGACGGCAAGTCGCTGTACTTCGAGTGCAAGGACGGCACCAAGGGACTGTACATCGCGACCTGGAGTTTGGCGGGCGATGACCGGCGCACGGCAGAAGAAGTGGCCGGCTCATTCAAGGCCGCCGACCTGCGGGCGCTCGATGCCATGGACGGCTATGCATGGGAGATCGTCAACCAGGTCAACCGTGCGAACGGTCAGGCTTGCGTGGCGATCACCGACTGCCTCGCGGTGGAGAAATGCTATCGCGCGGTAGGGAAGATTCTCGCTGCGCCGCCGCTGGTGGTGAAGGCGTCGTTTCACGATTATGCGTGCACGGATTACCGCATGTCTTGTGATTACTTTGCGCCGTTGATCGACTCGCTGAGGTTTTTCGTGCCGGAGCAGGATGCGGCGGCGCAAGGATAAAACGGCGCTTGTTACGCGTAGCGGGTCTGGATGAAATTGACGGATGCTGTGAAATGCGGGTGCTTGCAGCCGATACTTCTAAATGCATCTCCCCGTCATTCCCGCGCAGGCGGGAATCCAGGGTGAGGCAGATTGAGCGAATTCCCGATGGATTCCCGCCTGCGCGGGCATGACGGGGGGGGTGGGGTCGATATGTTGAATCGTTGAGCCCGCATGTTGGCGAGGGAGGCTTGACTGGCAAGACATACCCCCATGTTTGTGACCAGGCGTGCGGCTGCTTGCACCCCCGCTAGTCCCGTTCACTCCACAACGTCCCCGCCGTCGCCCAATTCTCCTTGCGCACATCCTGGATGATCACATCCACCGACTCCGGGCTGCACTCCAGCGTTGCGCACGCCGCTTCTGTGATCGCCTTCACAAACACACGCTTCTGTTCCACGGTGCGGCCTTCAAACAGTTGAACATTGATGGTTGGCATAGGTATTCCTCTTGAATTCAATTCTTGTAATCGGAGGAGAGCTGGTCGAGCTTGCGCAGCAGCGCCGGCCATTCCAGCGCGCCTTCCGGCGAACCGTCGCCCAGCAATTCGCGATGCGTCTTTTCGCAGGTTGCGGCATCGGGCATGACCACTCGGGGATTGCCGGCCAGCGCCTTGACCTGGATCTCGCACGCGTTGTCCAGCGTATCCATCAGCACGTAAGCTTCAGCCACCGTCCGGCCGCACACCAGCGTGCCGTGGTTACGCAGCAGCATGGCCGGATGGGTGCTTAAACGTTGCACCAGCCTTGCCTGTTCAGCGGGAGAGAGCGCAAGGCCTTCATAGTCGTGATATGCCATCGCGCCGTAGAAGCGCAGCGCATGCTGCGACAGCGGCAGCAAACCTTGCTCCTGTGCCGCAACGGCGATGCCGTTGACATTGTGCAGGTGCATGACGCAATGTGCGTCTTCACGCGCCGCATGAACCGCGGCATGGATCGCGAAGCCGGTCACGTTGACGCGGGCGGGCTGGTCGCCGACCGCGCGCCCTTGCAGGTCGATCTTGACCAGGTTCGACGCACGGATCTCTTCGAAGCGCAGTCCGAACGGATTGATCAGGAAGCGGCCCGGTTCGCCGGGGACCGCGGCGGAAATGTGTGTGTAGATGAGGTCATCCCACCGGTTCAACGCGCACAAGCGGTAGCAGGCGGCGAGGTCTCGGCGAACTTCCCATTCCGCCTCGCTGATGCCGGCTGAGGCGATCGTACCCGTCGCTTGAAAGTTGAAGCTCGATTCCATAGCGCTCCTAGAGGGTGTTTTGAGCTAGGTTGGGGGTCGCGTTCTTGCCAGGCGGGATGCATCCGCGGCACCGCAAGCCGCCCGACTGCCAAGAACCCTCCGGGCAGCCCCGAGAACCGGCCGCCTGCGGTGTTGCGGCTCCTTGCC
>CBIHRW010000080.1:0-20165 GCA_966212545.1 uncultured Noviherbaspirillum sp.
CCGACCGGCTTCAGCCTTGCCCCTTTCGGGGGAGGCGCCCATTCCATTTCTAGCCAAAGAACCAATAGCAAACCAGTATCGACGCGAGCACGCCGGCCGCATCGGCAAGCAATGCGCACCCGACAGCATGCCGCGCCTTCTGGATGCCGACGGCACCGAAGTACACCGCCAGCACATAGAACGTGGTTTCGGTGCTGCCTTGCACCGTCGCCGCTACCAGCGCGGGAAAACTGTCTACGCCACTCGTCTTCATCAGTTCGATCAGCATCGCGCGTGCTGCGCTTCCCGAGAAGGGCTTGACCAGGGCAGTTGGCAAGGCGTCGACGAAGCGCGTGTCCCAGCCGATCAGTTCGACGACATGGCGGATGCCGCTCAATGCCGCGTCAAGCGCGCCCGATGCGCGCAGCACGCCGACTGCGCACAGCATCGCCACCAGGTAGGGCAGCAGGTTCTTTGCCACATCGAAGCCTTCCTTTGCGCCCTCGACGAAACTCTCGTAGACCGGCACCCGCCGCCATGCGCCGACCAGCACGAACAACAGGATCAGGCCGAACAGCACGAGGTTGCCGAGTAACGAGGAGAGGGCGGCGAGCGCTGCGGCCGACATGCCGGCGAGGGTTGCCATGAAACCGCCGAGCAGCAATGCAAAGCCGGCAAGCCATGCGAGCACCACTGGGTCCCAGATCTTCAGACGCTGCATCACGGCGACGGAGAGGAATCCCGCCAGCGTCGATGCGCTCGTCGCGATCAGGATGGGAAGAAACACCAGCGTCGGGTCGCTTGCGCCTTGCTGCAGGCGGTACATGAAGATCGACACCGGCAGGAGCGTCAGCGATGAGGCGTTCAGCACGAGGAACAGGATCTGCGCATTGGTCGCCGTGTCCGGTTTGTCATTCAGTTCCTGCAACGCGCGCATCGCCTTCAATCCGATCGGCGTCGCCGCGTTGTCGAGGCCGAGGCCGTTGGCAGTGAAGTTCAGCGTGATCAGGCCGAGCGCCGGATGGCCGTCAGGCACGCCGGGCATCAGGCGGCGGAACAGCGGTGCCAGCACGCGGGCGAGGAGTTCGACCAATCCTGCCTTTTCGGCAATGCGCAGGAAGCCGAGCCACAGTGTCAGCGTGCCGAACAGGAGGATCATCACCTCGACGGACAGGCGCGCCATGGTGAACAGGCTCTCCACCATCGCGGCGAAGATGCCGGCTTCGCCTCCTATCAGCCAGCGGCTGAAGGCACTGACCGCGGCGACAAGGAAAAAGCCCAGCCACAGACCGTTCAGCATGCCTCAGTCCTTCCGTCATGCGCCAGATGCCACGCCAGGAAACTTCCCAGCAACGCATTGCACTGCGCGAAGCCGCCGAATGTATTGAGTGGACGGGTCCGCGCAATGAAGAGCAGCAGGAATGACAGGACATTCACTATCAGCATCAACCAGAACAGGGAGCTGCGAGGCTGGAACAGGCGGGAAAACTTCATCGAAATGGGTTGTCGTCGTGTTGGCCGCATGCGGGAGGAACGGCGGCGGCAAGGCATGTTAACATCGCCATCATACCGGTTGAATGTTTCACCGCGGCATTTCTCGCACGACAAGCAACGACAGTGACATCCTCCCAACACCTTCTTTCCTCCCTGCCGACTCCGGCCATCATCCTGGATCGGCAGCGCCTTCAATCCAATTGCGCGCGAATGGCGCGGCGTGCAGCCGAGGCCGGCGTGATGCTGCGGCCGCACCTGAAGACCGCCAAGAGCGCCGACGTAGCACGAGTGGCAACTGCCGGGCAGTTCGGCGGCATTACGGTGTCGACACTGGCGGAGCTTGCGTACTTCCTTGATGCCGGTTTTCGCGACATCACCTACGCTGTCGGCATCGTGCCGTCGAAGATGCCGGCCATCGAGTGTTTCATCGCACAAGGCGCCGACGTGCGCGTCATCCTGGATTCCGCCGACGCGGTCGCTGCCATCGCCGCCCCAGGCGGCAGGGATAAGCCGGTGCCTGTGCTGATCGAGATCGATTGCGGCGGACACCGGGCCGGCGTGCGCGCGGACGGCGAGATGCTGATTGAGATTGCACGAGCCGTGAGTGGCGCTTCCGGTCTCGTCCTCGACGGTGTGCTCACGCATGCCGGCCATTCCTATCATGCCGCGAACGAGGAAGCGCGGCGCGCGATCGCCGTCGCCGAGCGGGACGCTGCCGTCCTGGCGGCGAAACGTATCCGCGAAGCGGGCATGTCTTGCAATACCGTCAGCATCGGTTCGACACCGACGGCGCTGACCGACGTTCCGCTGGATGGCGTGACCGAGATCCGGCCCGGCGTCTACGTGTTCTTCGACCTGTCGCAGGCGCGGCTCGGTGTCTGTTCGGTGGACGATGTCGCGGTCAGCGTGCTCGCCACGGTGATCGGCCATCACGGCGAAGCCGGGCACATGCTGATCGATGCCGGGGCATTGGCATTGTCCAAGGACATCAGCGCCAACGAATACGATCCGCATATCGGTTATGGACTGGTGTGCGACATCGACGGCCGGCCCGTTGACGGCTTGTACGTGGGCGACGTGCACCAGGAGCATGGCTTTGTCCGCTGCGCGTCCGGCCCACTGCCTTTCGATCGCTTTCCCGTCGGTTCAAGGGTGCGGATCCTGCCTAACCACGCCTGCATGACTGTCGCACCGTACGACGAATATCACGTGCTTGATACGCGAGAGGGAACATTGACGCAATGGAACAAGACGCATGGCTGGTAAACGCGTGCTGGTGATCGAAGACGATCCCCCCAATTTGCGGTTGATGATGATTCTCCTGAGGTCCGTCGGGCATGAGGTGACTGGCGCGCCGGACGGCGAGGAGGGACTTGCCATTGCACTGCGCGATGTGCCGGACCTGGTCCTGTGCGACGGGCGAATGCCGAATCTCAGTGGATTCGAGGTGGTGCAGGCGCTTCGCGCCAACGCTGCAACGGCAGGCATTCCGGTCGTCGCGGTGACAGCGCTCGCGCGTGATAGCGGCAGGGAGCTGGCCGAGGCCGGGTTCAACGGTGTGATCGAAAAGCCATTCGACATCAAGACTTTTGCCAGGGAAGTAGGGCGCTTCCTGGAGTAAGCGTACTTAGGCATCGCGCCGGAATAACTTGCTCGATTTTGCTGGCCGAAGCGGGCGCATTGCGGCGTTGCACGCCACTTGCAGGGGGCCGCCGAGGCTGCTCGCACTGCGGCGTGTCGCGCGCCTTGCACTGCATCCCTCTACGACCGCCAAATCGATCAATTTATTCCTGCGCGATGCCTTAGTTTGCCGCGTGCTGCTCGACTCCGATCGACAGATTGAGCCGCTTGTTCTCGCGCACCATCCGCGCAAAGTCGTTCGCGCTGACCGGCGGGCTGAACAGGTAGCCCTGGAGCTGGTCGCAGCCGAGATCGCGCAGGAAGGCCATCTGTTCCGCCGTTTCGACACCCTCGGCGACGATTTCCTGCCGCAGCTGCTGGCCCATGGTGACGATCGCGCGTGCGATCGCGCAGTCGTTTTCTTCATGCGGCAGGCCGATCACGAAGGCACGGTCGATCTTGAGCGTGCTGATCGGGAATTTCTTCAGGTAAGCCAGGCTGGAATAGCCGGTCCCGAAATCGTCCAGCGCGAGCGCCAGGCCGCGCGCGGCGAGTTCGTTCATGATGGGAATGACGGTTTCCGGGCCGCGCACCAGGAGGGTTTCGGTGATTTCGAGCTTGATCCGGTCGGGGGCGACCCCGTAGCGTTCCAGCACTTCCTGGATGCGGTCCGGCAGGTGTCGGTCGAACTGGCGCGACGACAGGTTCACGGCGACCGGCGGCACGTCGATGCTTGCATCCTGCCATTCGCGGATTTGCCGGCACGCCTCTTCCAGTACCCAGGTGCCGAGGTCGAGGATGAGTCCCGTTTCTTCCGCCACAGGAATGAAAATCCCCGGCGACACCATGCCGCGTTCCGGATGCTTCCATCGCAATAGCGCCTCGGCGCCGACAATGCGGCCGCTGCGCAGGCTGACCTTCGGCTGGTAGTGCAGCTGCAGCTGCTGGCCGGTGAGCGCACGCCGCAATTCGCTTTCGAACCAGAGATGTTCCTTGGCGCGCTGGTTCATCTCCGGGCTGTAGAACATGTAACCGTTGTCGCCGCTGTCATGCGCGCGGGCACGCGCGGCGTCGGCGTAGCGCAGGAGCGCGGCGGTATCCATGCCGTCTTCGGGGTAGATGGAAATGCCCAAGCTCGCGCCGATTCGGAGGTTGTGGTTTTCGATTTCGAACGGATCGTCCAGCGTGGACAGCAGCTTGTTGGCGACGATACCGGCGTGCTCGCGCTTCTGGATGTCGAGCAGCGCCACCGCGAACTTGTCACCGTCAATGCGCGCCAGCACGTCCTCGTCGCGCAGTACGTTGCGGAACCGTTCGCTGACTTCGCCCAGCAGGGCGTCGCCGACTTCATGGCCGAGCGTGTCATAGATGGAATGGAAGCGCTGCAGCTCGATCACCATCAGCGCGCCATGCCCCTTGTTGCGGCGGGCGGCGGTCAGTGCCTGGCCAACGAGCTGGTTCAGCAGCGCGCGGTTGGGCAGGCCGGTCAGGGTGTCGTAGTTGGCGAGCCGCTGCATGCGCGCCTCGGCTTCCTTGAAGACGCTGATGTCCGAGAAGATCGAGAACGCGTGCGTGGTTTCGCCCTTGTCGTTGCGCACCACGGAGATCGTTACCGACTGCGGGAAAATCTCGCCATTCTTGCGCCGGCCGAAAATCTCGCCGTGCCACGGGCCGGCGCCTTTCATCGCGGAGCGGACCTGGGCCCGGAAGTCCGCGGTGTGCTTGCCGGACCGGAGCAGGTCCGGCGTTTTGCCGATCGCTTCCGCGGCCGAATAGCCGGTAATCCTCGTAAACGCGGTGTTGACGGACACGATCCGCTCGTCGGCGTCGGTAATCAGGATGCCCTGGTCGCTGTCTTCGATGATGCGCGCGTGCAGGCGCAGCTTGTCTTCGTCGGACAGGCGCTCGGTGATCTCGGACATCTGCGCGACCATGCCCGTCGGGTTGCCGGCGTCATCGGTCGTCATCGACAGCGCAAGGCTGGCCCAGAAAATCTCGCCGGATTTCTTGCGACGCCGGACTTCCATCAGCGAGGTGCCTTCCTCGAGGAACAGTTCGGCGACCTGGTCGTCGTCATCGGCATACAGGAAGAGCACGTGCTGGCCGATCGCTTCCGCTTCGGTATAGCCGAAGAGGCGTACGGCGCCTTCGTTCCAGCCGGTGACATAGCCGGCCGCATCCATGGTAATCACGGGTTCGTCCGGCTTGGCGGCGGAAGCGGGCGGCGCTGCATCCTGCAGTCCGGTCAACGCGGCTTCCAGTGCGCTCAGTGCCTGCAGCTGTGCCGCCCCATCGAGCGAACGTGCCTCGCGGCAGAGCGCGAGGCAATGCTCGATGGTTGTGCGGTCAGGCATTCGCGCCTCCGGCGCTTTCACGCACGACGTCGAGCATCCATGTGTGCGCCTGCACGACGAGCAGGTTGAATTCCGGCTCGGGAAGCGACAGGGCATCCAGGTGCGCGGCGAGGGCGGCGAAATCCTGTTGTTCCGCACTTTCCACCAGCGTCAGCAGGGAGCCGACTTCGCCGTCGCGCTGCAGCAGTGCCGTCTGCAGCGCATCGCTGATCTTGAGCGGGCGCAGCACTTCTTGCAGCGGCATGCCGAACAGGATGCCTAGCAGCGAAAACATGCCTGCCATGAAGGCCGACTCCTGGCCAGATTTGTCGAGCCCGGTGGATTTGGCGAGCAGTTCCATCAATCGGGCGCGGGCGGCCACGCGCGCGAGAAGCATCGCGGAGCGTTCGTCGCCGGAGCGTGCCGAAAACAGCATCAGGTTGAGCCAGCGCCGCAACTGCGCACGGCCGAGGATGAGGATGGCCTGCGAGAAACTCGTGATCTGCCTGTTCATGCCCATGCCGAGCGAGTTCACCAGCCGCAAGAGGTGGTAGGACAGCGCGGGGTCGCGCCGCAGCACTGCTTCGATTTCATGCGTGTCCGCATCGGCGGACACCAGCTGTACCAGTTGCAGCGCCAGCGCGCGTGATGCCGCCTGGTTGCCCACCGCCTTGGCTGGCGGGGCCATGTACCAGTTCCCGGCTATCCAGTTGACCTGGTCGCCCATGGCTTGGTCGCCCGATTGATCGGTGCGCCATATCGCGCCGGGCGGGACTTCGCGGCATCCTGCCGCTTGCAGCGCTTCCGCAAGTATCGGCGGTACGCTGCCGGCGATGACCAGGCAGGGAAAACGTTCGACCAAGGTATGGAAGTCTTCATGCTGGACAAGCGGCATGAGGGCATCGGGAGCCGTGGCGTTGAACGTCAGCAGCAACGCGGACGGTAGTTGATTCCGGCCGGACAGGAGCTCGACCGAGAGAAGCGGGACAGGGGGCAAGGCGCTCATGCGACGGGGGACTACGAGTGATCAGGATGCAATGTTACTCCCAAAGGAGGGAAATTGTTGACAATTGGCAACTGCAAACGACGCAGAGGTGTTTGTGTATAAAGAAAGCGCATGTCAAAAGAACGCCCGGAATACGGATGTTTTCGGCACGCCGCCGCAGTTTTTTAGTGAAGCGCGCAACAAATTTCGCTGGCCGAGGCTGGCAGATTGGCGGGAGGTGGGGGCGACCGGGAGGAGCGGGAGCGGGCAGATCGGGCCAGCCTGTCTTGCTTTTAGGAGGCCGTTATCCGGAGAGGGGGCGCCTGTGTTGAATGCATCAGGCGCGGGGAAAGGGGAAGGTAAGGGCCAGGCTAGACGGCAAAACTCAGCGAAAAGGCACGCATTTCGACTTTCGGATGGCCGTTTTGCGGGCATTGACCACTTCGCGTAGCGCGGTGGCCAGCATCTCCTGCCGGCGATAGGCAGGAATCATATGCGCCGTAAGGCTGTAGGCGCGTACGGTCCGTTCCAGGTTGCGCAGCGCGCGCAATTCTTCGCTGTGTTGTTCGTCAAGCATCATGGGGGTTCTTTCTGTCAAAAAAGGGCCGCTCGGTAATCCCTAGACCGGAAACGCGGCAACTTGTTCCCGTAGGGAAAATTTCCAGAATTCATCGGTCCCGATTCAAGCGAGAAAGCTTTAGTGGAGAAGCTCTACAAATAGTGAATATCCAAAGCAACTGTATGTTTATAATAAGTTGCGCATAGGAAACATTGGGCGCAATCCTCTTCAACAATTGGGCGATATGGACATTCCCGTCACGGCGACGCAGTCAAAAACATTGCCGCTCAACCTGGGCAGCGAAATGGGGCATGCTTGTTTTCGCCTGGCCATGACCCTGTTGTTCGCCGTGTATCTTTTGTTCGCGCATCTGGTCGGGCATGTGGGCGACCTCAAGCAAGCCACGGTCGGCGTTGCCACATATTTCGCCTTTGGCGCCGTCTGGCTGGTGGTAGTCGGCCTTTCCCTGTTGACCTATCGTTCACGGCGCATGATCTCCATCGTCCTGGACCAGATCCTGTTTGCCTTCGCGTTGTACCAGGCCGGCGATGTGCTCGCCCCGACGCTCTGGGCGCCTGTTCTCATGGCCATCGGCAACGGCCTGCGCAATGGACTGGGATATGCCCGGCTTTCCTCCGTGATTGGCGGAGTGTCGGTTGGCGTAGCGCTGTCACTGTCGCCACACTGGCAGGCCGGCAAGCTGGTGACCGAAGGCATCGTTCTCTCCATTGTCATCCTGCCCTGGTACACCTTGATGCTGTCGGAGCAGATCGCCCAGGCGAAAAGGGAGATGCAAAAGCGAGCGGCGCGGTTCGAGTCCGCATCGCGCACCGATTCTCTGACCGGCCTGATGAATCGTGCCGGGTTCTTCCATTGCCTGCAGAAACTGCTCGAGGATGTCGCCCGCAACGGCACCCGCAGCGCAGTGATGCTGCTGGACCTGGACGGATTCAAGGGCATCAACGATGCATGCGGGCACAACACCGGCGACGATGTGCTCAAGTGCGTGGCCAACCGGTTGCACGACGGCGTGGATGGCATCGACAAGGTCGCCCGCTTGGGCGGGGATGAATTCGGCATCCTCATCGCCGACGCGTCCGACCTGCAAGAGGTGCAACGGGTGGCCCAGTCGCTGGTCGATTCCATTGCGGCTGTGCACGTGCATGGCCAGGGCGACCTGCGTATCGGCGCCAGCATTGGCATCTGCCTGCTTCCCGATGATGACTGCCGGGATGAAATCGCCGTGATGGAAACGGCAGACCGTCGCATGTACCACGCAAAGAAAGCCGGCAAGAACCGGTATTGCATTGATCCGATCTGAGCAGCGTCGCCTCTTCTTTCGCTCAAGCCACACCCGCACAAGAGTCTGCCCCTGCAGGCGCATGGGAATGACGCCGGTTTGAGCACGCGCAAATGCCCCGCGCGCATGAACTCCTAAGGTTTCTGTAACGCTTGATTGCGCGGGATGCGTCTCATGTCGCCGTCGGGAGGATGCGACGACGACGGTCCTTGCGCAAGCTCCAATTTCATGTCGGGGCGCGACGAACCCTGGTCTTGTGTAAGGCATCGAACAAGGCTTGGGCGGCGGCCCCCGGATCGCAAGGAGAGGACGATGACGGCAATTGTGCGTATCGATGATGAAGTCATCGGCATCGAAGACTTTGTGAGGACGCTGAAGCTGAACGGACAGTTCGAAGGCCTCATCGAGCAGATCGTCAGGGACAAGCTGACGGTGCGTGCGGCGAAGAAATACGGCATCAAGGTGGCGCCGGAAGAGATCCAGGAACGTGCCGACAACTTCCGGCGCGTACAGGGCCTGCACCGGGCGGCCGACATGAACAACTACCTGAATGCGCTGGGTGTCAGCCTCGACGAGTTCGAGGTGTTCGTCACCGACAGCCTGTACCAGGAAAAGATGATGGCCGAGGTATGCAACGACAACGCCGTCGAGAAGTATTTCAAGCTCAATTCTCCGAAGTTCGACGGCATCGAAGTCAGCCATATGGTGCTCGACGCCGAAGGCAAGGCCAAGGAAATGATCTCCTATCTGCGCGACGACCCCGATAGCTTCGAGGAGATGGCGCGCGAGCATTCCATTGCCGACACACGCGAGCAGGGCGGACTGATCGGCAAAGTGATGCGCGGCTCGCTCAAGACCGACATCGAGGCGAAGGTGTTCAACGCCTCGGAGGGCGACCTGCTGGGACCGTTCCCGTCGTCCGACAGGACGGTGTTCGAGATTTTCAAGGTCAATGCCAAGCATCCGGCCTCGCTGGACGATGAAACTGCGGCCGAGATCCGCCGGCTGCTCCGTGAAGAGTGGCTGCTTGCCCGTTCGCAGGAACATATTATCGAAGCACGGTAAGGTCTCCTGACCGTTTCCCGTCATGGACGCAGCGCAGAAACAGCAGCAGCCCCTCGCGGATTTCCTTGCGTCCGTCGAGATCCTTTCGCCATTCACCCGTGACGAGATCGAGCGGCTCGCCGAGCACGCGGAATCGCGCTTCTTTGCGTTCGGCGATACGGTCTGCAACGCCGGCGATCCTGCCGGGGGGGTGTTCATCGTCAAGTCGGGCTCGGTCCGCGTGTTTACGGAGGAAAACGGCAAGGAAATCAGCATGGGCGTGCGCAAGGAGCGCGAGGTCATTGCCGAAATCGCCATGCTGCGTGATTACCGCCATGAATCCTCGGTACGCGCCTCGCTGAAGACGGAACTGCTGTTCATCCCGCGCAAGGTGATCGAACCGATCATTTCGCGCAATCCGGCGGCGCTCGAGTTCGTTGCCAGCTTTGTGGCCATCAGCTCCGCCGGCGGTTTCGTCACCCGGCTGTTCGACCTGCGCGGCAAGGTCAACAAGAACGAGCTGGAAGAGTTCGTGCGAAGCGTCGGCGTCAAGCGCATTATTGCTGGAAAGGAAATCCTCAGGCAGGACACCAAGGAAGACCGCCGCCTCTATGTCATCCGCCATGGGGAAGTCAAGCTGCTCCGTACCGAGGAAGGCACCGAGTACCCGCTTGCAACGCTGCGCCAGGGCGACATTTTCGGCGAGAAGGCTTGCCTGATGCGCCAGGAGCAGATGGTGACTGTGACTGCCGTGACGGACACCACGTTGCTGGTGATTCCGGAAAAGACCATCCATCTCATCCTCGAACGCAACACCAAGTTGCGCGAGGTGCTGGAAGACCGCATCCGCATCATTGAGCGTGAGCTGCAGCGCCAGAAGAAACTGGAAGAGCGCCGCAAGCGCCCGGTGCTGCTGGATTTGCAATCCAAGCCGGAAATGGGCGAGAAGGTCATCCGCCGTTTCCCGCTTGTGGAACAGGCCGAGGAAATGGATTGCGGCGCGGCGTGCCTGGCGATGATCTGCAAGCATTACGGCATTCCGATGACACTGGGCAAGCTGCGCGAGCTGGCCAATGTCACGACGGCCGGCGCGACGCTCGACAGCCTGGCGCGCGTCGGGGATACGCTCGGCTTTTCGACGCGCGGCGTGCAGTGCACGTATGAAGCGCTGCTGGGGTTCCAGCTTCCTTTCATCGCGCACTGGGAGGGGTATCACTACATCATCGTCTATGGCGTGTCCAAGAACCACGTCTGGGTTGCCGACCCCGCGATCGGCTTCAAGAAGATGGGCGTGGAGGAATTCGAGCGCGGCTGGAGCGGTACCTGCCTGGTGTTCACGCCCGGGCAGGACATGGTGCAACTTGCGGCGTCGCGTTCGCCCTGGATACGTTTCGTCGGCTATCTGAAACCATACAAGAAGATCCTGCTGCACCTGTTCCTGGCCACCTTCGTGATCCAGGTGCTGGGACTGGTGCCGCCGCTCATCATCCAGAACATCCTCGACGGCGTGATCGTGCACCAGAACTTCAGCCTGCTGCATCTGCTGATCGCCGGCCTGATCGTGTCGAACCTGTTCACGCAGATCATGTCGACGATACGCTCCTTCCTTGCGGGCTTCATGGTGCGCAACCTGGATTTCGCGATGATGTCGCACTTCTTCAAGCACACCATGTCGCTGCCGTTTTCCTTCTTTGCCAAGCGCAAGACCGGCGACATCCTGGCCCGCTTCCAGGAAAACCACACGATACGCGCCTTCCTGACCGAGTCGACGATCACGACGTTACTGAACCTGTTGATGATATTCATCTACTTCACCATCATGTTCCTGTACAACGTCAAGCTCACCATGGTGCTGATCGCCTTCGTGATCCCGATCATCACGCTGACCGTGCTGGTGACGCCGAAGGTCAAGGGCTATGCCCGCGAGGTGTTCGCCGTGTCGACGGACGCCCAAGCCTTCCTGATGGAAGCATTGGGCGGCGTGGAAACCGTGAAGGGCATGGGCATCGAGCGTCCGGTGCGTCTGAAATGGGAACGGAAATATGTGAAGGCGCTGGAAGTGCAGTACCGCGCCCAGACCTTCAATATCTGGATTTCGCTGATCGGGCAAATCCTCAACGCCGCCACGACCATCGCCGTGCTCTGGGTTGGCGCGAGCCTCGTGCTCGCGCGCGAACTGACCGTCGGTCAGCTGATCGCCTTCAATGCCTTGATGGGCAGCGTGCTGGCGCCCTTGATGGGCCTGGTCGGCTTGTGGAACCTGCTCAACGATGCCGGCGTCGCGATGGAACGCCTGGGCGACGTGCTCGACATGGAGCCGGAACAGAAGCCGGAGGACCTGCCGTCGCGCGTGGTGCTGCCCGACCTGCAGGGGGAAATCAAGCTCGACGGCGTTTACTTCCGCTATGGCGGCGAGGACACGGCCTACGTGCTGGAAAATATCAGTCTCGATATCAAGCCGGGCGAACTCGTGGCCATTGTCGGCCGCAGCGGTTCGGGCAAGACGACGCTGGCCAAGCTGCTGGTCGGCTTCTACGCGCCATCGGATGGCAAGATCATCGTCGACGGCTACGACATGAGCGTGATCGACAAGGATTACTACCGCGCCCAGGTCGGTTACGTGATGCAGAGTAATCTGCTGTTCTCGGGCACGATCGCGGAAAACATCGCCAGCGGCGACGAAAGCCCGGATCGTCGCCGCATCGAAGAAGTAGCAAAGATGGCCGACGCCCATGCCTTCATCAGCAAGCTGCCGTTGCGTTACGAGCAGGTCGTCGGCGAGCGTGGCATGGGCCTCTCCGGCGGCCAGATCCAGCGCTTGTGCATCGCGCGGGCGCTCTACCATGACCCGCGCCTGCTGGTATTCGACGAAGCGACTTCGGCGCTGGATACCCAGTCCGAGAGCAACATCATGGGCAACATGAACGAGATTCTCAAAGGGCGAACCGCCGTCGTCATCGCCCACCGCCTCAGCACCATCATGCGGGCCGACAAGATCCTTGTGCTGTACGAGGGGGCGATTGTCGAGCAGGGGCGCCATGAAGAGCTGGTCGCCAGGAGGGGCATGTATTACGAGCTGGTGCAGAAGCAACTGAGCGCCGCATGAAGATTTTCGACCAACGGTTGGGCAGTTCCGCCATCTCGTATGCCGGCGTGCTGGAAAAGATCGAGATCATGCGCAATACGCTGCGCTGGTCGTCGAAGCTGGAACGTCCGGAAATCGAAAAGCTGCTGCGCCAGTCGAACGCCTTGCGCGACGAGGTGATGCAGTTGTCGCACAAGGAGCGCTTCGTACGGGCGGCAAGCACTTCCGACCTCGAACCGGTGGAACCGATCGAGCGTCCGCCCGGCGAGCGGCGCAAGGGCCTGATGGACCGCAGCTTCATCTTCGAAGGCATCTTCGGCGACAACCCGAAACTGCTCGAGGCGCTGGAAATCGCGGAAAAAGCCGCGCCCACCGACCTGCCGGTGCTGATCGACGGCGAAAGCGGCACCGGCAAGGAGCTGATGGCCAAGGTCATCCACGCCAACGGTTCGCGCGCGGACAAGCCGTACATCTCCGTCAACTGCGGCGCAATTCCGGAAAACCTTCTTGAGTCCGAATTGTTCGGCCACAAGAAGGGCGCTTTCACGGGCGCGGCGAACGACCGCAAGGGGAAATTCGAAAGCGCGCACAAGGGCACCATCTTTCTCGACGAGATCGGCGAACTCCCGCTGCAGGGGCAGGTGAAACTGCTGCGCGTACTGCAGGCGCACGAGATCCAGCGGGTCGGCTCGGATGAGGTGATCAATGTGGATACGCGCATCGTGGCGGCGACCAACAAGAACCTGCGCAAGCTGATCGAGGAGGGGACGTTCCGCGAAGACCTGTTCTACCGCCTCAGCGTCATCCACGTGACCCTGCCGCCACTGCGCGACCGCAAGGATGAAATCCCGCTGCTGTTTTCCTTTTTCGTTGACGAAGCGGCGGAGGCCTTGAAGCGCTCTCCGGTGAAAATGACGCCGCGCTTGCGGGACTTCATGCTGAACTATTCATACCCCGGCAACATCCGGGAACTCCGGAACATGATTTACCGGCTTTCCTGCCTGGCTGGGGATATTGCGGACGTAGTGCACCTCCCCGAGGACATCCGGCCCAAGGCACCTGCACGCGAGGTGCAGGCAAGTGCTGCCGGAGCCGATGCTGTGGCACTTACCTCATTGAGCGACGCCAAGCGCGCGGCGAGCGACGAAGCGGAGCGGGCGTTCCTGGAGCGCGGCCTGAAGGAAGTCGGGGGAACCGTCGCCGAACTGGCGCGGCGTTGCGACATGAACCGTTCCCACCTGCAGATGCTGCTGAAGAAGCATGGAATCCGGTCGAAGGACTTCCGGCATCCGGTGGCGGAGGCGCTGCAAAAGAGCAAGGCGCACTGAACGGGCGTCCGTTCGGTGCGCACTGGCATCACTGCGTGTTCTTGCGGCGACGGTGGAGGGCCAGGCCGGCGAGGCCAGCCAGCAGCATGCTCATCGCATGCGGTTCGGGCACCTGCCCGGGCTCGAAGTCAATGCGCAGTCCTGGCGCAAAGGTCGGGCCGCCGGCCAGATGGAATGTGGAATGGGCCGGATCGAACGGATCGATGCCGGTGCGCAGGGCGACGAGGGATGTGGTCGTGGTCAGGTTTGTCATCCAGCTTGCGAAAACATCATCGGCGAGGAAGCGCGTGTAGACCCAGTATGTGCCGGCGCTGGGGAGAAAGATGTTTGCCGTAAACGACAGCGCCTGGTCTTCCAGCAGGTGGAAGTCGACCGGGCTCCCGCCGTTGTCGCAGGCGTTCACCCAAGGCATGGAGGGATGCGCCGCGTCGGCACAAACCGAAAACTCTGCGAGCGAGCTTGCGGGAGCGTCGTAGTAGCTCGGATTGGCCGGATTGCCAATCAGCGCGTTCGAAGCAACGCCGACATGGAACGGACCCATCGACGGATGGGCGAAAAGCGACGTCGCGATGTGCCGGATGTGCCCGGCCGAAGGGGCGACAAAGCCGACGGCAAGGTCATGCCACTGGTAGGACGCGGATGCGCTCATGGAGCCGGTCGGGGCTGCCGGTGCGGGCAGAGTGTCGATCGGGGTGATGATGCTTGCGGATGCCGGCAGATGGGCCACGGAAAGCAACAGTGCGGCAAGGGCAGGGGCTGCTTTGCGCATTAACCCCACTCGCCGTTTCGGGACCCCCATCATGTCTGTCAATTTCCCCTTGACCCTACGCGTCCATGCGTTCTTTTCCATAGCCTGCGCGCCGGGTACTGTGAGTGCGTGATTCTCCATAAGCCGATTCGTTTCCTGGGAAAAGTTAGTGAAATGATAACGAAGCATTAATCAAGCCAATCGTAAAAAACCACGCCGGATCAGGGATTTAGCAGAGGAATGTTTGTGCAGGGCATCCAGAATGTAAAAGTCGTCGACACTTGCTTTGTGGCATGGCATGTGTTCGGATGCTTCGAGATTCCCTTCCCAAACCGGAACGTGAAGCGATACCAGGGCTGCGACGTTATGCCGCATTTGCATGGAATCATGACGAATCGGCATTTTTCTTCCTTGCCGCGATTCACTATTCTGGTCGGCAACAACAAGAACACGGCATCGACGGACCAGGGGTGCTGCAGTGATTTGCGCCGTCGTTGCGACACTGCCAACGAGAGAGGAGAGAGACATGCAAACAATCAATTCGCGCCGCCTTTTGGCCGCGCTGCTGATAACGGCTGCCGCCTTGCCAGCCGCGGCAGCCGAGGTGTACTGGGTATCTGCGGCCCATGTCGACCGGCGGACTTGTCCTTCGCAGTCGTGCGGGACGGTTGGCTTCCTTCGCTACAAGGACAAGGTGGATGCGCAGGAAGTCAAGGGCGGGTGGGCGCGCATTTCGGCGGAGTACAGCGCCATGTGTTCCGGCGGCAAGAGCGAAATCGTCGAGTCGGGCAATGATGAATGCGCGCCGAAGAACGGGATCACCAAAGGCATGTTTTCGGAATGGGTACCCGTGCAGGCGCTCAGCAAGACGACACCGACCGGACCCGCTCCGAAATAGTCGGATGAATGACGCGCACGACGGATGTGCGCTCCGAGGATCAATTGCCGTCCGCCGATGCCTTGCCCGCCCCCCGGTTTTCCGCGCTTTGCGTATCGCCACCCGAGGAGGACGCCGGATCGCCGGACTTTGCCGAAGCGCCCCCGGTGTTCTCCGCGACGACCATCTTGCCATTCTCGGTCCGCTTGTCGTCACGGAATTCGCCTTCCCAGTAATTGCCGTTGGCCCAGGTGTACCGGCCCTGACCATGGCTCTTTCCGCGGGCCCAGTTGCCTTCATAGACATCCCCGCTCTTGAAGCGGGTCGAGCCGCGGCCGTGGGGCATGCCGTCCTTGACTTCGCCTTCATAGCGGCTGCCATCCGTAAAGGTGATGGTTCCGCGCCCATTGGGCATGTCGCGCGCCCAATCGCCGTTGTAGCGCTGGCCGTTGTTCCACACGAATTTGCCTTTGCCTTCCTTCATGCCCCGGACGAGCGTGCCTTCGAACTGGTTGCCGTTCGTCCAGAGGATCTTGCCCGTGCCGGACACGACGCCGGTTTTCGGGTCGACATGGAAATTGCCTGTCATGGTCTGGTCTGCCAGGATCAGGGGTTTGTTTCCTGAGGTCCCGAAGGGTTCGGTCGAGGTCGGCGTTGAACCGGCGCGCGTGTCGGCAGCTGTGCCGGCGGGCGGCTTGGCGGTGGTGTCCGCAGCCTTCTCCGGCGGTTTCACGCTTGCCAGCTTGTCTGACGGCTCGGCCAGCTTGTTCTCTGTTGCGGGCGGCCCTGGAGGCTGCGATGCTGCGGCCGGGGCGGGCGCAGGCGTGGCGGGCCCGGATGCGGACGCTTGCGAGGACGCGGAGGAGCCGGAGCCTCCCGACGTCTCCGCCGCAGGTATCGTTGCTGTCGGCGCCGGTGCTGGCGCGGGCGTCGGAGTCTGAGGACGCGTTACGGCCACAGGCGGAATTGCCGGGACAGGCTCTTCGCGCTCCACCCTTGCTGGTTCCTTGAAACTGGCGATCCTGTCCTTGGCCAATGCCGTGTAGCGACCCTTTGGATACTTCCTGAGGTAGGTTTCATAAGCGGTCTGGGTATTGACCGCTGTACTGGCTGTCCACAGTGCTTCTTCAGGCGACGGCGTGGCTCCCTTCGCCGGCTTGCTTTCCAGCCGAAGCCGAGCGATCGGCGCATAGCGGCCCTTGGGGAACTCGCGCAGATATTTCTCATAAGCGATCGGCTTGTCGGCAATGCTGGCTTGCCGCCACAGTTCGTCTTCCCGTGCTGTGGCGGCTTCCTGGTCGCGCAATGCCTTTTGCGAACCCGTTTCAGTTGCCGGGGGTACTGGCGCGGTCACGGACTGAGGAGGCAGCGTGGCGACGGGAGGGGACGGCTGCGGCAGTACAGGTTTCTCCTTTACGCCGGGGGTGGCCGATGGCGTCGTATTCGACAAGGGCGTGAGTGGATCGGGCGATTGCGGGCCGCTCCTGTTTTCGGCGTCCTGGCCCGCGACTTTGCTCGGGCCGGAGGATTTCGTCGTCGCGCCGGTGTCGCTGCGAGAGGGCGATTCCATCCAGGACGATCCGGTGCCGAGATAGATGCCCGATGCGACGCCGGCTGCGAGCAGGACGCCAAGAACGCCCCATTCGCGCTTGCCTTCGAATGCACGCACGCGGTTCTCCATGGGAGGCTTGTTCCTCGGCGGCTGCATCTGCGATTTCTGCCGCACGCTGCGCTGCGTCGGCGGCGGCGCGATGCGTGTCCTGACGTCGGGCATCATATCGATCGCCATGCGTGTGCGCACCGTGTCGTCGTCATCGGCTGTCCGCACCATCGTCGTCGCGTATGCGTCTTCGTCCGGCATTGCGCGCGGCGGGGCTTCCATGATATCGAGCGCGTGGCGCAATTCAGCGATCGAGCGGAAGCGCTGCTCCGGCTTGACCGACAGGGCCTTGTCCAGCGCGGCAAGGAAACCGGCGCTGTAGCGCCCCTTGCCGACCTCGCGCGCGGGCACCATTTCGTCGTGCACCATGCGGGCAACGGCCGGCGGCGGCGCCTTGCCCGAGATGAGGTAGTAGACGACGGCGGACAGCGCATAGATGTCGGTCCACGGACCCTGACGCAGTCCGGCGATGTCCGCGTACTGTTCGATCGGTGCATAACCCGGTTTCAGGATTGCCGTCAGACACTGTGTGAGGTCGCCGATCACGCGACGGGCGGCGCCGAAGTCGAGCAGCAGGGGGCGGCCGTCCTTGAGCAGCAGGATATTGTCGGGCGCGATGTCGCGATGCAGGCAGTGTCCGCTGTGAATGATCTCGATCGCATCGAACAGGTCGCCCAGCAGGACCCGGATCCAGGCTTCCGACGGCGTGATGCGGCGCTGCTTCAGCGCCTGCTTGAGCGTGATGCCTTCGTAGAACGGCATCACCATGTAGGCCGTGCCGTTGCCTTCCCAGAAGCGGTGCACCTTCACCAGCGATGGCGAATCGAATTGCGCGAGCATCTTGGCTTCATTGACGAAGCTTTTGAGGCCTGCGGTGAACGTTTCCACGTTGTGCTGCGAGCGTACCGTCACCGCCAGCCGCGTCGTGCGCTTGGCCAGCCCGGAGGGCATGTACTCCTTCAGCGCGACCTGGCGCTCGAGCGAATGGTCGTAGGCGAGGTACACGATGCCGAAACCGCCTTCACCGATCAGGTCGAGTATCTCGAACTCCCCCAGGTGCGTGCCGACCGGGAGGACGTTCGCGCTGTGGTCCGAATCGTTTTCCGGCGAAGGCCTGAACGGCTCCCGGCGGGTTCGCATTGCGGTCTTCTGATTGAAATCGTTCACCATAGAAATCTACCGAGTCTGTGTGGACATCCACGTTCAGCTGGGTCATTACTAGCACCTTTGATGCCAGCCCCGGAGGGGAATGCGCAACCGCGGCAGCAGGCGGACAATCGGGATCGATCGATGCAGGAAGAGCGGTGTTTGCAGCGATGCGCGAGTCTGGCGGATGCGATAGTCACGGCGGGCCCATCCTGCCGGCAGACGGCTGTCGGGCTCTGTCCAACAATGCGTTGCCGGCACATGTTCGTCAGTTGGAAATCCAACGACACATCGGACCATGCGCATCGCCCTCCGCACGAGGGCGCATGATCACCCGCTCATGATGGTCGCGTAAGGAAGCAAAGCGTTGATCTGAATCGCTATTCGTCGATTTAATGAAGATCAGAGCGCAGGATTGAGCACCGTCTGTTCGGTAATGTGCATGTCGTCCGCGCGGGTCACGACTGCGGAAATATTGTCGCGCCCGCCGCGCATCAGGGCGATTTCGACCAGCTCATTTGCTGCCTGCGGACAATTGCCGGTGACGAGTGCCGCGCGCATTTCCTGTTCGGTCACTTCGTTGCTCACGCCGTCGCTGCACAGCAGAAAGACGTCACCGTCGGCGACTTCGATCGTTTCGCCGTCCACGTCGAGCATGTCGGCAGCCCCGACGGCGCGTGTGATCAGGTTGCGGGCGGGATGATGGATGGCGGCTTCGGCCGTCAGACTGCCGCACGCCAGCAGCTCTTCGACCTGGCTATGGTCGCGGGTGAGCTGCATCAGATGGCCGTTTCTGCAGAGATAAATCCGGCTGTCGCCGGCCCACAGGTAGGCGCAGCGCCGTCCGCATGCCAGCAGGACCACGACGGTGCTGCCGATGATCTGCGCGCCACGTTCTGCGGCCTCGTTGCGCAGGTAGCGGTTCACCGCCTGCAGCCGCCCTTCGGTCTCGACCGCGAATTGTTCAAGGGAGGAGGGCGGCGGGATGTCGGTAAGCGCGTTGACGATCGCATTGCTCGCAAAGTCACCGAGCGTATGGCCGCCCATGCCGTCGGCCACCGCCCAGATCCCCCTGTCGGCGAGATCGAGGATCGAGTCCTCGTTGATCTTGCGAACCAATCCCGCGTCCGTGCGGGAGGACGACGTCCATTTGAATGGCGTGGTATGCGTCACGTTCACCTCCGTCGCCGAGCGGAATCCAGGGATCTTCCCTGCGATGAAGTATAGAACCAGCGACGCCGAATGCACGCCCTTGAGCGCAGAAGAATTGTGTTGCGTCTAAGAGTCTGTCCAGCATCTTTTTGGCATGCGCGTTCGAACGAGAAGGGATGCAGTGTTAGGCGCGGCGTGCCAGGCTGGGGGGCTTGGGCAAGCGGACTCGGCGCCCCCCCTTACACCGCAATGCATCCCTTCTCGTTCGAACCCTCCGGGCAGCCCCCGAATTGTCCAAATGCGCTGGCTGCCTGCGGTGTTGCAGCTCCTTGCCGTCGCATGGGGACGCCGAGTCCGCTACGGCGCGTCGCCGCGCCTGGCATTCGACCGGTTTCCTAGTGCTTTACATTTGTGCTGGTCTCGCTCACGCCGACGTTGATGTTCGAGTTGGCGCCGGTGTTGTTGACATTGACGAGCTGGGTCTGGTTGATCATCTGGTCGGCGTAGTTGTTGACCTGGTAGAAGTTCACGACCATTCCTTCGCCGAACGGGTTCTCATTCCGCTTGAAGGGTTGAATCCAGCCAAAGACCCACGACCCGTTGCCACCCTTGATGGCCGACATGGCTTTGTGATCCAGGCTGCGGTCTGTGCGCAGATCCTTGATGGTGATAGATGCCATTTCTTGACTCCGATTGGTGTTGTTGGTCGATGGGCGGTCAGTTCAATTGTGTCCCTTTGTGCTGCAAACCTCATGCCAAGCCGCGCGGACGGCTGCCTGATCGTGGCGCTTGCCCGCATCAGAGAGCGGCGTCGGCATAGGCCCACTGCGACGGGCTCACATCCAGCTTCAACGG
>CBIHRW010000081.1:0-19605 GCA_966212545.1 uncultured Noviherbaspirillum sp.
GTTCAGGGGGGGGCGGCACGTGCGCGGATGGTTAAAACAGAAACCGAAGCGGCGCGGCGAAGGCAGCGCCGCGCTTAAATCAGATATTGCTGTCGATGAAGGACGTCAACTGGCCTTTTGCCATCGCGCCGACCTTCTGTGCTGCAGGCACGCCGTTCTTGAACAGGATCAGGGTCGGGATGCCGCGGATGCCGAACTTGGCCGGTACAGCCTGGTTGGCGTCGACGTCCATCTTTGCGATCTGCAGCTTGCCGTCGTACTCCTTGGCCACTTCCTCGAGGATCGGGGCGATCATCTTGCAGGGACCGCACCACTCGGCCCAGAAGTCGACCAGCACGGGCTTGTCAGACTTGAGGACGTCGGAATCGAAGGATGCATCGGTGATGTATTTAATGTTTTCGCTCATGGTTTCCTCGTGAGAGGTTCAAAGATGTAAATCAGGCGCCTGCTGACTTGCCCAATCCCCGCGGATTGTGTCCGGGATTGCAATAAGCAAGTGGAGACGTCATGCGCGAATTCAAGACCGTTGACGGGTGCTGCAAGACGTAGTGCGGCGGGGAGTTGGTAAATCATAACCCATTTTCAAGAAATGTGTAGTGCACTGCCCGCTTTTTTGCCCGGACTCGCATAAAATGCCCGGCAAACCCGCTTGCACGTTATTCTATGTGCGCGAACGCATTCCTTTGTTCTCCATCATCCATGCCGCAACAATCCCTGCTGATCGCGCCGTCTTCCGCCTTCTGGACCGAGGTGGCCCGTGTCCTGCTGGGCGAGGGCCTGCTGTACGAGGCGGACCCGCAGCGCAGGGACTTTTCCAGCGTGCGCGTGCTGGTGCCGGGCTTTGCGCACGCCCAATACCTGAAGTCCGCTCTGGCTGAGCAACTGAAGCATCCGTTCATCCCGCCGCGGATTACCACCATGTCTTCATTGGTCAGGATGCTCCCGCCGGATGCGAACGAGTCCGCTGTTCCCTCGCAGAGCGAGCGGCTGATGTCGCTGTATGCGGAGCTGCGGCAGCATGCGTGGCTGAAGAAGCTGTTTTCAGCGCGGCGCAATACCGACCTGCTTCCGCTGGCGCAAGTCTTGTTGACCCTGTTTGATGAATTGACTGAAGCACTGCTTCCCTCGATGCAAGTGTCACCAGATGCCGCGGAGGAACGTTGGCAGGCGGCACTGGAACAATTGCCGCTGCCCGCGCGCAATATTCTTTCCGACGAGGCGCAACTAGTCTGGACGCTCTGGAAAAGCCAGCTGGGCAGCAGTGACGTAACGGCAGTTTGTCACGGGCGCATGATGAAGCTGGCGCAGATGGCGGATGCACCGATGATCTGGATCAATCCGGCTGCGCCGTCGCCGCTGCAGGAAGCATTTCTCTCAGCCTATGCGGAAACACAAATGGTGCTCCGCATTTCGCTCGACTGGCACGCGCCCGCCATCGCCGGCGCATTTGCCAGCGCTTGGACCGAAATGCTGGAAGAAGAGGGGCGCGATTCATGGTTCGCGCGTGCGCCGGTCGATGTCCTCACGCCGCAAGGCGCCTTCCTGTGCGCATCCGGCAGTCTGGAAGAGGAAGCGCAACGCGGTGCCCAGCAAGTGGTCAACTGGCTGCGTGCGGGCAAGGAGCGTATCGCGATCATCGCGCAGGACCGCGTCGTGGCGCGCCGCATTCGTGCGTTGCTGGAGCGCGCCCAGGTGTACGTGGCCGACGAAACCGGATGGAAGCTGTCGACCACGCGTACGGCTGCCGCGCTGGCGGCTCTGCTCGATGTCATAAGCACGCGCGGCGAAACGGTTGCCCTGCTCGACTTGCTCAAGTCGCCTTTCCTGTGCCCCGACGTCGAAGACAAGTCCCTGCGCGTGATGGAGGTGGAACATGCGTTGCGTCGATTCAATGTGCTCGGCGGCTGGGATGCCGTAACCGCCGCGCTCAGTGAGGCGCCGCTCGCACAGGATCTGGTCCGCCTGATCGCGGACCAGGCCACGCGTTTTTCCGGACGCAGAAGTCTCAAGGACTGGGGCGTGGTCACCGGCGAGGTGCTCAGCACGCTCGGCATGCATGACGCCTTGCAGAACGATGCCGCGGGCGCGCAGGTCATCGCCTTGCTCGATGTGCTGGCCCAGGATTGCGACGGCATGTCGCACCAGTTTTCTTTTTCCGAATGGCGTGCCTTCCTCGGCCTGCAACTGGAATCGGCGCCGTTCGTTCCGCCGGAGTCGGATCGCCGGGTCGTGATGCTCCAGCTGAGCGGCGCACCTTTGCGCAGCTTCGATGCGGTACTGATGGTGGGTGCCGATGCGGACCACTTGCCGTCGCAGAGCACCGAAACCTTGTTCTTTGCAAATGCCGTTCGCCGCGAGCTGGGCCTGGAAACCAGGGAAAGGCGCCAGCGCACGCAATTGCGCGACTTCGCGGAATTGCTCATCGCGAATCCGGAAGTGGTGCTGTCCTGGCAGTCCTTCCGCAACGGCGAACCGAATTCGGTCAGCAGTTGGATCGAGCGCCTGCAGCTGACCCTGGAGCGTTCCGGCGCCGCGCTGCTGTCATGCCGCACCATCGAGATCGAGGCGCGCAGGCTCGAACCGCGCCTGCCGCAGATGCCCGCGCCGGCCGCGCCGGCCTTATTGCCGCGCAAGCTGTCCGCTTCCGGCTACAACAGCCTGGTTGCCTGCCCGTACCAGTTTTTCGCCACGCGCATGCTTGGCCTGTCCGGGCTCGACGAGCTGTCGGACATGCCGGAAAAGCGTGACTACGGTGACTGGCTGCATGAGATATTGCGCACCTACCATGAGACATTACGCGACCGGCGCATTGGTGCCGCCGACCGGGAGGCGTTGCTGCGGGCGATCTCTGAAGATGTGTTCGGCAAGGCGCTTGCGCAGAGTGCCGCGGCATTGGGCTATTACGCGCGCTGGCAGAAAGTCATTCCGTCTTATCTCGAGTGGGCCAACGAGCGGGAAAGCCAGGGTTGGACCTTCGTCCTGGGCGAACAGCGCTTCGACAAGACGCTCGCCTGGGAAGGCGGGCAGATCACCCTGCACGGCTTTGTCGATCGTGTAGACGAGAACGAGACCGGCGAGCGCGCAGTGCTCGACTACAAGACCAAGGCCTTGCAGGCGCTGCGCGACAAGTTGAAGGATACCGAAGACCACCAGCTCGCATTCTACGGCCTGCTGTCCGACTTGCCGGTGGCGACAGCGCACTTCGTCGCGCTGGAAGCAACCAAGGACAAGACCGGAGACGTCGAAGCGAAGAATTATTCCGAATGGCAGGCGATGCTGGAGAAGCAGATCGTGTCCAACATGCAGTCGATTGCCGCCGGTGCGGCGCTGCCGGCGAACGGCATCGAAAAGATCTGTATCTTCTGCGAAGTGCGCGGCCTGTGCAGGAAGGGGGCATGGTGATGACGACGCGTGCTCCACGTGCCTACGAAGTCAATGGTGAACCGGCATACGCGATGGAATTCACGCGTGTGGCCTGCAACCCGGCACGCTCGGTGGTGGTCGAAGCCTGCGCCGGCAGCGGCAAGACCTGGCTGCTGGTTGCGCGCATGCTGCGCCTGCTGCTGGCAGGTACCGAGCCGTCCGAGCTGCTCGCGATTACCTTCACCCGCAAGGCTGCGCAGGAAATGCGCGAGCGCCTGCTGCATTTGCTGCACGATCTGGCGCTGAAGCCGGAAGAAGAAGTGCGCGGCCTCCTGCTCGAGCGGGGCATCGACGAGGCGGACCTGCAGCGCGCATTCGCCGCAGCGCGCCGCTTGTACGAACGCGTGCTGGCGAGTCCGCAGTCGCTGTCGATCGATACCTTCCATAGCTGGTTCGCCCGCCTCGTGCAGATCGCGCCGCTGTCATCAGGTGTGCCGCACGGTTACTCGCTCACGGAATCGACCGGCGAACTGATGATGGATGCATACAGCCGCTTCATGCAGTCGCTCAACGACGACGACCAGGAGCCGGTCAGGGAAGCCTTGCTGGCCTTGTATGAAATGGCGGGCGACTGGAATGCGCGGCGGCTGCTCGATGCCTTCATCGACAAGCGCGCGGAATGGTGGGCCGTCACCAAGGACGGTGACGGCATTCCGCTCGAATGGCTGCGTGAGCTGTGCGGCGAGGATGGCGTGAAGGATGCGCGTCTGGCTTTGTGGGACGAGGAAAAACTGCTCGCACGCATCTGGAACGTTGCGCGTATTCTCGGCGCCGGTTCGGCGGTGAACCAGAAGCGAGCAACCGCGATCGAGAAGGCTGTCAGCGCGGGCGCGGGCATCGACAGCTTCGACGCCCTGTGCAACGAGTTTTTCAACGATGCAGGCGAGGCGCGGAAGAACCAGAAGACCAAGGATCTTACCAAGGCGATTGAACAGAATTTCGGCGCGGACGGGGCAAATGCCTTTGACGAGGAGTTCGAGTCGATCGGTGCGGTGCTCAAGCAGTTGCGCAAGCGCAGCTGCGAGCGACAGGTGCTGGCGATAAATGAAGCCCTGTTCACGGCGGGCTCAGCGTACCTGGAGCATTACCAAGCGGTGAAGGCGGAGCAGCGTGTGTTCGACTTCGGCGACCTCGAATGGCATGCCTACCGGCTGCTGACCGATGCAGGACATGCGGCCTACCTGCAGAGCCGGCTGGACGCACGCTACCGGCATATCCTGCTCGACGAATTCCAGGACACCAACCCATTGCAGTGGACGATCGTGCGTGCATGGCTGGAAGCCTATGGCGAGGATGCGCAGAAACCGAGCGTTTTCGTCGTGGGTGATCCGAAGCAGTCGATCTACCGTTTTCGGCGTGCGGAGCCGCGCGTGTTTTCCGCCGCGCGCGACATGCTCGCCGCCGTCGGCGCCGATGTTCTTCGCACCAACCAGACGCGACGCAATGCGCAGGGCGTGGTGGAGGTATTGAACGCGAGCTTCGTGTCCAATCCGATTTTCTCTCCTCAGACCACACTGTCGCAGCAGACGGGCCTGGTGTGGCGGCTTCCCTTGGTGTGTGCCGAGGAAAAGCAGCCGGAAGCCGTTGCGGCATTTTCGCTGAGAGACCCGCTTGCGATCGCACGCGAGGAAGAAGAGGATGCGCGGCGCGTCGATGAAGGACGTGCGGTGGCGGTCGCGATCAAGAGCGCGATGCGCCAGATCGAAACGGCGCACAGCCGGCCGGCGAAGTGGTCCGATGTCATGCTGCTGGTGAAGAAGCGCACTTACCTCACCGCCTACGAGAGCGCCTTGCGCGAGGCGGGTATCCCCTTTGTCTCGGACAAGCGCGGCGGCCTCCTGGAGTCGCTCGAGGTCGCCGACCTGATCGCCTTGCTGAGCTTCCTGATTACTCCGGGCGACAACCGCGCGCTTGCGCATGTGCTGAAATCCCCGATCTTCGGTGCGGGCGACGACGATCTGATCGCGCTCGCACAGCGGGGCGAGGGGGGGTGGTGGTACCGCATGCAGGCTGCGGCGGCGGACGGAGCATCCCCCGCGATCCGGCGCGCGACGCAGCTGCTGCGCGGCTGGCTCGAGGCGGCACCGCGACTTCCCGTGCATGACCTGCTCGACCTGATCCTCCACCAGGGACAGCTGGTGGCCCGGTATGCGGAAGCTGCACAGCCGGTGGTGCGCGCCCAGGTCATCGGCAATATCGAAGCCTTCACCGAACTGGCGCTCAACCTGGACGCGGGCCGCTATCCCAGTCTGCCGAAATTCATCGATGCCTTGCGGGTGCTGAAGAAGGGCGCCGAAAACGACGCGCCGGACGAGGCTACGGTCGCGGCGGCCGTGGATGCGGTGCGTATCCTCACCATCCACAGCGCCAAGGGTCTCGAAGCGCCGATCGTGGTCCTGGTGGACGCCAATCACAGCGAGACGGCGCGCGACGATCTCGGCATCCTCTGCGACTGGCCGCAGGATGCGGAGGCGCCGACACACTTCTCTTGCTTCGGCAGGAAGGCAGAGCGAGGCGCCGCCCGTGAGCACCTGTTCGATGCCGAAGAGGCATTCAAGCAGCAGGAAGACTGGAACCTGCTTTACGTTGCCGCCACGCGTGCGAAGGACATGCTGATCGTCAGCGGCGTGGCAGGGGCGAAGAATGCGCTGGAAGACGGCACGGTCGAAGGCAGCTGGTACCACCGTTTGCTCGCTGTTCCCGAGATGGCCTGCGAATCGACGGAGCAAACGGAAGTGGCGCCGGCAGCTACCGAAAGCGCATTCAGTATCCCGATTTTCGATCCTCCGGTGCTGGGCGCGCCCGCGATACGCGATACCGTCCACAATCTTGCGATCGACGAAGGGATCGCCCTGCATACACTGCTCGAGCGCATCACGCAGTCTGCCCTATGGCCGGTTATTCTGCCGGAGCCTGAACTGATCGCGCGCTGGTTGCGCTGCCCGCTGCAAATTGCCGCCACAGTGCATGGCCAAGCAATGCAGATCCTCGCGCAGCCCGAGCTGGAGCGTTTCTTCAATCCCGTGCATTTCCATTTCGCGCGCAACGAGATGGAAGTCATGTGCGACGGCGAACTGCTGCGCTTCGATCGTGCTGTGGTCTGCGCGGACGCGGTGTGGATCCTTGACTACAAGCGCGACCTGCTCGACAGCGAGGTGACGGATTATCGCGCGCAACTGGCGCGTTACCGTGATGCTGCCCGCCATGTCTTTCCAGGCAAGGCACTGAAGTCCGCGCTGATCACTGCTGACGGCCGGCTTTGGGAAATGGCATGATGCCCTGGGCGGCATCATACAAGGCCATGCGCCGCTGCAGGATTTTGTGCTCGAACTCCTTCTCCGGCAGCGGTCCGCTGAAGTAATACCCCTGTATTTCGTCGCATCCCTGTTTCCGCAGGAATTCGTACTGCTCCGCTGTTTCCACGCCTTCGGCGATCACGCGCTGTTTCAGGCTTTTGGCCATGCTGATGATGGCGCAAATGATGGCCGCGTCGTCCGGCGACGTGACGACGTCCTGCACGAATGAACGGTCGATCTTCAGCTTGTCGATGGGAAAGCGCTTGAGGTAGCTCAGGCTGGAATAACCGGTGCCGAAATCGTCAATCGACAAGCCCAATCCCATCCGCTTCAATGCCTCCAGCAGGGGGATGGTCAGCTCCAGGTCCTGCATGGTCACGCTTTCAGTCAGTTCAAGCTCGAGATAGCGCGGCTCCAGTCCGCTCTCTTCCAATACCTGTTCCACGGTGTGGAGAAAATTCTTTTCGCGGAACTGTACTGCAGAGACATTTACAGCAATCGGAATGGGCTCGTAGCCTGCGGCCTGCCATGCGCGGCCCTGGCGGCATGCCTCGCGCAGCACCCATTCGCCGATGGGAATGATCAGGCCGCTTTCCTCGGCGATCGGAATGAACTGCGACGGCGATACCGGACCGCTGTGGGCATCGTGCCAGCGGATCAATGCCTCCGCGCCCACGACCCGCCCCGAGGTGATCTCGAGCTTCGGTTGATAGTGCAGCAACGATTCATGGCGCGCAACGGCGCGGCGCAGGCTGCCCTCCAGCGCGAAGCGACGGATCGCGCGCTCGTTGATGCGCTGCATGAAGAACTGGTAATTGTTTCGCCCTTGCGCCTTGGCCTGGTACATCGCTGCCTCGGCATGCTTGATGATGGTGTCGCTGTCGCTGCCATCTTCCGGGCAGATGCTGATGCCGATGCTTGCGGTGACATGCAGTTCGTGTCCATTGATGTGGTAGGGCGCGGTGATCGCCTCCAGTAGTTGGCCGGCGGCACGGGCGGCACTCACGGTATCGGTGACTTCCTGAAGGAGGATCACGAACTCGTCGCCGCCATGGCGGGAGAGTGTGTCCGTCTCACGCATGCAGGCCCGCAGGCGCGCCGCGATTTCCTTCAGCAACTCGTCACCCAGCACGTGGCCAAGGGTGTCGTTGACATGCTTGAAGCGGTCCAGGTCGAGAAACAGCACCGCGATGCGCAGCTGATGGCGCATGGCCAGGCCGATTGCCTGCGACAGGCGGTCGTTGAACAGGAAGCGGTTGGGCAAGTCGGTCAACGCATCGTGTTGCGTGACATGGGACATCTTCACCGACATCGCGTGCACTTCGCTGACATCGTGAAATACCAGTACTGCGCCGATCATCCTTCCGGTGCGGTCATGGACGGGGGCGCAGGAATTGTTGACCGCCAGCTCGCTGCCGTTCTGGCTGAGCAAGATCCCTTGGGGCGGCAGGTGCGCGGGTGTGTTTCGTCGCAGGACGGCCTCCAGCGAGTAGTGCACAGGTTGGCGCGACATCGGGTCGATGACTTTGAAGACCTTGTTCAAGGGCTTGCCTGCGGCCTGCGTATTCAGCCAGCCGCTCATAGCTTCGGCAGCGGGATTCATGTACGTGATCCGGCCTTCGATGTCGGTCGTCACGACACCGTCGCCGATAGCATTGAGCGTGACTTGCGCCCGCTCATGCTCCTGGAACAGGGATTCTTCCACCGCCCGGCGCTCGCCGACTTCGGATACCAGGCGTGCATTCGAGGCCGAAAGCGCGTGCAGGTTGCTTTCGAGTACGTCAATCGCTTCGCGCACGGTTTCTTCCGCTTCATTGCGTTGCGCTTCCAGCCGCAAGAGCATCCGGGCGTTCCACAGGATCAGGAGCGTGAAGATGAACATGCTGGACAGCGTGATCAATATCATGCCGGCCGTGATGTCATAGAAATCGGCTTCATAGCCCCAGAACTGCAGGCGTTCGATGATGATGGGAAGCAGCAAGGCGGCGGGGAGCAGGCGGCGCGCGGTGATGCCGCCGGCACTCCGGTTGGTGACCAGGGCCATTACGCCCTTGTCCGGGCGGGCGGCAAGTATGCCGGCGCACAGCAGCAGAAACCCCATGGCCACAGGAAATGCGATTGTTCCGTAAAAGGAGATTTGGTAGAGAGCGACCTTGCCGTAAAGATAGCCGATCAGGGGGACAAGCGTATTGACGGCTGCCAGTATCACCAAGCCCTCGACCCAGGCTGCGGACGCACCGCGCGCGAGGAGAAAAAGCGCTGTGCCGACAAGAAAGCAGACAACGGCACCGATGATGGAAATGCGCCCGGGATGCAGTTCTCCGGTCGTGTCCACCGCCGGGTAGAAAAGCTGATCAATGCCCAGGTTCAGATTACCCGCGTATTGTGTGAGGGTAAGCAATCCGATAGCTGCCGCAACGGCCGCTAATGTCTGGCTGACGAACCGGGCCGGGCGGCCATGATTTTTTGACGTCAGGAGCCATAGCGACGTCCCGGTCAGGACGAAAGCCGCGCCGGCATTGAATTTGATTCGGGTTTGGCCGCGCAGGAACGAGGTGAGTACCGGTATGTCGGCAATCCAGCCGGCCAGGACCAGCACGCCCATCACAATGACAACGGCACTGGCGAAACGAGCAAAGGCACGATATCGATCCCGGTGGACAGTTAAATGGAGCATGAAGACTTATTACTGTTCAGGGAAGGTTAGGCGCGCGGCAACGGCGGCGCTGGCAATAAGTTGCGGTATGCCGCGCCGCCGGCTTCGTGGCCGGCGATTGACTGTTTGATAAGAGGGGCCGCTTAAATCAAAGTTCAATCCCGAAACATATGCTTACCTTGTTTGCCGTCCGAACTGGGTTGTGCGGAGCACGCAGGAAAGTCCCGCCGAAGAAGAGTGATGCCACTTGCCTGTCGGCCTTTTATGCAAGTCTGGAGCGGATAGTGACGAGGGCTCCGAAATTTGCATACAGCTTTTTCCGAGTGCTCAGGTCGTTAAACATTTCGATGGTCCCATGCGCAAATGGGCGGGCAACGCCGAAGTGCGCTGGTACTGGCACGCGTTCCGCAGCGAGGTGTCGAAAGGGGGGGGAGAACGTGCCCGGGCGGGCCGGGTTTGCTACTTGTGTATTGATGAGTGGTGGAGCGGAGGAGGATCGAACTCCCGACCTTCGCATTGCGAACGCGACGCTCTCCCAGCTGAGCTACCGCCCCATACCGATCGATTGTATTGAGTCGTGCAGGGCGATGCAAGCGGCCAACATCAAAGGAAATGCACTCCCTAAAACATGGGAACTCCGCGCCATTTTGATGAGAGCTGTCTTCAAAAAACATCCACAAGTAATTGAATCTATTGACGGAAATTCCTTTGGGCTACTATAGTGACGTCATGATTTCCGATTTTCATCAACTTTCCGAAAAAATTGTCAAGCTGGCTGAGCTGGCGCAGTCCCTGCGCCGCGAAAACGCCGACTTGCGGCTGACGCTCGCCTCGCTTACCGCAGAGAATGCGGACCTGGCCAAGCGTATTGAGGAAGCATACAACCGCGTGTCCGCGCTGCTCGACAAGATTCCGGCTGCAGACGAAAAGGATGAGGAGGCCGCATGATCCAGCTCGATGTCACGATCATGGGCCAGGCTTACCGGCTTGCATGCAAGGAAGGTGAAGAAGAAACGCTGAAGCAGGCGGTGCAATATCTCGACGATCGGATGTGCAATATTCGCGATGCCGGCAAGGTAAAGGGCAACGACCGTATCGCAGTAATGGCCGCACTCGGTATCGCTGCGGAATTGCTTGCATCGAAGTCTGCGGAAGGACCGTTCGCGGACATGACGCTCGCCGACGTCAAGCAGAAAATCGCCGCGATGCATACGGTGCTTGATGCAGCACTTGCACCGCAGGAAAACCTCTTCTAGATCAATAAAACCAATCGAAATTTTTCCGCAAAGTCTTTGACATCAAAGACGATTGGCGATAATCTAAAACCTCCTGCCGTGTTCGCGATTGCCATATATTCCTTGAACCATTTATGAGCATAGGTCGCGGGAATTTGTTCGATGGGCGAGCTTCGTCGCTAGTCCGATGAACCCGAAATTGAGCTAACTGTGACCACCTTGAACCGTAAGGTTCGGGATGCCGGCAAAGACGGCACAGGCGGGACTAGATTCAGAAGCGGCTGCATACGTGCAGCCGCTTTTTTATGCGCGCAACATTTATCATCGACGTTTGCACTTACTAATTACTCTTGGGAACAGCGATGCAGTACTGGTTGATGAAATCGGAGCCGGATGAAGTGAGCATCGACGATGCATTGGCCGCTCCGGACAGTACCGTTGCCTGGTTCGGCGTGCGCAACTACCAGGCACGCAATTTCATGCGTGATCTGATGCGCGTCGGCGATGGGGTATTGTTCTATCACTCAAGCTGCGAAGAGCCCGGCATTGCAGGTTTGGCTGAAGTCGCCAGCACGCCGTACCCGGACGAAACGCAGTTCGACCCCAAGAGCAAGTATTACGATCCCAAGGCGACCCGCGAGAATCCACGCTGGATGCTGGTCGATGTGCGCGCAACCGAGAAGACGCGCCTGCTGGCCTTGCCCGAGCTTCGTACCATCCCCGAACTTGCCGACATGCAGATCTTGAGGAAGGGCAACCGCCTCTCCATCACGCCGGTCACGCCTGCCGAATGGCGTTGTATCATCCGGCACATCAAGTAACTATTGGAAACACCTGGATGGATATTTCCCTGATCGCGGGACTGCTGGCGCTTGGTGCTGCGGTCGGTTTTGCAGCGGGTCTCCTTGGCATCGGCGGCGGCATGCTGCTGGTGCCGTTCATGACATTGATTCTGACCGCGAAGAATTTTCCGAAGGAACACGTCGTCCACATGGCGATCGCGACCTCGCTGGCGACGATCATGTTCACATCCATCTCCTCGGTCCGCGCGCATCATGCACGCGGCGCCGTGCGATGGGACATTGTGAAGTTGCTGGCGCCCGGCATTCTCGTCGGTTCCTGGATAGGTCCATGGATCGCCGCGCAGCTGAACTCCTCCGGGCTGGCGATGGCATTCGCCGTGTTCGTCACCTTCTCCGCGATCCAGATGATTCTTGACAAGAAGCCCGCCGCGGCACGCGATCTTCCCGGAACGGTCGGGATGTCTGGTGCGGGTGGCGTGATCGGTGTTTTGTCAGGGCTGGTCGGGGCAGGTGGCGGATTCGTGTCCGTGCCTTTCATGACATGGTGCAATGTGAAGATCCACAATGCCGTCGCGACCAGTGCTGCGCTCGGATTTCCGATCGCGTTGGCGGGCACGCTGTCGAACATCTATCACGGTATCAACGAGCCGGGGCTGCCTGAGGGATCGCTCGGTTTCATCTACCTGCCGGCATTGCTGGTCATAGCATTGGCGAGTGTCACGACCGCGCCGCTTGGCGCGAAGACGGCCCATAGCCTGCCCGTGAAATCCTTGAAGAAGGTGTTCGCAGTCGTGCTCTTCACACTGGCAGGCTACATGCTGTACAAGGCGTTCCGGTAGAGCAGCCGCTCAAGGCATGAAAGGTGGCGATTTCGGCTCCCTTGCATGCGTTGACCAGCCGCTTTCTGAATCAATTTTCTCAACCGCTCTTGTACTGTTCGCGCAGCACGTTCTTCTGCACCTTGCCCATCGTATTGCGCGGCAGCTCCGGCACGAAGAACACGCGCTTGGGCACCTTGAAGTTGGCGATCCTGGACTTGAGGGAACCGATCACCTCGGCCTCCGACAGGACATTCCCGGGCTTGGCGACAACCACGGCCGTAACCGCTTCGCCGAAGTCCGGATGCGGTACACCGACCACTGCCGATTCCACCACGCCGTCCATTTCATCAATGAAGGATTCGATTTCCTTCGGATACACGTTGTAACCGCCCGAAATAATCAGGTCCTTGCTGCGGCCGACGATGGACAGGTAGCCGTTCTCGTCGAACTTGCCGACGTCGCCGGTCTTGAAGTAGCCGTCGGCCGTGAACTCCTCCGCGGTTTTTTCCGGCATGCGCCAGTAGCCTTTGAACACGTTCGGGCCCTTGACATGGATGTCGCCTACTTCGCCCGCTTCACACAGTGTGCCTTCGCCGTTCACGACGCGCACCGACACGCCGGGCAGCGGCAGCCCCACCGTGCCGCCGACGCGCTTTCCGTCGTACGGGTTCGATACCAGCATCGTGGTTTCGCTCATGCCGTAACGCTCAAGAATGGTATGGCCGGTGCGGCGTGCGAACGCATTGAAGGTCTCGGTCAGCAGCGGCGCCGAGCCGGAGACAAACAGGCGCATGCCGGCGCAGGCGTCCTTGCCGAAGGAATCTTCGGCAAGCAGGCGGACATAGTAAGTGGGCACGCCCATGAACACCGTGGAGCGCGGCAGGTGGCGCATGACCTCGTTGGCGTCGAACTTCGGCAGGAAGATCATCTTGCTGCTATTGAGCAGCGCGCCATGCGAGGCGACGAACAGGCCGTGCACATGGAACAGCGGCAGCGCGTGCAGGAGCACGTCGCCCGGCTGCCACCGCCAGTAATCCTGCAGCACCTTCGCATTCGACGCCAAATTGTCATGCGTGAGCATGGCGCCCTTGCTGCGTCCTGTCGTGCCGGATGTGTACAAGATCGCGGCGAGATCGTCCGGCTGCTTTTCCACGGTATCGAAGCTGTTCGATTGCAGCGCGGCGCGCACCAGCAATGAACCCTGCCGGTCCTCGCCCAGTGTGAACACATGTTTTGTGCCGCACTTGAATGCGATCTGCGACACCCAGCCGAAATTCTGCGGTGAGCAAACCACGACCGAGGGTTCGGCGTTCTCGATGAAATACGCGATCTCGGCGGCACGATAGGCCGTGTTGAGCGGCAAGTAAACGTAGCCGGCGCGAATAGTGGCCAGGTACAGCATCAATGCTTCGGGCGACTTCTCGACCTGCACGGCGATGCGGGCATCTTTCGGGAGACCGAGTCCGGCGAGCAGGTTCGCCATTTTTGCGGTGGCCCGGTCCAGATCGTTCCAGGAATAGTAGAGTCCGTCGTGGGTTTCGATGCAGCAGGCACTGCGGTCTTCGGGAAAGCGGGATTCGAAGAGGGCGTAAAGATTGGCGTTCATGAAAAGAGGATGATTATTGGCCTTTGAAATCGGGTTTCCGTTTTTCGAGGAAGGCGCGCACGCCTTCGCGGTAGTCGTCGGTATGGAAGAAGGAAAACGCCTCCCGCAGCTCCTGTTCCGTGAGCGGCTGCACCGGTGGGGAAAGCCGGCGCACGAGCAGCTTGTTCATGCGCGCGGCAAGCGGTGCGCCCTGGGCAATGCGTTGCGCGCTCTGGAGTGCTTCGGCGGCCACGTCATCGACGATCCGATGCAGCATGCCCTTGTCCTTCGCTTCCGCCGCATCGAATACCCTGTCTTCGAGCAGGATCTCCAGCGCGACTGCCTTGCCGACCAGTTGCAGCAATCCCTGCAATTCTCCGGGAGCAAGAGGGAAGCCGAGACGGTTGATCGGAATGCCGAAGCGCGATGCGGGCGATGCGATCCTCAGGTCGCATGCGCTTGCGATCTCGAGGCCGCCGCCGACGCACACGCCCTCGATGGCGGCAATGGTCGGATGCTTGCAGGTCGCAATCGCGTCGAGCGCGCTCGCGATGCTGTTGGTGTGGTAGTCGAAACCTTGTTCGAAATTGCTGCGCACCGAGGCGAATTCTTCGATGTCGGCGCCAGCCGCGAAGTTGCCGTCGGCACCCGTCACGATCACGCAGCGCAGGGAATCATCCGCAGAAAGCGCCCGAAACGCCTCGGTAAGTCCATTCCACATCGAAAGGTCGATCGCGTTGAGCTTGCCTGGATTCGACAACGTCACCGTGGCGATGACGCCGTCCTTGTCGACACGTATTTTCTGCATGTTCTCGAGTGGCTCAGGCAGTGCGTGCGCCCGCGCGCCTGTATGCTGCCGCCAGCAGGATGATGCCCAGCACGATCATTGGCAAGGAGAGCATCTGTCCGGCGGAGATGTTCACTCCCGCGAGGGAAACCTGGTAGTCCGGCGTGCGGAAATACTCGGTGAAGAAGCGGGCGCAGCCATAACCCAGTGCAAAGACCCCGCTGACCGCCATGGTCGGGCGTGGCTTGCGGGCGAAGAGCCAGAGGATGACAAACAGCAGCACACCGTCCATCAGCGCCTGGTAGATCGGCGACGGGTGCCGCGGCAGGTTGTCCACGTTCGGCCAGATCATGGCCCAAGGCAGGGACGGGTCGGCCAACCGGCCCGGCAATTCGGCATTGATGAAATTGCCGAAGCGTCCGGCTGCATAGCCGAGCGGCACCAGCGGCGCGATGAAATCCAGCACGTCCATCAGGTGACGCCCCTTCTTGCGCGCCCATAGCGCCATCGCCAGCATCACGCCCAGGAAGCCGCCATGGAAAGACATCCCGCCTTTCCAGATGGCGAAGATTTCCTGCGGATGCGAGAAGTAATAGCCGGGGTTGTAGAACAAGACCTCGCCGAGCCGTCCGCCGATTACCACGCCGAGCACGCCATAAAACAGCATGTCGTCCAGGTCTTCCGTTTTCCACCCGGCGGCCGCGATATGCGGCTGGCGCATCCGCACCCGGCCGAGGATGAGGAACTGGATGAATGCAACCAGGTACATCAGGCCGTACCAGTGCACGGACAGGGGGCCGAGCGAGAAAGCGATCGGATCGGGTAGGGGATGGATCAGCATTTATCGTTTCTTTCGCAAGAGTTCGAGAAAGGCATGCAATACCGGCGAGGTATTGTCGCGCCGCCAGGCCAGTCCGGTTTCGAATACCGCCGTTTTGTCGGACAGCGGACGGTATTCGACGCCGGGGCGCTTCAGGTTCGACACGGATTGTGGCACAAGCGCGATGCCCATGCCCGCGGACACCAAGCCCACGATAGTCTGCATCTGGATCGCTTCCTGCCCGATGCGGGGCGTCAAGCCGGCGTCGCGAAAACAACCGACGATCGCATCATGGAATGCCGGCGCGATGCGCCGCGGGAAAATGATCAGCGGCATGTCCGCCACCGCCTTCAGCGCGACGGTATTGTTGCCGCGCAAGCCTTTCAAGCCTTGCGGCGCGGCCAGGACCAGGGGCTCCGACAGTACCGTCTGGTAACCCAGTTCGGCCCGCGCCTTGTCATGCAGCGGCGGAATCAGGAGGCCGGCATCGATGCGGCCCTCCATCAGGTCTTCCAGTTGCACGTCGGTTGTCGCCTCGCGCAGGTCGATCTGGACCCGAGGGTAGCGTTCCCGGAATTCCCGCAGCAGTGGCGGCAGCACGCTGTAATCGGCGGTCGACACGAAGGACAGCGACAGCAGGCCGGATTCGCCGGATGCGGCGCGGCGCGCGAGGTCGGGCAGGGCGGCTGCTTGCTGCAGAATGCGGCGCGCTTCGGGCAGCAAGGCAATACCGGCCGGCGTAAGTTCGACGCTGCGCTTGGTGCGGGCAAAGAGAGGCGTGCCCAGCGCCGCTTCCAGTGACTGGATGGTCTGCGAGAGAGGCGGCTGCGTCATGTGCAGGCGCGCTGCCGCACGGCCGAAGTGGCGCTCCTCGGCGACCGCGACGAAATAGCGCAACTGCCGCAATTCAATATTCATATGCAATTCGTATTAATAGGTAATGAATCATATATTTGACACGCAACAAAGGGCAAGGCACTCTAGCTGTCTTTCCCGGTTCCGCAGGGAACCGCGGCGCCCGATCAGATCACTTGGAGACTCACATGCCTCAATACCGCTCCCGCACCACCACTCACGGCCGCAACATGGCCGGCGCACGCGCCCTCTGGCGCGCGACCGGCATGAAGGATGGCGATTTCGGCAAGCCGATCATCGCCGTGGTGAATTCCTTCACCCAGTTCGTGCCCGGCCACGTGCACCTGAAGGACCTGGGCCAGATGGTGGCGCGCGAGATCGAAGCGGCCGGCGGCGTTGCCAAGGAATTCAATACCATCGCCGTCGATGACGGCATCGCCATGGGCCACGGCGGCATGCTGTACTCGTTGCCGTCGCGCGAACTGATCGCCGACTCGGTCGAATACATGGTCAATGCCCACTGCGCCGACGCGATGGTCTGCATTTCCAATTGCGACAAGATCACGCCTGGCATGCTGATGGCCGCGATGCGCCTCAACATTCCGGTCGTGTTCGTCTCCGGCGGTCCGATGGAAGCGGGCAAGGTGATCGAAGCGCTGCACGGCAAGCAGGAAGGCACGCAGAAGATCATCAAGGTCGACCTGATCGACGCGATGATCCAGGCCGGCGACCCGAAGGTCTCCGACGAACAGGTCGCCAACATCGAGCGTTCTGCCTGCCCGACCTGCGGTTCCTGCTCCGGCATGTTCACCGCCAACTCGATGAACTGCCTGACCGAAGCGTTGGGCCTGTCCCTGCCGGGCAACGGCACCATCGTTGCGACGCACGCCGATCGCAAGCAGCTCTTCCTGCGTGCCGGCCGCCTCGTGGTGGAACTGGCCAAGCGTTACTACGAACAAGAGGATGCATCGGTCCTGCCGCGCAACATCGCCACCAAGGCCGCGTTCGAGAATGCGATGGCGCTTGACGTTTCCATGGGCGGTTCGACCAACACCGTGCTGCACCTGCTGGCGGCGGCGCAAGAAGCGGGCGTGGACTTCACCATGGCCGACATCGACCGCATCTCGCGCAAGGTGCCCTGCCTGTGCAAGGTAGCGCCCGCAACGCAGGACTATCACATCGAAGACGTGCACCGCGCAGGTGGCATCGTCGGCATCCTCGGCGAGCTCGATCGTGCAGGCCTGCTCGACACCACCGTCCCGACCGTTCATAGCAAGACCATTGCGGAATCGATTGCGGCCAACGACATCGTGCTCAACAAGGATGAGGCGGTACGCCAGCGTTTCCTCGCTGCACCGGGCGGCGTGCCGACGCAGGTCGCTTTCTCGCAGGACAAGCGCTTCGACAAGCTCGACGACGACCGCGAGCACGGCTGCATCCGCGACAAGGCGCATGCGTACTCGAAGGACGGCGGCCTTGCGGTCCTGTATGGCAACATCGCCGAGAAGGGCTGCATCGTGAAGACGGCCGGCGTCGATGAAAGCATCTTGAAGTTCACCGGCAAGGCGCGCGTGTTCGAAAGCCAGGACGCGGCAGTGGAAGGCATCCTTGGTGACGTCGTGCAGCCAGGCGACGTCGTAATCATCCGCTACGAAGGCCCCAAGGGCGGCCCCGGCATGCAGGAAATGCTGTACCCGACGTCGTACATCAAATCGAAAGGCTTGGGCAAGGTGTGCGCACTGTTCACCGATGGACGTTTCTCCGGCGGCTCCTCGGGCCTGGTGATCGGCCACGCTTCGCCGGAAGCGGCGGAGGGCGGCGCGATTGGCTTGGTCAATGACGGCGACACCATCGAGATCGACATCCCGGAACGCCGCATTCACCTGAAGGTCACTGATGAGGAGCTGGCACGGCGTCGCGCAGCAATGGAAGCAAAGGGCGACAAGGCATGGAAGCCCGTCAACCGCGAGCGCATCGTGTCGCAGGCGCTGCAGGCCTACGCGGCGCTGGCGACGTCGGCAGACCGCGGCGCAGTGCGCGATCTGTCTCAGCTTAAGAGGTAAGCAGGGGGAACGGAAAAGGTGGGGCAGCCGTGTGCTGCCCCATTTTGCTTCTGGAAGGCGTTACTTCTTGTTGAAGGTCTTGGACACCCGCTCCTTGCGGGCTTTCTCGAGCTGTTCTTCCGCCCGGCGCTTGTCGAGACCGAAGAGGCGCTCGCCAAATTCGAACCAGATGAAGGTGACCACGAACAGGCCGATGATCCACCACCACGAGAGCTCGGCAACAGGACCGACCTCGAAATAGCGGAGAGCGGAAAGTAACACAATGGCAATTATCAGCGGCATGACTTCTCCCTTTCCTGCAGGATATTGCGTAAGTTTGTAACGGTCAATCCGCAGGGTCAACCGGTTTCGCGTATAGTTCGTTTCAGTGTGGTAAGCCCCACTTACGCTGTAACGACCTCATCCCGAATTTTTTCTTTTGGAGATTAGTAATGAAACGTTCCGTGCTGGTATTCGCCGTTGCTGCCCTTGCTTCCGGAGCTGCGATGGCAAACGCAGACCTGGCCAAGGCCAAGAACTGCATGGCGTGCCACGCCGTTGCCAACAAGGTTGTCGGCCCGTCATTCAAGGATGTCGCGGCGAAGTATGCCGGCCAGAAGGATGCGGAAGACAAGCTGAGCCAGAAGGTACTGAAGGGCAGCAGTGGTGTCTGGGGTCCGGTCCCGATGCCGGCCAACGCGCAGGTCAATGAAGCCGAAGCGCGCACCCTGGTGAAGTGGATTCTCACTCAGAAGTGATCGCAGCTTGCTGCCGCCGAAAGGCGCTCCTTGGTGAGCGCTTTTTTGTTGCCTGGCAGCCGCCGCGGCAAATAAAAAAGCCCCGGTAGTTGACCGGGGCTTTTTGTCAGGCGATCAGAATTACTTCGTCACAGCCAGTTGCTGGCGCTTGCCGCCCTTGTAGGTGTACAGGGTCAGTGTGCCATCCTTGATGTCGCCCTTCGGATCGAAGGCGATGTTGCCGGTCACACCCTTGTAGTTGATCTTCGCCAGTTCCGGCAGGTACTTCGCCGGCTCGGCCGAACCGGCCTTCTTCATGGCTTCGACCATTACCATCACTGCGTCATACACGTACGGGGCATAGATCTGCACGTCGGTGTTGAACTTCTTCTTGAACGCGGCGCGGAACTCGTCCATGCCCTTCTTCTGTGCTTCTTCCACACCGCCTGCCTCGGCGCATACCACCTGGCCGTCGCCCATGGCGTCGCCTGCCAGTTGTGCCAGGCCTTCCGAGCAGATGCCGTCGCCGCCCATGAACTTGGCGT
>CBIHRW010000082.1:0-19520 GCA_966212545.1 uncultured Noviherbaspirillum sp.
TCGCTGGGCGCACGGGAGCAGTTGGCGCAGGAAGCTCGCACATGAGAGAAAATCCCTTGACGAGTGGCCCAGTGCGAAAAACAGACTCTCAAGGAACCTGTGTGATGGCCGCAAGGAAGGTTGAACGCGTGAAGAGCTTGAATGTGCTTGCCGAATCAGCGGAGCGATGAGGTGCGAACTTTCTTGAGATTCTGCTATGAGCGAGATACATCATGACGAAAGACGGACACCTTTCTCCCCAGGGAATTGAAGCGCTCCGTGCGCGATTTCAGGAGCAGTCACGCAAAGCGCAGGCCTATTACACGGTCATGCACAGGGCACGCCCAGTCGCAGGGAACGATGACGCTGCCAGTGCGTGGATGAATGAACCATTACCTGCATTTGATGGTAAGACTCCTGCCCAGTTGGTTAACGATGGCCGCGCGGACGATGTACTTGATTACATTGACTCACTGTAGCCAGGACCTTTTGGCTAAATCAGATTGGTTGCTCCAGTTGGTGGTTTAACTACGACTGTCCGGAAAACAATCAATTGCCGCCGATGCCCCGGTTTTGTAAACAGGCTTAGTACGGCCAGAAGCTGTCATTTGTGACTGTCCGGTTTTAAAAAGCCAGCTTCGATACTTCCGATCACCGCGCCATGTCGTCGTATCAGGGTTTCTGGACATTGATTTTCCGGCACAATCGAATGGCATTCATCTCGCCAGAATTTGGCAGAGGACGTCATCAATTACCGGGAACGCCATCCATGCGCAGCCAGATTCCTGAAGAAATCACATTCCGCAAGCTTGAGGTCTTTCTTGCATACATGGAAGGCGGAAGCCTGAACAACGCTGCGGATATGCTGGACATCAGCCTCGTCAGTGTTCACCGGGCACTTCATTCTTTGGAAGAGAGCATGTCCTGCAAATTGTTCAGGCATGAAGGGCGCAACCTTGTGCCGAACGATGCTGCACATGTACTGGCAGACAACAGCAGAAAGGCGATCAAGCTGATGTCGGACGGTATTCTTGCGACGCGCAGGGCTGCCGGCTATTCTGCGCATCACGTCAAGATCGGCTCGCTGTACTCCCTCACCACCAGTACGGCACCGGAGGTGATTATCGGCATCAAGCTGCGGCGCCCCGAGCTGCAGACCGAACTGGTATTGGGCTCGAACGCGGAACTGTTGCAGAAACTGAAGCAAAACGCGATCGATGCAGTGCTCATGGCAGTTACGGAACCTGATCCGGATATCGAATCGATTCCGCTCTTTGAGGACGATATTTTCTTTGCTGCGCCGGCCGGCTCTCCCTATGCTGCATTGCCCGAGATCGACCTGCGCCAATGCATCAAGGAAAAGTTCGTCAGTCTGCAAGAAGGATTCATTACCTTTCACGGGTTTCGCGAAGCTTTCCGGATTGCCGATTTTTCGCCGAATGTCGTGATGAAGGTCGGCGATATTTTCTCCCTGATGAACCTGGTCAGCGCCGGCATCGGCTACACCTTGTTGCCGGGCCGCGTGCGAGACGTGTTCGGGACGAAGTTGCAGTTCATTCCCTTGAAGCAGGAGTACCTGATGCGGCAAACCATCGGCCTTAGCTTCCTGCGCGTGCGCGAACATGATCCCAACCTGCTTGCCTTGGCGGCTGTAGGCCGAATGCTGAGACGCCGTTATCAGTAGCCTCACGTGCTGCCGATATTTACGCTTGGCGTAAAACTCTTTCTCCGTGCGTAATTGATCTCCGCGGGTGCCGGAACTAGTATGGATATAACAAAACGACATGCTTTTTTGGCACCGCGAGGCATTGGCTGTGTTTGCTTGGCGGCACCCGACATACAGGAGACAGCCATGCCCACACACGTTTTCCCGATACCTGCCGTTGTTCAGTTCATCGTCGTCACGCTTGCACGAATAAAAACGCCATCGCCTTAAACGCAAGCGGATTTGCGCCGTGCAACGCGACGCATGTTATTGAACGCCCTCACGTGTCCGGATGCCGGTTGGCATGCTGGCGCTTCCCATAGAAGGAGATAGCCATGTCTTCCCATATGATTTCGATTTACGCGCTGGTAGCGATGTTTGTTATCGCCACTATCCTGCCCATCAACATGGGTGTCCTCGCTTTTGTCGGCGCCTTCCTGGTCGGCACCTTCATCGCCGGCATGCAAGCCAAAGGCATCATGGCCGGCTTCCCCGCCGAGCTGTTCCTGACACTGGTCGGCATCACGTTTCTTTTCGCTCAAGCGCAGAACAATGGCACGATCGATTGGCTGGTGCGTCTTGCATTGCGCGCGGTCGGCGGAAGGATTGCGGCAATACCATGGATCATGTTTGGCATCACGGCGGTGCTGACTGCGGTTGGCGCGGTCAGTCCGGCGGCCGTTGCCATCATTGCGCCGATTGCGCTCGGGTTCGCTGCGAAATACGGCATCAGTCCGCTCATGATGGGCTTGATGGTGATTCACGGTGCCCAAGGGGGCGGCTTTTCACCGATCAGTGTCTACGGCGGCATCACCAACAGGATCGTCCAGAAGGCCGGCTTGCCGCTCAGCGAACTGACCACTGCCTTCGCCAGTCTGGGCATCAACCTTGCGGTTGCCCTCATTCTGTTCTTTGCGTTCGGCGGGGCTCGCCTTCTGCGCCAGTCGCCGGCATCGCGGGGAATCCCTGGCGTGCCAGGCTTCAACACGGCCGTTGCAGTTCCTGCCCAAGGCCCGCAGATCTTTGGCGACGCGGAAGGCGAGGCGCGCGGCGAAGAGAATCTTGCGATGTCCCGCGCCGCGGGTTCGGTATTGTCCACGACGGGAGGCAGCGGGCCGTCCGTTCCCACGTCAACTGACGACACCACACAAGCAGCCGCAAGCGGCAAAGCCAACGTCCAGCAGATCACCACTGTTGTCGGACTGATTGCCCTTGCGGTGCTGACCCTGGTCTACAAGCTCGATATCGGATTCGTCGCCATCACCATCGGCCTCGTGCTTTCGCTCATGGCGCCCAACGTGCAGAAACGCGCCATCAGCCAGGTGTCCTGGCCGGAGATCATGCTGATCGTCGGCGTGAGTACCTACGTTGGCGTGATGGAAAAGATGGGCACAATTACCTTTGTCGGCAACAGCGTCGCCGCACTCACTTCGCCGTTAATGGCGGCACTGCTGCTGTTCTTCGTCGGCGCGGTGGTCTCGGCGTTTGCTTCATCCACTGCTGTTCTCGGCTCTCTCATCCCGCTGGCGGTGCCTTTCCTGCAGCAAGGTACAGGAGTTGATCCGATCGGCTTCATCGCGGCCATGGCAGTCGCTTCGACGATCGTCGACGTCAGCCCGTTCTCCACTAACGGTGCACTGGTCCTGGCGAATGCGCAAGGTATAGACCGCGACGTGTTCCTCAAGCAATTGATGATGTACGGCGGCCTCGTCACCCTGATAGCGCCGGTTGTGGTGTGGCTGTTGTTTGTCGTGCTGTGACTTCGCGTCTGGTGAACATTTTCGGAGAATGCAAATGGGTGGGCCTGAACGGATCTGGAATCGCCAGCAATGCAATCGCGCCCTGCGCATCGATCGTGCCCGTGCGGCGCTTGGAACGGCGCTATCGGGCAAGATTGTCGCGGCTGACCAAGTAGGGGAACTGTTGCACCAGGTGATCGAGAGTGGCGATCGCGTTTGCCTGGAGGGAAATAATCAGAAGCAGGCGGATTTCCTCTGCAAAGCGCTTGCCCGGCTCGATCCAGCCCGCATCAACGGCCTGCATATGCTGCTCTCTGTGCTCGCCTTGCCCGAACATCTGGACGTTTTCGAGAAAGGCGTCGCGTCGCGCCTTGACTTCTCCTTCTCCGGCCCGCAGGCCGGAAGACTGGCAAAGCTGGCAACGGCAGGCAAACTGAATATCGGCGCCATCCACACCTATCTCGAGCTGTTCGGCAGATACTTCGTCGATCTTACGCCGCGCGTGTCGCTGGTCGCGGCGGAGGCGGCGGACCGTGACGGCAATCTGTACACCGGCCCCAATACCGAAGACACACCGGCCATCGTCGAGGCAACTGCTTTCAAGAGCGGCATCGTGATCGCGCAGGTTAACCGGATCGTCGACGCTCTGCCTCGTATCGACATCCCCGCGGACTGGGTGGAGTTCGTCGTTCAATCCCCGACGCCGTATTACATCGAACCGCTATTCACGCGCGACCCTGCGCAGATCTCGGAGATCCAGGTATTGATGGCGATGATGGCGGTCAAGGGCATCTATGCGGAGTATCAGATCGACAGCCTGAACCACGGCATCGGTTTCGATACCGCTGCGATCGAACTGATCCTGCCCACTTACGCGGAAAGCCTGGGCCTGAAGGGAAAGATTGCAAGGCACTGGGCGCTGAATCCGCACCCGGCACTGATTCCCGCGATAGAAGCCGGCTTTGTCGAATCCGTGCATTCCTTCGGGTCCGAACTCGGCATGGAGGAATACATCCGCGCCCGGCCCGATATCTTTTTCGTCGGACCGGACGGTTCAATGCGGAGCAACCGGGCATTCTGCCAGGCGGCCGGACACTACGCCTGCGACATGTTCATCGGCTCCACCCTGCAGATCGATCTGCAGGGCAATTCATCGACCGCAACCCTTGGCCGGATATCAGGATTTGGCGGTGCGCCCAACATGGGAGCCGATGCACGCGGCCGGCGTCACGCCAGCCCGGCGTGGCTGAAGGCCGGGCGCCAGGCGCGCGAGGGCAAGAACCTGATCCCGCGCGGGCAAAAGCTCGTGGTGCAGATGGTGGAAACCTTCCGGGAGCACATGGCGCCTGCTTTCGTCGAGAAGCTGGATGCGTGGCAGGTTGCGGAGCAGGCAAACATGGAGATCCCGCCGGTGATGATTTACGGCGAGGATGTCACGCACATCCTCACAGAGGAGGGCATCGCCAACCTGCTGCTTTGCCGAACCGACGAAGAGCGCGAGCAAGCGATTCGCGGCGTGGCGGGCTACACGCCGGTCGGCATGGCACGCGACAAGCGCATGGTCGAGAACCTGCGCGACCGCGGCATTGTCCGGCGCGCCGAAGACCTTGGCATCGACAAGCGGCTCGCGAGCCGAGACCTGCTCGCTGCAAAAAACATGAAGGACCTCGTGCGCGCATCCGGTGGCTTGTACGATCCGCCGAAACGATTCCGGAACTGGTAAAGGCTGAATATGGAAACGCTCAATTTTCGGTTCGAGAACGGCACGCGAACGATTGCACCGTCGCCCCAGCTGGTCGGCGTCGTCAGCTCGGGCAACCTCGAAGTGCTGATCGAGCCCGCAACGCTTGACGGCGCCTGCGAGATCGAAATCAAGACCGCCGCCAATGGCTTCGGCGCCACCTGGCAAGCGGTGATGGCCGACTTCCACGCGCGCTGGCGGCTGGCGGACACACGCATCTCCGTCAATGACATGGGCGCGACACCAGCCGTGGTCAGCCTGCGGCTCGATCAGGCGGCAGAAACAATGCTTGGAGAGCCAACATGAGCAGCTATCTTGAGTTGAGCGCGCGCGAACGGATACTGCGCATGTTCGATCCCGGCACATTCGATGAATTCCTCCCGCCGGCCGAACGCGCGATCAGTCCGCATCTTGCACAACTGGATGCGCCCGTATCGTTCGACGATGGGGTCGTGGTCGGCAGCGGCATGATCGATGGCAGACCGGTTTTCGGTGCAGCGCAGGAGGGAGGCTTCATGGGCGGCGCGGTGGGTGAAGTCCACGGCGCCAAACTGGTGGGGCTGCTGCAGCGGGCGATTGAGGAGGAGGCATACGCCGTGCTGCTCCTTCTCGAATCCGGCGGCGTGCGGCTGCATGAAGCGAATGCGGGCCTGATCGCAGTATCGGAAGTGATGCGCGCCATCCTTGATGCGCGTGCCGCAGGTATTCCGGTGGTGGCGCTGATCGGCGGATCGAACGGGTGCTTCGGCGGCATGGGCATTGCCGCCCGCTGCACGAACGCCATCGTCATGTCCGAGGAGGGCCGCCTCGGCATGTCCGGTCCCGAGGTCATCGAGACGGCGCATGGCGTCGAGGAATTCGATTCGCGCGATCGGGCGCTGGTCTGGCGCACGACTGGCGGCAAGCATCGTTACTTGCTGGGCGATTGCCTGGCGCTGGTGCCGGACGACATACGCGCCTTCCGGCAGGCGGCACTGCACGCAATGGAAGCCTGCCGCAAGGACCATGTCGGGCTGACGCTGCCCGACATGGAAGCGGAACAGCAGATGCTGGAACGGCGGCTGCAGGATTTCGGCGATCATGCCGATCCGATGCAGATCTGGAAGGCGCTCGGCATACCGAATCCTGCCGTCGTGCCGATGCTGGATGCAGACGCTTTCGTGACGCTTGCAGACAAATACCGTGCAGGAGGCAAATGATGGACTGGAAGACGCTTGCATCGCAGCTTTTCCCGGAAGGCCACGACATCCGCGAGCAGGACAATTTTCTCTCTGGAACCGGCCAAGTGGATGGCAAGACGGTCGCCGTCATCGGCACCACGAACCATACGCCTATCGGAATCGAAATCGCGCTCGCGCAAGCGAAGGCCGTATTGAAGACCGTACGCGAGCATCCGCAGCGCCCGATTCTCATCCTGGTGGACACACAGGGACAGCGCCTGCGCCATCGCGATGAAATGCTTGGCATTAACAGCTATATGGCGCACCTCGGCAAATGCATCGATCTTGCACGCCGTGCCGGCCACAGGATCATTGGACTGGTGTACGACCAGGCGCTGTCGGGCGGCTTCATCACCAGCGGGCTGATTGCCGATGCCTGTTTTGCCCTGCCTGACGCGACGATACGCGTGATGGGATTGCCGGCGATGGCGCGCATTACCAAAGTGCCCGAGGAGAAATTGACTGAGCTGGCGAAGGACAATCCGGTGTTCGCCCCGGGCGCGAAAAATTACCTGCGCATGGGCGGCGTCCATGCGATATGGCAGGGCGACCTGGCCGCGCAGCTGTCGAAGGCATTCGCCGAGTGCGATGCCGTGGACCGGCGCAAGGAGCTGGGATTCGAGCGAGGCGGCCGGCATTTCGCGCAGCCGGTAGCGGAAGCTGTCAGATCGGGTGGCCATGTGCGCACGGCATGATCTGGTGTGGTTGTCCGGCGAAGGCTGGCGGCAGGCGCAGGACACGGCGCCGCCGAACTGCCGCGACATGATCCAGATGTGGCGCCAGGCGGACTGGCCGGCAATCGTCAGACGAGCCGATGCCGACTTGTCGCCGGATCAGTTGTCGCTCGGGATTGCCATGCCGCCATGTCCAACCGACGGACGCAAGACACGCATCGGAATCCGGGTGCGGGGGGCGGATGTCAGACGGATCTTGCCCCCCTTGTCCATAGGGCAGGTACGGGAAATGACGCCGCAACCATGGCATCCGTTTCTGCGCGCGCTGGATAGCGAGGCCGCCGCCCAAGGACTGGCCGTTCGCGTGTATGGCTCCGTCGCACTGCAGGCATTGACGCGGCAACCCTACCTGACTGCCGCATCGGACATCGATGTGCTGCTACGGCCCATGACAAGCGTCCAGCTCTTGCGCGGCCTCAACTTGCTGAATTGCTATTCGCATCACTTGCCGCTCGACGGAGAGATCGTTTTTCCGAATGGGCAAGCCGTTGCGTGGAAAGAGCTTTCTCTGGCGTTGCGTGCAAAGAGCGGCCACCGCGTTCTTGTAAAAGAAATGCATAAGGTGTCCCTGGCAAGAACAGATGCCTTGCTGGCGACGATGAAGGATGATGTATGCATGACCTGATGACGGCTTCCCAGGCGCGAATTCATCACACTCTCACGCCGCCCGTGCGCCATGCGAATGCATACCGCGTCATTTGTGCCGCAATCGGCCGCCAGGCAGTCCGCAGCCTGTATGCGGAAGTGACCCTGTACCCCAAACCCGGACTGGTATCGCTGGTCGACAACGGCAGCCATGACGATATGACCGCCGCAACTTTCATGCGAAGCCTGTTCGCGCTGCGCCACTATTTCGTTCGCATCACAAAAGTTGGGGGCGAGGATGCCCCGTTCTCGATCCTGAAGCGATTGGGCATGGAAGCGGAGCTGCGAATGATGGCCGCTACCGGTGGAATCAATACCCATCGGGGTGCGATATTTTGTCTCGGGCTGTTGTGTGCGGCGATCGGACGCTGCCATGCAGAAGGCATCGCGCTGTCCGGCTCGGCGATCCGTTGCACGCTGTTAGCGCGATGGGGAAAGGCATTGGCCGAACATACTCGGGCCGCAACACCCTGTTCTCATGGCCTTCGGGTGGCGGAACACTATGCCGCCAGTGGTGCGCGCGAGGAGGCGGCGCTAGGCCTGCCCTCTGTTTTCAACGTGGCGCTTCCGACGCTGCAACAGACACTTGCGATGGGCCGCGGATGGAGGAGGGCTCGCGTGGATGCGCTGTTTGCGCTGATGGGGCACATCAGCGACACGAACGTGTACCACCGGGGCGGCGAGGACGGAGCGCGGACCGTCAGGCACTATGCACGGGAGTTCCTTGACCACGGAGGCACCGCGCATCCGCATTGGGAAGCCCGCGCGAAGGAATGTCATCGCATCTTCGTCGCCAACAGGCTTTCGCCCGGCGGCGCGGCAGACCTTCTGGCGGCGGCATGCCTGGTCCATGAAGTCTGCAGCCCTCGCGCCTGACAATGATGCAAAGCCGATTTGCGCTCCTTTGTCCAGGCCAGGGCGGCCAGCATCCGGGCATGTTTGCTCTTGCACGTATGGATCAGCGCGCCGGTCTGCTGCTGGAGGAGTGGTGGTCTGCCGCCCAGCCAGGCACATCGCTGGATACCGTGCTTTCGGACAGCGCACTTTTATTTTCCAATCGGATGGCGCAGCCGCTCATTGTCGCCGCAACACTGGCAACGTGGGAGGCCATCAGGAGCGACGTTCTCGCGCCTGTCCTGGTCGCGGGGTACAGCATTGGCGAGCTCGCCGCCTATGGCGTTGCCGGCGCCCTCTCCGGGGCCGATGCCGTTGCCCTGGCATCGGTGCGCGCGCATCTCATGGACGCCTGCATGAAGGCGGGGCCATCGCAGGCTCTCATTGCCGTTTCCGGCCTGGGCATCCAGTTCGCCAGCGAACTCCTGCGTCCGTACGAATTCCATCCAGCGATCGAAACCGGCGAGGACAGTTTCATTGCCGGAGGGCCTGCCAATCTGCTGCATGGAGTTAAAGAAAAAATAATGGCGTCGGGCGGGCGCGTTGCTGTACTTCCGGTGGAGGTTGCATCGCACACCCCATTCATGGGTGGGGCAGTCAAGCCGTTTGCCGAACAACTGAGACGCCACCGTTTCATCGATCCGCCAATTCCTGTTCTATCCGGGATCTCCGCCGAGATGCTTTATCAGTCGGACAAGGCGATACTGCACCTGTCACGCCAGATTGCCGAAACAATCCTTTGGAAAGACTGCATGGACGCCTATGCCGAAGCCGGTGTGACCGTCGCGCTTGAGCTCGGCCCTGGTGCAGCACTGTCGCGCATGCTTCATGCCCGCCATCCGCATATCGAATGCCGCTCGGTGGCCGACTTTCGCACGTTGGACGGCGTCAGAAAATGGCTTGCCCGACATGTCGGTTAGTTACCTGTTCGGCATGTCAAAAATCACATTCACCTCTCTCATAACTGTTATTGCCAACTAGAACTGGCACTATTCCTGAAACAGCACTATAAAGCTTACTGGTCGCAACAAATAACGTCGTTCAACGAGCTTTCCCGCTACAGCATCGACTGCCGATTCCGCAGGTCGCTGCACGTCTCTCCCTTTCTTGAAACATGCCCGGGAAGTGTTCGCCTCCGCCAAGTTGCCCACTTGGCCGGAAACGCCTCTTTGTGTCGACGACATTCAAAACCAGAGTTCAGGAGTTATGGAATGCGCAATTTAATTATCTCTATTGCAGGACTGTTATTGGCCGCCGCTCGAGTCAGAGCGGAATGCGTCATGGATCAATATGGCGGATCTTCCACTCGTCATGTCGAGCCGTATGGCTCGAACGCGGGCGGGTGGAATTGAAGGCATAAATTGTGAATGCGATTCGCATCGCGGCGCCTCGCCCCGCAATGTACCAAGGACGCAATCAAGCAGGGACTACAGTCAATCAATTCGCGTCGAATTACACCGCCAAGGTGAGTGTCAGAATGAAAGCCCATCCGGGTGGTGATGGTCCCTGCCGCTTAACAGTGCTTTGAATTAGAAACCGAGGCGTATGTGTCGTTGCTTTGACTGAAACCATGCGCCTATGACTGTTCATAATTCATTGGCGCTTAATAGCCACATGGACTTGGTCGAGTGGCAGCTTTAGGGTATCGAGGGTTGCATCGAAAAGTTCCGCTTCGGGTCGACTGGAGCGGCTCTTGTGTAGAAGTAGAAGGGCCGGAACCTGGCGGATAGCTGCCGGCACATGCAGCGACCATTTCAGCCGGGTACGGCCAAGAGCGGCCATACGCTAGATTCTGTGGCAGGTCCGGTTAAGACTGGGAGCGGACAGTCGATGTCTGCCAATAGCAGACCGTTCCGTGAGTCTTGACCAAGACAAAGTGGGCGATGAGGGAAACGCTCCATGTCATGTGGATTGACGTGAAGATCCTTCTAGCATCTTTGCTAGGCGAGACTCAGCTTGTGAAGGCCGGCGAAGATGTGAAGTTTTGCCTGCTCGCGAATGGGGCCTTCAGAGAACTGCATCGGCACCGGGTGCCTAAAAACGATATGGCTCTCAATCAAGCAATCCCCGTTTAAGCCCAAGTACTTCTTCACCTGCGGAACGTGACTGCGAAGCACTTCAACCCGGTCCAAATGCTTCCGCAGGAGGTCTCTGCGCTTGCCGTCCGCTGACATCTCCCCACGGAAGTCACTCAATTGCTCGGCAATCTCGCCGTACGTCTTGCGAAACTGTAGGTCCTTGCATTCCATGACTAAAACACGCCCACTATCGGTATCCCAGGCCAAGACATCTACATCACCATAGTTGCGCTCAAGGGCCTTACCAAGGATCTTTGTGATCGTCACCTCGGGGCAGGCTTGCCATCCGAGCTCTGTCATCTGGTCCGCTACCTCCCGGTTGAACTGCATCCCGTCCCGGTTCCGGGCATAGCCGGAATAGCGCTTCATCGCCGGACCAAGATGCCAATCTGGGTATGACGCGTCGTAATATTGGGCGACCGTGAAGACGAAGCCTTCTCTCAACAGGCCCGGTGCAAACAGGATCGGTGGGTCGTCGTTGGCCGTCGTCAATTGCAGCAAGGGGCGTCGTAGCACACTCAACCGCCTGCGGAAACGCCAAAACGCAATGTCCTTGCTGTCGTAACCGTCCGGCAGCTGCCGCCAAGAGGGCCGTGGGACGAGGCTCAAGCTTTCGACGATCTTCAGGCCAACTTCTGGTGATTCGGCGAGCGCGATAAGCTCTGAGCGACGCATCTGCGCTACGGGCTCCTGGCGCTCGATCGCCCGATTTTCGACGGCGTCTATAAACCGACGGTAAGCGTCGATCTCGATACCAAACTCTTCTCGCCAGGCAGCCAGGAATTCCTTGTCGATGTTGCCATTTGATTCCGGAAATACGCGTGGCTGTTCGAGGTTCTTTGCATAGTTTTGCGCTGATGCCATGTACCGGTATTCGCTTGTGGCACTTCCAAAGCCGTCCATGACCGTATCCATGAAATCGTGCTTCGCGTGAACATCCCCAAGTGGACGAACAATCAGCAAAGGTTCAAGCAAGTCCCAGCGGACGAGATCCGACCAGCCACCCATATGGTATAACTGCGAAGCCTTAGTCAGCAGTCTGGATAGGTCGAGGTCTCCCGGGATCTCACCGCCGTCGACAGGCGACTCGCAAATGGCCATCTCTATGAGGTTGCGGCCTGACTGAAAGACAGCATTGAGCTTAAGCTCGTGGTTTCGCATCGCGATAAGTGCAGCCGCCTTGTCGTCCCGAAGCGCGAGAACTGCAGCAGCAGTTCGGTGCCACCGATCTCTTGAGGCGCTTGCGAACTCATGGTTGAACAATAGCTTGGACAACAAGCTCAAGCGATTGAAAGAGCGCAAATCTCGGCACAGTTCATCCTCGAGCAGCTGAACCAAGTGGTTCAAAAAGCTAAGGCAGTCGGTCTTGCCTTCGATTCGACCACCGTCAGCAGGATTGCGTACTCGCCATCCCATTCCAAGCTTTGTAGCTGCGTCATCGAAACCGCTGATGATGACAGGCTCATGTTCGAGCAAACTGTGCATGAAGTCCCGAAACTGTCGGGCAGGAAACATGTGTGCATGCCGTGCCTGCGCATTGGGAACTATTGCATGAATAAGAGTTTCTGGAGCAGTCTCCTGATCGCCAGCCAACTGCGCCACACCGGTCGTAAAGGCAGCCACTAGAGCTCTTTCAGCGATGTTCTCGTGGTGATAGATGGCGCGGTCGAAACCCGGACCGATGCTCAGCTCCACGCTGCGGTGCTCGACATTGACGGTAGTGCGGATTGCCTCCGTCGCCTCTTGCACCGTTCCGGGAGCTTCTATCCCTGCTGCATCCTGAGGCCGCTCAAACACGCAGCGCCAGAGAATAGGGCCCTTGCCCAGCTTTGCCGCAAATGCGTGTTCGAGAGGACGCACGGCGCGCGCAAGCCAGGTGCCTAACATTTTCCAGCGGTCAAAGGTCGTCGTATCCGCCCCCCCTGCAGGGGAGGCTACTTCATACCACCAGCATCTGTTTGGGGTAATGCAGGCTCCTAAAGGCCCACCGTCCTCCCCAAATCGCAAGTGTCCGTAGAGTGGTTGGCGCTCGTCTTCCTCAAAATAGCTTGAACCTTCTGTCAGGACCACGCGCCAAGTGCCATCGACGAACTGCTCTACGTGACAGTCGACGGCGCTCGCGACCTCGTGGCGCAGGGTGAGAAGGCTATTTTGGATGATGGAAAGATGGAGAGACTTTGTACCGTTCGTATCCTCTGGAACTTCAGCATGAGGCACCAAGTGCCCATCGAGGGAGTCAGCCCATGCATACAAGTTAAGAAAGCCATTCATGTTCTGGAACCAGACCTTCATCCGCTCCAGGCGCGACCTCATCTGTATGATGCGCCACAGGTTTAACGGCTCCATCGCTTTCACCCTGCTCAACGTGCAGTAGTCAGAAGCGCTGAGGAACTCTACTTCCCAATTTTCGCGAGGCTCAACTGGGGTCGGAAGTGCGGCGCCACGGCCAATGCCGCAACCGATTACTAACGTGACGCCGTCTCGAAACCCGGGCCGCTTCGACACTTCGTCCTGCATTGCTGCCGTTGCCCGCTTAAGCTCCTCGTAAAGCCTCTCACTGCCCAAGTACATGCCGGCAAAACCGTCGGGTTCGAAATCCTCCAGGGTGTCCATAAAGAATACGAAGTTCAGAAAACGCCCTTCGTCAACCTGCCGCGACATGCAGCATACCGATCCCCAGGGCCTGTGCAAGAACGGAACATCGCCGCCACGCTTACCAAGCATGGGGGTCTCATCAAACAGTCGCGAGTATTCGAGTCCGAGGTTGTAGAGGAAGGCCTTCCTGTTGCCTTCGGAGCCCAGCGTCGCCAGGAAGAACCTACGGACCGCAGCGGAAATGGCTGTGGGAAGCAGCAAGTACAGTTGATCGCCGTCGACGGCCAACGGACAGGCTTCAAGGTCGCTGTTCGTGATTGACTGCTTCAGCAGCCCGCTTCGCTCGGCGGCATTGAAGATAAACGGCTGCAAGTCACTGACATCGATACCGGCTCGTCTGAGGTCGTCAAACCCAAACTGTACCAGCCGGCGCAGCTTACTCGACTTATCTGCCAAATTCCTTGGAAGAGTCTGCTCACCGTGTGCACTGCCCAGCTCGTTGCGCTGCAAACCGGCGCGCGCGCAGACGATGTCAGACACCTTGAGCAGGGCGTGTATTGAGTTTGCGATTGAAGAGAAACCACCGGTGCCGGGGAGACTATCGGTCAAGTTCACGAATCGCTGGAGATAGAAAGTGCCGCTCTCCCAAATCCCCTCAAGGACCCGGTAGTTGCCCCGCTTGGAATAAACGTTGCCCACGAAGATGTCTTCGGGCGGATCTTCCATGTAGCCGCACGCGTGCCCGACGGCAGTGTAGCCTTGGATGAGAAGCTGTGCTGTCGGGGCGCGATAGCCTTTACAAGCTGTGACGCACAGATGCACGAGCGCTTCCAGTCTCAAGCAATTAGGCTGCAGGCGTTTTTGTGTCAGTAAGGAGCCGAATGTAGCAGCAGCCTTGACAGGATGAACTGATCGCAAATTCTTAAGCAAGTCCGGGCATGCTTCCGCTATGGGCTCGAGCGGTACGCCAGCGGCTGCCGCAGCCATGGCAGCAGCAACCTCAGCTAAGTCGAGCATGTCACTGGATTGATCGCTTTCTGTCACTCTTCGAGTCCCTAGCTCCAATTATTTTTATGCGGACCTTGGCAGGAATGGCCGTAACTCTTGAAATCATGACAGAAACACTCATATCCAATGTCCGGCCATTTTACCCTCTCGGTGTCCGCTTCCGCCGCACTACTGACATTCGGATGTCGATCGCCATCGACAGCATCAGACTGAAAGTGGACGTGAGTACCAGTCTTTTCTCTCAATAAGCCATCGTCGGCACGGAGCCGTTGCTCGGAACGCGACGTAACTGGCGCTAGATGCCCACTTGGTTGCACCCCACCGCGAGTTTCTGTTTCGCAATGTTACACTTCCTTTGGAAAACATCGGGGCGCCAGGTAGCGCGCAGTAGGGAGACGTATGCCAATTAATCTGACGGCGTTCACCGTTCAGAAGGAATGGGAGGGCTGCACGTGGAGCGTGCCCTCCATTGACGAGCTTGCAAATGCCATTGCCATCATCGCGGTGGGTCAAGCCCTTCACGTTGCCAACATCTTGCACGTCGCAGGCTTAGCAGCGAAGCCCACCACTAATGGTGCGGTCAAGGGGGCCGTCAAGCTCCTCACCTCGTCTGGCAATATCGCGCACCGAGATGGCTGGATGTTCCAGGTCATGTCCTGGCTTGCTGCTCAGTTGCGCACCCCGGGTGCGCTAATGAACACGCCTCACATGATTCACGCCCACAAAGGCTTGGATGGGCTGCAGGTGTCCATCGACGGAGCCGAGAAGGTCACCGCAGTCGTGCTCTTCGAGGACAAGGCGACGGAGAATCCTCGGTCGATGGTGCTCAACAAGGTGTGGCCGGAGTTTATGGAATTCGAGACTGGAGAGAATGAACACCTTGTCGCGGCTGAGGTGACTCTGCTCCTCAAGGGTGCCGGGCACTCTGACCCACAGCAGGCTGTAGCCGACATCATGTGGAAGCAGGTTCGTCGCTACCGCTTGAGTATTACTGACGAGCAGAGCACGGACCAGTCTCAGGCCAAGCTGTTCAAGGGGTACGAGAAGAGTGTTCCTGGAGGAGTGGAGCGCCGGCGCGCTGAAGTCTTCGAAGTGATAGGCCTTCGAAAATGGATGGACGGATTGGCGAAGGCGGCCATCACGAAGGCTGAGGCTTTTGCAACAACCTGCTGAGAGCGACGCGTGTTTGATGATCCTACCTCGGAGCTGATTCGCTCTGCCCCAGAACTGTCTGGCATTGACCCCAGTTCACTGCCCAAGGCGCTGACCAAGGTCTACGCCGAAATCGTTGCGGTGCGACTGCGCCTCCGGAAGATGGCGGACGGAACGTCCAACGCTGCTGACCTGCTGGAGACCCTGCGGCCTGAGCTTGAGCGGCTTAGGAAGATTGCGTTCACCCAGGAGGCCATTGCCTCCGTGAACCCTGAAGGCCCTCAGCGACGGGGGGCGGCATTCCTCGCGGCAACAGCGCACTATGTGACGCTACAGGCGCAGCGGCTTATGAGCCCAGTTGACCAGGATGACCTCGGTCCGCTTTCGATCGGCGGGATTGCGCCGGAGGTCTCCGCGACACTCCTGTTCCTTGCCGCGGGCGCGAGCCCGGACGCCGCCGAGATGTCGCGCCAGATTCAGCTTTCTGATGGCTTGCCGCAGGTGGAGCGCAGGCTCTTGCAGGACATCAAGCGGCTGGCGACCGGCGATCTTGAAGCGTTGCTCGGTGATTCGACCGTCCCGGAACCGCCATCGCTTGCTGGCGACTTGACGTCAATGGCCGAAGTCGGAGCGAGTGCTTTGTACCTGATGCTACAGCGTTGCGTTCAAAGCATCGCTGCCGAGGTGCTCGGACGTCCAGGCTATCAGCCATCACTACCGGAACTGGAGCGTATCGAAGCCACATGCACGCAGCCGGTCGTGCTGTTTCTAGGCCGACTTGGCAACAGCGCCTTCCCTGGGCCTCGCCACTTGGCGTCTCTGTTGAAGGCCGTGGGCCGCGAACTGCCAGCTGACAGCTTGGCTCGCCTGCCTGCGCCGCCTGGTGTCGGCGCACCGTTTTGGATTTCGGGCTTGGCGTCTTTTGCGAAAACTCGGCCGTATCTTTGGGCAAATCACCGAGATGCGGTGGCGCAGGGCTACCTAACCCCTGGGGTCTCGGCTGCCATTAGCTTCCCCACCGGCGCGGGGAAGTCGACACTGTCCGAGCTCAAGATTCTTTCGAACCTCTGTCAAGGGAAGGACACCATCTTTTTAGCGCCTACGCTGGCGCTAGTCGACCAGACGGCACGCGCGCTCCAGAAGACCTTCCCTGACGCGCGGCTCAGTCGCGAACGCGCGAACGACAACCCGTTCGACTTTGACTTGGGCACTCGAATGCCACCGATGTCGGTGATGACGCCGGAGCGCTGCTTGGCGTTGATGGGGTTTCAGCCTGAGCTTTTCAAGGGCGTCGGCCTGCTCGTGTTCGACGAGTGCCATTTGTTGCACGCGGGCGTGAACGACCGTAGCCGGCGCGCCATTGATGCGATGCTATGTATTCTGAACCTATCCACACATGCGCCTGAGGCCGATTATTTGTTGCTCTCGGCCATGATGAGCAATACTGAGGAAGTGGCGGCTTGGTTAGCTGAGCTCACCGGTCGCAAGTGCTTGCCCCTAAACATGGCATGGAAACCGACGCGGCAGGTGCGTGGATCAGTGGTCTTTCCGAGTGACCAAATTGCCGCCCTGCGCGACAGACTAGTAGCGAAGCGCCAAGAGCTGTTGGCTGCCGGCAAGCGCAAGCCAGGACCGCCGGTTGCGCTGAAGCGTGAACTCAAGGCACGGCCGCTGGGGTTTCTTGGGCTGAAGTTCCGGTGGGACTCGATACGCAGAGATGACTATGCGTTGCTCCCGCTCTCCGATAGCGAGACACTACTTTCGGTGAATGCGACTACTTGGAAGCTCACACCGAATGTGAACAGCGTGGCCGCTGAACTTGCGTCGTTAGCGTCCCGCAGTGAGGGGACTAAATCGCTCATCTTCGCGCAGACCGTCCCGTACACCTTGAGCGCTCAGGAGGCCTCGGGCAACCATTTGGGGGAGGCAAACATCGCCTTAACGGACGATGAGCTGCATTTATACAACCTGACGCTCGATGAGTTGGGCGACGAGTCGGCACTCTACATCGACGTCGTCGAAGGAAAGTTCGCGCGGTGGCCGAGCCTCTGCCATCATGGGCTTCTCTTGTCGACCGAGCGGCAACTTCATGAGTCGCTCTTCAAGCGCCCGGACGGCGTGTCCGTGCTGGTTGCCACGTCGACGCTGGCGCAGGGAATGAACCTGCCAAGCCACGTAGTCATCATCGCGGGCGACAGTAAGTTCGACGAGGAGAACAAGCAACTCGCGCAGATGAAGGCGCACGATCTGCTTAACGCTGCAGGCCGCGCTGGGCGGGCTGGGCAGAGCTCGTACGGTTTGGTGCTGGTCATTCCCAGCAAAGTCGTGGAAATCGACGATTCCACCAATCGGATTGGGAAGCACTGGAAGGACCTTCAAGGCATTTTCTCGCAGAGCGACCAGTGCTTGGCCATCGAAGACCCGCTGGAGGCCATCTTGGACCGTATCCAAGAACTTGGGGAGCATGCCGGAGACGATGCGGACTACCTTCTGCGCCGGCTTCCCATCTCGACACAGGCGGCGGATGTCGATGGCCCGGCTAGGATACTACTGAAAAAGTCCTTCGCTGCCTTCAAGCTGAGGAAGCAAGCGCAGGAAGATATGCTGAACGACCGCATCAATCATGCAATGCGTGCACGCCGGAAACTTCAAGAGTTGGATGAGGAGCCCGACTGGGCTGACAAGATGGCTGCGAACTACGGCGCGCCGGCGGACGTCCTACGCGAACTGAAGGTTCGCTTCGAGACGTCGCCACCTGTCGGCCGCACGACATTGGACTGGTTTACGTGGACGACGACGTGGCTGACCGAGCGATCCATCCTCATCTCGCAGATGATCAGGCGCGAGAGCTTGGACGGGTACATGGGCGAGCAGTTGAAGTCGCTTAAGGGCGACGAGGAGCGAGGCAAGTTCGCCATCGGCGTTGTGCTTGCAGCGCTAAAGGCGTGGATCGGCGGTCAGCCGCTGGCAGATATTCAGAAGCTGAAGCCCACAGTTCAACAGCCAAAGTACTGCGAGCAAGCTCGACGTTTCGTCCTGCGTGTCCTCCCGGAGCTTGCTTACGTGTTCTCCCTCCCGGAACTTGTGCGCCAGCACCTAGCGGCGGAAGATCTGTCCTTGGATATGGACGAGCTTGCCTCGGTTGAGCTCGAGAAGCTTGGAAGCTGTGTGCGCGAAGGCTATGACACTGTTGAGAAGCTTGCGCTGGCGAAGGTGCGCGGCAGGAACGTCTCGCGCGTTGGCGTTCATCGTCAGTGGGACGAGATGGACTGGTGGATGGACCCCAAGGTACCTGGCGAGACCTGGCAGGAGTTGTTCGAGCGAGTCAAGCGTTGTACAGAAAGCTACGACCAGGCTTGAGCTCCACCTATGCTGAGCCTTAGCTTCGGTGAACCGTTGCGCCAGTGCTATGAAATACGCCGTAAAGATGCGCTCATCGCAAGTAACCCAACATTGAGCCAAATCAAGGCGGGCGAAGGCTCTTTGAAGAGACCAGTACCGGATGGTGCTTGTATGCTCTCCCTGGCAGGTTCAACGTCCGCTTCCGCTGCATATCGGACTTTTAAAATGATCGGCTCACCGACAGCTCAGGGTCGGTTGCCGTCGGCCAATGGTTTCCCGTCAACGTCCGCTGGCTGACCATTTCCTGCCGCCGATCCACTCGCCATCCCGATTGCCGCGTCACTCGGACCTCGCCACCCGCTTCACCGAGGGCCTTTATCAAATCCCGACTCAATTCCAGTACTCACCCCAAGAAGGGCCAATACGACAACCGGCCCCCTCGATTTTCTTGACGCGCAAGCAAGTCGCAGTAACCGCGTCAACCTGATCTCACAGGCATGACGCCAGTCGTGCTTTCCCACGCCAACGACGAGGGCGACCTGCAGCCCGCAATTTCTCCATCGGCGGCCAGACGCCGACACGCCGAAACTGCGCCGCCCAAAAATTGTTCTTTCGAACGATGCGGGATGCACCCCCGTTCAAGAGAATGCATGCACGTACCGCCTTCACAGGAAAACACTCATGAATC
>CBIHRW010000083.1:0-19197 GCA_966212545.1 uncultured Noviherbaspirillum sp.
CGCGACGATATTCGAACTTGTCCACCGCCTTCATCAGGCCGATGTTGCCTTCCTGAATCAGGTCGAGGAACTGCAGGCCACGGTTGGTGTATTTCTTCGCGATCGAGATCACCAGGCGCAGGTTGGCCTCGGTCATCTCGCGCTTGGCCTTGCGCGCCTTCATTTCGCCTGCGGCCATCTGCTTGTTGATGTTGCGCAGGTCGGGCAGCGGCAGCACGACACGCGCCTGCAGGTCGATCAGTTTCTGCTGCAGTTCCTTGATCGCCGGGACATTACGGCCCAGGATCGCGCTATACGAATGGTTGCCAGCGACTTCCGCGTCGACCCAGTCGAGGTTGGTTTCGTTGCCTGGGAAGACCTTGATGAAGTGGGTGCGCGGCATGCCGCACTTGTTCACGGCCACTTCGAGGATCTGCTTCTCGATGTGGCGCACTTCATCGACCTGCCCGCGCAGCGTGTCGCACAGCTTCTCGACGAACTTGGCGGTGAAGCGGATGCCGAGCAGTTCGTTGGAGATCGTCTCCTGTGCCTTCACGTAGGGCTTGGAGTTGTAGCCTTCCTTCTCGTAGGCCTTGCGCATCTTGTCGAACTGCGAAGCGATTTCGCCGAACTTGCCCAGAGCGTCGCGCTTGAGCTGTTCGAGCTGCTCGGCGGAGAAGCCGGCGGCTGCACCACCACCGCTTTCTTCTTCCTCTTCTTCCTCTTCCTCGTCCGCGTCTTCCTCCTCATCGTCATCCGATGCGGCGGCGACAGGCGCGGCGACGTCTTCGGAAGCGTTCGGATCCACAAGGCCGTCGACGATTTCGTCGACCTTCATTTCGTCCTTCTCGATGCGGTCGGCTGCCGCAAGGATCTCGGCGATCGTCGTCGGGCAAGCGGAGATGGCCTGGATCATGTCCTTCAGGCCTTCTTCGATACGCTTGGCGATTTCGATTTCGCCTTCTCGGGTCAGCAGCTCGACCGAGCCCATTTCGCGCATGTACATGCGGACCGGGTCGGTAGTGCGGCCAAAGTCGGAATCGACGGTCGAGAGCGCGGCCTCGGCAGCGGCTTCGGCGTCGTCGTCAGTGGCGACGGTAGCGACGCTATCGGACAGCAGCAGTGTTTCGGCATCGGGCGCCTGCTCGTAGACGGCGATACCCATGTCGTTGAACGTGCCGATGATGCCGTCAATGGCTTCCGGATCGACAATGTTCTCGGGCAGGTGGTCGTTGATTTCCGAATACGTGAGGAAGCCGCGGTCCTTGCCGAGCTTGATCAGCGTTTTCAGCTTCTGGCGACGCTGCTCGAGCTCCTCCTCGGAAGCCTCGGTATCGGACGAGAATGCGTCCTTCAGCAGGGCCTTTTCCTTCGCCTTGCGGTCCTTTGCCTTGGCCTTGTCGGCAGCTTTCAGCTCTGCGCGCTCGACGGCATTCAGCGCGGCGACTTCATCGTTCTCCGGCTGGAAGTCCTTCGGCTTGCGGCCTCGGCGGCCAGGCACTTTGACAGCGGGCAACACATAGCTGGACGTGTCGATCGCCGCCAATGCTTCCGCATCAGTGGTCTGGCTCACTGCCATCACTTTGCTATCGGACTTCAGCTCGGACTTCGGCTCGGCTTTCGCCGCGACCTTGGCGGTCTTGCTTGCGGTCTTCGATTCGGATTTCTTGTTCGTCACGGGTGCTTTCAGTTTCTCGGGAGCCGGCTTTGCGGCGGCTCGTGATGAAGGTTTCGACTTCGATGGGGTTGCCTTGGTTGCCGTTTTAGGCGTAGTCTTAGCAACCGTTTTCGTCGCAGCTTTAGTCGGCGTCTTTGCCTTGCTGGCGGGGGCGGCGGCAGTGGTCTTCTTCACGGCAGGCTTTGCCATCGACTTGCTCGAGGCCGGTTTAGTTGCAGCCGATTTCGCTTTTTTTGCGGTTACAGTCGTTTTCGCGGGTTTTTTCATTGCGTTTGCCATGGAATCAATACCAACTGGTTTGCTCTCGTGCGCCGAGTGAATTGCGCGTTATGGAGCCGATATGTGTGACTGGATTCGGCATTCGCCCGCGCGACATGTACCTGGTTTTTCGTTGCCCGGCTGAAATTTCAACTCAACCAACGAAACAACCTAAGACCTTGAATCAAAAGCTTTAAATTATACCACAGAGAGCAACATTTCTCCATTTCAAAGGCATACAACGATGCGGTGTGGTATGCCTTCGACCTCGGCGCAGCCTAGACGTTGCATGATTCTGGCGCGCTTGCCAATGCTGCAAGACAACGGCGCCCCCTCCCTTTTCACACGATGCCGTGCCTTCGGTGAGCATTTTCTGCCTCATGCAGGATCCAGCCCCCGCCTTAGTTGTTCTTGTTTCTGCATCAATTCGCGATAACGCGCACGCGCCTCGTCGGTCGCAAGACCGGTCGTTGCCAGCCGCTCCAGCTCGGCTTTCAATACTTGCATTCTAGTCTGCCGGACCGCCCCGGCAAGCTCGAGTCGTGCCGTTTCGGCATCCGACTCCGAATCTGCAGCAATTTCGGCGATCAATTGGTCAAAATCGCTGCTTTGCGCACGCAATTGTTCAGCAAGCGCAGCAAAATTGGCCTGCTCACCGAGCGCCTGGCACGTCTCGATCAACTGCATCAGCATGGCGGCGTTGTCCGGCGCGAGCCGCGCTACCGCGTCAAGTGCCGCCTGGTCCAGCCCGCCGGCGAGCGACGGATGCGCCACGAGAAGGCGGATCATCTGCCGCTCCAACCCCATAGGTGGCGTCCGTTTGGTGCGCGGCGGTGCCACCTTGGTGCGTGCAACCGGTTGCGCCAGATCGAACAAGGCTTCGATCTCGGCCGGTGTCGTCTGCGTGGCCTGCGCCAGCGCACGCACGATCTGCAGGCGCAGCGCCGAGGCAGGCATGGCCTGCAGCAGTGGCTTGGCATCGAACTGCGCTTTTGCCCTGCCTTCCGACGTAGCAAGATCGTTATCCCGGGTCACCTCTTTGAGCAAGAACTGTGACAGCGGCATGGCGTCGCGCACCTGCTGCTCAAATGCCTCCGGGCCGAACTCGCGGACATAGCTGTCGGGGTCGTGCTCGGGCGGCAGGAAGAGAAACTTGATGGTCTTGTTGTCGGTTGCGTGAGGCAGGCAGGCATCGAGCGCGCGCCGCGCGGCACGGCGTCCGGCCGCATCGCCGTCAAAGCTGAAGATGACGTCGTCGGTCTGCCGTAAAAGTTTTTGCACATGTGTGGCCGTACATGCGGTACCGAGCGTAGCGACTGCTTGCGGAAAGCCCAACTGCGCGAGCGCAACCACATCCATGTAGCCTTCGGTGACCAGCACGTACCCGGCTTCACGGATCGCCTGCCGCGCCTCGAACAGGCCGTATAGCTCATTGCCCTTTTGAAATAGGGGCGTTTCCGGCGAGTTCAAGTATTTGGGCTCCCCGCCATCTAGCACCCGCCCGCCGAAACCGATGACTTGGCCCTTGGTGTTGCGGATCGGGAACATGATGCGATCGCGGAAGCGGTCATAGCGTTTGCGGCCGCCGCCATCCTCGTCGCTGCGGTCGATCAGCAATCCGGCCTCGACCAGGGCTGCATTGTCGTAATCAGGGAAGACGCTGCGCAGGTTGTCCCAGCCGCCGGGCGCATAACCGAGGCCGAATTTCGCGGCGACCTCGCCGGTCAGGCCGCGATTCTTCAGGTAAGAGATGGCATGCTGTGCACCGCGAAGCTGCTGGCGGTAATAGTCGCCGGCGCGCGTCATCACGTCGGACAACGCCAGGCTCTTGGCCTGCACTTCGGCCCGCTGCGCAGGCGGGATTCGGTCATCGTCAGGTACGGTCATGCCAACGCCCTGCGCGAGATCCTTGACCGCGTCGACGAATCCGAGACCGGAGTATTCGATCAGGAAGCCGATGGCGGTGCCGTGCGCGCCGCAGCCGAAGCAGTGGTAGAACTGCTTGGTCGGACTGACGGTGAAACTAGGTGATTTTTCGTTATGGAAGGGGCACAGCCCCATGTAGTTGGCGCCGCCCTTTTTCAGCTGCACATAGCGGCCGACCACGTCGACGATGTCGACCCGGTTGAGCAAATCCTGGATGAAAGACTGTGGAATCACGAAGGCGCCTTGATAACGCGGGACAGTCCCGAGGTGTCATGCCGACGCTGGAACCCGAAACCCTCGCCTTGGGCAGGCAAGGCCGGCGTCGACGCCAACCGAAGATGGGGGCGAGGTGGTGCTTTGCAACCGCCACCCCCAACCCGACTTAGCCCTTGGACAGCGCCGCCTTCACAAGCGCAGAGACCGCCGTCATATCGGCGCGGCCGGCAAGCTTCGGCTTCAGGACGCCCATCACCTTGCCCATGTCCTGCGGACCTGCAGCACCCGTTGCGGTCACCGCCGCCGCGACTTCCGCCTGGATTTCCGCCTCCGACATTGCGGCCGGCATGTAGGCGGACAGCACTGCCATCTCGGCCTTTTCGTTGTCAGCCAGATCCTGACGCCCGCCGGCCTCGAACTGGGCGATCGAGTCCTTGCGCTGCTTTATCATCTTCTCGATGATGGCGAGGACGTGGGTGTCGGTCAGCTCGATGCGCTCGTCGACTTCCTTCTGCTTCATCGCGGCAGTAAGCATGCGGATTGTGCCTAACTTTGCGCTGTCCTTGGCACGCATCGCGGCTTTCATGTCTTCGGTGATTTGCTCTTTCAGGCCCATTTTCTCTCTCCAGTTGCAGACAGTCGCGCGCCCGGTGACAAGGCACAAAAAATTCGGACAGGCTATAAACACCAAAACCCGCTGCCGGGACTACACCGGAGCGGGTTTGCAGAGCACCGCACGCGTGCGTGCGGCAGCAAAATCAGTACATCTTCTTCGGCAGTTGCTGGCTGCGAATGCGCTTGTAGTGGCGCTTCACGGCAGCGGCGAGCTTGCGCTTGCGCTCAGCGGTCGGCTTCTCGTAGAACTCGCGCGCACGCAACTCGGTCAGCAGACCGGTCTTTTCGATGGTGCGCTTGAAGCGACGCATGGCGACTTCGAAAGGCTCGTTTTCTTTAATGCGAATAGTGGTCATGTACACTCACAAACCAAGGAATTTGTAGGAAAGACGACGAGTATAGCAGGTTCCGGGAATCTTGAAAAGTGCAACATCCGGATGCTGTTGCCTCCTCGAACATTGCTATAAAGACAATCCCGCCGCTACGCCGGACGCCCACGCCCACTGGAAGTTGTACCCGCCTAGCCAGCCGGTGACATCCACGGACTCGCCGATGAAATGCAGGCCCGGCACCTTTGTCGTCGCCATGGTCTGCTGGGACAGCTCACGCGTATCAACACCGCCGCAGGTAACCTCCGCCTTGCGATAGCCCTCCGATCCGTTCGGGACGATCGTCCAACGGTTGAGCGACTCGCCTAGCTTGCGCAACTGCTTATCGGGAAGGTCGGCGATGCGCACATCCGGCTTGAAACCGTTGGCCTGCAGCCAGCCATCGGCAAGACGCGAAGGCAGCCATTGCGCAAGAATGTTGCCGAGGTTTTTCTTGATCGTGGTCTTACCCTCGATCAGCACCTGCGCGACATCGACTTCCGGGACCAAATCGAGCACCAGTGGCGTGCCCGGCTGCCAGAAGCTGGAGATCTGCAAGACCGCCGGACCGGACAAGCCGCGGTGCGTAAACAGCAAGTCTTCACGGAAATGCATACGCGACCTTTTTTCGCCGGTTTCGATACCGACTTCCAGCGAAATGCCCGCCAGGGGAACGAATGGCTCCCATCCGGCGCTATCGAAAGTGAGAGGCACAAGGCCGGGACGCGGCTCCACCAGCTTCAGGCCGAACTGCTTCGCGATGCGAAATGCGAAGTCGGAGGCGCCGATCTTCGGGATGGACAGGCCGCCGGTGGCAATGACCAGTTTTTTCGCCAGTATCGAACCGCCATCCGTACCGATGACAAAGCGCTCCCCGTCCCGCGCAATCGCCTCGACCTTGCATGGCATATGCCATGTCACATGCCCGAGCCCGCACTCGGCCTTGAGCATGTCGATGATCTGCTCCGCCGAATCGTCACAGAACAGCTGCCCCTTATGCTTCTCATGCCAGGCGATGCGGTAACGCTTGATCAATGCGAGGAAATCCTGCGGCGTGTAGCGCGACAATGCGCTCTTGCAGAAGTGCGGATTCTCTGACAGGAAGTTCTGCGGCCCGGCGTGCAGGTTGGTGAAATTGCAGCGGCCGCCGCCGGAGATGCGGATCTTTTCGGCGAGCCGGGAGGCGTGATCGATCAGTACGACCTTCCTGCCATTCTGGCCAGCGACGGCGGCGCACATCATGCCTGCAGCGCCGGCGCCGATCACTGCAACATCGAATTGGTTTGACATGGCTTGCCAGGAATTGAACAAGCCATGATTGTACGGTCTTAATGGAAATACGGCGGCGCGGAATGCTTCATCCACAGTTCAGACGACAGCCGCATCACGTCGTTGAGCGAGCCGCGCCTCTTGTAGGTATCGCGCAGCCACGCGGCATCGTTCAGGCGCTCGTAGGCCATGTGGCGCAGGCGCTTCAAGGCCTGCATCTCGGCTTCGTTCTGCGCAAACCGCATGAGATCCTGCAAGCGATCGAGAATGCTGACGAAGATCGATTGCTTGCCGGTGATGGTCGCCTTGCCGTCACCATGCTGCGCGATCTCGCCATCCAGTCCGTAACGGCTGGCCTGGAAGCGGTTGTACTGGTACAGCAGGTAGAAGTCGTCGTCGATCTCGAACGGCCGCTCGCTCAAGAGCCAGCGCGCAAGCAGCTGGGCGTAACAGCCGAGCAAGGCGGCGCTTTCCAGGGTCAGCGGCGTATCGCACACGCGGATTTCCACGGTGCCGTACTCGGGTTTCGGACGGATGTCCCAGTAGAAATCTTTCATGCTGCCGATGATGCCCAGCTCGATCAGCTCGTCGTAGTACTTCTCAAAATCGCCCCACTCCGTCACGACGGGGGCAGTGCCGGCGAGCGGAAACGCGCGGACCACGTTGCTGCGCGACGAATCGAATGCGGTATCGACGCCCTGGTAGAACGGCGATGCCGCCGACAGCGCAATGAAGTGCGGCACATAGCGCGAGAAACCGTGGGTGAGATAGAGCGCATCGTCACCAGTGGCCACGCCGATGTGAATGTGCTGGCCGAACACGGTGAAAGTCTTGGCCAGGTAGCCATACTTCTGATGCAGGTGATGGAAACGCTCGCTCGGCGTGATGCGTTGCTCGCTCCAGTTCTGGAACGGATGCGCGCCGCCGCCAGCGACATCAATATTGAGATGCTGCGCGCCTCGGGTGAGCGCACCGCGCAAGTCCTTCAATTCCTCCAGCAAATGGTCGACCCGAGTGTGAATGTTCGAGTTCAGTTCGATCATGCCCTGCGTAATTTCCAGCTTGATCTGGTTCTGCAGCTCGCTCGGTTCAATCCAGTTCAAGAGGTCGATGGCGTCCGTTGCGAGATTGTAGTTGCGGCGGTTGACGAGCTGCAGCTCGAGTTCGATGCCCATCGTGAAAGGCGTCGACGTGGTAAACGGTAGAACGTTCATGCGTGTCTCCGGAATCCGATGTTTTTACTCGCGTCCGCTTTCCCCGGACTTGATCAATGCGAATTGGGCGGCGATGGGGCCCAGCAGCTCCAGAACAATCAGCGTCCCGGCGAGCAAGGGCGCCATCGCAGCTGCAGTTTGCGGGTAGACCGATGAAATCTGGGCAAGGCCCAGGCTGGCCTCGGCCATCGGCAGCGTACCCAGCGTGATCAACCCGGCCTGCCGCCATTTCAAGCGAGCGGGCCGCGCAAATATGAAGATGCTGCATGCCATTGCGGCAAAGCGCGCAGCAACCAACACGGCAACCGAGAGTCCAATCGCCGCGATGTCGGCAGTTCCGATGGATACACCGATCGTCACAAACAGCATCACGATAAACAACTCGCTCGCCACGCCGAACTCCAGTTCCATCAGGTCGTACTGCACGTCCAGGTTTTTGGACAGGATCGCAAAGATCAGCATGGTGAGCAGGACGGGCAGCCGCAATGCATGCGCAGCGCCGATGGTCAGTGTAATGATGGCGATCACCAGGACGAATTGCCTGCTGCGCTCGCGTCCCAACAAGCGTGCCAGCGGCATCATCAGCCGGTAGGTCAGGTAAGCCAGAAGCGCTGAACCGAATACCGAATAGACCGTACTCGACAGCAAGGTCTGCAGCGGTATGTCGGCCTCGGTTGCGACCAAAGGCAGTACGATATATGCGGACACTAGTGCAATCAGATTGTTCAACGCTGTCATTGCGGCGAGCCGGCGCGTGACCTGCCCCTCTGCGCCGAGATCGCGTACAACCACCATGACCACCGCGGGTGCGGTAGCGATGGCGAACACGCCGGCGAGCATGGCGAGTGGACGCGCAACGCCAAGCAGCTCCAGCGCTCCCCACACGAAGGCGAAACAAAGCGCTGCGCCGCTGACCACCGTCGCCAGGAGCCAGCGCTCATTCCGCAGCCATCCGATGTCGACATAGCGGCCAAGTTGATAGACGACAAGCGAGAGTGCGATCTCGGCAAAGATGCTTGCCACTTTGAACAGGTCACCGGACAACCACTGGAATCCGCTCTCGCCGACGACGATGCCAACCAGTAGATAGCCAGTGATGCGCGGAATCCAGGGATTCCTGGACACGAGATAGCCACCGATCAATCCAAGCAGCAAAAGGCTGCCGAACAGCAGCAGCGCATTCCATTGGACAAACTGCGAGGGATCAAAGAGCGGGAAGGTCCATGACATGGGGTCTCCTCGTCGGAATGCGTTCTGTGCATTGCGAAATGCACAGAACGAACCAGTTGACGGACTCCGGCGGCGGCAGCGAGTTCGTCATGCGAGGGCACAATGACTCATCGCCCATCGGAACGATGAGCATGGATGCCAAGTTCGGAATCCGCCGTGGAGTCGACAGCTGGCACCGATACGTTTATGTTGCAGCCATGTAGGGACTGCAATCCTATGTCAGTTGGCAATGAATAAAGTTCCGGGATTCAACTTCTTGAGGAAGCCTCGCCGTTTCGCTTGCCAATCATTTAATCAACCAAGCGGTCGCGGGAAGTGAGGTTCCTCAACCGTCAAACGCGTATCGTGAAGGAGCAAGGCGAAAAAAATGGCGGCACAGGATGTGCCGCCATGAAAAGCGCTTTTGGAGATTAGTTGGCGAAGTAACGACGATGGATTGCTTCATCGAGGAACTCGGCGCGCGCGCATCGCACGACGTCGCCAATCACAATGATGCTCGGGCTGCCCAGGGTCGACGCTGCGAGCGCAGCGGGTAACTCGTTCAGCGTTGTGATCAATTGCGACTGGCCGGACGACGTCGCCGACTGAATGACGGCAACCGGGGTCGACGCCAACTTGCCGCCGGCGAGCAGTGCCTGCTGAATTTCGCCGCAACGGGCAACGCCCATGTAGATCACCAGCGTCATGTCGAGCCGGGCAAGCGTGGCCCAGTCGGGATTGGTATCGGCAGTCTTCCCATGGCCGGTGACGAAAATCGCGCCCTGGCTCCAGTCGCGGTGGGTGAGCGGGATGCCGAGCGATGCGGGTGCGGCGAGACCGCTGCTGATGCCGTTGACCACTTCCACCGCAATGCCGGCAGCTTCCAGATGCGCACGCTCCTCGCCGCCTCGCCCGAAGATGAACGGATCACCGCCCTTGAGCCGCACGACGTCGTTGCCGGCGTGCGCCTCGCTGATCATCAGCCGCTCGATGAACTCCTGCGGCGTGGACTGGCATCCACCGCGCTTGCCGACCGGGATGATGCGCGCGTCGAAGCGCGCATGGCCGAGGACTTCAGGATTGACGAGGTCATCGACAAGGATCACGTCAGCGGCGGCTATCGCCTTGACGGCCTTGAGCGTGAGGAGGTCCGGGTCTCCCGGGCCCGCGCCGACCAGAACAACCTTACCCTGCTTCTCCATAGGACACCTGCTTGGCATGTACCAGCCCTGCTACATGCAAACAGTGTTCCACCTGCTCCGCAATTGGCACCGGCACCGGCTGGCCGCCGGCAAGCGCGGATTTGATCCATTCGGCCGTCGTCGATGCATCGCGTTGAGGCGGCAACGGCGGCATTTCGTCGACCGCCGCCTGTTTTTGCACCAACACGGTGCATTCGCGATCATGGAACCAGGTGATTTGCTGGGCGCGCTTGGCGTTGGCTACGGTTTCGCCCTCGGTCCCGCGCATCAGGAAAGCGTCGCCGCGCCCAGAGGGGACGGCCGTGCTGAAGTATTCGGCCAGCATCTCGAGGTATTCGGGATGGGTGTAGGACGTCAGGCGCAGCGCCGGTCCGGCGAAGGGTTGCATGATCTTCACCAGCGTATGCGTCGAATTCCGCACACCGAGGATGCGGCGCAGTGCGAGCAGGCGGGCCATGCGGGGGGCGAGTGCTTCGATCGGCATGAACACCGGTTCGCGTCGCGCAAAGCCCTGCATCGCTTCATCGATCGAGTGCGCAAACGAGAAGCCGAGCTCGTGCAGGATTTCCGCCGTGGTGACGCGTCCCGGATCCTTCGTGACGCCATGGATCAGTACCGGCACGCCGCGCCGTGCGAGCAGCATGGCCAGCAAAGGCGTCAGGTTCGGCATCTGGCGGGAACCGTTATAGCTGGGTATGACGACTGGCGCGAACTCGCCCGGCGGCGTCGGCAGCTTGTCGAACGAATGCTCGGCCGCATCGAGGAAACCGGCGATCTCGTCGACCGATTCGCCCTTGATGCGCATGGCGAGCATGACACCGCCCATCTCGAGGTCGGACACTCGGCCGTCGAGCATCGCTTCGTAGAGGCGGTAGGCGTCGTCGCGCGAGATGCTGCGTGCGCCTTTCTTGCCGCGGCCGATTTCCTTGATGAAGGGTGCCGCGGCGAGTGGTTCTTTGGGATGTGCTTGATTCATGGCTATAGGGTACTACGAGCCGGAGGCAAACCGAAAGCGCTTGTCCGGTTTGCCGTTCCCCAAAAACAAAAGGGCAGGTTCCCCTGCCCTTTTATCTTCATGCAAGCGCCTCTTTACGCCAGCTTGCCGTGACACTGCTTGTACTTCTTGCCGCTGCCGCAGGGGCAAGGGTCGTTACGGCCGACCTTCGGCACCGCATTGACCATCGGTTGCTGCGAGCTTTCCGCGTTGGCGGTGGGCGCCAGCAACTCTTCCGGTGCGGCATTGGGATTGAAGTCCGCATGCTCGTAGTGCACGTTTTCCACATGCGACTGCGCGAGCTGGGCTTCCGCCGCGTCGATCTCTTCGCGCGACTGGATGCGTACCGTCATCACGATGCGGATCACCTCGTTCTTGATCAGGTCGAGCATGGTGCCGAACAGCTCGAAGGCTTCGCGCTTGTACTCCTGCTTCGGGTTCTTTTGCGCGTAGCCGCGCAGGTGGATACCCTGGCGCAGGTGGTCGAGCGCTGCGAGGTGTTCGCGCCAGTGGGTGTCGATGCTCTGCAGCATGACGCTGCGCTCGAATCCCGCGAAAGCGTCCTTGCCGATGATCGCAACCTTGGCATTGTAGGACTCGTCCGCCGCCTTCAGCGCGCGCTCGAGCAGGTCGTCGTCCGTCAGGTCGGGTTCGGCTTCCAGCATCTTGGTCAGCGGCACTTCCAGCTGCCACTCGTTCGCCAGCGCAGCTTCCAGGCCCTTGATGTCCCACTGCTCTTCCATCGACTCTTCCGGCACGAAGGTGCGGAATACGTCAGTGAACAAGCCCTGGCGCAGGTTTGCGATCATGTCGGACACGTCCCGCGCTTCGAGCAGCTCGTTACGCTGCTGGTAGATCACCTTGCGCTGGTCGTTGGCGACGTCGTCGTACTCGAGCAGCTGCTTGCGAATGTCGAAGTTGCGGGCTTCAACCTTGCGCTGCGCGGATTCGATGGAACGCGTGACGATACCGGCTTCAATCGGTTCGCCTTCCGGCATCTTCAGGCGATCCATGATTGCGCGCACGCGGTCACCGGCGAAGATGCGCAGGAGCGGATCGTCCAGCGACAGGTAGAAGCGCGAGGAACCCGGGTCGCCCTGGCGGCCGGAACGGCCGCGCAACTGGTTGTCGATACGGCGGGATTCGTGGCGTTCGGTGCCGATGATGTGCAGGCCGCCGACCGAGACCACGTGGTCGTGCAGCGACTGCCATTCATCGCGCAGCTTCTGCGCCTTCTGCTGCTTGTCGCCGTCGCTCAGGTTGGGATCGGCTTCGATGATCTGGATCTGCTTCTCGACATTACCACCCAGCACGATGTCGGTACCGCGGCCGGCCATGTTGGTCGCGATGGTGATCATCTTGGGGCGGCCGGCCTGGGCAACGATTTCCGCTTCGCGTGCGTGCTGCTTCGCATTGAGCACGTTGTGCGGCAGGTTGTGCTTGGTGAGGATCTTCGAGATCAGTTCGGAATTCTCGATCGAGGTTGTGCCCACCAGCACCGGTTGGCCGCGCTCGTAGCAATCCTTGATGTCGTTGACGACTGCGTCGTACCTCTCCGGCGCGGTCTTGTACACCTGGTCCTGGCGGTCCTTGCGCTGGCTCGGGCGGTTCGGCGGGATCACCACGGTTTCGAGGCCGTAGATTTCCTGGAATTCGTACGCTTCGGTGTCGGCGGTGCCGGTCATGCCGGCCAGCTTGCCGTACATGCGGAAGTAGTTCTGGAAGGTGATCGAGGCCAGGGTCTGGTTCTCGTTCTGGATCTTCACGCCCTCTTTCGCTTCCACGGCCTGGTGCAGGCCGTCGGACCAGCGGCGGCCCACCATCAGGCGGCCGGTGAATTCGTCGACGATGACGACTTCATTGTTCTGTACCACGTAGTGCTGGTCCTTGTGGAACAGCACGTGCGCACGCAAGGCGGCATACAGGTGGTGGATCAGCGTGATGTTGGCCGGGTCGTAAAGCGAGGCGCCTTCCGGCAGCAGGCCCATCTTCGTCAGGATCTGCTCGGCCTTTTCATGGCCGGCTTCGGTCAGCAGCACCTGGTGGGATTTCTCGTCCTTGGTGTAGTCGCCGGGGACTTCAATCTTGCCCTTGCCGTCCGGTGTTTCCTCACCGATCTGCTGCGTCAGAAGCGGCGGGACTTCGTTCATCCTGACATACATGTCGGTGTGGTCTTCGGCCTGGCCGGAGATGATCAGCGGGGTACGCGCTTCGTCGATCAGGATCGAGTCCACTTCATCGACGATCGCGAAGTTCAAGCCGCGCTGCACACGGTCCCCCGCGTCATACACCATGTTGTCGCGCAGGTAGTCGAAGCCGAATTCGTTGTTGGTGCCGTAGGTGATGTCCGCGGCATACGCTGCCTGCTTGGTGTCGTGCGGCATCTGCGACAGGTTGATGCCGGTGGTCAGGCCAAGCCAGCTGTAGAGCTTGCCCATCCATTCGGCATCGCGCTGCGCGAGGTAGTCGTTGACGGTGATCACATGCACGCCCTTGCCGGCCAATGCATTGAGATAGACCGCCAACGTCGCCATGAGCGTCTTGCCCTCGCCGGTGCCCATCTCGGCGATCTTGCCGAAGTGGAGGACCATGCCGCCGATGAGCTGCACGTCGAAGTGGCGCATCTTCAGTACACGACGGCTCGCCTCGCGGCAGACGGCGAAGGCTTCGACGAGGATGTCGTCGAGCGTCGTGCCACTGGCGATGCGCTCCTTGAACTCGGGCGTCTTCGCCTGCAGTTCGGCGTCGGACAGCTTTTCCATCGCCGGTTCGAGCGCGTTGATTTCGCGTACGGTCTTCTGGTATTGCTTGATCAGCCGCTGGTTGCGGCTGCCGAAAATCTGGGTCAGTAGGGACATGCTTTAATGTTGTTTAAGACGCCGCGAAACCAGCCCTTCCAGAGTTTCACGGAGACGGAATTTGGCTAAATTGCGGATTTTATCACGCTGCCCAGAGAGGACTGCCCGCCGTGGAACCGGATGCGCAAAAGAAGATTGCGCAAGGACAAATGTCCGGCCGGCTAGACGGTTCACTTTGGGCCGGCAAGGCTGGAGGTGGGGGCGTTTCCAGGGGAAACAATACCGATGGCCTGAAAAGACAAGTGTCTGGCCGTAAAGCCGCGTGATTACTTGGCTGCGAGCGCTGCCATCTTCGCCTGGTCCGCGCCGGCGGACAGGAACTTGTGGGGATCCTGCTGGATGCCCTTGACCAGCACCTCGAAATGCAGGTGCGAGCCGGTGGAGCGGCCGGTCGAGCCGATGTCGGCGACATGCTGACCGCGCCGGACAATGTCACCCACTTTCACGCCGAGACGCGAGCAATGCGCGTAACGCGTGACGATGTCGTTGCCGTGGTCGATTTCGACCATGTTGCCGAACTGATGGTGGTACTCGGCGGCGATCACTACCCCGCCGGCAGCGGCAACGATAGGCGTGCCGGTGGCAGCGGCGAAATCAATGCCTTCATGGAAGGCCTGCCGGCCGGTAAAAGGATCGAAGCGCCAGCCGAAGCCGGAGGCGTTGTAGCTGACATTGACTGGCTGAATGGTCGGCAGCAGCTTGGACTTGATCTTGTGGCTCATCAGCGCGGATTCGACCACATTCATGTAATCCGCCCGATGCTCGACGTCGCGTGACATCGCCTCAAGCAACTGCTGGAATTCGTTCATGCTGAGCGGCTTGTCGCGCAGGCTGGAGGGTGCGGCGCCGCCTCGTCCCGGCAATTCGCGGAAATTGAATTCCTGCGGCTTGACGCCTGCCAGGCCCTGCACCCGCTCGCCGAGAGCGTCCAGGCGCATCAGTTGCGCCTGCATCTCGCCCAGCTTCATGGCCATGGCGGCGAGGTTCTCCTTGACGTATTTGTCTTTCTTGCTGGTGTCGTCCTGGGTAGCGGAAGCGACGACGTCTTTGACGATAGGAAGGTTGAGGTCGGATGCGTGGCGGAAGGTGAGGTAGGAGAGGAGGAAGGAGCCGAGGATGACGAATGACAAAAATACAAGTCCCAGCAGGATCATGTGCCATCGCGTCAATGTAAGCGTCCTGGCGCTGAAGCGCGGATGCAGCAGGATAATTTGCATTACGACTCCTCCCCCGACTCGTCCGTCGCAGGTATGGTGTGATAAGGTGTAAGCATGAGTCGCTCACCCTTATTTCTTTCTTCTCAGCAACGATTTCAGTCTACACGCGCGTCCAAGAAAGGCGCGAGCAGTGTTACAGCTGTTACAGATTTCCTGCGCACAAACGACAGAATGGCAGCCTTGTTGCCGGCCGTGATGCGCCTGGCCGCACTGCAAGAAGAGTGTGCGGCTGTTCTCCCCGCGCTTTTTGATGCTTGTTCCGTCATGCGGTTCGACGGAGATCAATTAACCGTCGGGGCGCCAAATGCAGCGCTTGCAGCGAAGCTCAAGCAACAGTTGCCTAAATTGCAAGATTCCCTGCTGCAACGCGGTTGGCAGGTTAACGCAATACGTATCAAAGTGCAAGTTAGAAAGATTGGCGAAACGCCAATACGCAAGAAGGAACTCGAGTTGCCGAACAAGGCGTTGTCGGCCTTTGAAAACTTGCGCGATTCGCTGGACAAGTCGCCCGGCAACCAGGCGTTGACAGAAGCGCTGAACAATATGCTCAAGCGCCATGCGAAAGACAGGCGTTAACTGAACGCCCACTCCTGCCGCGTTTGGCGCGCATAAGCGCCCGGCGCGGTATCGATCGAATCGAAAGTCACGATTTCGTACGCATCCGGCTGCTCGAGCAAGGCGCGTAGCAGCAGGTTGTTCATCATGTGACCCGACTTGTGCGCGACATAGCTGGCAAGCAGCGGATGGCCGACAAGATAGAGGTCGCCAATCGCGTCAAGGATCTTGTGGCGCACGAATTCATTGTCGTAGCGCAGTCCGTCCGGATTGAGGATGCGGTATTCATCCATCACGATCGCGTTTTCCAGCGAACCGCCGCGGATCAGGCCGATCCCGCGCAGCATTTCCACTTCATGCATGAAGCCGAAGGTGCGGGCGCGCGCGATTTCCTTGACGTAGGATTGGGCGTCGAAATCGACTTCGGCGATCTGGCCGGTGGCGTCGACTGCCGGATGGTTGAATTCGATGAAGAACCTGAGCTTGAAGCCGTTGTAGGGCTCGAGGCGCGCCCATTTTTCCTGCGCGCCCGTGCCGTCGCGGACTTCGACCGGCTTCTTCACACGGATGAATTTCTTCGGCGCGTTCTGCTCCTGCAAGCCGGCCTGCTGCAGCAGAAAAACAAAGGAAGCAGCCGAGCCGTCCATGATCGGGATTTCTTCGGCAGTGACGTCAACATACAAGTTGTCGATGCCAAGGCCGGCGCACGCCGACATCAGGTGCTCAACCGTCGACACACGCACACCGTCCTTCTGCAGCACCGACGCCAGGCGTGTATCGCCCACGCCGGTCGCGCTTGCGGGCAGGTCGACCGGCGGGTTGACGTCCACGCGGCGGAAGACGATTCCGGTGTCCGGCGCGGCTGGGCGAAACGTGAGCTCGACCTTGGTGCCGGAGTGCAGTCCGACGCCCACGGTCTTGACGAGCTGTTTGACGGTGCGTTGTTTTAGCATCGGTGAATTATAGCAACTTACCCATTGGTCAGTTGTAAGGCCGTGTAACCATTGTTGGTCTTACACCACGCAATACGCACCGATTTGTCGCGATTCCCGGTGACCTAGTGAGATTCGAGCCAATGCTGCGACCGTTGCACCGCGCGCCGCCATGTCGTTAGGCGTTGCTCGCGTTCATCGGCCGACATGGCGGGTTCGAATCGTTTTTGCGCCTGCCATTGTGACGCAATCTCTTCCTTCGATCCCCAGAAGTTCACTGCAAGTCCTGCCAGGTAAGCTGCCCCAAGCGCGGTGGTCTCCGTAACAACCGGCCGTACAACCGGCACGCCGAGTACGTCGGCCTGGAATTGCATCAGCAGGTCGTTCCGTGATGCGCCGCCGTCGACACGCAGTTCGGTCAAGTCGATTGCCGCATCCTTCTGCATCGCCTCCAGGACGTCGGCGCTCTGGTAGGCGATGCCCGCCAGCGTCGCCCTCGCAATGTGGGCCTTGGTGGTGCCGCGGCTGATGCCGACCATGGTGCCACGCGCATAGGCATCCCAATAAGGCGCGCCGAGTCCGGCAAACGCAGGAACGAAGAATACGCCGCCGGTATCAGGGACGCTGGATGCCAATGCTTCCACCTCCTCCGAACTCTTGATGATGCCCAGCCCGTCGCGCAGCCACTGCACCGCCGCGCCGGCGTTGAAGACGCTGCCTTCGAGCATGTAATCGGTCTGCCCGCCGATCGACCAACCGATCGTCGTGACCAGATTGTTCTTCGAAGTAATCGCCTGCTTCCCGGTATTCATCAGCATGAAGCAACCGGTGCCGTACGTATTCTTCGCCATGCCGGGCTGGTGGCAGGCCTGGCCGAAGGTCGCAGCCTGCTGGTCGCCGGCAATACCGGCGATCGGGATGGCGCTTCCCAGCAATTCCGGACTTGTGTTGCCAACCACGCCGCTGCCCGGCACCACCTCGGGCAACAGGCTGCGGGGAATGTCAAGCAATGCCAGGAGTTCATCATCCCACTGTAGCGTGTGGATATTGAACAGCAAGGTGCGCGATGCATTGCTGGTGTCGACAACATGGGCACCACACAGCTTGTAGATCAGCCAGGAGTCGATCGTGCCGAACGCCAGCTCGCCGCGCTCGGCCCTGCTTCTTGCGCCGGCGACGTTATCGAGCAGCCATTTGAGCTTGGTCCCGGAAAAGTAAGCGTCGATGACGAGGCCGGTCTTTTGCTGGAACAAAGCCGACTTGCCCTGTTCGCGCAATGCGTCGCACAAGTCGGCGGTTCGATGGTCCTGCCAGACGATGGCGTTGGCGATCGGCTCGCCGGTCTTGCGGTCCCAGACCACCGTCGTTTCGCGCTGGTTGGTGATGCCAATCGCGGCGATATCAGCAGCACTGATACTGTCCTGCTTGAGCACCTGCTGGGCAACGCCCAGCTGGCTGCGCCAGATTTCATTCGCATCGTGCTCGACCCAGCCCGACTGCGGAAAAATTTGCCGGAATTCCTGCTGCGCGATACCGCGCATGCGTCCCTCGCGGTCGAACAGGATCGCTCGCGAACTGGTCGTGCCCTGGTCCAGGGCGAGGATGTACTTGGTCACTGGACTGTCTCCTTGAATGACGCGCTCTCCGGCTGCATTACGACGTTATTCATGATGGAAAATTGGCGCGGCTTTCGCCGCGCCAACCTGGTTTATCTGATCAACGAAACCGATCAGTAAGCGCGGCCTTCCTTCCAAGCCTGCAGCAGCTTGTCGTAGGCAATCGTCTCACCCTTCGGCTTTTCGTTGTCCAGCTTCTTCCACGGTGCGCCCTTGTCGGTCATCCACTTGGCCGGGTCGCCCTTCGGGTTCAGCTTCGGCGCGCAAGCCTTCATGCCGGCACGCTCGAGACGGGCCATCACCTGGTCCATTTCCTCAGCCAGGTTATCCATCGCGGCTTGCGGAGTCTTCTCGCCGGTGACAGCGGTCGCCACGTTCTTCCACCACAACTGCGCCAGCTTCGGATAATCCGGCACGTTGGTACCGGTCGGCGTCCATGCGACGCGTGCCGGGCTGCGGTAGAACTCGATCAGGCCGCCGAGCTGGTCGGCATGCTTGGTGAAGTAGTCATGCTTGATGTCCGATTCGCGGATGAAGGTCAGGCCGGTGATGGACTTCTTCAGCGACACGGTCTTCGCGGTCACGAACTGCGCGTACAGCCATGCAGCGGCGCGACGCTCCGGCGCAGTGGACTTGAAGAAGGTCCAGGCGCCCACGTCCTGGTAGCCGTTCTGCATGCCGTTCTTCCAGTACGGGCCGTGCGGCGACGGCGCCATGCGCCACTTCGGTTTGCCGTCCGGATGCACGACCGGCAGGCCGCCCTTGATGTAGGAAGCAGTGAAGGCGGTGTACCAGAAGATCTGCTGCGCGACTTCGCCTTGTGCGGGCACCGGGCCGGCTTCGGAGAAGGTCATGCCCATGGCTTGGGGCGGCGCATATTTCTTCATCCAGTCGACGTACTTGGTCAGAGCATAGACTGCGGGCGGCGAGTTGGTCGCACCGCCGCGGGACACGGATGCGCCGACCGGGTTGCACTTGTCTGCCGAAACGCGGATGCCCCACTCGTCCACCGGCACGCCGTTCGGAATGCCCTTGTCGGCGGTACCTGCCATCGACAGCCAGGCATCGGTGAAGCGCCAGCCGAGCGACGG
>CBIHRW010000084.1:0-19193 GCA_966212545.1 uncultured Noviherbaspirillum sp.
CCGGGCTGGGGTACCCCCTGGGGTAGCCCGTCCCACCCCCGTGCTTTGGGGGCCCCCGTTGGGGGCCACCGCCGGGGAAGGGGGCGACGGAGTATTCCAGCCCATGCACCCGCCAACGGGCAGGGCGGGATCGCCCTGCTGATGGCGACCGGTCACATGATGGCGCCGTCCTTTGGCGGGGTAATGCAGACGCAGTGGATCCGCTGGAGCTATATGCTGGTGATCGGCAGCGGTGCGATCTGGCTGTTCATCCTGGTACCGGTCCAGTTCATGCAGGCACGGATGCTCAAGCCGCTGGGACCGCAGCCGGCGATTCCGGATGGTTACCGCAAACTGTCCCTGCTGTGGATGGTGGCGGGTACCGCGGCCACCTTGCTGCCCATGCCGGCGATCTACTTCATGGCGGCCAAGCCGGTCATGTAAGCAGCCCCTTTCTACATCTGCCTGAACAGGTGAGCAAACACCCGGCTCACCGGGAGGCTTTCCGTCCGCCCGTGCAGCTTCAACGAGAGCTTCCCGCTCTCGTCGCGCACGGCGGACTGCACGCATTTCACGTTGACGACCGTGCCCCGATGGATCTGCCAGAACCGGTTGGGATCGAGCTGGGGCAGCAACTCCTTCAAGCTGGTGCGAATGAGGGATTCGCTGTCGGCGGTGACGACGTTCACGTATTTGTCGGTGGCTTCGAAATAGAGCACGTCGGCGACCGGGATCATGCGCACCTGGTTGCCCACCGCGGCGCGGATAATGCCCAGGCGCTCGCTTGCCGCCGGTGCATGGGGGACCAGCGAACGGAGCTGGCCGACGATGCGCTCCAGCTCCGCATTGCGCTCGGTATGTTGCGCCAGCCGCGCTTTCAGCCGCTCGACGGTCTTGGCCAGGCGCGCCTCGGTGACTGGCTTGAGCACATAGTCGGCCGCCGCCTGCTCGAAGGCCTGCAGCGCGTACTCGTCATAGGCCGTGACGAACACCACGAGCGGGAAGGGCACGTCTTCCGGCCAGTCCTCGGCCAGTTCCTGCGCTGCTTCCAGTCCGGTCTTGCCCGGCATCTTGATATCCAGGAAGAGCACATCGGGGCGCTGTGCGAGCGCTTCCTGTACGGCGGCAATGCCGTTTTCCACCACGCCGCCGACCTGCAGTTCCGGCCAGAGCCGTTGCAGGGTCTGCAGCAGCGTATGGGCGAGGATCGGTTCGTCTTCTGCGATGAGGGCTCGGATCATGTTCATAGCGGGATCGTGATGCGGGCAATGACGCCGGTCGGCGTGTTGGGGATGAGGTTGAAGGCGGCGCGTGCGCCGTACAGCGCGTGCAGGCGTTCGCGCACGTTAGACACGCCCACGTGGGTGCTGTTGTGGTTCACCGGCGCGCCGTCGAGGCCGAGGCCGCTGTCGGTCACGCACAGGTTCAGGAAGCCGCCGGTGTACTCGGCGCGGACCGTGATGTTGCCGCCTTCGACCTTGGGTTCGAGGCCATGCTTGATGGCGTTCTCGACCAGCGGCTGCAGCAGCATCGGCGGCACGGTCACGCCGCGCAGCTCGTCGGGCAGCTCGAGGGTGTAGGACAGGCGCGCGTCCATGCGCACTTTCATGAGGCCGAGATAGGCGTCGAGCAGCGAGAACTCGTGCGCGAGCGAGGTCTTTTCGGAGCGGGATGCGGACAGTGTGGAGCGCAGGTACTGGATCAGCTGCTCCAGCATGTGCTGCGCGCGCGGCGGGTCGATCGCAATCAGGCCCTGCAGGTTGGCCAGGGTGTTGAACAGCATGTGCGGCTCGATCTGCGCCTGCAGCATCTGCAGCTGCGCCTGCAGCGCCTGCTTTTCGATCGAGGCAGCGCGCGCCTTTTCGGCCTCTGCTTCGGCGCGCAGGTACTCGATGTGCTCTCGGCTCCAGAAGAACCAGATGATGAACATCGAGCACACGGTGCCGCCGATCAGCATCGCGGTGGCATTGCCGGCCCGCATGGCGGACAGCGCCTCGCGCGGGATACCCAGCACGGCCGCGGCCGTCACTTTGCCGATGAACTGGGCGGCGGGCAGCGATATCAGGATCAGCCCGATGAACTTCCACTTCGGCGGCTTGCACTCCCCCCACAGGATCAGCCGGCCGCCGTCGATGAAGGCGGTCGCCAGCGTGCCGATGCACATCGAGAACACCATGTTGACGAAAAAGCCGCCGTGCCCTCGCACCACGTAGGTGATGAGCACGGCGATGATCAGGTTGAAGACCTGGGTGATGGCGATGTCGATCGCGAAACGGCGCACGCGCGAATACGGCTGGCCGTTCAGCTTCGGGGCATAGATCATGCTGCGGATTTCTGATGGATCTTTTTGAGTTCGTTTTCGATCATGCGCTCCTTCCATGCAGCGCCGGGGGCGTGCAGGAAGACGGCAAGACCGTGGAATAGTAACCCGATTCCCCATCCGAAGAGCGGCCAGACGGCCCAGATCCGGTTCGGCACGACCAGGAGGTTGAACAGTACGAGGCCGGTGTTCACGATCAGGTAGACCGCGAAGTGGATTGCGAAGCCGATCTTGCGCTCTACATGGCGGCGGGCGTTACGGTAGGCAGGGGTATGTTCCATGATGTTCTCCTCGAAGTTTGTTCACGCCAGTCCGACAGTGCCCCACAGCAGGGCACCGAGGCGGCGTCCCGGCAGCAGGGTGAATACGGCGGCTATCGCAAGCCCGGCGTAGGCGGAAATCATGCCGCGGCGATGTGCGCGTACGTTGCCGCGGATGACGGCGTAGATCGAGCCGGCCAGTGCCAGAAGCGTCCAGACCGACAGGAGATGAATCCAGGAAAAATGTCCGGTCGACTTGATCCAGAAGGAAACCAGCGCCGTCAACGCCATTAGCGTCACCCAGGTGCGGCCAAGCATGCGATGCAGCCTCGTGCCCTTGCGTAGCGACAGCGTGACCGCGCCAAACACCAGCGCGCCAGACGCGCTGGCAATGTGGGCAATGATGACGGGTGTGAATTGCATGCTTGCCTCCTTGTCGTTTGTTGGAGGCATTATTCAGCGGGCGGCGCCGAATGCATATCGGAATGCGACGAATTGCGGCAAACGGGGGCGAATGCCGCTTTTTCGGGAGCGAACCGAGGTCAGAAACCGACGGCTTGCCCGTCGCGCCGCGCGTCGCTGGCCGCGATATAGCCGTCTTCCGTCTTCCAGATGAACTGTCCGGCGCCGAAATCCTGCGTGCTGTCGGTCTTGGTGTTGATCTCGTGCCCGCGCGCCGCCAGTTCCGCAACCACGTCCTGCGGCATGCTCCGCTCGATGTCCACGTCCAGCCCGGTATTGACCTTCCAGCGAGGTGCATCGCAAGCGGCTTGCGGTTGTTGATCGTAAGACAACATGCGCACCAGGGCCTGCAGGTGGCCTTGCGGCTGCATGTTTGCGCCCATCACGCCGAAGGCCATTTGCGGCTGGCCGTCCTTGGTCAGGAAGCCGGGGATGATGGTGTGGAAGGGGCGTTTACCGGGAGCGACGCAATTCGGGTGCTTCGGATCCAGCGAGAATCCCTTGCCGCGGCTCTGCATGCTGATGCCGGTTTCCGGCACCACCACGCCGGAGCCGAAGCCGAGGTAGTTGGACTGGATGAAGCTGACCATCATGCCGTTTTCATCGGCCGCCGCCAGGTACACCGTACCACCGCGCGGCGGCGTGCCGTGCTTGAAGTCGCCCGCGTTGCGCAGGTCAATGTGCTTTGCCCGCTCCGCCAGGTAGACGTCGTCCAGCAAGTCTTCCGCACTGACCTTCTTCATGTGGCGGTTGTCGGCGACCCAGTGGTAGGTGTCGGCGAAGGCGAGTTTCATCGCTTCGATCTGCAGGTGGATGCTGTCGGCCGAGTCGAGCGGGTAGGAGGCAATGTCGAGGTGCGACAGGATACCCAGCGCCATCAGCGCTGCAATGCCTTGCCCGTTCGGCGGGATTTCATGCAAGGTGTAGCCGGCGTAGTCCTTCTGGATCGGCGTCACCCATTCCGGGGCGTAAGACGCCAGGTCTTCCACGGTCAGCACCGCGCCGCACTGTTTCGCATGCTGTGCCATCGCCTCGGCCAGTTCGCCACGATAGAAGGCTTCGCCGCGCGATTCGGCGATGCGGGTGAGGGTGTGGCCGGCTTCGGTGAACACGAATTTCTCGCCGACTTCCGGTGCGCGGTCATTGGGCATGAAGGCGCGGGCAAAGCCGGGCTGGCGCTTCATGACCGGCACTGCGGCTGCCCACTTGCGCTGCACGATGGGCGTCACGGCATAGCCGCGCTCGGCCAGCTCAATCGCGGGCTCGAACAGTTCGACAAAGGGCAACTTGCCGAACTTCTCCGAGAGTTCGACCCAGCCGGCCACCATGCCCGGCACCGTGACCGAATCCCAGCCGTGGCCGGGAATCTTTCCACCATGCTTGCGGGTAAAGTAATCAACGCTCCATCCTTGCGGCGCCGGTCCCGAGGCATTGAGGCCGTGCAACTGCTCGCCGTCCCACAGGATGGCGAACGCATCGCCGCCCAAGCCGTTGGACACCGGCTCGACAATCGTCAGCGCCGCCGCTGCCGCAATGGCCGCGTCGACCGCGTTGCCGCCCCGGAGCAGCATGCGCAGGCCGGCTTGCGCGGCGAGAGGATGAGAGGTGGAAACGACATTGCGGGCAAACAGCGGGATGCGCGTCGTCGGATAAGGATTGCTCCAGTTGAAATCTGCCATGGCGGTCTGTCTCGAGGTTTCTGGTCAACCGCCGCGGGACGGCGGGCTCGGATTCCGGCTGCAAGAGGACTGGGAGTGCTGTACAGATTCTACTGGCATCGCCGGTCAATGTGCTTCAGGGTTCTTGATAATTTGCAAATATCGATGCGGCGTTGCAGCAATCTTTCATCGTTACCGGGTTGATATTGCCGTTAGTTAGCAAATAATGACGGATGGAAATGAACGTTATCTTTACGATGCAGTCTCTGTCTTCACTAGTTGTCCACCGAGGTCTGTTTTGCCCGACTCCATCCGTTCCCTCCGATCCTTGTTTCGCAGTCTTGCGCCTGCCGTCGATTTCTGTTCGCTGCGCCTTGTCGAGGAGACAAGCGAACAGTTGACGGTGCGCCAGGACGTCCTGCAACCGCTGTCGACCGCGATCGACCGCGGGGCGATGATCACCGTCGTCCAGCGCGGCGGTTACGGTTATGCCGCCACCAGCGACCTGAGCGCCGCCGGCCTGACCAACGCCATTGCGCGCGCGCGCCGCTGGGCGGAAGCCAGTGCCGGCCGTTCGGTCGTCGATTATTCGCGCATCGCCTTGCCGCGCCCGACCGGAACCTACGCCACACCGGCATCGACCGCGTCCATGCCGCAGCGCCGCGACCTGATCGACCTGCTCATGCGCGAATCCACTGCCTGCCGCGTCGACGCACGCATCGTCGACTGGCTGGCATCGATCTGGAGCGTGACCACATCGCAGACTTACCTCACGGCGGACGGCGCCGACATCGAGCAACAGTTCCACTACCTGATCCCCAACCTTGCGGTAACCGCGAGCGACGCCACGGACACGCAGACGCGCAGCCTGGGCGGCCAGTACAACGGCTACTGCCGGCAGGGCGGTTTTGAAATCCTCGAGCAGGCGGGTTTCCACGGCGCGGGCCGGCGCGTGGCGGAACAGGCGCTGGACTTGCTCGCCGCGCCGAACTGCCCGAGCGGCACGATGGACCTGCTGCTGATGCCGGAGCAGATGATGCTGCAGATCCATGAATCGATCGGCCATCCGCTGGAGCTGGACCGCATCCTCGGCGACGAGCGCAATTTCGCCGGCACCAGCTTCGTCACGCCGGACATGTTCGGCAGCTACCGCTACGGCTCCGACCTGCTCAACGTCACCTACGACCCCGAGCGGACGGAGCAGTTCGCCAGCTACGGCTGGGATGACGAAGGCAGCACGGCCGAGCGCGCCTGGCTGATCCGCGACGGCATCCTCGAGCGTCCGCTCGGCAGCGCCGTGTCGCAGGCGCGCAGCGGCATGCAGGGCGTGGCCAATGCGCGCGCCTGCAGCTGGAACCGGCCTCCGATCGACCGCATGGCCAACCTCAACATCGAGCCGGGCAACTCGGTGCTCGACGACATGATCCGTTCGGTCGAACGCGGCGTGCTGATGGACACCAATGTGTCGTGGTCCATCGACGACTCGCGCAACAAGTTCCAGTTCGGCTGCGAGTATGGCCGCCTGATCGAAAACGGGGAGCTGAAAGGCATTGTGAAGAACCCGAACTACCGCGGCATTTCCGCCACCTTCTGGCGCTCGCTGAAAGCGGTGGGCGACCAGTCGACCTTCAGCGTGATGGGCACGCCGTTCTGCGGCAAGGGCGAACCCTCGCAGGTCATCCGCGTCGGACACGCATCGCCCGCCTGCCTGTTCGGTGATGTCGCTGTGTTCGGAGGCGCGTGATGAAGCAGTATTTCCTTGATCTCGCCGCCCGGCTCGATGCCCGCCTGCGGGAAGGTGAAGATTACCAGTGCTGGCTGGCGGCGGAGGCGTCCGACTTCGTGCGCTTTAACCGCAGCGCCATTCGCCAGCCGGGGCATGTGCGCCAGATCTACCTGTCGGTCAACCTGTTCCAGGGCAAGCGCCATGCGGAAATGACGATGGCCCTGTCCGGCAGGATCGAGTCCGACCGCTTCCTGCTCGACCGCATGATGGCTGCACTGCGCAGCCAGCTGCCGGACCTGCCGGAAGACCCGCACCTCCTGCGTGCGACCGACGTGCACTCCACCGACCATGTCGTCGCGCCGCGGCTGCCGGAAACCGTCTCCCTCGTCGAGGAAGTGCTCGATGCTGCGCGCGGACACGACCTGGTCGGCATCCTCGCCGCCGGTCCGGTCTATCGCGGCTATGCCAACTCGTACGGCCAGCGCAACTGGCACGAGACCACCAGCTTCAATCTCGACTGGAGCCTGTACCACGAGCGGGACAAGGCGGTGAAGGCCAGCTACGCCGGCTTCGAATGGAATAGCGCCGCCTTTTTCGCCAAGTTCCGCGACGCCGCCGCGCAGCTGTCGCTGCTGCAACGCCCGCCGACAAGCATTCCACCCGGCGCCTACCGGGCCTACCTGACGCCGTCGGCGCTGAATGAAGTCCTCGGCATGCTGAACTGGGGCGGCGTGTCGGAAAAGTCGTTGCGCACCCGGCAGAGCCCCTTGTGCCGCATGCGCGACGACGGTATCCGGCTCAATCCCGCGGTCACCCTCGCGGAAAATACGGCAGGCGGACTGGCGCCGGCTTTCCAGGGCGACGGCTTCATCAAGCCGGGCAGGGTGGTGCTGTTCGACCAGGGGCGGCTCACCGGCAGCCTGGTGTCGCCGCGCACTGCCAAGGAGTACGGTATTGCGACCAACGGCGCGGACGCGGGCGAGAGCATGGCATCGCTCGACCTGGCGGCGGGCGACCTGCCCCTGGCGCGCGTGCTTGCCGAGCTCGATACCGGCGTCTTCATCAGCAACCTCTGGTACCTGAATTTCTCGGACCGGATGAACGCCCGCATCACCGGGATGACGCGCTTTGCGTCGTTCTGGGTGGAAGGCGGGGAAATCAAGGCGCCATTGAATGTCATGCGCTTCGACGATTCGCTGTTCCGGGTGCTGGGGGAAAATCTTGTTGGCTTGACCAGCGAGCGGGAAATGCTGATCGATACGGATACGTACGGGGCGCGGAGTACGGGGAGTGCATTGCTGCCCGGGGCGCTGGTGAAGGATTTCGTATTCGTGCTGTGAGCTCGTTCGCGGGCGGTGAGGAACGCATTCTTCCCATACCGGCTGCAGTCGCCTGCATATGGCAGCAATGGGTGTCTTAACCCATCACACTTTCTCTGCCTGGCTCAGCTTGCGCCACAAGGTCGTGCGACTGATACCGAGATACTTCGCCGCCGCCTCGCGATTCCCGTTGAAGCGCGCCAGCACCTGCTGAATCGATTCTACTTCCGGTACGGGAATCCGCTTTGCCGGCGTTTCCGTTTTCACTGCCGCAGCCAACTCCGGCGCTACTGAAAGCACGAAGCTTGGCGACAGCGCTTGCAGCGGTTCGGCAGCAAGGAAGAGGGCAAGGCGTTCCATCAGATTCCGCAATTCGCGCACATTGCCGGGCCATGCATAACTCGCGAGCAAGGGGGCGCATGCCAGGATCTCGGCATGCAGATTCGCATGGGGACGTACGCCGAGCGAGGCGAGGGCGTTTTTCAGGCCCCACTCCGCGAGTGCGACAAGATCGTCCGTGCGTTCGCGCAACGGTGGCAGCGTCAGCCGCAGTACACCAAGGCGGTAGAAGAGGTCGGCGCGGAAGCGGCCTTCCTTCACCCGCTGGTCGAGATCGCAATGCGTTGCGCTGATGATCCGCACATTGACCGGAACAGGACGCGTGCCGCCGACGCGGACCACCTCGCGTTCTTCCAGCACGCGCAGCAGGCGCGTCTGCAGTTGCAGCGGCATCTCGCCGATCTCGTCGAGGAAGAGTGTGCCGCGATTGGCCGCTTCGAACAGGCCGGCATGGCCGCCGCGCCGCGAGCCGGTGAACGCGCCTTCTTCATAGCCGAACAGTTCCGACTCCAGCAGCGATTCCGCCACCGCCCCGCAGTTGACCGCGAGGAAGGGCTGCCGCGCGCGCTGGCTTTCACGGTGGATTGCCTGTGCGACCAGTTCCTTGCCCGTGCCTGTTTCGCCCTGGACCAGCACTGTGGCTGGGGATTTGGCGAACAATTCGATCGAGTGGCGCACCGATTGCATCGCCGGCGATTCGCCGCGCAGGTCGTTCAGGCCGTGCTTGGCGCGCAACGTGTCCGCAACCGGCTGCGCGCGTCCGCGTCCGGACTCGAGCTGCGTGAAGCGTGCGATTTCCAGCGCGTCTTCAAAGGCCTGGCGGATCGATGCTGCCGAATAGACGAACACGCCGGCCAGCCCTGCCTCTTCCGCCAGGTCCGTGATCAAGCCCGCGCCCACGACCGCCTTGACGCCAGCCGCCTTCAATTCATTGATCTGCGAGCGGGCGTCTTCTTCGGTCACATAAGTCCGCTGCGGAATCTCCAGCCCGAAGGTCGCCTGGAAATCCGCTAGTTCTTCCATCGGTGCCTGGTAGCTGACGAGGGCAATGTCCGGCGTGATCTTGCGCGCTCGCGCGAGCGCCTGCATGACGTCGAAGCCGCTTGCCTTGGCGATGACCACCGGCAGCGACAGCCGGCTTTTCAGGTAGGCAGCGTTGGAGCCGGCGGAAATGACCGCGTCGCAGCGCTCGGCTTCCAGCCGTTCGCGGATATGGCGGACTGCATCCTCGAAGCCGAGGTGGATCGGTTCGATCGTCGCGCGGTCGTCGAACTCGAGCGTGATATCTCGGAACAGGTCGGACAGGCGCGAGATCGACACGGTCCAGATGACCGGTTTGTCGGGAATGTCAGCGGCGGGGCGGGCGGGGAGTCTCATGTTTCAAGTAACGTTTCAGCGTTTCAATTGTAACGTTATTTGAAACATGAAGGTGAAATGCCTTTCGGCGGACGACGAGTATAAGTTGTTGAAACTAAACGGGTTTGCAAGAACTGCAACGATAAGCTTGCACCAAATTATCGTTTGGCACACCGATTGCAATACATGGAGCAGCTTTAATCGTTGAAACAGTTCCCCACAAGGAGAAGACATGGGTCGCAATTCCCCGGGCGCCGCCTTCCGCAAGGCGGTACAAGAAGAATCCCCGTTGCAGGTCGTGGGTGCGATCAACGCCAACCATGCGCTGCTGGCCAAGCGGGCCGGTTACCGCGCGATCTACCTGTCCGGCGGCGGCGTGGCAGCCGGTTCGCTCGGGTTGCCTGACCTCGGCATTTCCAACCTGGATGACGTGCTGACCGACGTGCGCCGCATCACCGACGTGTGCGACCTGCCGCTGCTGGTCGACGTCGATACCGGTTTCGGTTCCTCGGCCTTCAATGTCGCCCGTACCGTCAAGTCGATGATCAAGTTCGGCGCTGCCGCGATCCATATCGAAGACCAGGTCGGCGCCAAGCGTTGCGGCCACCGTCCCAACAAGGAAATCGTCAGCAAGCAGGAGATGGTCGACCGTATCAAGGCTGCCGTTGATGCGCGTACCGACGAGAATTTCGTGATCATGGCGCGCACCGATGCGCTCGCCGTCGAAGGCCTGGAAGCCGCGCTCGACCGCGCCCAGGCTTGCGTCGAGGCCGGCGCCGACATGATCTTCCCCGAAGCGATTACCCAGCTCGACATGTACAAAATCTTCGCCGACACGGTGAAGGTGCCGGTGTTGGCCAACATTACCGAGTTCGGCGCAACACCGTTGTACACCGTCGAAGAACTCAAGAGCGTGAACGTCGGCCTCGTGCTGTATCCGCTGTCCGCTTTCCGCGCCATGAACAAGGCCGCGGAAAACGTCTACAACGCGATTCGCCGCGACGGCACGCAGAAGAGCGTGGTCGACACCATGCAGACCCGCATGGAGCTGTACGAGCGCATCAACTACCACGAGTTCGAGCAAAAGCTGGACGCGCTGTTTGCGCAACAAAAATCCAAGTAAATTTATCCCCCAGGAGACTATTCAATGAGCGAACAACAAGCTGCAGGTTTCAAGCCCAAGAAGTCGGTTGCCCTGTCCGGCGTGACCGCGGGCAATACCGCACTTTGCACCGTCGGCCGTACCGGCAACGACCTCCACTATCGCGGCTATGACATCCTCGACGTCGCCGATGCCTGCGAGTTCGAAGAAATCGCGCATTTGCTGGTGCACGGCAAGCTGCCGACTACCGCCGAACTGAAGGCCTACAAGACCAAGCTGAAGGCGCTGCGCGGTCTGCCGTCGCAAGTGAAGGCCGTGCTGGAAGCATTGCCGGCCGCTTCGCACCCGATGGACGTGATGCGCTCCGGCGTGTCCGCGCTCGGCTGCGTTCTGCCCGAGAAGGATGACCACAATACGCCGGGCGCGCGTGACATCGCCGACAAGCTGATGGCTTCGCTCGGTTCCATGCTGCTGTACTGGTACCACTTCAGCCACAACGGCAAGCGCATCGAGGTCGAGACCGACGACGACTCCATCGGCGGTCACTTCCTGCACCTGCTTCACGGCCAGAAGCCGTCCGAGCTGTGGGTCAAGGCGATGCACACCTCGCTGATCCTGTACGCGGAGCACGAGTTCAATGCGTCGACTTTCACTGGCCGCGTGATCGCCGGCACGGGTTCCGACATGTACTCCGCCATCACCGGCGCGATCGGCGCACTGCGCGGTCCGAAGCACGGCGGCGCCAACGAAGTCGCGTTCGAAATCCAGAAGCGCTACGACAACCCGGATGAAGCGGAAGCCGACATCCGCCGCCGCGTCGAGAACAAGGAAGTCGTGATCGGCTTCGGCCATCCGGTCTACACCGTGTCCGACCCGCGCAACAAGGTCATCAAGGAAGTCGCGCGCACCCTGTCCAAGGACGTCGGTTCTATGAAGATGTTCGACATCGCCGAACGTCTCGAGACCGTGATGTGGGAAATCAAGAAGATGTTCCCGAACCTCGACTGGTTCTCGGCCGTGTCCTATCACATGATGGGCGTGCCGACGGCGATGTTCACGCCGCTGTTCGTGATTTCGCGCACCTCCGGCTGGTCGGCGCATATCATCGAGCAGCGCATCGACAACAAGATCATTCGTCCGAGCGCGAACTACGTGGGGCCGGAAGATCTCAAATTCGTGCCGATCAAAGATCGCATCTAAGAGCGCCGAATACCTGCCATGTCCGCATGGCAGGTTTGTTCTTTGAACACATCATCCATTACCGAGCCATGAACACCGCATACCGCAAACCATTGCCGGGCACCAACCTGGAGTACTTCGACGCGCGTGCAGCGGTCGAGGCCATCCAGCCGGGCGCCTGGGAAAAGCTCCCCTATACCTCCCGCGTGCATGCCGAGAACCTCGTGCGCCGCTGCGAGCCTGCCATCCTCACCGAGTGCCTGAAGCAGATCATCGAGGTCAAGCGCGAGCGCGACTTCCCCTGGTTCCCCGCACGCGTCGTTTGCCATGACATCCTCGGCCAGACCGCGCTGGTCGACCTCGCCGGCCTGCGCGACGCGATCGCTGACCAGGGCGGCGATCCGGCCAAGGTCAATCCTGTTGTGCCGGTGCAGCTGATCGTCGACCATTCGCTCGCCGTCGAGTGTGGCGGCTATGATCCAGACGCCTTCCGCAAGAACCGCGAAATCGAGGATCGCCGCAACGAAGACCGCTTCCACTTCATCGAGTGGACCAAGCTGGCGTTCAAGAACGTGGATGTGATCCCCGCGGGCAACGGCATCATGCACCAGATCAACCTGGAGAAGATGTCGCCGGTTATTCATGCCAAGGACGGGGTGGCTTTCCCCGACACGCTGGTCGGCACCGACAGCCACACGCCGCACGTGGATGCGCTGGGCGTGATTGCCGTCGGCGTGGGCGGCCTCGAAGCCGAGAACGTCATGCTGGGCCGCGCCTCCTGGATGCGCCTGCCGGAAATCGTCGGCGTGGAGTTGTCGGGCAAGCGCCAGCCGGGCATCACTGCCACCGACATCGTGCTTGCGCTTACCGAGTTCTTGCGCAAGTCGAAAGTCGTCGGCGCGTACCTCGAGTTCTACGGCGAAGGCGCATCGTCGCTCACGCTGGGCGACCGCGCGACCATCTCGAACATGGCGCCGGAGTATGGGGCGACCGCGGCGATGTTCTCCATCGACCAGCAAACCCTCGACTACCTGAAGCTGACCGGCCGCGACGACGAGAACGTCAAGCTCGTCGAAATCTACGCCAAGGAAGCCGGCCTCTGGTCCGACACGCTGAAGAATGCGCGGTACGAGCGCGTGCTGAAGTTCGATCTCTCCTCCGTCGTGCGTAACATGGCTGGCCCGTCCAACCCGCATGCGCGCGTGGCGACGACCGACCTCGCTGCCAAGGGCATCGCCGGCAAGTGGGAAGAAGTCCCCGGCCAGATGCCGGACGGCGCCGTGATCATCGCTGCGATCACCAGCTGCACCAACACCAGCAATCCGCGCAACGTGATCGCAGCCGGCCTGCTGGCACGCAATGCGAATCGCCTCGGGCTCGTCCGCAAGCCGTGGGTGAAGACCTCGCTCGCCCCTGGTTCCAAGGCCGTTGCGCTGTACCTGGAAGAATCCGGCCTGAAGCAGGACCTGGAAAAGCTGGGCTTCGGCATTGTCGCCTTCGCCTGCACCACCTGCAACGGCATGTCCGGCGCACTGGATCCCAAGATCCAGCAGGAGATCATCGAGCGCGACCTGTACGCGACCGCCGTGCTCTCGGGTAATCGCAACTTCGACGGCCGTATCCATCCGTACGCGAAGCAGGCTTTCCTAGCCTCGCCGCCGCTGGTCGTGGCCTACGCGATCGCCGGTACCGTTCGCTTTGACATCGAACGCGACTCCTTCGGTACCGATGCCAACGGCAAGCCGATCACGCTGAAGGACCTGTGGCCGACGGATGAAGAGATCGATGCGATCGTGAAGGAAAGCGTGAAGCCGGAACAGTTCCGCAACGTCTACATCCCGATGTTCGAGAAGAAGGGCGGGGCGACGGAATCCGTCAGCCCGTTGTACAACTGGCGTCCGCAGAGCACCTACATCCGCCGTCCGCCGTACTGGGAAGGCGCGCTGGCAGGCGAGCGCATGCTGAAGGGCATGCGTCCGCTGGCGGTCCTCGGCGACAACATCACCACCGACCACCTGTCGCCGTCCAATGCGATCCTGCTGGATAGTGCAGCGGGTGAATACCTGGCGAAGATGGGCCTGCCGGAAGAGGACTTCAACTCCTACGCGACGCACCGCGGCGACCACCTCACCGCACAGCGCGCGACCTTTGCCAACCCGACGTTGATGAACGAAATGGTCACGGTGGACGGCAAGGTCAAGAAGGGTTCGCTCGCACGCATCGAGCCGGAAGGCAAGGTGACGCGCATGTGGGAAGCCATCGAGACCTACATGGAGCGCAAGCAGCCGCTGATCATCATCGCCGGTGCCGACTACGGCCAGGGTTCGTCGCGTGACTGGGCGGCCAAGGGCGTTCGTCTCGCGGGTGTGGAAGCGATCGTGGCCGAAGGCTTCGAGCGCATCCACCGCACCAACCTGATCGGCATGGGCGTGCTGCCGCTGGAGTTCAAGCCGGGCATCAATCGCCTGACCTTGAAGATCGACGGCACCGAGACCTTCGACGTGATCGGCGAACGCAAGCCGCGTGCGGACCTGACGCTCGTGATCATTCGCAAGAATGGTGAGCGCGTGGAAGCGCCGGTGACCTGCCGCCTCGATACGGCGGAAGAGGTGTCGATCTACGAAGCGGGCGGAGTGCTGCAGCGGTTTGCGCAGGACTTCCTGGCTTCGTCGGATGCGAAGGCGGCTTAAGCAATAACCCTTGTAAGGCTCCTTCCCCCTGCCAGGGGGGAAGGTTGGGATGGGGGGAGGGAGGTTGAGTATGCATCTGCGATTGCGCAAGCTCACTACCACCACCCTAAACCCTCCCCTGAAAGGGGGAGGGAACAGATCAGCGATTTAACGGATATTCAGGAAACCATCTGATGCCCCAAGTACCCCAAATAAAAATCCCCGCCACCTACATGCGCGGCGGCACTAGCAAAGGCGTGTTCTTCCGCCTGCAAGACCTGCCCGAACGCGCACAGGTACCCGGTGAAGCACGCGACAAGCTGCTGATGCGCGTCATCGGCAGCCCCGACCCCTACGGCAAGCAGATCGACGGCATGGGCGGCGCCACCTCGAGCACCAGCAAAACCGTCATCGTCTCCAAGAGCAGCAAACCCGGCCATGACGTCGACTACCTGTTCGGCCAGGTTTCCATCGACAAGCCCTTCGTCGACTGGAGCGGCAACTGCGGCAATCTCTCTTCTGCAGTCGGCCCGTTCGCCATCAGTAACGGCCTGATCGATGCCGAGCGTCTTCCGAAGGACGGCATCGCCACCATCCGCATCTGGCAGGCCAACATCGGCAAGACCATCATCGCCCATGTGCCGATGACCAACGGCGCCGTGCAGGAAACAGGCGACTTCGAACTCGACGGCGTGACTTTCCCGGCAGCCGAAGTGCAGCTGGAATTCATGGACCCTGCAGCCGAGGAAGAGGGCGCGGGCGGCGCGATGTTCCCGACCGGTAACCTTGTCGACGATCTCGACGTGCCCGGGCTCGGCGTGCTCAGGGCGACCATGATCAATGCCGGCATCCCGACTATCTTCGTGAACGCGGAAGGGATCGGTTACACCGGCACCGAACTGCAGGAAGCGATCAACGGCGACGCCAAGGCACTGGCGATGTTCGAGACCATCCGGGCCTACGGCGCGTTGCGCATGGGCCTCATCAAGAATGTCGATGAAGCCGCCAAGCGCCAGCACACGCCGAAGATCGCATTCGTCGCCAAGCCGAAGGACTATGTGTCCTCCAGCGGCAAGATGGTCATCGCCGGCGATGTCGACTTGCTCGTACGCGCACTGTCCATGGGCAAGCTGCACCACGCGATGATGGGCACCGCAGCCGTGGCGATCGGCACCGCCGCGGCCATCCCCGGCACGCTGGTGAATATCGCTGCCGGCGGCGGCGAGCGCAATGCGGTTCGCTTCGGCCATCCCTCCGGCACGCTGCGCGTCGGTGCGGAAGCGGCCAGGGTCAACGGCGAATGGAGCGTGACCAAGGCCATCATGAGCCGCAGCGCGCGGGTCCTGATGGAAGGCTGGGTACGGGTTCCCGGCGACGCCTTCTGAGGAATGCGGACCGTGGTCAAGAGAAGCGCAAAGACACTCTCGTCGATGCGCTTTTTTTTCGTCCGTTGCGACTCATCGTAAGTACGCCGTAAGTCGCGCTGCACATACTAAAAACACTAAAATTTCACGTGCAAGCCTTCATCGCACGCATCCAATCTGATTCGGGGGCAACATGAATTTCGCAGACTTCTACAAGAATTCCATCGACAATCCGCAGGCATTCTGGGACAACGAAGCCAAACTCATCGACTGGAAAGAGCCCTACAAGCAGGTGCTCGACTACAGCAAGCCGCCGTTCACGAAATGGTTCGTTGGCGGCAAGACCAACCTCTGCCACAACGCGGTCGATCGCTGGGCTGCAAAGCAGGGCGACAAGCCCGCGCTGATCGCGATCTCCACCGAGACCGACAGCGAGAAGGTCTATACCTTCAAGCAGCTGCAGACGGAAGTGATGCGCGCGGCGGCCATGATGAAGGCGCTCGGGGTGGGCAAGGGCGACCGCGTGCTGATCTACATGCCGATGATCGCGGAAGCGGCGTTTGCGATGCTTGCCTGCGCACGCATCGGCGCCGTCCACTCGGTGGTGTTCGGCGGCTTCGCCGCCAACAGCCTGGCCACACGCATCGACGACGCCAAGCCGAAACTGATCGTATCCGCAGATGCCGGATCGCGCGGCGGCAAGGCGGTGGCGTACAAGCCCTTGCTGGATGAAGCGATCGGTCTTGCGCAGAACAAGCCCGCGCACGTGCTGCTGGTCAACCGCGGGCTGGCGCCGATGACGACAGTAGAGGGGCGCGACGTCGACTACTCGACGCTGCGCGAACAGCATCTCAAGGCCGAGGTGCCGGTCGAGTGGCTCGAGTCGAATGAGATGTCCTACATCCTCTACACCTCGGGTACCACCGGCAAGCCGAAGGGCGTGCAACGCGATGTCGGCGGTTATGCAGTGGCGCTGGCCGCATCGATGAAGCACATCTTCTGCGGCAATCCCGGCGAAACCTACTTCTCGACTTCCGATATCGGCTGGGTGGTCGGTCACTCCTACATTGTGTACGGCCCGTTGATTGCCGGCATGGCGACCATCATGTACGAGGGGCTGCCGATCCGTCCCGACGCAGGCATCTGGTGGAGCATCGTCGAGAAGTACAAGGTCACCCGCATGTTCTCCGCCCCGACTGCGGTGCGCGTGCTGAAGAAGCAGCCGCCGGAGTTCATGAAGAAGTACGATCTGTCGTCGCTCAAGACGCTCTATCTCGCAGGCGAGCCGCTGGACGAGCCGACCGCGAAATGGATCGCCACGGAACTCGGTGTGCCCATCGTCGACAACTACTGGCAGACCGAAACCGGCTGGCCGATCCTGACGGTCGCGCGTGGTATCGAGAACACCCCGACGCGCCTGGGCAGCCCTGGTGTGCCGATGTACGGCTACAACGTGAAGCTGCTGAACGAGTCCACCGGTGAAATGTGCGGCGCGAACGAGAGGGGCGTGGTCGTGATCGACGGGCCGCTGCCCCCGGGCTGCATGCAAACCGTCTTCGGCGACGACGAGCGCTTCGTCAAGACCTACTGGTCGAACTTCAAGCAGCAGGTGTACTCCACTTTCGACTGGGGCATTCGCGATGACGACGGCTATTACTTCATCCTCGGCCGCACCGATGACGTGATCAACGTCGCCGGCCATCGCCTCGGCACGCGCGAGATCGAGGAAAGCATTTCCAACCATCCCAACGTATCCGAGGTTGCCGTTGTCGGCGTCGAGGACAAGCTGAAAGGCCAGGTCGCGGTCGCGTTCGCGATCCTGAAGAACCCCGAGCCGGCGTCTACGCCCGAAGGCCGCAAGGCATTGGAGGCGGAAGTGTTGGCCGTGGTCGACAAGCATTTGGGGGCAGTGGGGCGTCCGGCCCGCGTTCACTTCGTCAATCTCCTGCCGAAGACGCGTTCCGGCAAGCTCTTGCGCCGCTCCATCCAGGCGATCTGCGAAGGCCGGGACCCGGGCGACCTCACGACCATCGAGGACCCGACCTCCCTCCAGCAGATCAAGGCGGCGGTCTCGAACTGAGCGCTTGTCGCCTGATATGCGCTCAACGGAGAAGGCATGGAGCTGGCCGCGCTATCGAGCGCCGGCGAAGCCATGGCCGCCTTGCATTCCCGGCCGTATCAAGGCATCTTGCTCGATCTCGATCTGCCTGATAGGGACGGCACGGCGCTGTTGTGGGAAATTACAGCACATCCGAAGCAATCCCCGGTTCAGCGATTTGCCGATCATTGCCTTGACTGCCAAGGCAATGATCGGCGACCGCGAGAAATGCCTGGCGGCGGGCGCATCCGATTACACCTCCAAACCGATTGATTCAGAGCAGTTGCTGTCGCAGCTCCGAATGTGGCTGGAAAAACGATAGGGGGATAGGGTATCAGTCGATTGTGGCGACGACCGGGGTATGGTCCGACGGTTGCTCCCACTTGCGCGGCACCTTATCGATGACGCACGCCGAGCAGCGCGATGCCAGCGCCGGCGACAGCAGGATATGGTCGATGCGCAACCCCATGTTGCGGCGGAACGCCATCATGCGGTAGTCCCACCAGCTGTACAGCTTCTCCGGCTGCTCGAACAGGCGAAACGCATCCTTGAAACCGAGGTCGAGCAGCCGGCGGAATTCCCCCCGCTCCGCTTCCGACACCAGCACCTGGCCGTCCCAAGCCGCCGGGTCGTGCACGTCGCGGTCTTCCGGGGCAATGTTGTAGTCGCCGAGCAGCGCCAGGCTTTCGTGCGATTTCAGTTCGTCGGCCAGCCAGTCGTGCAGCGCGTCGAGCCACTTCAGCTTGTACTGGTATTTGTCCGAACCGACTGCCTGCCCATTCGGGATGTAGGCGCACACCACGCGCATGCCTTCGATCGTCGCCGCGATGATGCGTTGCTGTTCATCCTCATAGCGCGGATTGTTGCGGACGATTTCACTCATCGGATGCTTCGACAGGATGGCCACGCCGTTGTAGGTCTTCTGACCGGTGAAGACGACCTGGTATCCGGCCGCTTCGATCTCCGCCACGGGAAACTTGTCGTCGGTGAGCTTGGTTTCCTGCAGGCAGAGCACATCGATGGGGTTTTCGCCCAGCCATTGCAATACCTGCGGCAGGCGGACCTTCAGGGAGTTCACGTTCCAGGTGGCGAGTTTCATGGGTGTGGATGCAGGTCGGTATTCGGAGACGGGCATCATACCGCAACTGGATTCCGGTCAACGGGGCGGGTCGGCGGCGTCCTCCGCTTCCACCTTGCCCCTGCCTTGCAGCCACAGCATGACGAGCCAGCACACGAGCGCCCAGCTCGCCCCGACCGCCCATCCGGCAAGGACATCGGTCGGCCAGTGCACGCCAAGGTAAATGCGGCTGATGCCGACCAGCAGGGTAAGAAAGCCTGCCGCGGAAACGAGGTAGATCTTCA
>CBIHRW010000085.1:0-18673 GCA_966212545.1 uncultured Noviherbaspirillum sp.
AGTGCGCGGCGAGCAACTGCTCACCCAGGTGCGGCAGATTCTTGCCGCCACCGGTGCCGGCAAGGTGAACCTGATCGGCCACAGCCACGGCGGCCCCACCATTCGCTATGTGGCATCGGTCCGCCCTGACCTCGTCGCTTCGGTGACCAGCGTCGGCGGCGTGCACAAGGGCTCCAAGGTGGCCGACATCATGCTCGGCATCGCACCGGACGGTTCGCTGTCGCAGGCGGTGCTGGGCTCGATCGCCTCCGGGCTCGGCCAGCTGCTCAGCTTCCTGTCTGGTAGCCCGACGATGCCGCAGAACGCCATTGCTGCCGCCAAATCGCTCAGCACTGCGGGATCGGCGAAGTTCAACGCCGCCCACCCGCAAGGCGTGCCGACCACCGCCTGCGGCGAAGGCGCCTACCAGGTCAACGGCGTGCGCTACTTCTCCTGGAGCGGCGCCAAGCCCTACACCAACGTCCTCGACGTCCTCGACCCGGCGCTGGCACTGACCTCGCTCGCCTTCAGCGGCGCCAAGAACGACGGCCTGGTGGCCAGCTGCTCCACCCGTCTCGGCCGTGTGATCCGCGACGACTACGCGATGAACCACCTCGATGAAGTCAACCAGACCATCGGCCTGGTCAACATCTTCGAAACCAATCCGGTCACGCTGTATCGCCAGCAGGCCAACCGGCTGAAGAACCTCGGCCTGTAAGGAGCACGCATGCCGATATCCAGGCAACGCCTGTTGATCGGCGGGGCGGCCCTTGCGGCCGCCTTTGCCGTTTTCATTTCCATGCAGGCCTCCGAACAAACAAATGCAGCCGTGCCGCAACGCCAGGATCCGCAGCAGTTCTTCGCTTTCGTTCGCTCACTCGAGGGCACGGTGCCGGACGGAAAAGTCGAGGCGGTCGAAGGCGAGTTCGTCGCCAGCGCCGGGCTGGTCCTGCTGTTCGACTACTACCTGTCCGCCGTCGGCGAAAAACCGTTGGAGGCAATCCGCGCGGAAATCGAGCGCGAGCTGGACCAGCAACTCAAACCGGGCGCAGCCGGCGAAGCGAAACGCCTGCTCGGGCGCTACCTTGCCTACAAGCGCGACCTTGTCGATGTCGAGAAGAATGCGCAGGCGGCCGGCGGTTCACCGCAGGCCATCCGCACGCGTTTCGCGCAGATGCAGGAAGCGCGGCGGCGCCACTTCAGCGAGCGCGAAATCCAGGCGATGTTCGGCGAAAGCGATGCCAATGACCTCGACGCGATCGCACGGCTGGAAGTCAACCAGGATCCGAACCTGAGCGACGAACAGAAACGCGAGCGCCTGGCACAACTGGACGCCGCCCTGCCGCAGTCCTTGCGCGAGGCACGCGAAGAACCGCTGAAGATCGCGCGGCTGGAAGACACGGCGCAGAAAATGCGCGCGCAGGGCGCGAGCGAAGACGACATCTACCGCATGCGCGCCGCGGCGCTGTCACCGGAAGCGGCGGCGCGCATGGCGCAGGTCGATCGCGAGGACAAGGAGTGGAGCGGGCGCATCGATGCCTACCTTGCCGAGCGCAACCGGGTGCTTGCAGCGCCGATGGCGGATGTCGAGCGGCAGGCGATGCTTGCGCAGCTCCAGCAGAACCGTTTTACGCCGGAAGAACAGAGGCGATTACCGGCGTACGAGCCGGAGATGAAGTAGTGCTGCGCGGACTCGGACGAGGCACCGGGGCACGCAATGCCGTGTGACTACCCGGGCAAGATAACTGTCATTCCGGCGCAAGCCGGAACCCAGCGACCTTGATCACCATGAACAACGAGGCCGGATCCCGGCGTTCGCCGTCGGTGACGGGGATCGAATCGTCTCCCGGGCGGCATCGCTTTCGCCGGGCAGCAATTCCACCAATCAATGCACACTCATGGGAAGCCAGGTACGCAAGGAACTGCCGGCCGCGACCGCTCTCTATATTTTCGCGCCGGCGCGCGACACTGTTGCGCCGTGGAAGAGACTTGCCGCGAAAAACCGCCGACCATGCATGCCCACCGCCGCGCCATCGCCCTGCCCCGTCCGCTCGAGCGCCGGCTCGATGCGGCGACGCATGCGTTCATCCATGCGGACGCGCGCTTTGACGCAGACTTCTCCACGCCTGCCGGCGAACCGGCATTCACCGCACCCGATTCCGTATCGTGGCAGGTGTTCAAGAACCCGCTGTCGCTGTTCATCGGTGGCGTCGCTGCAGTCATCCTCGAACTTGCGGAACCGAGCGTGCGTGCCGGCGTGTGGGAGCACACGGCATTCCGCGCGGATCCTCTGCAACGTATCCGCCGCACCGGCCTGTCGGCAATGATGACGGTGTACGGTGCACGCAGCCGTGCGGAGCGCATGATCGCACGCGTGCGTGGCATGCATGCGCGCATCCACGGCGTGACGGCGGAAGGTCGCCCCTATCGCGCAAACGATCCGGAACTGCTGAACTGGGTGCACGCAACGGCCAAGTTCGGCTTCCTCGAAGCCTATGACACTTACGTGCATTCGCTCGGCGAGATCGGGCGCAACCGCTTTTATGCGGAAGGCATCGAGTCCTCCCGTCTGTACGGCGTCATCGATTCGCCGGCCACGCACCAGGAACTGGACCGGTTCTTCGTGAACATGCGTGACCGGCTGACGCCTTCGTGTGTGGTGTTCGAGTTCCTCGACATCGTCCGGCGCGTCGACCTGCTGCCGCGCCACCTGGCGGGCATCCAGGGACTGCTGGTGAAGGCTGCGATCGAGATCCTGCCGGACTGGATCCGCGAACGGCTCGGCCTCGACGAAGCATGGGACTTGCACCCGTGGCAGCGCAGCGCCATCCGCATGGCGGGCGCGACCATCGATCGCATCCCGCTGCGCTCCGGACCAGCGGCGCAAGCCTGCCGCCGCTTGGGCTTACCTGACGACTATCTGTACACGTGACGCCAGCCCTACCCCCAATCTCACCCTGCAAGGGGGAGGGAACCTTACGCAGAAGTATCCGACACAGCAATACTAGAGCGTGCCGAATCCGCCATCCAACACCATCTCGCCGCCGACCATGAAGGAAGATTCGTCAGACGCCAGGAATACGGCCGCCTTCGCGATTTCCACCGGGTCGCCGAAGCGGCCGACTGGGATCTGCGCCTTGAACGTGTCGGCCATCTGCTGCAACTGCTCTTCCGTCAAACCCAGCTTTCCATAGATGGGCGTGGTCACCGGACCGGGACTGATGACATTGATGCGTACACCGTTCGGCACCAGCTCCGACGACAGGGAGCGCGCCAGCGAAATAAGTCCTGCCTTGGTGGCCGCGTATGCGCTCGCATTCGGCATCCCGAGATGGGCGATGATCGAGGCGGTGAAGATCACCGACGCGGGATTGGCCAGCAGTGGCGACAGCGCCTGCATCAGAAAGAACGGCCCCTTCAGGTTGACGGCAAACAGGCGGTCGAATCCCGCTTCGTCCCATTGACCGAGCGGCCGGAAGTCGCCGATACCTGCATTGATGAAGGCTGCATCCAGTTGCCCGAAATGTTCGCGCACCGCGGAGGCAATGACTGCCTGCTCGGCCACGCTCCCCGCATCGGCCTGGACGATGGCGGCATCCTTGCCTAGTGCCTCTCGGGCGGACGCAATCGTCTTTTCATTGCGCCCGGTGACGATGACGCGTGCTCCTTCGAGGAGGAATTGCCGCGCGGTTTCGAGCCCGATGCCGCTGGTGCCGCCGGTGATGAGGATGCGTTTTCCTTTGAGTCTGCTCATGATGACCTCCGTGTGTTGTTGGAGCGCCCATTATCGAAAGACAATCGTGCTGCGTCTGGCCGCTATCGGACATCATGTCTGCGCGCGCCAATCGCCGGTGTCCGGTAACATATCCTTGTCCAACGTCTTCACGCGATACTCCACACATGACGACGATTACCCTGCGCACTGCAACCGTTGACGACGCTCCCCTCCTGCGCCGCTGGGATGAACAGCCGCACGTGATCGAGTCCGATCCCTACTCGGACTGGGAGTGGGAAACCGAACTCGCCCGTTTTCCCGAATGGCGGGAACAACTCATCGCCGAGCTCGACGGACGTCCGATCGGCTTCATTCAGATCATCGATCCTGCTCTGGAAGATAGTCATTACTGGGGTGACGTCCCCGGCGATTTGCGTGCACTCGATATCTGGATCGGCGAGGTCGACGCTCTCGGCAAGGGCTACGGTACGACCATGATGGCGCTGGCGCTCGCGCGCTGCTTTGCCGATCCGGCAGTGAGCGCCGTGCTGATCGATCCGCTGGCATCGAATACCCGCGCCCACCGGTTTTATGAGCGCCAAGGTTTCCGATTCGTGGAGCCGCGGCGCTTCGGTGATGACGAATGCCATGTCTACCGGCTCGAACGTGCAGAATGAGCACGCCATCCGCGGTAAAATTCGCCCTCCCCCAGCAATTCCTGTCCGCAGTCCGGCAACACCTTATGCAACTCGATTCCATCCGCCAGCGCCTGCGCGACTGCGGTGCCCAACCGGTCCATGAACAGCGCGTCCTGCGCGACTGGCTGCAGGCCCGCCCCTACGAAAGCGGCCGTCGGCGTCCCAAGGATTTCCTGCCGCAGACGCTGCGCGATGCGCTACCCGCCATCGATGCCGAACTGCAGGGCATGGTGCGCCTGCTGTCCAGTCACCCGGTTGAAGATGACGCAGGTTCGGCACGCCTGCTGGTCGGTCTGCAGGATGGCCAGACAGTGGAAAGCGTGCTGCTGCCGCGCGGCGGGCTGTGCGTGTCCAGCCAGGTCGGCTGCGCCGTGGGTTGCCGCTTCTGCATGACCGGCAAGGACGGCCTGCTGCGTCAGCTGACCAGCGGCGAGATCGTCGCCCAGGTGGCGCTGGCACGCAGGCAGCGGGCGGTAAAGAAGGTGGTGTTCATGGGCATGGGCGAACCCGCGCACAACCTGAACAATGTGATGGAAGCCATCGAGCTGCTCGGCACCGAAGGCAACATCGGGCACAAGAACCTGGTGTTCTCGACGGTGGGCGACCCGCGCGTATTCGAGCGCCTGCCGCAAGGCACGGTCAAGCCCGCGCTCGCCTTGTCGCTGCACACCACAAAACCCGAGCTGCGCGAAAAACTGCTGCCGCGCGCGCCGCGTCTGACGCCGCAGGAACTGGTGGAACTCGGCGAACACTACGGCCGCAGCACCGCTTACCCGGTGCAGTACCAGTGGACGCTGCTGGAAGGCATCAACGACGGCGACGACGAGATCGAAGGCATCGTCGCGCTGTTCAAGGGCAAGTACGGCGTACTCAACATCATTCCCTACAACACCGTGCCTGACCTCGAATACCGGCGGCCGGAAACCGAACGTTGCCGCGAGATCATCCGCATCCTGCACCGTCGCGGCATTCTCGCAAAGCTGCGCGACTCGGCAGCGCAGGAAGTCGACGGCGGCTGCGGCCAACTACGGGCGCGCGCGCTGGCGGCAAATCAGCAGGGCATCGCCATCCGTCCGGTGTAATGCGTGCGGTCACGGCGGCTGCCAGTTGTCGTCATCGTTACGCGCGTCCTTATGCTCCTCCCCTTCGCCCCGCATCGACTGCTTCTGTTGCCCGGCCGCATCGGCGACCTGTTTCTTCAGCACGTCGCCGTGCTTCTTGATTTCTTCTTCCGCGGGTTGCGCGGCCCTGCCTGCAGTCCGATCCGTATCCATGATGCGTGCTCCTCGCGATTGTCCCTGACCGTGAGGCAGGCGCGCGCGCGATTGGTTCGCCGCCGGGTCAACAGCCTGGCTTCGAGGGTCAATACAAGGCGCTGGCGGCACGCATGCCGCGCCCCGTACGATATTCGTTTTCCTCGTGCCAACAATTGCCGCCGCACGAGGGTCGTCAATGGTCAAGGGATAGCATGGGCAGAAGGAACAGGCGCCGCGCAATCGTCATCGCAGCAATCACCACCATCACAGGCTGCGGCGGTGGCGGCGACGACAAGCCGTCGGCGACACTCGCGCCACAGGCAGGCGCGGCCGCCCCTGCCTGGACGATCGACATCCCGATCGAGAACCAGTCCGGCAAGGCCGAATACCCCGCCGTCGCCATGGCAGCCAACGGCGACACCATCGCCGTCTTCGCGCAGCACACGGGAAGCCGAATCGCTGTCCATGCCGTCCACGGCAACGCCGGCAGCGCAGGATGGGGCACGCCGCGTGTCATTGACCGGCCGGACACCAGCGCCCATGTCCCGCAAATCGTCCCGGGAAAATTCCAGACTGCCACGCAACTGGCCATCCAACCGGCAACCGGCGACGCCGTTGCGGTGTGGAGTGCCGACAGCAGCGGCGTCGCGCAGGTATGGGCGGCACGCTATCACCGCGCTTCCGATACATGGAGCGCACCGGCACGCCTCGATGCCTCGGCAGCGGGTGCTTCCTACCCGGTCATTGCCATGAATGCACAAGGCAACGCTGTCGTCGCGTGGAGCGAATCGGCATCCGGCGGCGCGCCAGGTGTCAGCGCGGCGTACTTCACGAATGGCGCATGGGGCAGCCCGGTCCGATTGTCGGCGCGCGCTGCAAGCGCACCCCAGGCAGGCATCGACGCCGCAGGCAATGCGCAGGTAGTGTGGATGGAGAAGAACGCTGGGGGCATCGACGACATCATGGTCACAAAGTTGAACCGAGCCGGACCGGCATCGCCCGCGCGCGTCCTGGATACATCGGCGGCAGCGGCCAGCCTGCCCGCGATTGCGGTGGCCACCAATGGCAATGCAATCGTGGCCTGGCTGCAAGAGGACGGCACCGGCAATTCCGTCCATGCCAGCCATCTTGCCGGCGACAACTGGTCCGCGTCGTCCGTGCTGGAACGCCTGCGGGACGACAGCTACGCACCTGCGGTCGCGCTGAACGAGACGGGCGGGTTCGTCGCCTGGGAGCAGCAAGACATTCCCGGCGCCTCCGGCCTCGCCTACGCGGTGCGGCTCGATGCAGCCGGCACGTGGGGCGAACCCGCGACGGTATACAACCGCGGCGGCTACATGCCGGTCATTCGCCTGCGCGACAACGGCGACGCGATGATGATCTGGCTCGCCGCGCATACCCAGTACGCCACCTGGTCGGCCTCCGCATCATCCTGGAGCGCCGCGACCAACCTCGCGCCCTACAACTGCGGCGCCGGCCACGCACTGGCAATGGATGCGGCAAGCGGCAAGGCCGTCGCTGCATGGATTCCGAGCAATTGCGGCCGTCATCACGACGTATCCGGCGCGTTCTACAAGTAACTTCACGGATTGCTTGACATCCTTCCGGCCCGCACGCCGGAGGGACGCGACACGTGTATATTCAGCGCATGCCTCTGGGCGCCTGAATAACATGGAGTAACGATGAGCAGTAATGACGAAGACCAGCGTGAGGAACCTGCCGAGCGCCCCTGGATCCACCTGAAGACGACGTACGACGTCGAGGCATGGATCGACAATTACAACCGCGACCTGCAGCGCACGATCGAAAAGAAGAATGCCGCCGGTTATGGCATCTGTTTCATCCTCGCCGCGGGCGGGGACATCTACATGCACACCACGCCGGAAGGCGAAATCCTGCTGGATGTGACGCCGGATGCGGAATGGGCAGCGCCGGTGATCGCGGCGGCGACCCATACAGCGGCGCCGCCGTCACAAGTGTGGTCACTGCCGCCAGAAGCACTGACCCAGCTGGTGATGGGCCTGAGCAGCCTGATCGGATCGACGCGGATCGTGCCGGAGCACGACTACAAGATCAGGAAGCGCTGGTAGGTTCAGGACGTCGCGACGGACAGGGCACCCGCCAGCATGCATGCGCCGAACACCCAGCCTTGTATGCGCATCGCTCTTTCCGTCCTGATGCGGCTGAACAGCAACTGCCCGCCGCGAATCCACAGGTAGTGGCATCCGAGGCCCACGATCACGAACACCGCCGTCATCTGCAATACCTGGCCGGAGAGCGGCTTTGCCGGATCCAGGAACTGCGAAAACATTACCAGGATCATCGAGTGCACTTTCGGGTTGAAGGACAGCGAAATGAAGCCGTCGGCAAAGCTGAGCGGCCGCAAGTCCTTCTGGTCCGACAAGGCCGACGAACGACTACAGCTATTGGATCGTGTATCCGAAAGCAGCCGCAGGAAAGCCGCGAACGGCCGCATTCCGCGACTGGCTCCTGGCCGAAGCCGCAACGAGCGCAGCGAACACGATGACGGCGCACGCCTGATCCGTTGTGCTGCCTGCGGGCCGCAACTGCCAGGTGACGGAAGTTGCGATGCGGTTTTCGCAGACGCGTTCAGCGCGCCAGTGGATTCGGCGTCGGTTCCGCGATCTTCGTCAGCAAGTTGCGGTCGGTGTGGTGGAAAGGCTCATCCTTCCCTCGGATCATCATCACCGTGTCCTCGTCATACGCCCAGGTACCGTCGGGATTGACCGTCACCTTGATGCGGTACTCGACGGTATGAAACGCGTAATCGAGGAAGGGATTCGAGCGGATGCCGAAATTTTCCGACTCGCGGCGCGCGACCAGTTCGAAACTCGTCGCTTCCGCGCTCGCGGTCCCGGACGCCATTGCGATCTGTCCGCGCGGGATCGCCAGCGTCTGGATGATGGTGCCCGTTGCCGGCTCCCACAGCCAGTAGCCGACCTGGTCATGGTAGGTCTTTACCTGGTCCGGCTTGGTGACGTGCGTGTGGTAGCGCAACCCGTAAAAGAGCTGCGGCCCGTTGGTCACCGGATCGATCGGCTGCAGCTCCATGCGCTCGACGAAGGCCTGCTTGCGCGGGCCGTCGGCTTTCGGCTTGACGTCCAGCCCGCGGGTGCCTTGCCAGATGCCGGCCATCGCGCGCAAGGGGCCGAGGTTATTCAGCGTGTTGACGTCGAGGTCGGACGGTTCGGTGTAGATGTCGGTGGGGAAGTCGCTCATGGATCTTGCAGGTTTGTTGATACGGGGATGCTGCGTGAGGATTGTATAGGGAAACGACAGGCGTCGACGTATCCATGAAGATGCGATTCAAGGTAACCGGCATGGAATCAACGCCCCCATTGCCTGTCTTACTGCAGGGGACCTTGACCATGGAAAATCAGGAAATCACGCTCGAAGACCTTGAGCGCTTCGCCGCGGTATTGGCACAGGCGATCCCGGACCTCGACTGCCCGGAATGCTGCGATGTTGGCTGGAAGTATCAGTACATGGAAAAGAGTGCGGCTCTCTTCCGCGAAGAATGGGAATGGCGGTGCCTGGCCGTTGCCGTACAAATCTACTGCGACCGGCACAAGCATCACTGAACGCGTGGACCGCGCCTTATGCTTCATCCGCAGGCAGAAATTGCGGATGCCAATCACTTGCGCTGCGATACGGTCAGTTTCAATCCCGGCTGCGGGTCGAAGAATGCGACCGTGCCATGCTCGAAATCAGTGCCGATCAGGCCATCGATGCACGACCGTCCGACAAGTTATGCGTTCATGACCGCGCGGCGCAGCGCCGCCCGCGCGAGGATGCGCGCCGAATCAAGCGTCGGCAGCGGCGAATTGCCGTCGTTGATGATCAAGGGAATCTCGGTGCAGCCGAGCACGACTGCGTCGCAGCCCTCCTCTTTCATGCGTGCAATGACGCGCTGGAAGTAGGCCACCGCTTCCGGCTTGAACACGCCGTAGACCAGTTCGTCCATGATGATGCGGCCGATTTCGTCGCGCTCGGCCGCCGTCGGCCGGACGTACTCCAGCCCGCGCGCCTTGAGCTTGTCCGGATACACCTCGCTATCGACGAGCCACCGCGTACCCGTGATACCGATGCGGCGGAAGCCCCGTTCCACCGCCTGCGCGGCAACCGCTTCGGCAATATGCAGCCAGGGCAGCGGCGAGCGCGGCTCGACGACATGCATTGCCTGGTGGATGGTGTTGTCGGGGCAGATCAGGAAGTCCGCGCCGATCTTCGTCAGCTTCTCCGCCGACGCGAGCATCAGCTTGCCCACACCCTGTAGATCGCCACGGTCGAGACAATCCACATATTCCGCCAGCGATGGCGTATGCATCGAAACTTCAGGATGGGCATGCGGACCGAGGCGTTGCGCGCCTTCTGCGCAGATGGTCCGGTAACAGAGTGCTGCGCCTTCGGCGGAGCAGGCGACGATTCCGATGTGGAGAGGCATGTGTTGTGGCGAAGAAGAATGACCTGCGGACATTCTATCGCCGAATGCCGGGGACGTGCTTTCGCGGCTACCGCCGTGACAGCCTTACTTCGGATCCACGCCGGCCGTAGCGCATGCGCGGCAGATGCAGGCCTGGTTGCGCTGCGCCTCGGGGATGCGGGCCAGCGCGGCGGGATCGACCTTCACGTCGGTGCACCAGCAGCGCACTTCGAAAGTGCCGTTGATGGCCGGCGCGCAGCCGTTGGGGCCGCCGCAGAGCGGGCAAGTGTTGTTCGGTTTGGGGTCCATCGAAGTGCGTTGAAGTCGGCGTGGGAGTACTTACAGTCTACAGCTTCGCATCCGTCTTGAGCTGCCTGACCGCTGCGACCATCGACACGAAGGCGCGGGTACACGGCGCGCCGTTGGCCAGCATCGCCTTGGCCTGTTCATATTCGCCGAGGTTGATCAGCCGCACCACTTTTTCCACTTCGGCATGAAAGGCGTCATGCACATCGACGCAAGGCTGGAAACTCTTCACGAACGGGAACCTGCGCTCGGCCTCGCCGTGCAGCCAGTTGCCCAGCATGCAGGCATCCACCTTTCCCGCGGACTTCGGGTCGAGTTCGTGCTGCTCCGCAATGGCGGCAAGGAGCTTTTGCCGGATTTCCGCTTCCTTTGCCAGTGCTTCTTCCAGGTTCATGGCGATTCCCCCTTTGTCATTGGCGCAATCCTCGCCGGTGACGAAGCCTTGCGCGCCATTTCGCCGCCCGCGTGTTTCCAACAGGCAATTAATTCACCCAATCATAACAGGGTCATTGCCGATTGTTAAGCAGGAAGGGCCCGCCCCTCAGGATGCGGATCGCAACAGGTCGGGCCGGGTCTTGTCCCACAGCGCCAGGCAGCTGGCATGGGCCGGGCGATGAAGTATCCCTGCGCCACGCCACAGCCGGCCGCGCGCAGGAAATCCCAGTCCTCGCGGTTTTTCGCATCGCCTGCCGCAAAACATCTACATATTCGATGTGAAGAACTGCACCATGTCCTCCACAAACGCCTCCATCTGTCCCGGCTTCGACCCGGAAACCACGCCGCGCGCCAGCCACGGTGCAGCCTCGCGCATGAACAGCGCATCCGTCATTCCCGGCCGCGCCTGGCCGGTATACATGTCGAGGAACTCGCCCTTGTCGTTGAGGTAAACCACCGGCGCATTGAATGCCTTGATCGCTTCCGGGCGTTCCATCATCGGGTTGCCGTAGCCGAATCCGTGGCTGGCGTCCTTGAACATGCGCACCGAGATATTCGGATTGCCGGCACGTGTCGACGCGACCATCGCCTGACACTGCTGCACGGACACCCAGTTGTCGATCGCGCCCAACATGAAGCGCACGTGGGTGCTGCCCGTATCCGGGCGCTCGAACTGGTAACCGCACCATGGCCAGCCCGCCATCACCGCCTGCAGGCGCAGGCTGTCGCCCAGCACCGGCTGCGCCAGCTGCCTGTGCGCTGCCATCAGCACGGCGATGCCGCCGCGGCTGTAGCCGATTGCGCCGATGCGCTTCGGGTCGATGCCCGGCTGCTGCGACAGCATGCGCGCTGCGGCCAGCACGTCATAGGCGGATGCCGCCATCGAGAACTGCCCCTGGTTACTGATCGTATCCTTCACCCCGCGCCCGGCAAACGGATCGAGTACGTAGACGGCCAGTCCGGCGCTGGACAGTTTCGAGGCATGCATCAGGTGAGCAGGCGACACACCGCCGGAGCCGGGGGTAAGGATCACGGTGCCCAGCGCCTTGCCTGTGGCAGGCATGAACAGCTGGCCGTCGAGCTGCACTTTCGCGGCAGCCGCCTTGCCGACGATTTCCTCGAAGTTTTGCGGATTGGCGCTCTCGAAGGCGAGCGGTCTGCCTTCCAGCCCATTGTCCAGCACCACTTTGCGGCGGCCAAAGGGCGCGTCCTGTGCCACGGCGGCTTCCAGGAACGAGATCAGGAACAGGGCGAGCAGGGCTTGGACCGGCTTGGTGCGTTTCATGCGTACTCCTTTCGAGATGGGATGTGACGTGACCAAACCGCAGTGTAGGCATGCCAAAGATAAGTAACCAATATAAACTTGATACTTTGCATAAGTGAAGGTTATGTGTCATGAGCCCAGCGCCTCCCTCGGGCGACGTCCTGTATTCCCGCGCCTCTGCCCACTTGCGTCTGCGCCATCTGCGGCTGCTTGCGGCGATGGAGATGAAAGGCACGCTCGGCGGTGCCGCAACGGAAACCGGCATCAGCCAGCCGGCCGCCACGCAGATGCTGCGCGAGCTGGAAAACCTCCTCGAAACCCGTCTCGTCGAACGCCACGCGCGCGGCGTCGTCTTCACCGATGCAGGCAAGGTGCTCGCCGCCTTCGCCCGGCAGACACTCGGCGCCATGCGCGGCGCCGCTGCATCTCTGGCGGACGTCGTTGCCGGCCGCAACACCATCCTCAGGATCGGCGCCATCCAGGCTGCCATCGTCGGCATCCTGGTCCCGGCGCTGCCCCGGCTGATCGCGCGCTACCCGGACAACCGCTACGACCTCGCCGAAATCATCGGCCCCGAGGCGCTGATCGCGGGACTGCGCGCCGGCTCCTACGATGTCGTCCTGGTGCGCGAACCGGACAAGCCGGACCCCAACCTGCATTTCGCCCCGCTGTTCGCGGACGAGCTCGTGATCGTCGCCCCGCCGGCGCATCCCGCCGCGAACGCGAGAAAGGTCTCGCTGTCCATGCTCGCGGACTATGAGTGGATGCTCGCTTCGCCGCAACTGCTTACACGAAGCGTGTTCGACGCATGGTGCAGCAAGACCGGCTTCACCCCGAAGCGAAGCACCATCAGCGGAAATTCAACCACGCTGCTGCCGGCCGCTCTTGCCGCCGGCAACGCCATCGCGCCTGCCCCTGCCTCGGTCGTGCACACGCTCATCAAGCAGGGTGCGCTGCGACAGCTTCGCACGGATCTGCAACTGCCTTTGCCGGCGCTGGGCGGCCTGTACAGAAAGGATGAAGCAAACAGGCAGATCGAGAGATTCCTTGAAGCTCTGCGCGGCGATAGGGAACTGCCGGTGTGGCACAGGAAGGCAGGCCCGGGAGCCATACGCAAGGGATAGCCGGCAGGCGGCGATGCGCTATCTTCACGGCCGTCTGCATGGGCTACAATGATTCGGCCTGACCGGCAGCCATTACCCCGGCACCATCCATCTCCAGCGCAAGACCCGGCCGCAGATCATGAGCAACACGTACCCAAAGACTTCCGCTTCGGAGCCCTCCGTTGGCCCACGCTTCTGGCGCGACCATGCGCTGCCCTTCGTCGAGGCGCGCTCGATCCGCGACGGCCGCAAGGTCTGCTATGCGAAGCATTCGCATGAAACGTTTTCGATCGGCGTCATCACGCGCGGCCGCACGACCTACGTCAACCGCGATTCCCGCCAACGCATCGGCGACAGCACGCTCGTGCTGATGAATCCCGGCGATGTGCATGCCTGCAATCCCGTCGCCGACGAGCCGTGGTCCTACCGCATGCTCTACGTAGACAGGTCGTGGCTAGGCAGGCTCCAGCAGGAATGGGGCTTCAGCCCGAATACCGACTTCCGCCCCTTCGCCGCGACCATGAGCATGGCGCCGGGGCTGTACGATGAATTCAACCGCTTCTACGACATCCTGACCGGCAACGATTCCGAGCCGCTGAACCGGGAATGCGCGGCGGTCACGTTCTTCGAACTGGTCCAGCAATCCCTCGATCCCGCACCGATGCCGGAGCGCGAAGCGAACCGCCGGCTCGAGCGCGCGGCCGAATACATCAGCGACAACTGCACGCGCTCGCTCAAGCTGGAAGAAATCTGCGGCGCGGCCAGCATCTCGGCGTCCTACTTGATCCGCGCATTCAAGAAACATTACGGGATGACGCCGCACGCCTATCTTCTCAATCGCCGCCTGCAGGTCGCGCGTGGCCTGCTCAAGAACGGCGGCGTGATCGCGGATGTCGCCCTCGAGGTCGGCTTCTCGGACCAGGCGCATTTCCAGCGCGTGTTCAAGCAATTCCTGGCCGCGACGCCGGGCCAGTATCGCGGCTGATTTACGTCGCCAATAGCAGGTACACCGCGCTCGCCGCGAGCAGCAGGGCCATTCCGCGATTGAACATCCGCATTCCCCTCGGATTGTTCAGGTAGTGGCGCAGGAAACTGCCGGCATACGCCCAGCACGCAATCGACACATAGCAGATCACGAAGTAGATCGCCGCAAATCTCCACACCAGCACCGCTTCGCCGCTCGCCGCATACGCGCCCGTTCCGGCAATGGCGGCCAGCCATGCCTTCGGATTGAGCCATTGCATCGCGGCGCCGTACAGCATCGATGGCCCCTTCCGGTGATCGTCCGCGTCGAGCCGGCCATCGTCGGCGGCCAGCTTCCACGCCATGAACAGCAGGAAGGCCACACCGGTGAGCTGAATCGCGCCGGCCAGGAAGGGCAGCCGCATCAACAGCTGATTCAGTCCGAGTCCGGTCAGCACGAGCAGCAATGTGAACCCGACAGTCGCGCCGGTGACGTGGCGCATGCTTGCGCGAAAGCCATACTGCGCGCCCGAACTCAGCGCGACGATGTTCACAGGCCCTGGCGAAATCGATGACGCCAGTGCAAAGGCTGCCATGGAAACAAGAATGTTCATGCTCATTACGTCGTTCCTCCGGTAAAGACAGAAAGTACCGGGGGAGACGATACGCAAGGCGGCGCGCGGCGTATTGGAGAAAATTACCCTCCTGCCCAGGCCGTTCGCACGCTGAAGAGCGTGACAACGTGGTCGTTAACGTGCTGCCGCATGGATATTTACTTGTCGTGCGGCAGTGCGACTATCGCGTAAATACAACGCTTTTATCCGCTTTTTCCCCGCATTTCAGCCCAGATTCCACAGCAACTGATCCTGCGCAAACGAACACAGGAACCGGTCGGGTCAACTGGAAACGGATCCAACACGGACATGTCCTCCAATGAACATTTCAAAAGGGTGAACTAATGAAAAAATCAATTCTCGCGCTCATGACCTTGGGCACGCTGGGCAGTTATGCGGGTGTGGCAGCAGCACAAACAAACGTCACCATCTACGGCGTCGTCGATGCCGCCGTCTCCTATGAAAAGGACGTCGGCGCCGCCGACGACGTCTGGCGTCTCGACAGCGGACAGCAATCGGGTTCGCGCCTCGGCTTCAGGGGCACTGAAGAACTCGGCGGCGGGCTGAAGGGCATCTTTACGCTGGAAAGCGGCTTCAATGTCGACACCGGCACATCGGGTCAAGGCAACCGTCTCTTTGGCCGCCAGGCATTCGTCGGACTGAGCGGCGGTTTCGGCTCGGTGAAGCTTGGCCGTCAGCAAACCCCGCTCTACTATGCAATGAATGCCGTGGACCCGTTCGAGATCAACCTCGCCGGTAACGCGCAGCGCGTGTTCGGCGGCGGCTTGTATGCGATCGACCCGTTCCTGCGTACCGACAACACTGTCAACTACACGACGGCGAACTGGGGCGGCTTCTCGGGCCAGGTGGCATACAGCTTCGGTGAAGCGGCCGGCTCCACCGCTCCCAACCAGCAGATTGGCGTGGGTCTCGCCTATGCAAACGGCCCGATCAATGTGCAGTTCGCCTACCATGACTCGAACACCTTCACGCTGCCGGGCACCCTGAGCTTCTTCGGTACCGGCACGGCCAACCTGAAGACCGCCTTCCTTGGCGGCACCTGGGACTTCGGCGTGGCCAAGGCACACGCAGGCCTCGCCCAAACCGAGGTCGATGTGCCCGCTGGCGAACTCAAGGACCGCAACTACATGCTGGGCGCCACCGTGCCGGTTGGCGTAGGCTCCATCATGGCTTCCTGGATCCGCAACGACGTGAGGGATGTCAGCGAGGGTGAATCCGACCAGTTCGCCATCGGCTACAGCCACCCGGTCTCCAAGCGGACGAACTTCTACACCTCGTTCAGCCACACCAAGAACGACGACGCAGTCCGCGTGAACGCATTCGCGCCTGGCGAGACCGGGAAGATCTTCAACGTCGGTGTACGCCACCGCTTCTGATCACGGCTGGCAAGACTCGGCACGATTGCAGCACGATGGAATGCCGTCCGGCCCAGGGCCGGACGGCATTTCTTTCCGAATCAGTCGAAACGAAGACGCGCCCTGGCTGAATCTCAATCATCGCCAGATCAAGCTCGTCATCCTGATGGCGATCAGGCGTGCGCAAGACCGACTTCGCACCATCCCGATGCCGGGAAAGTGCAGTACACCTCCTACCTCACCCATGCCGGGAAATAGCCAAGCGCATTCTGCACGGCGCCGTCATGCGCCGGCACCACCACAATCTCCGGCTTCTGCTCCACCAGCGCGCGGATCTGGTCGACGGTCCGCAGAGTCTGCTCGGCATTGCGATCGGCGATGAGGCGCGCCGGCCAGAACTTCGGACTGGCGTTTTTCACGGCGCCGGCATGCCACACCACGTCGCCGACAAAGAAGTAGCGCTTGCCGGAATCCACCGTCACAAACATGCCCACCGAACCCGGCGTATGCCCAAACATCGGCACCAGCACAACCGTGCCGTCGTTGAACAGGTCGGCGCTCTGTTCGAATCCCTCGTAGGGCACGGGTTGGAATATCAGCGTCTGCCACTGGATCGACGGTGCCTGTACCTGTGACGGCCAGGCTCCGCCGAGCGTGGATGCGGGCTGCTTGATGACCGCCAGTTCCTGCTCCGGCACCCAGACCTGTGCCTCGGGAAAATCCTCGATGCCGCTCGCGTGATCCCAATGGCTATGACTCAGGATGATCCGGCGGATCGACCCGATACCCGCCTTGTCGAGCTGCGGACGCACCGGCGTGACCGGTTCCTCGTACCTGAAGAACGGCCGGTTCCACAAGGGCATGTCCTGCTTGTACTGCTGTGCGATGTTGATGCCCAGACCGGTGTCGAACAGGAAGACCTCGTCGCCATGCTTGACGAGCACTGCAGAGAAGACGGTATCCACTTCCTTTCCGAAACTGCCGCCGGCATAGACCATGCCCTCGCGCACGCGCACGCTGCCGGTCTTGACGATGGAGAAGCCGACGGTGGGCGGCGTTGTCTCGGGCTGCGCTTGCGCCTGCGACGCGGCCATGATGGAGGACAGCAGGAACACGACGAGTAGTCGGAGCATGGTTGTTTTTCCTTGTTGGGTGGAATGGAGATGCGGTTCGAAACGATCCGAGATTCAGATCCGAGATCCAGCCCGCGCTCGCGTGCGGGCTCTCAAACCCAACGCGCGCAATCACGTCACGCCGTCATTCCCGCGAAGGCGGGAATCCATGCTGAGTTTGCTTTATCACGCCACTATGGATTCCCGCCTTCGCGGGAATGACGGGGAAAAGGTAGTCGAGTCTTACAACACCCGCACCCGCTCGCCGACGCCTTCAAAAATCCGAACCGTCATTGCCCCTACTGTAGCGGGAAAAAGAGAATAGGCATATTATTTTATAAATATACTTGTAGAATAAAATTTCTATGGAAGACCAGCCATGTTCGACCTCCGCGCCCTGAAGTATTTCGTCGCAGCCTACGAAGAAGGCTCCATCACCGCTGCCGCCAAACGCTGCTATATCGCCCAGCCCTCCATCAGCGCCGCGATCCAGAATCTGGAAACCACCCTCAACACCCGCCTCTTCGAACGCGCCAGGCAAGGCCTCACCCCCACACCCGAAGGCGAAAAGCTCTACCCGCGCGCAAAAGACCTGCTCGCCGAATCGAATGCGATCGTGCAAAGCTTCACCGCCCCGCCGCAACGCGAAATCCGCCTGCACCTGCAAGCCGACATACCGATACATCGTGCCGCCCCGCTGATCGACCTGCTCTACCGCGAGATTCCCGGCATGAAGCTCAAGCTCACGCAGGAAGGCGAGGCCTTTGACCTGAAGCTCATCTCCGACCAATACAAGCGCGACAATGAATGGATGCAGACGCTGTGGGAGGAAGACTACGTGGCACTCATCCCCGGCAACCATCCGCTGCGCTTCAAGGCGCAACTCGAACCGGCCGACCTGCACGGCGCGCCCTTTATCGATCGGCCCGAGTGCGCGTTAAGCCGATTGTTCTCACAGCTGCTTGGGCGCAAGAAGATCGCGCCGGATATCCGTGCATCGGTGGTGCGGGAAGAAGCGGTGCCGGCGCTGGTGGAGATGGGCGTGGGCATTGCGCTCCTGCCGGAAACGCATTGCGAAGGGGTGAGGGATGCGGTGGTGAGGCCGATCAAGCACGGGAGCGGGATGAAGCGGCGTGTAGGTCTTGCGTGCGTGGCGAGCAATCTTGAGATGGCGAAGTTCATCCGTCAAACGAAACAGGGATTGATGCAGGCGTATGCAGGAAGTGCGTATACACAGCTGCGTATGCGGCACGGACTTTCTGTCTAATCGGGATCATGCTTGCCGTGACGACTGCCTGAAACAGCTTGCAGAAAAGTATGCCCTTCCAAGCGGAAGCAAATCACGAGAACGGAGCGGATCGGCATACTCGAAGGAACTGCACTCCGCTGCGTAAACCGACGATTGCTT
>CBIHRW010000086.1:0-18575 GCA_966212545.1 uncultured Noviherbaspirillum sp.
CACCGCTACGACGCGTCGCCGCGCCTAGCATTCGACCGGTTCTCGGGGCTGCGCGACCCCCAACCTAGTTCAAAACACCCTCTAAAGAAAACCCGGCGATCCGCCGGGTTCGGGTTCACTCGAATTCAATCGATCAAACTGCATGGTCGGCTTTTGGCCGTCCTGCGAACCGGACGATGCATTCACACCGCCCGGATCATGTCATTAAAAACGATGGCGAATACCAACGCCAAAGCTGTTGCCGGTGCTTTGGTTGGTGATACGGTCGTTCATGTAGATCGCATACAGGTCGGTACGCTTGGACAGGTCGTAGTCGTAGCCGAGCGAAGCGGTCTTGCGCTTTTGATCGGCGCCGATGACGGTGCCCTCGCGCTGAGTCTGCGCCCATGCGGCGAGGATCTTGCCGCCGCCCATCGGCACGCTTGCGCCCAGCGACAGGGTCTTGTCGTCGAGGTCGACGTTGTGCGAGGTCTGCCCGTAGGTCGCGAACAGCTTCACGGCCTTCAGGTCATAGCTGCCGCCCAGCATCCATGCCTTCTGGCGGCTGGCGCCGAAACCGACGGAGGAGCCCGGTGTATGCGTCGGGTTGTTCACTTCGACCGTGTGATAGAACGCGGTCAGCGCGAGCGGGCCGTTAAAGTACAGTGCATTGGCGCCGATGTTGTTGACGCCGTTGTTGCCCGCCTGTTCGCCGAACTGGTAGTGCAGATTGGCCTTCAGGCCGCCGAAGTCCGGCGTGGTGTAGCGGACCGAGTTGCTCCAGCCGGTATCGCCGGCGACGGAGTTGGACCAGCCCGATGCATTAAACAGCGGCACGTCCGCGTGCAGGATCAGCGGGGAGAATGTATATGAGTCGCCGAACGGGTTGAACAGGATGGTCGGCAGGAAGTGCGGCGCCAGTTCGCGGCCGAAGGACAGCGAGCCGAAGCCGCCGGACAGGCCGATGACCGCGTCGCGCGAGAAGAAGGTGTCACCGGGGAAGCGGCCCTGCACGCCGGTGTCGGCCTGGATGAAGCTGGTCAGCAGGAAGTTCGCCTTCAGGCCGCCGCCGAGGACTTCGGTCCCCTTGAACCCGATCCATGAAGTCGTCATGCCGCCGCTGTTGAGCGAGGCGCGGCTATCTGCGTCGCCGGCAAAGCGCATGGAGCCGGCGTAGGTATCCACCAGGCCCATGACCGTGACATTGGTCTGTGCCATGGCAGGTGCTGCTGCAGCGGCGCAGAGCGCAGCGGCGAGCACCAGTTGTTTGAGTTTCGGGTTCTTGTGTTGCATGTCCTCTCCTGTGTGATGCAGTTAATGAAACCGGGCCTCCCCCGGACGTTGTTGCCTTCGTGTTGGCCGCCGTCGGTAGACCGGTTTCAATTCGGCAGCCATTCTACGTTTCCTCAACGCAATTGCGTAAGGGAAATTGTTGGACTTGATCGAGGTCAAGCCTTCTTGTTTGTCAAACTAGCAAACGGGAATCGTGGACTTTTCGGCGTGGTCCTGGCCGCGTGCATGCACGAGTTTTCCTGCGCTGTACGTCGCAGCGACGGCACGATCGTCGCCCAGCAGCGCGAGTGCAAACAGCAGTTCTTCCAGGCTTTCGGTGCGCGCGGTGCGGCGCGCGAGCAGCGGTGTAGCTTGTGGGTCCAATACAACAAAATCGGCTTCCACCCCAGTAGCGAAATTACCGATGGTGCCTTCCAGCTGCATGCTGCGCGCACCGCCCAGCGTCGCCATGTAGAACATGCGCAGCGCCGGCAGGTAGGTACCGCCCATGCGGGCGACCTTGTACACCTCGTTCATGGTCTGCAGCATCGAGAACGAGGTGCCGCCGCCCACATCGGTGGCCAGCGACATCGGCACCTGCGCTTCGTCGGCGCGCTTGAAATCGAACAGGCCGCTGCCGAGGAAGAGGTTGGACGTGGGGCAGATCGACGCCGCCGACTGAGTCTCGCGCATGCGCGCACGGTCGTGATCGTCCAGCCAGATGCAGTGCGCATACATCGCGCGGGGGCGCATCATGCCGTACTTGTCATACACGTCGAGGTAGCTGCGCGATTCTGGGAACAGCGACTTCACCCAGGCCACTTCGTCGGTGTTCTCGGCGACGTGGGTCTGCAGAAAGGTATCGGGATAGGCACGGGCGAGTTCGCCTGCGAGTTGCAGTTGCGCTTCGGTAGAAGTGGGCGCAAAGCGCGGCGTGATCGCATAGAGCTGGCGGCCGTTGTTGTGCCAGATATTAATCAGTTCTTCGCTGACGCGCACGCCGTCTTCCGCGGTGTCGCAGAGGAATTCGGGGCAGTTGCGGTCCATCAGCACCTTGCCGGCGACCATGCGCAGGTTGCGCTTGTTGCTTTCGCTGAAGAAGGCGTTGACTGATGACGGATGGACGGTGCAGTAGACCATTGCGGTGGTGGTGCCGCAACGCAGGAGTTCGTCGACGAAGAAACGGGCGACTTCCTGCGCATGTTCCGGATCGGAGAACTTGCGCTCGTTCGGGAAGGTGTAGGTCTCCAGCCAGGGCAGCAGTCCGGGCGCGGGCGACGCGATCATGTCGGTCTGCGGATAGTGGATGTGCGTATCGATGAAGCCGGGCACGATCAGCTTGCCGCGGTAGTCCTGGATCGTGACGCCTTCCGGCAGGCTGGTGAGGAGTTGCGCATAGTCGCCCGCTGCCTTCACCTTGCCGTCTTCGACGAGCAGCAGGCCGTCTTCATGCCATGCATACGCGTTGTCGTTGAAGGCCGGATCGGCGGTGAAATGCAGGATGCTGGCGCGGTAGGCCTGGCAGCGGGGCGATGCGGTGTTCAATATCATGTGATGCTTTCTTGCTTTTGATCGTGAGTTTCAGAGACGGCCGTCAAGACCGCCGTCATCCCGACGGAAGTCGGGATCCAGCGTCGTTAAAAAAAGTCACTGGATCCCGACTTCCGTCGGGATGACGTTTCTCCGAAACAGGCTTTATTCATGGTTTGACCGATTTCGTTCTTTACCTTGCACTTGCATGCACCAGTACTGGCCCGGCATATGCTTCCTGCGCGCTTTCCTGCTTTTCCCAAACCTGCAGCAGTTGCGCACACACCGATGCGGCAATCACAGCCGGAGCCTTTCCGCTGATACCAGGTACACCAACCGGACATACCATGGTTGCAAGCTGCTCCTGACTGATGCCTCGGTCACGCAGCCGGTGCTCGAACTGCATGCGCTTGGTCTTCGATCCGATCAGACCGAACCAGCCCACATCAGCACGCTTCAGGATGACTTCCGACAGACGCTGATCCAGCGCGTGGCTGTGCGTCATCACGAGGTAACTCGCACCGGCCGGCGCTTCGTCGACCACGGCTTCCGGCGTATCGGTCGCCTCGATCTTCACGTTGGCCGGCACGACGTCCGGAAACATGTCGTCGCGTTCGTCGACCCAGGTCACGTGGCAAGGCAGTTCTGCAAGCGCGCGCACGATGGCTGCGCCCACATGTCCGGCGCCGAACAGCACGAGATGCGAGCGGTAGGCCAGGCAGGGATCGATCAGCCAGTTGCGGCCATTGGCATCTTTCATCACATGGCAGCCGCGTTCGCGGTCGAAATGAGAAAGCGAAGGTGGAATTGTGCCGATCAGCATTTCGCCTTCCGGCCCGGCGAGGATCGGCGCCAGCGGTGCATCCAGCGAAACGACACGCCAGCTGTCCTGGCGACGGGTCCAAAAATCGTTGACGCAATCGTAGAAGCCGTGCGTCGCGCCCTCGATGCGTTCAAAGGCGAGATGCATCACGCCGCCGCAGCACTGCCCCAGGCTGGGCCCGAGCGGAAAACGTGCGAGGCGGCGTTCCGAAGCGGGCAGGGCGGACGACATCGCCAGCATGTCACGCGCCATTTCACAGGCACGCATTTCGAGATGCCCACCGCCGATGGTGTCGTACTGCGCATCGCGCGTGACCAGCATCTTCGCACCCGGCTCGCGCGGGCCGGAGCCCTCCACGGACGCGACCGTGACCAGAACCGCCGGTTCGAACCGGGCGGCGACGGTATTGATTGCTGCGAGCCAGTTCATCATGATGGTCTTCCTTTACTTCGCGGCGGCGCGTACTGCATCGACGGCATTCAGGATTGCTTCGCTGGTGGCCGGCGCGTTCAGCGGCGGATTGACCTTGTAGTCACCCACGCTCGCCACCGCGTCGCGGATTGCGAAGAACACCGAGAACGGCAGCAGCAGCGGCGGCTCGCCCACCGCCTTGGAGCGGTGGATGCTGTCGGACACGTTGCGGTTCTTGAACAGCTTCACGTGGAATTCGCGCGGGCAGTCGGAGATGCCGGGGATCTTGTAGGTCGACGGTGCATGCGTCATCAGCTTGCCCGCCTTGTTCCACCACAATTCCTCGGTCGTCAGCCAGCCCATGCCCTGGATGAAGCCGCCTTCCACCTGGCCGACGTCGATGGCCGGGTTGAGCGAATTGCCGGCGTCGTACAACGCGTCGGCGCGCAGCAGTTTCCATTCACCGGTCAGGGTATCCACGACCACTTCGGAGACTGCTGCACCGTAGGCGAAGTAGAAGAACGGGTTGCCGGTCATCGACGCCGCATCCCAGTGCAAACCGGGTGTGGCGTAGAAGCCGTCGGACCAAAGTTGCACACGCGCGTTGTAGGCCTTGCGCACGACGTCGTGGAAGGGCTCCGGGTTGCCATCGATGTAGATGTGGTTGTCGGCGAAGCGGATCGTGTCCGGCGACACTTTCCAAGCCTGCGCAGCAAAGGCGGTGAGGCGCTCGCGGATCTGGCGTGCCGCATCCTGCGCGGCCTTGCCGTTGAGGTCGGCGCCGGTCGATGCTGCCGTCGCAGACGTGTTCGCTACCTTGCTGGTGTCGGTGGCGGAGACGCGCACATGCGACAGGTCCAGACCGAGTTCATGCGCGACAACTTGCGCCACCTTGGTGTTGACGCCCTGGCCCATCTCGGTGCCGCCGTGGTTGACGAGCACCGAGCCGTCCACGTACACATGCACGAGCGCGCCGGCCTGGTTCAGGTGGGTGAGGTTGAACGCGATGCCGAACTTGACCGGCGTGAGGGCGATGCCTTTCTTCAGAATCGGGCTGGTCGCATTGAAGGCGCGCACCGCCTCGCGGCGTTTGCGATATTCGCTGTCGGCTTCGAGCTCGGCCACCAGTTCGTGGATCACGTTGTCAACCACCTTCTGGCCGTACTGCGTGACGTTGCGGCCTTCTTCGTCGTTGCGTCCGTAGAAGTTCAGCTTGCGTACGTCGAGCGAATCCTTGCCGAGCGAGCGGGCGATTTCGTCCATGATGTATTCGATCGCGATCGCGCCCTGCGGGCCGCCGAAGCCGCGGAAGGCAGTGTTCGACTGCGTATTGGTCTTGCCGCACAGGGCGAGGATGTCCACATCCGACAGGTAGTAGGCATTGTCGAAATGGCAGACCGCGCGCGTGGCGACCGGGCCGGACAGGTCGGCGGAGTAGCCGGCACGGGAAACCATTTCGACCTTGGCGGCGAGGATGCGCCCGTCATTGTCGTAGCCGACTTCGTACTCGTAATGGAAATCGTGGCGCTTGCCGGTCACCATCATGTCGTCATCGCGATCAGCACGCAGCTTGACCGGACGGTTCAGCTTCGCAGCGGCGATGGATGCCGCCGCGGCCCACAATGCGGATTGCGATTCCTTGCCGCCGAAGCCGCCGCCCATGCGGCGGCACTCGACCACCACATGGTGTGAGTGCAGGTTGAGCGCATGCGCGACCACGTGCTGCATCTCGGACGGGTGCTGGGTCGAACAATAGACATGCATGCCGCGGTCTTCCTTCGGCACCGCGTAGGAGATCTGGCCTTCGAGGTAAAACTGCTCCTGGCCGCCGACGTACAGCTCGCCCTTGACGCGATGCGGCGCCTGTTCGAACGCTTTCTTGAAGTCGCCGCGCTGCAGGCGCATCGGCGGCAGCACGTAGGATTCGGCCTTCTTCGCTTCCTGCGGTGTCAGGATCGCGGGCAGCTCTTCATAGTCGACCTTGGCCAGACGTGCGGCGCGGCGCGCGTTGTCATGCGTGTCGGCGACCACCAGGAAGATCGGCTGGCCGACGTACTCGACCAGGCCGTCGGCCAGGATCGGATCGTCATGGATGATGGGGCCGCAGTCGTTGGTGCCCGGGATGTCCTTGGCAGTGTAGACAGCGACCACGCCGCGCGACTTTTTCACGTCGGCCAGGTCGATGCCCAGGACGCGGGCGTGCGCCTTCTGCGACAGGCCGAGCGCGGCGTGCAGGGTGCCGTGGTGTTCCGGGATGTCGTCGACATAGGTTGCTTCGCCCGCCACATGCAGCAAGGCGGATTCATGCGGGCGCGATACGCCGACAGCGGCCCAATCCTCGGCGCTCTTCAGTTTCAGGAAGGATTCGGTTTGCTTGTTCATGATCGTGTCACCCCTTATGCGCAGGCGAATGCATTGACGGCCTCGGCAGGGAGCGGGGCATCGGGACGGGTTTCCAACCAGAAGCGGCGCAGCAGGTTCTGTGCGGACTTCATGCGATAGGAGCTGGAAGCGCGCATATCGGTCAGCGGGGTGTAGTCCTGTGCGAGGGCGTGCACGGCATCATTCAGTGCGGCTTCATTCCATTCACGGCCGGCCAATGCGGCTTCCGCTTTCGGCGCGCGACGCGAGGTGGCTGCCATGCCGCCGAAGGCGATGCGGACGTCGCGTACGGTCGTGCCGTCCAGCGTGATCGCGAACGCGGCGCAGACCGCTGAAATGTCCTGGTCGAAGCGTTTGGACAGCTTGTAGGTGCGCAAGCGCAGGCCGACGGTCGGCAGCGGCACGCGCACCGCTTCCACGATTTCCTCCGGGCGCAGGTCCTTCTTCTGGTAGTCGAGATAGAAGGCTTCCAGCGGCATCGCGCGCTGGCCATCCTTGCCGCGCAGGACGATCTCGCTGCCCAGCGCAATCAGCCAGGGCGCGGAATCGCCGATCGGCGAGCCGTTGGCGACATTGCCGCCGAGCGTGCCGGCATTGCGGACCGGCAGCGAGGCAAAACGTTGCCACAGTTCCGACAGCTCCTGCGGATAGTGCTTGCAGACGGCGGCGTAGGCGTCGTTGAGCGTGACCGCGGCGCCGATTTCCAGCTTGCCGTCCTTTTCGGTCACGGACTGCAGTTCGGCGACCTCGTTGATGTAGATGATGTCGCCGAGGTGGCGCATTTGTTTGGTGACCCACAGGCCGACGTCGGTGGACCCGGACAGGATGGTCGCCTTCGGATTCTCGGCGCGTACCTGCACCAGCTGCTCCAGCGTGCGGGGGATGTGGAACGCCTGGTCTTCGAAGGTATAGGTCAGCATGTCCTTGCGCTCGATCGTCCGGAGCGCACCTGCCAGCGTTTCGCGATCGAACTTGACCTTCGGCAGGTCGAGCATGCGATGCGCGGCGTCGATGATCGGACGGTAGCCGGTGCAGCGGCACAGGTTGCCGGACAGGGTGTCGTCGATCTCCTTGCGGTCAAGCTGGCCGGGATGGCACGACTTGCCTTCCTGCTTCAGGTACAGGCCCCACAACGACATCACGAAACCGGGGGTGCAGAATCCGCACTGCGAGCCGTGGCACTCGACCATCGCCTGCTGCACGGGGTGGAGCGCGCCGTCCGGCTGCTTGAGGTCTTCGACGGTGAACAAGGCCTTGCCATCGAGGGTGGGGACGAACTGGATGCAGGAGTTGACCGCCTTCAGCTCGACCGTGTTGCCTTTCAGTTCGCCGATGACGACGGTGCAGGCGCCGCAGTCGCCCTCGGCACAGCCTTCCTTGGTGCCGGTGCAGTGGTGGTCTTCGCGCACATGCTGCAGGATGGTCTTGGTGGGAGACGCATCCGAGACCGTCTGAACTTCACCGCGATAATAGAAACGAATGGGTTGTGTCATGCTCTCTCCACCTTGGCTTGTTGTGGCGCTAGGTTAGCATCGGGCCGCTCTACGGCTATATCCGAAACATGATGCAGGGTATCCTCGATGTGCAATACGGGAAACATCGCGCCTGTTGCATGACTGTTGAAAGTTTCATCATGCAAGATGCGGGCGAGGGCAGCAGATGACGAGGTGAATAGTGGGTATATGGGCGGGCATATAAGGGTTTTCTTTCGCAGTGTAGACGGGCAGATGAGGTGTTGAGACCGCCAATCCCTATCCCCGTCATCCCCGCGCAGGCCGGGATCCATAGGCAGGTAGCACGAGCAAACTCCGTATGGGTTCCCGCCTGCGCGGGAACGACGGGGAAAGGGAAGCAGGGCATTGGTGGGAGTCACTCGCACGCGACCGGAAATGGATATGAGGAAATTTCGAGGCTTCGCCTTCATTTTCCCCTGGCAATGCCCGATATACGCTTCCCCCCATAAGCAAACCCAGGTCGCACGCTATCATTCCCCAATCTATTCCACAGGAGAAAACAATGGGAAAACTGAGCACGCACGTCCTCGACGTCACCCAGGGCAGGCCGGGCGCGGGAGTGCTGGTTGAGCTGTATGCGGTGGAGGCAACCCAAAGGACGCTGGTGTGCAGCGCGGTCACCAACGCCGACGGCCGCTGCGATGCGCCCCTGCTGCAGGGCGATTCCATGCGCGCGGGCCAGTACGAGCTGGTGTTCGGCGCGGGCGACTACTTTGCCGCGCAGGGCGTGAAGCTGCCCGAGCCGCGTTTCGTCGACCGCGTGATCATCGCCTTCGGCATCGCCGACCCGTCGCAGAATTACCACGTGCCGCTGGTCGTATCGCCTTGGGCATATTCAACCTATCGCGGCAGCTGATTTTTCTTCTTCAACTGTTCTTCCAGGCGGGCAAGCCGGGGGGCGATGCCGGCTCCCACGCTGATCTGCGGATTCGAGTATCCGTCATCCTTGCCCGCATCCTCTTCCCGTTTCCGGATGATCTCCCTTGCGGCCGCATGCGCTGCTTCGAAAGACAGCGTGTTGTTGCGCAATTGCTCGTCGTACATCGCGCGACCGAAGAAAGTCAGTTCCGAACCCCGGCCGCAGCCATAGGAAGTGTGCTCGGCATCGGCCGCCGTCATCACCAGCGTCGTGTCGCCGGCCAGCGTGTCGATCCAGCTCCCTGAATAACAGGCCGAAATCGAGATCACCCGGTAGCGAATGCCGGCCTGGTCCAGCCATGCCCGCAAGTCGGCGGGACGGATCGGCGTCACCGTCATCGGCCAGAACTCGGCAGCCAGTTCGCCATTCTTCGCACCATGCGAGGTCAGGTGCAGGAAGAGGATGTCCTCGTCGCGATCCATTACCGCTGCCACGCGCTGGATGGCGCGTCGCAGGTTGCGCGGTGTCGCCCAAGGCCATTCGGCAATTGTCTGCGCATGGTTGACCAGCTGCAGGCTGCGTCCCTGCGCGTCGAAGCGGCGCGCCATCACGTCCGCCACCATCGCACTTTCTCGGCGAAACACGTCCTCGTCGGAATAGGGGGCAAAGGTCAGTGCGTACATGTCGACCACGCCGGGACGTTGCCTGCCGATTTCCTTCAGTCGCTGCGCAAGGATCTCCGGCTGCGCTTCCATCAGTTCCTGCGTCAGGCTCAATTGCTGCCGTTGCGCCTCCAGGTCGTCGTCGCGGGGAATCCAGAAGCGCATCGGCTCGACCGCATAATGCAGCGCGGACGCCCCGGTCAGGCACAGCGTTGCGAGCAGCAGGCGGCCGGAATGCGGGTTGCCGCTGCGAGACAGCAGCGTGACCTGCGCAAGGATTGCCCACGCAGCGGGGCCCAGCCAGAGGATCCACATCGCTGCCGTGCCGAGCGTGCGCGCGTTGTACAGGCCTGCGCGAATCAAGCCGGCATACAGCGCGCCGATCGCCAGCAAGACGAACAGCGTCTGCGCCAGCAGCAGGCTGAACAGATGGGCGGTTGTTTGTCCGCGCCCCGGCTCCGGACGCATCAGGTAGCAAACCCAGGCGGTGACCAGCGTCGGCGCCCAGCCGCCTGCAATTGCCCGCCAGTCGAACGATGCCGCCCCGGCAAGGTAAAGCCGTTCAAATACCAGGTTGATCAGGACGGCGGCTAACACCAGAAGCGCTAGCCGCGCCGGCGTCGGGACCAGTCCTTCCCACCGTGGTGGCAGGAACAGTGCCGTGCGCGCGCCTTCGCGCAGCCATGATGAAACGCTTCCCTCGGCGGGCGTTGCCGTATCCTGCTGTTCGGTCATGCTGTCTATCCTGTCTTCTGCCAATTGGCTATTTGATATCGGACAAGTGTAAATCGCCGCGGCCAATCCATGCGATCTGCCCGTTTTTTGACCCGCGTCTTCCTGTACTGGGACATTTTCCGGTTCAATGCCAATTCTGCAATGGCTATGCTTTTCCGCTGAACCCAGTAGAATCGCCTGTAGCTATGCAAGAACTTGCATCCGGCCGACGCGCCGGAAAATGTGAGTCGGACCGGAACTTCTCATCACTGATGGAGGCGCGAGTGCCAGGTTTGTTACCCAACGTCGATCCCGACGGACTTCTCGAATATTCGGTCGTCTATACCGATCGTGCAATCAACCACATGTCCCAGCAGTTTCAGGGCGTGATGCGGGATGTGTCCGCCACGCTCAAGAAAGTCTACGGGGCGAAATCGGCGATCATCGTTCCCGGCAGCGGCACCTTCGGCATGGAAGCCGTCGCGCGGCAGTTTGCCACCGGCAAGAAATGCCTCGTGATCCGCAACGGCTGGTTCAGCTATCGCTGGTCGCAAATCCTGGAAATGGGCAACATCCCGGCCTCATGCGCCGTGCTCAAGGCGCGCCCGGTCGAGCAGGGCCCGCAGGCCGCCTTTGCGCCCGCGCCCGTCGACGAGGTGGTCGCGATGATCCGCGAAACCAAACCCGACCTCGTGTTTGCCCCACATGTCGAAACAGCGTCCGGCATGATCCTGCCCGACGACTACCTGCGCAAGGTGGCCGAAGCCGTGCATGCGGCGGGCGGCATGTTCGTGCTCGATTGCATCGCCTCCGGCGCTGTCTGGGTGGACATGCAGGCGATCGGCATCGACATCCTCGTCAGCGCACCGCAGAAAGGCTGGAGCGCGTCGCCTTGCTGCGGTCTGGTCATGCTCAGCGAGTTGGCCCGCCAGCGCATCGATTCCACCACCAGCACCAGCTTTGCCTGCGACCTGCGCAAATGGATGCAGATCATGGAAGCCTATGAGGGCGGCAGTTTCGCCTACCACGCGACCATGCCGACCGACGGCCTCGCGGTGCTGCGCAAGGTGATGACGGAAATGGACGAATACGGCTTCGACAAGCTCAAGGCCGAACAGCTGGAGCTGGGCAAGCGTGTCCGCGCGCTGATGGAAAGCAAGGACATCAAGAGCGTGGCCGCCGAGGGATTCAAGGCACCTGGCGTCATTGTCAGCTATACCAATGACGATGAAGTGAAGTCCGGCAAGAAGTTTGCGCAGGCCGGCATCCAGATCGCTGCCGGCGTGCCGCTGCAATGCGACGAGCCGGTGGATTTCAAGACTTTCCGCGTCGGCTTGTTCGGCCTGGACAAGCTGCGCAACATCGACCGAACCGTCGCGAATCTTGCCAAGGCGCTCGACACCATCTGAGATCCGTTCAAATCGTAGCGTCGAAAACAAAAAAGTCCGGGAAGATCCCGGACTTTTTTATTGGCGAAACACCCCTCGGCTCTTATTCGGCCCCGAGATAGATGTAGCGGAAGATGAAGATCGCCGCGATGATCCAGACGATGATCGGCACTTCCTTTGCGCGGCCGGTGAACAGCTTCAGGCCCGCGTAGGAAATGAAGCCGAAGGCCACGCCGTTGGCGATGGAGAAGGTGAAGGGCATCAGCAGCGCGGTGATGACCGCCGGCACGCTTTCCGTCGAATCTTCCCAGTCCACTTCCGCCAGTTCGCGCAGCATCAGGCAGGCCACATAGAACAATGCCGGTGCCGTCGCGTAGGCGGGTACCGCACCCGCAAGCGGCGCGATGAACAGGCAGGCCAGGAACAACAACGCAACCGCAACCGCGGTCAGGCCGGTGCGTCCACCCGCCTGCACGCCGGCCGCACTTTCGATATAGGCGGTGGTGCTGGACGTGCCGAGGAAGGCGCCGCCGACGATGGCGGTACTGTCGGCAATCAGTGCCTTGTTCAGGCGTTCCATCTTGCCGGTCTTGAGCAGGCCGGCGCGGCTGGCCACGCCCATCAGCGTGCCCGTGGCGTCGAACAGTTCAACCAGGAAGAACACCAGCACGACGTTCAGGATGCCGATCGACAGCGCTCCGGACAGGTCGAGCTTGAACAGCGTCGGATCGATCGACGGCGGCGCCGAGAAGACGCCGGTGAACTTGTTGCCGCCGAAAATGAAGCTGAGAATGGTGACGGCCACGATGCCGATCAGGATCGCGCCTTTGACCCGCAGGCGATCCAGCGCAACGATCATGAAGAAGCCGATGATCGCGAGCACCGCCTCGGTCTTGTGCAGGTTGCCCAGCGTGATGAAGGTGGCTGGATGCGCGGCAATGATGCCGGAATTTTTCAGCGCGATGATGCCGAGGAAAAGTCCGATACCCGCGGTAATCGCGATTCGTACCGAGCGCGGGATACCATTGACGATCATCTCCCGGATGCGCAACACGCTGATGATCAGGAACAGCATGCCCGAAATGCAAACCGCGCCCAATGCCGCCTGCCAGGTATAACCCATGCCCATGACGACCGTGTAGGCGAAGTAGGCGTTCAACCCCATGCCCGGCGCGAGCGCGATCGGGTAGTTCGCATACAGGCCCATGATCAGTGTGCCCATCGCGGCGGCGACACAGGTGGCGACGAACACGGCATCCTTCGGCATGCCGGCATCGCCGAGGATCGAGGGGTTCACGAAAATGATGTAGGCCATCGTCAGGAAGGTCGTCAGGCCGGCCAGCAGCTCCGTCCGCACATCCGTTCCTTGTTCCCGCAGCTTGAAGAGCTTCTCCAAGAAACCCATTTTGTCTTCTCCCAGTCGTACTGTAGTTTCGGCTTGTCGTTGCCTATTCTCCAAAGCACTCAACTTGTCTTCTCCTGAATGTTGTGTATGAGAATGGCGATGCCTATTAGAACGCATTTTCATGCGTTTTGCTGCATTCGCCATAATTGCGGGGATTCCGTGGACTGTAATGTCCTATAGAAAAAATGGGAATGGATATGTGGGGGTGAATAGGGGGCATATTGAAGGGTGAATAAGGAGATGCTCGAAGTTGCCGATCACCGTCTGTTGCGTGCGGGTACAAAGGGTCCTGTCACAAGTTTCCTTTTCCCCGTCATTCCCGCGAAGGCGGGAATCCATAGTGAGTCTGTTCCATCAACAGGCTTATGGATTCCCGCCTTCGCGGGAATGACGGGGAAGAGTAGATGGTGTGAATAACCGCTATATTCACCCGCCCACAACCAGTGCAATTTCTCTTCAAATACCCTCGTCAGACAGCCACCGACATCCCTATATCCTGGCATCTATATTGCACATACAGACCAAGGTATAGTCGAACCCATTATTTCCTGTAATTTTCGGCAAGAACAAGAATAAACCGACAACAGAACCACTACCATAACGCCTTCGACGTTGTGAGAGCAGTTTCCAAGAAGAGTGAGACATGGATACCCGCCTAACCCTGAGCAGGATCACGAAGCGTTACCCTTCCGTGGTCGCCAACGACGGCGTCGACTTGAACGTTCTACCGGGGGAGATCCATTCCATCCTCGGCGAGAACGGCGCCGGGAAATCCACCCTGATGAAAATCATCTACGGTGCGGTCAAGCCCGATGCCGGACAGGTGTTCTGGAACGGCAAAGAAGTGCACATCGCCAATCCCGCCGAAGCGCGCAAGCTTGGCATTGCGATGGTGTTCCAGCACTTCTCGCTGTTCGACACGCTGACTGTCACCGAGAACATCGCCCTCGGCCTGCCGGGCGATACCGACCTGCATGAACTGGGCAATCGCATCCGCGAGATTTCGCACCAGTACGGCCTGCCGCTGGAACCCGATCGCCACGTGCACACGCTGTCGGTCGGCGAGTGCCAGCGCGTCGAAATCGTGCGCGCGCTGCTCGCCAAGCCGCAGCTGCTGATCCTTGACGAACCGACGTCGGTGCTGACCCCGCAGGCGGTCGAAAAACTCTTCGGCACCCTGCGCCAGCTGGCGAAGGAAGGCTGCAGCATCCTCTACATCAGCCACAAGCTGGACGAAATCCGCGCGCTCTGCCACAAGTGCACCGTGATGCGCGCAGGCAAGGTCACCGGCATTTGCGACCCGACCAAGGAAACCGCTGCCAGCCTGTCACGCATGATGATCGGTGCCGAGCCGCCGGAGATTAGGGCTGCGGAACGCCAGCCGGGCGAGAAGCTGCTGTCCCTGCGCAACCTGTCCTTGCCCAAGAGCCATCCCTTCGGCACCGAACTGGCCGACATCAACCTCGACCTGCATGCGGGCGAGATCATCGGTGTGGCCGGTGTCTCCGGCAACGGCCAGCAGGAATTGCTCGCCGCGCTGTCCGGCGAAGACCCGCGTGCGCGGCCCGATGCGATCGTGCTCAATGGGGAGGCAGTGGGGCGCATGAACGCCGCGCGCCGACGCAAGCGCGGCCTCGGCTTCGTGCCGGAAGAGCGTCTCGGTCGCGGCGCCGTCCCCGACCTTTCGCTCGCGCACAACATCCTGCTGTCGCACCAGAACAAGTCGACCGTGCGCCATGGCCTGATCCGCTTTGGCGCAATCCATGACCTTGCCGCTTCCATCATCAGCCGTTTCAAAGTAAAAGCGCCGGGGCCCAACGCCACCGCAGGCAGCCTCTCCGGCGGCAATTTGCAGAAGTACATCGTGGGCCGTGAAGTGATGCGCGACCCGAAGGTGCTGATCGTCGCCCAGCCCACCTGGGGCGTGGACGTCGGCGCCGCCGCGCAGATCCGCGCCGAACTGGTTGCGCTGCGCGACGCCGGCTGCGCCTTGCTGGTGGTGTCGGAAGAACTCGATGAACTGTTCGAGATTTCGGACCGACTTGTGGTGATCGCCAACGGACGGCTGTCGCCGCCGATCAAGCGCTCGCAGGCGACGGTCGATTTGATCGGCCAGTGGATGAGCGGTTTGTGGGACGAGAAAAAATCGGTACGGCAGGAGGTGGCCAATGCTTAAGATGGAAAAACGGCCGAGCCCGTCCGCGCTGATGTCGTGGCTGTCGCCGGTATTTGCGGTGCTGCTGACGGTCGCGTGCGGCGTGATCCTGTTCCTCGCGCTCGGCAAGAATCCGCTTACCGGCCTGGCGGTGTTCTTTCTCGAACCGATCAAGGACTTGCAAGGCTGGGCGGAAGTCGGCGTGAAGGTGGCGCCGCTGCTGCTGATCGCGGTCGGTCTTGCGATCTGCTTCCGCGCTAACGTCTTCAATATCGGCGCCGAAGGGCAATTGGTGATCGGCGCGATGGCAGGCGGTGCGGTCGGCCTGTATTTCGACCAGGGGGAAGGCGGCGGCGCAACGATGATTGCGCTCGTGCTGCTGGCCGGCATGATCGGCGGCATGGCGTGGGCGGCAATCACCGCCTTCCTGCGCGACCGCTTCAATGCGAATGAGATCCTGGTTTCGCTGATGCTCGTTTATGTCGCGCAACTGCTGCTCAGCTACATGGTGCACGGCCCGTTGCGCGATCCGGAAGGCTTCAACTTCCCGCAGTCGCGCATGCTGTCGGACGGCTATCTTCTCCCGAACATCATCGAAGGCACACGCCTGCACTTCGGCTTTGCGATGGCGATCGCAGCCTCCGCGCTCGGCTGGCTGTTCCTGTCGCGCAGTTTCGCCGGCTACCGCCTGCAGGTCGGGGGCATGGCACCCGCGGCGGCGCGCTATGCCGGCTTCTCCTCGCGCAAGGCCTTGTGGACCTCGATGCTGCTGTGCGGCGGGCTTGCCGGAATTGCCGGCACGGCCGAAGTGCTCGGCCCGATCGGCCAGCTCACGCCGTCGATCTCGCCCGGCTACGGCTTCGCCGCAATCATCGTGGCCTACGTCGGCCGCCTGCATCCGGTCGGCGTGGTGTTCTCGAGCTTCATCATGGCGCTGTTCTACATCGGCGGCGAACTGTCGCAGTCGCGTCTCGGCATGCCGAATGCGATCACCGGCGTGTTCCAGGGCATCCTGCTGTTCTCGCTGCTGGCCTGTGACGTGCTGATCCACTACAAATTGAGCTGGAGAAAATAATGGAATCCTTCGCTCCACTGATCGCCGCGTCCATCAATGCCGGCACCCCGCTGATGCTCGCCGCGCTCGGTCTGCTGATCAATGAAAAATCCGGCGTCGTCAACCTCGGTGCGGAAGGCATGATGCTGGTCGCCGCCATCGTCGGCTTCGCCACCGCCGTACATACCGAGAGCGTCACGCTTGGCTTCATCATGGGCGCAGGGGCAGGCATGCTGCTCGCCGGCTTCTTCGCGCTGATGACAGTCTGGCTCGGCACGAACCAGTATGCAACTGGTCTCGCGCTGTCGCTGTTCGGCAGCGGCGCCTCGGCCTATATCGGCATCAGCTATGTCGGCCACAGCCTGGAAAACCCGAAGTTCGCGATCCCCGTCCTGGGCGACATCCCTTTCGTCGGCACCGCGCTGTTCCGCCAGCATCCGATGGTTTATCTGTCACTGCTGCTGTGCGCGGGGATCATCTGGTTCCTGTACCGCAGCCGCGGCGGCCTCGTGCTGCGCGCGGTGGGCGAGTCGCCGTCATCGGCACATGCGCTCGGCTACAACGTGCGCCTGATCCGGCTGGCGGCGCTGCTGTTCGGCGGCGCCTGCTGCGGTCTCGCGGGCGCATTCATGTCGCTGGTCTATACGCCGTTGTGGGTGGAAGGCATGGTAGCCGGCCGCGGCTGGATCGCGCTGGCGCTCACCACCTTTGCGACCTGGCGCCCGGCGCGGGTGCTGATCGGCGCCTACCTGTTTGGCGGCGTGACCATCATGACCTTCCACGCGCAAGGCCTGGGCGTGTCGATCGCCTCGCAATGGCTGTCGATGCTGCCTTACCTCGCAACCATCGTCGTGCTGGTGCTGATTTCCACCAATGCGAACTGGATCAAGCTGAACATGCCGGCGTCGCTCGGGAAGAATTTCCACCCGCACTGAGTCCCTGAACCGGCGGGGCGGATGGCATCCGTCCCGTCACTCCCTTTCTGTCCAAACCATGCCCATTCTTATCAAGAAGCGGACATTGCTTCCGCTCGGCCTTCTGCTGTCCGCATTCCTGCTTGCCGCTTGCAAACGTAACGAGCAGGACGCTCCGTCCGCCGGGGCACATGCGCACCCGGACGCGCTGAAAGTTGCCTTCGTCTACAACGGCCCGGTGAGCGACGGCGGCTGGTCTTACGCACATGACCAGGCGCGCCGGACGGTCGAGGCGGAGCTGGGCGACCGCATCGCGACCACGTACGTCGAGAATGTCCCCGACGGCGCGGATGCCGAAAAGGTCTTTCGCGACCTGGCAAAGCAGGGCAATCGGGTGATCTTCGGCACCAGCTTCGGCTACATGGAAGCGATGCTGAAGGTGGCGAACGAGTTCCCGGACGTGAAGTTCGAGCACGCCACCGGACACAAGACTGCCGGCAACCTGTCGGTCTACGAGGCGCGCACCTATGAGGGCGCCTATCTCGCCGGCGTGCTCGCGGGCAAGGCCAGCAAGACGGGCAAACTCGGCTTCGTCGCCTCGGTGCCGATCCCCGAAGTCATACGCAACATCAACGCCTTCACGCTCGGCGCGCAATCCGTCAATCCAGCCGCCACGACACGCGTCGCCTGGGTGCATCGCTGGTTCGACATGGAACGCGAGCGCGAGGCGGCGCTGGATCTGATCGATCGCGGCGCGGATGTTCTCATCCAGAACACCGATTCCCCGGCGGTGCTGAGGACCGCGCAGGAGAAGGGCGTGTATGCATTCGGCTGGGATTCGGACATGACGCAGTACGGACCGAAAGCGCATCTCGGTTCGGCCGTGATCGACTGGTCGCCGTACTACAAGAAAGTGGTCAACAGCGTCCTCGACGGCACCTGGCAATCGGGCGCGGTATGGTGGGGCGCGAAACAGAACGTGGTGCGTATCGCGTCTCCCAATCCGGCACTGGCACACGACGTGCTGCTGTCTCTGGGGGAAAAGACCCATGCGCTGAAGACAGGCACGCTGCGTGTCTTCGGCGGACCGGTCGTCGACCTCAACGGCAGGCAAGTGATCGCCGCGGGGCAGGACGGCGACGACGCGTGGCTCAAGGGCATGAACTTTTTCGTGAAAGGTGTGCTCGGTGAGATACCACGATAATCAATGTGGCGATATGGTTGTTATTGCCTTGGCGATATATTGCCGCCCGGTGTGCTACGCATAATTGGCGCTGCATTTGATACATGTAAGTCAAATGCTGACATGAGGTTGAGAGTGTTATGAACTGGATTGGGGGTCGCGCAGCCCCGAGAACCGGCCGAATGCTAGGCGCAGCGACGCGTCGTGGTGGTTCCACGGCAAGGAGCAGCAACACCGCAGGCGGCCGGTTATCGGGACTGCCCGGAGGGTTCGAACGAGAAGGGACGCATTGCGTTGTTGCGGCGCTTGCTCAGGCACCCAGCCTGAGCG
>CBIHRW010000087.1:0-18535 GCA_966212545.1 uncultured Noviherbaspirillum sp.
CGCGGGGCCGGGTGGTGGTGGTCCCACGCCACGGCGCCCAAACACCGCCGGCGGCCGGTACTCGGGGCCGCCCGGAGGGTTCGGTCGAGAAGGGACGCATTGCGGTGTTGCGGCCCTTGCGCAGGCGCCCAGCCTGAGCAGCGCGCCGCGCCTAGCACTGCATCCCTTCTCGACCGAACGCGACCCCCAATCCAGTTCATAACACTCTCCAGTCTACGCCGGCGCGCAGGCCGGAATTTGTCTGACATTGCGCAACATTTTAGTTCATGCGTCCTAACGTCGCGGCGCAGAAACGGCGTGCAATATTTTGCGCCAGCGCAAGTCCACGCGTGTTGGCCTCCAAAGACAATGGCGGAGCGCTAACCTGTCCTGATTCGTAGCATGTCCCTTGAGTAACCATCATGTTCCAGCCGAATCCGACGACAAAGTTTGCCCTGCAGCAGGCCATCAACCATCACCAGCGTGGCCGCCTCAAGGAGGCCGAGCAGTTGTACCGCGTCATCCTGAAGACCCAGCCGGGACAGGTCGAAGCCGGGCGCAACCTGCTTGCAGCCATGTTCGTGAGCGGCCGCTATGCGGAGATGGAGAATGCGGCCCAGGATATGGTGACCGACGCGCCGCGCTTCGGCATTGCGTGGAAGGGCATGGGACTGGCGCAGCTGATGCAGGGCAAGGATGCGGTGCATGCCTTCCGCATGGCGGCAAAGCACCTGCCCGACGATGCCGAGGCGCATGAAAACCTTGGCCTCGCCCTGAAACGCGCGGGCCAGCTGGAAGAGGCGGCGGAAAGCTTCCGCCGCGCGATCCGCTTCAATCCCCGCGCGGTCGGCGCCCATGTCAACCTCGGCAACGTGCTCAAGGAAGCGGGCCGCTACGACGCGGCCGAAACCAGCTATCGCCAGGCGCTGGAGCTCAAGCCGGACCTGGTCGAGGCGCACAACAACCTGGGCAATATCCTGCGCGAACGCGGCCGGATCGAAGAGGCGCTGGCCTGCTACCGCCGCGCGCTGGAACTGCGGCCGGGCATGCCGGAAGCGGTCAACAACCTCGGCCGCCTGCTCAAAGACCTCGGCCGCTTTGCCGATGCCGAAGCCTGCTTCCGCCAGGCGCTGGCAGCCAAGCCCGATTACGCCGACGCGCATTACAACCTGGGATCGGCAGTGTACGACCAGGGGCGCACCGTCGAAGCGGCCGAGCATTGCGCGCGCGCCCTCGCGCTTTCGCCGGACAACACCATGTTCCGCATTGGACAGGCGGTGATGCGCCTGCCGGTCATTCCCGAGAGCCTGGACGAAGCCGAGCAGGCCGCCGCGACCTTCGGTCGTGCGCTCGGGGAACTGTCCGGGTGGATGTCCTCGTCGCCGGCGCGGCGAATCGATCCGGCGGTATTGCAGCTTCCGTTCTACCTCGCCTATCGCAAGGGGAACCACCTCAACCTGCTGTCGCACTTTGGCGACCTCTGCCAGGACAAGACGACTTCTGCGCTGCCGCCGCGCGAACAACGCGCGAAGATCCGCCTCGCGATCGTATCGAGCCATTTCCGCCGCCATTCCGTCTGGGAGATCAACATCAAGGGAATGCTGGAGCACATCGACCGCTCCCGCTTTGAGCTGGCGCTGTACTACCTTGACCGGATCGAGGACGAAGAAACGGCCGCAGCCCGCGCGCTCGCCGATATCTGGCGCGATATGCGCAACACCAACGGCTTCGACGGCTGGCTGCAGGCATTCGCCGACGACAAGCCGGATGTGGTCTTCTATCCGGAACTCGGCATGGAATCGGTGGCATACAGTCTCGCCAGCCGCCGCCTGGCGCCGGTACAGGCAGCCGGTTGGGGGCATCCGGTGACATCCGGCCTGCAGACCATCGACCTCTATTTCTCCGGTGAACTGCTGGAAGGGCATGATGCCGACACGCACTATCGCGAGCGCCTGGTGCGCCTGCCCGGCACGGGGTGCTGCACCGCATCTGCCGCGCTGGACACGGAAGGCAAGGACGAGCTCGAGGCGATGCTCTCCAGGCATGGGGGCTGCCGTTTCGTCATCGCGCAAACGCCGTTCAAGCTCGACCCATCCGACGATGAGGTGTTCGCCGCCATCGCGGCGGAAGCCGGCGGCACCTTCATCCTGCTCGCCCATCCGCAATTCCCGTGGTCGACGGAACGGCTCGTGGCACGCATGAGCACCGCATTCCGCAAGCGCGGCCTGGTGCCGGAAGACCATCTGCTGGTGCTGCCGTGGCTATCGCAGACGAAGTTCCAGTCCCTGCTGGACCTGTGCGACGTCTATCTCGATTGCCCGTCGTTCTCCGGCTACACGACGGCGCGCATGGCACTGCGGCGCGGGTTGCCGATCGTGACGCTGGAAGGCGAGTTCTTGCGGCAGCGGCTGGCCGCCGGATTGCTTCGCAAGGCCGGTGTGGACGACACGGTCTGCGCGAGCGCGGGCGGGTATGTCTCTACTGCAGTGAGACTCGCGCACGAGTGCCTCGATGCGGAACAACGACGCAGCCGGCGCGAACGGCTGGCGGCCGCGGCGGAGCGGGTCGACAACGACGTGCGCGTAGTCAGGGCCTTTGAATCCAGCCTGACAAATCAGCTTCAATCCTGTCGCGGCTCATCGCCCGAAGTCGCGGCATAGAACTTGCGCACGTCGCGCACATAGCGCCTGGTTTCACTGAAAGGCGGCACACCGTTGTACTTTCGCACATTGCCCGGGCCGGAATTGTAGGCGGCGAGCACTTCATCGAAGGTCGTGTGCGTCTGCATCAGGTATTTCAGGTAAGCAGTACCTGCATGGATGTTCGTCTGCGGATCGTACAGCGCCTGCCCGTGGGGCGCTCCCACGTACCTGGCCGTTGCCGGCGTCACCTGCATCAGCCCGCGCGCATTCTTCCGCGAGCGTGCCTTCGGGTTGTATCCGGACTCTTTCCGGATCACCGCATGGATCAGGCTGGCGGGAACACCGTGCTTGAGCGATGCGTTGACCACCATGCGGTGATACGGCTTCTGGTCGCATCCATGGCAGGTGGCGTTCTCCACGATTTCCTGGATCGATTCGCTGTAGTCGGGCGGTGACAGGAGCGTGCGCGTGCGCGGCTCCGCGCTGTTCTTGCGCAGCGACCGCTGCTCGATGCCGAAGGTACCCCATTCAGCGAGCACATCCTGCGCGCGTACGCGCTTTTTCCTTGCCGCCTCGGGTGCGGGCGCCGACTGCTGCGCGTAGCTACCCTCTCCCATTTCCTGTTGCAGGGGAAGCTGCCCGGCGCATGCACTCAACAGCAGTGCGGCCAGGACGGTGACCAGCGACATTCCACTTCTTGCTGCTGATGCTGCGCGTGCCGTCGTTGTTGAAACTCTGGCGTTTTTCCGCGCGGATGATTCGTTGCTGCGCATATATGTCCTCCACTCGCGGCACGGGTGCGCCGCACGGCAGGCATTCACGCCAAAAAGGGCGCGACGGAACGGTTCTGCGCAAAAGGGTGAGGTCCGCATGGGTGCGGATGAATGCCGGAATACGGCGGGACGCGAACGGACATCATCCGTTCGGCAGCCCTGCTGTCATAGGCGGAACCCTTAGACCAGAAGCTTTGCGTCCCCGCCTTTCGGCGGGTTTGCCCAATGTGGAATGTTTGCTGCCGGCATCAGAATACGCCAGGCGTTTCCGTTAGGGAAACAACGGAAGCATCTTGATACAACTCACGGCGGAAAATGGTGCCGTTATTGCATCACTTATTGCATCACTTCCCGGCGTTTCACCGCAGCCTCGCGCACAAGGCACTGCCGCCGGAACAACACGCGCAGGCGAAGCAATGCGAAATAGCGGCTGCCGAGACGAATCCTGTTATGACCTGTCCTGCCCATGATGTCCTCCCCGAATGCTTTTACTTTAGGCATTCGGCTCCGGCGGGTATGTGACGCCAGACACAACTGGTTACATAGTGACGAGAAAGCCACAGCGGGAACGCGTTTCCCCATCGCTTGCTGAACAAGCGGCGCACTTGGACATTCCCCCCGGGGATGCTAGATTGACCACACTTATGTCTTTTCCTTTGCAGGAGAAACCGTGTCCACCCCGATCAAACGCATCGCCCTCAATACCGGCGGCGGCGACGCCCCCGGCCTCAACGCCGTGATCCGTGCTACGGTGCTTGCCGCCATCAACCGCGGGTGGGAGTGCTACGGCATACGCGACGGCTTCCACGGCATTCTCATGCCGGAGCGCTATCCGGACGGCGGCGTCATCCGGCTGACGCGCGACAGCGTGCGCGGCATTGCGCATCTCGGCGGCACCATCCTGGGCACGTCCAACAAAGGCAATCCTCTACGCTTTCCGGTGAAGATGCCGGATGGCAGCATCAAGGAAACCGACCGCTCGGGCGATATCCTGGCCTACTTCGAGAAGGAAGGGCTGGACGCCCTGATCGCCATCGGCGGCGACGGCTCGCTGACCATCGCCCACGCGCTGCACAAGAAAGGGCTGCGCGTGGTCGGCGTGCCGAAGACGATCGACAACGATCTCGACAAGACCTTCACCACGTTCGGCTTCGACACGGCGGTCGCGTTTGCCACCGAGTGCCTGGACCGACTGCACAGCACGGCCGAGAGCCACCAGCGTGTGATGGTGGTGGAGGTGATGGGGCGTTATGCGGGTTGGATCGCACTGCATGCGGGGATATCCGGCGGCGCGCACGGCATCCTGATCCCCGAGATTCCCTTCGATATCGAAAAGGTGGCGGACAAGGTCCGCTGGCGCGACGAGCGCGGCCGGATGTACTCGATCGTGGTGGCGGCGGAAGGCGCCCAGCCGGTAGAGGGCGGGCGCCAGGTCGTCGAGGCAGCCGGTTCCGGACACGCCGAGCGGCTCGGCGGCATCGGCGAGCGCGTCGCGAAGGCCTTGCAGGAGCGCACCGGCAAGGAAACGCGCGTGGTTGTGCTCGGCCACCTGCTGCGCGGCGGTAGCCCTACCGCGTTCGACCGGCTGGCGGCGCTGCGATTCGGCGCGGCGGCCGTGCGCGCGCTGGAACGGGACATTTCCGGGGTGATGGTGTCGCTGGCCTTCCCCAATGTGGAATATGTCGCGCTGGAAGAAGTGGCCGGGCGCATGAAGGCCGTGCCGCTCGACAGCGACACCCTGCAGACCGCGCGCGACATCGGCATCTGCTTTGGCGACTGAACCATGAGCATGAACGACACCTACGCGGCGGTGGAGCCGGCGCGCGATGAGATCGATGCCCTCGCCGGTCCGGCCGTGGTCGAGTTCGGCGCGCCCTGGTGCGGCTACTGCATCCGCGCGCAGTCAATCATTGCGGAAGCGTTCGCCGGCCACCCCGGCGTGCGCCATATCAAGATCGAAGACGGCCCCGGCAGGCGCCTGGGCCGCTCGTATCGCATCAAGCTCTGGCCGACGCTGGTCTTCCTGAGCGACGGCAAGGAGGTGGCACGGCTGGTTCGGCCCGACGATGCCGATGCCATTCGCCGGGAGCTTGCGCGGATCGATATCAGCTCTGGGCCACAATCACCATCCAGCTGACCCCGAAGCGATCGGCAACCACGCCGAAACGCGGGGAGAAAAAGGTTTTCCCCATCGGCATCTGAACCTGGCCACCGTCGCCCAGCGCATTGAACAGGCGGTCGGCTTCATCTTCGTTGGCAGCGTTGATCGAGAGCGAGAAGCCCTGGAAGCCCGGCTGTCCGCCGCACTGACCGTCCGAGGCCATGATCGTCGACTCGCCGATGCGGAATGCCGCATGCATCACCTTGTTTTCGGAACCCGGCGGCACCATTCCCTCCTGGCATGGCTCCGGACTCGCATTGAAACGCATCATCATCTCGACTTCCGCACCGAGCGTCTTGCGGTAGAAGTCGAGCGCTTCTTCGCAGCGGCCATCGAAGAACAGGTAGGGCTGGACTTGCATGACACTCTCCTTTGCATGGTCAGAAAACGCGAAATTCCGGCGCGGATCATATGCCCCGGAAATGCGGCGCGCCAGAGGGTAAACGGGGAAGCCGTGTAAGATTACCCGATGGATAACCTGAGCCACTCCGTCGCCGGACTCGCCGTCGGCGAACTGCTGCACCGAAACCTGCCCGAAGAGCAAAGCGCCGACAATCAGTCCGTCCGCCGCCGCCTTCTGCTACTTACCTGCTGGTCCGCCAGCAATTTCCCCGACCTCGACCTGCTCCTGACGCCGCTGCTGCCGGCGCCGCTCGGCTACCTGCTGCATCATCGCGGGCACACGCACACACTGTTCTACGCGATTCCGCAGGCGCTGCTGCTGTGGGCGATCATTTGGACCGCCTGGCCGGCCGCGCGCAGACTGCTCGGGGAAAGCGCGGCGGCACGCAAAGGCTTCTTCGGCGCCCTGGCGGCCGGATTTGCGCTGCATCTGGCAATGGATTTCCTCAATTCCTACGGCATCCATCCCTTCCATCCGTTCGACTCGCGCTGGCTGTACGGCGACATGGTCTTCATCCTCGAGCCGGTCTTCTGGATCGCGTTCGGCGTGCCGATGGTGATGATGGCGGGGCCCGCCGCACTACGCATCCTGCTCCTTGCACTGCTGGTGGGCGCGCCGCTGTATTTCACGACAAAGGGATTCCTGTCGTGGTGGTCGTTCGGGCTCCTGCTGCTCCTCGTCGTGGTCACGGGCACGCTCCAGCAGCGCGCCGGAGAACGCGGCAGGCTCGGACTGGGCGCCGCACTGTGTCTAGCACTAGCTTTCATCGGTGCGCAGGGCATCGCTTCCGGCAGGGCGGAATACATCGTGGCCGGCATCCTTCACCGGGAAGAGCCCGATAACAAGGTGATGGATGTGGCGCTCACCTCATTTCCGAGCAATCCCTTGTGCTGGGCCTTCGTGTCCATCCAGGAGAATGAACCGGCGGGCACCTACACGCTGCGCCGCGGCCTGCTCAGCCTGGCGCCGGCGCTCATGCCGGTCGTGCAGTGCCCCGTCAGCCTGCGGCGCGGCGATTTCCCCAAGGACGCGACACCGGCCATCGCGTTCCAGTCGTGGGAGGAAGGCCAGCTCGACACGCTGCGCCTGCTCAAGGAGGGCAACTGCCATTTCGAAGCCTGGTTGCGCTTTGCCCGTGCGCCATCGATCAGCGCAGCCGATGCCTCGGACCTCCGCTTCGGCCCGGACCGCAAGGACAACTTCACGACGCTTGATTTTGCTTCGTTCGGGGATGTGGCCTGTCCGCGCTACGTCCCGCGCTGGGATTTTCCGCGAAGGGATTTGCTGGGAGAACGCTAGAGCGGCCTGCGCAAATCTGCCGCGCCGGATCCGCCTCGCAGCGCAAATCGATCACAACCTCGACAGCAACGGCAGCCACAATGCCGGCGACCAGCAAGGCGGTCATGATCTGGACGATGGTCCAGCCGCGGCTGGCATGCATGCGCTTCTTCATGTGTGCACCTATTTCGCCCAAGACGGGAGCCATTTGAGGAACCAGGGAACCGGCCGGCCTTCCAGGTGCTTCCGCGCGGCCGCATCCTGCACCAGGACAGGCAATACGTCGCTCGCCCGGCCAAACAGCTGCCACCTGGCGTAATGCAGGTTCTCACACCATTCCGGGTTGATCACGCAGATCGCCACGCCTGCACGGTGGGCGGTTTCGACCACCATAGCGGCCGGATACATCTCGGCAGGCGCGCCCACGACGAACACGATGCCGGCCGACCGGGCCATTGCCTCGGCCTTGTCCACCTCGGCCTTGTCCGGCATTTCTCCCATCCACACGATTGCCGGCCGCAGTTGCCCTCCGCAATTCGGGCACGGTTGGCGCAAGGCGTCGGCACCCGCTGCGGCCCCTGTCCAGCGGCACCGCATGCACCGGAGCTCGTCCAGGCGGCCGTGCAGGTGAACCACCTTTGAACAGCCCGCCTGCTCCAGCAGCACATCGACGTTCTGCGTGACATGCGTGACGTCCCAGCCGCGCTCGAGCTCGCGCAGCGCGCGGTGGCCTTCGTGCGGCTTTGCCGCCAGCAGGCGGTGGATCTGTTCGATATACCACTCGACGGCGAAGCCAGGATCGTGCGCATAACCGGCGGGCGTGGCGACGCGTTCGATCAGGTCGCCGGTCCACAAGTGCTCGCCGGCACCGCGATAGGTCGGCAAACCCGAGTCCGCCGACAAGCCGGCACCACTGTAGACAAGAATGCGCTTGGCATGCACAAGCTGCTCAAGCAGCTGCCGGTAACCGGCCGGTTCGAGGCCGAAGCTTGCTGTCGGCGCGGTGCTGGGTGTTCTCATCGCTAAGGGAGAAAGTTTTTCCTGCATTGTCGCCCGGTTCGGGCGCAAGCGTCATGCGCCCTCACTCGCCGATGATCTTCACCAGCACGCGCTTGTCGCGCATGCCATCGAACTCGCCGTAGAAAATCTGCTCCCACGGCCCGAAGTCAAGCCGGCCGCCGGTCACCGCAACCACCACCTCGCGTCCCATCACCTGGCGCTTGATGTGCGCGTCGGCATTGTCCTCGCCGGTATCGTTGTGGCGGTACTGCCGGATCGGTTCATGTGGCGCCAGCTTTTCCAGCCAGGCATCGAGATCGTGATGCAATCCGGGTTCGTCATCGTTGATGAAGACGGAGGCAGAGATGTGCATCGCATTGACGAGAACCAGGCCCTCCTTCACGCCGCTTTCGGCGAGCGTCTCTTCCACCTGCTGCGTGATGTTGATGAAGGCGCGGCGCGTGCGTGTCTTGAACCAGAGTTCCTTGCGGTGGCTTTTCATCTTTGCCACTCAGCCCTTGTTCATCCGTTTCGGCACCGGGTTGAAGCGCAGGCGGAAGGCGTCGGGCATCTTCGAGCCGAGCAAGGGACGCAGGTACAGCCGGAACGCGTCGGTGATGTCGGTGCCGCTCGGCGCGATGAACTCGTCTTCCATCGTGCGGGTTTTGCCTGCGACCGCTTCCAGCGGAAGCAATTCGTAGTCGACGGAATAGAAGCCGGTGCGCTTGATCGCCACCGAACCATCGCGGTCGCCCCACATCGCATACTGCACCGCCTTCTCGCCGACCTCGCGCGCCTCGCGCTGGTCGATGTCGGATACGCAGCCGATGAATGAGCGCTGCAGGTAGCCGAAGGTATCGCCGCGCACGCGCTTGATCTTGAGCTTGGACTTGATCTCTTCGCACAGCAGGTCGGCGAGCGCACCAGTGCCGGAGAGCTGCACATTGCCGTGCGCGTCGCGTTCGATGTCCTTGGCGAGCAGGGTGGCGATCGGTGCGCCCGAGGCGTCATGGATGCCTTCCGACACCGCGATCACGCACCTGCCGAAGCGCTCGTACGTCTGCTTTACGTCGGCGAGGAATTTGTCGATCTCGAAGGTGCGCTCCGGCATGTAGATCAGGTGCGGTCCGTCATCCGGGAATTTCTTGCCCAGAGCGGAAGCCGCCGTCAGGAAGCCCGCGTGGCGGCCCATCACCACGCCGACGTAGATGCCGGGCAGCGAGGCATTGTCGAGATTGGCGCCGGCGAATGCCTGGGCGACGAAGCGGGCAGCCGACGGAAAGCCCGGCGTGTGGTCGTTGCCGACGAGGTCGTTGTCGATGGTTTTGGGGATATGGATGCAGCGCAGCGGGTAGTTGGCTTTCTGCGCCTCCAGGCTGACGATGCGCACCGTGTCCGAGGAATCGTTGCCGCCGATGTAGAAGAAGTGCTCGATTTCATGTGCGCGCAGGACTTCGAAAATCTCCTGGCAGTACTTGACGTCCGGCTTGTCGCGGGTGGAGCCCAGCGCGGACGAGGGCGTGTTGGCGACCATCTCGAGGTTGTGGCTGGTTTCCTGCGTGAGATCGACGAAGTCCTCGTTGACGATGCCGCGCACGCCATGCCACGCGCCGTAGACACGCTCGACGCTGCGGAAGCGCCGCGCCTCGAGCGCCACGCCGACCAGCGACTGGTTGATCACTGCGGTGGGACCGCCGCCTTGCGCGACGAGGATTTTTCCGGAAGGCATATGACTCCTCCTATGTCCATGTTGAATGCCACGCTGCTGTTGTGGTGAGTATCGCCGATTTCATCGCGGGAATGAATGACATTTAGCCAACTGCGTTCGAATAGGCCGGGGTGCCGTCTCAAAGCTTGCATCAACGAATTCCGATAACATTCATGGCGCACAACTTCCTCCACCACACAAACCAGTCATGACCACTTCCCCAATCTCTCCCATCCGCTTCGACGACCAGGTTGCCATTGTGACAGGCGCCGGCGGCGGCCTCGGCCGTTCGCACGCCTTGCAGCTTGCCGCACGCGGCGCGAAGGTCGTCGTCAACGACCTCGGCGTTGCCCGCGACGGTTCCGGCACTACCCAGTCGGCAGCCGAGCGCGTTGTTGCCGAAATCCGCGCGGCCGGCGGCCAGGCGATCGCCAGCGCGGCGTCGGTGACCGATCCCGCCGCAGTCGAGGAAATGGTGTCGCAGGCGATGAAGGAATGGGGCCGCGTCGACATCCTGGTGAACAATGCCGGCTTCCTGCGCGACAAGACCTTCTCGAAGATGAGCCTGGATGATTTCCGCTCGATCGTGGACGTGCACCTGATGGGTGCCGTCTATTGCACCAAGGCGGTGTGGGAAATCATGAAGCAGCAGAACTACGGCCGCATCGTGATGACGACCTCGTCGTCCGGTCTGTTCGGCAACTTCGGGCAATCCAATTACGGCGCCGCAAAGATGGCACTGGTCGGCCTGATGCAGACGCTCGCCATCGAGGGCGAAAAGTACAACATTCGCGTCAACTGCCTGGCGCCGACCGCCGCCACCCGGATGACGGAAGACCTGATGGGTGCCGACGACCTCGCGCTGCTGACGCCGGAGAGCGTGACGCCGGGCATGATCTATCTCGTGTCGCGTGACGGCCCGTCCAAGATGGTCCTGTGCGCCGGCGCGGGGACCTTCTCACGCTCCAACATCACGCTGACGGACGGCTTCCACGTGGGCCAGCGGCCCGATGCTGCGGAATTGCTGGCGGCAAATGCGGACCGCCTGCATGACCGCACTGGCGAGATCGTGCCGGCCGCGGGTTTCGACCAGTACCGGATGGAACTGACCAAGGCCCGTGCCGGACGCGGATAACGGACGCGGATAAGCAAGTTGCCTGAAGTCAGCCGGTCTTACAGGGAGAGGCGGAACAAGGGCTGCCCCGCCGCAGTCTTCCAAGGCCGGTTGACGCATCCAATCCGATGAACATGACCATGAGCGGCAAGTCCCGTCGAACGCTTTCGGCAGCACTGGCTGCCTGCGCCATGCTGGTGCTCCCTGCAGTGCATGCGGGGACCGGCTGCCTGCCTCCTGCTGCCTGGGCCATGCTCGACAAGTCTCCGCCGAAGCATGTCGCCGCCGGCGACGTCATGGCGGAGATGGCCAGACGCGACGTGGTGCTGCTCGGCGAAAACCATGACGACGAGGATCATCACCGCTGGCAGCTGCAAACCCTCGCCGCGCTCCATTTGCTGCGTCCGAACATGGTGATCGGCTTCGAAATGTTTCCGCGCCGCGCACAGCCCGTGCTCGACCGCTGGGTGAAGGGCGAGCTGACGCTCAAGCAGTTCCTGGCACAGGCCGAGTGGGACAAGGTGTGGAACATGCCGCCCGACTTGTACGTGCCGCTCTTCCAGTTCGCGCGCATCAACCGCATTCCGATGGTGGCGCTGAACGTCGGCCGAACGCTCAACAAGTCGATCCGCGAGAAAGGCTGGGACCAGGTGCCGGAAGCGGAACGCGAAGGCGTCGGGCGCCCTGCCGCGCCGCCCGAGGCTTACCGCGACTTCCTGTTCGAGGTCTATGCCGGGCATGGGAAGATGCACGCGAAGGGCGGCACGGCGAGCAAAGCCGACACCGGCTTCAGCCGTTTCGTCGAATCCCAGGCCGCGTGGGACCGTGCGATGGCCGAAGCGCTTGCGCAGCGTATCCAGTCCGTGCCGGCGCCGGACAAGCCGCTCGCGGTCGGAATCGTGGGCAGCGGGCATGTGCGCTTCGGACACGGAATCCCGCATCAGTTGCGCGCCCTGGGTGTGAAGGATATCGGCACGTTGGTCGCCATGCCCGCCGACAGCGAATGCAAGGAAATTCCTTCAGGGCTTGCCGACGCCGTATTTGCGCTGCCACTACAGACCGAGCAGACAGAGGATATGCCGGAACCGCCGCAGCTGGGCGTGCGTTTCGAGGATACCGAGGGGGGAGTCCAACTCGCCGAGGTAAGTCCGGGCAGCCTGGCGGAACGCACGGGCCTGAAGGCCGGCGATCGCCTGGTGGAGATGGCGGGATCAGCCGTCGGCAAGAGCCTGCAGGCGCTTGCCTCGGTACGCCGCCAACCGCCAGGCACCTGGCTGCCTGTACGCGTCAGGCGCGGCGAGGAGTTGCTTGACCTGGTGATCAAATTCCCGCCGAAGCCCTAGCAGGCGGTTGAAAAACGTAGCGAGCGGGCCGAGATCGGGGGCGAGGAGCGCACGCGTACGAATGGTACGCAGAGCACCGCAGACGCCGAGATCGGCCCGCGCAGTAGTTTTGCAACAGCCTGCCAAGAAGTACCGCCAACTCCTGACGCATATCAAGCTGCGCCCCGGTAGGGGACGAAGCACGTCCGAGTCATCCATGCGCCGCCGACGACGGCATGCCGCCAATCAGAACCGCGGACGGTGGACCGATTTCCCGCTATACGTACGCTTTACCGCGCGCGACTGTACCTTGCGCCACAAATACCCGGCCAGCGCCATCAAGATCATTTTCCGCATCATTTCCTCCTGCCAGTGCTTCCCATGTGACCCGCTGGACCAGCGCTGGGTTCCTGCGCGCCCGGTTGCCCGAGCACAGAAGCAGGCAATGCGCAAACGTTTATTTACGGAAAATTTTGATTCAGAGCAATAAATTTTCATTTGAGCAAGCGTACAGTGCAGTCGGTCAAACCGGCATCGTTTTCGGGGTTGCCACAGCCTCCAAGGCGCGCGACGCGCTTGCCCAAGTGAAGCGCCCGCACCTGGCGCTCTTCCGGCATTGACTGCGCGCCCCGTCAGTTGCTTTCGCAACGAGTAGGAATCCGCGTGCAGATCTATTCCGTCATCTTGAAATTCCTGACAGGCACCGCCTTCGGTGCCCTGCCGCGCGACATCGGTCTGGGCCTGCGCCCGGACGGCGGGCCGGTGACCGCCAGCGTCGGCATCGCCGAGCACATTACCGATGCGGCAGGCAACTGGCAGGAGCTGGTCGACATCGCCGACCAGCGCATGTATTCGGCCAAGCTGGCCGGCAAAGATCGCTGCGTGGGCTGCGGCGAAGGTGCGGCGGAACAGAAGGTGGTGGCCAATGGCTGAAATCGCGGGATCGCTCTATCGTCTCTTCATCCGGCTGTTCACGACCTTGCGCGGCTTCGTGTTCAGTGCCACGGTCGGCATCGCGGCTGTGGTTTTCCTCGGAGCCACGTTCGCATCGTCGATCCTTTACGAAAACCTGCTGGAAGAACGCAACCTCGAATCCTCGAGCGAAATCGCACGACTGAACGCCGACACGATCATGCAAGTGCTGCGCAAAGGCGGCAACCGCGCACAATTGGAGGAGTCCATTGCGGCGAGCAAGTCGATGTTCGAGAGTACTCTCGACACCATCGAGGTCTACCGCGCGCCTGTGGTGGAAGCACGTTACGGCAGTCTGCGGCAGGAGATGTTGGAGCCGGTACGAGCGGCCATGGAAAACGGCGAAGTGAACAGGGTCAAGACCGGCACCCAGGTTCAGTACGTGCGACCGGTCCTGGCCGAACCGGCGTGCCTGCTCTGCCATGCCGGCGCGAAGACCGGCGACATCCTTGGCATCATCGCGGTCAAGCACCATCTGCAGACCGTCAAATCCGAGGTGCGCATCTATTACGTCGGTCTGTTCCTCCTGCTGGGAGCGATCGTGCTGCTGGCCGCGCTGGCGCTGGCCACCTTCGCCGCGCGCCGCCTCAAGCGCTCGATGGACCTGTTCCGCGGCAAGGTCGAGAGCTTCAACACGATCAAGGATTTCGACCGCTTCGACATGCACAAGGTCGATTTCGGCTTCGAGGAATTCAACCAGGCCTTCGACAACGTCGCCCTGCTGGTCGACAAGATCAAGCGCGTGGCGGTGGACAAGGGCGTGCTGGAATTCGAAATCCGCCTGCTGGAGAAATTCATCATCACCTCTAGCGTGGTGCGCGACTGGCGCGATTTCATCAAGAACCTGCTGCTGGAGATCAACCCGATCATCGATGCCTATGCGTTGGTGACGATCTTCCGCGTCGAAGAAGAAGCATACGAGTGCGAAGTGTTCTGGCGCAATCCACCTCAGGACAAGACGAAGCGCCTGTTCGAGAAGATCTTGCGCCGCCAGCTCGACGACACGCCTTTCTTCCATGGCGCCACCCTGCTGCCGATCGCGCACAACGTCGCCGACGAGGAAGGCACGCTGCCCGACCTGAGCCCGCGCGACATCGAAGTGCAGACCAAGACCCTGCTGCTGGAGACGCCGAAGATCGGCGGCATCGTCGGCATCGGCGTGCAGTCGATGATGGCCGAGGACAACATCCGCAACATGGTGATCGGCAGCATCCTGACCACCCTGCTTAACCTGGTCGGCTCGGTCAAGGCGATCTACAAGTACACCAAGGACCTCGAGCACTACGCCACGCGCGATCCGCTGACCGACCTGTACAACCAGCGCATGTTCTGGGAATTGCTGGGCTACGAGGTCGGGCGCGCGAAGCGGCATGGCCAGACGTTTGCCGTGATGATGCTCGACATGGACAACTTCAAGACCATCAATGACCGCTTCGGGCACCACTTCGGCGACGCCTTCCTGCAGAAGTTCGCGAAGTTGCTGCACGGCGCGGTGCGCAACGGCGACATGATCGCGCGCTACGGCGGCGATGAGTTCTGCATCATCCTGCCGGAAGCGGGCGAACCGCAAGCGCACATGGTGGCGCAGCGTATCGCCGAAGCGCTGGAACACTTCTGGATGGAAGCGCCGGACGGCAATCGCATCAAGACCACCACCTCGATCGGCATCGCGATGAGCCCGACCCATGGCGACAATCCGAAGGACCTGTTCCTGGTGGCCGACAACATGATGTACAAGGCCAAGAACGCCGGCAAGAACGCGATCGCGATGCCAAGCGAGGATGAGATGGCCGAAGTCTTCCGCAAGGCCGGCGAGAAGGTCATCATGATCCAGAACGCGCTCGACCAGCAGCGCATCGTGCCCTACTTCCAGCCGATCTGCGATACGCACAGCGGCGAGATCGTGATCCACGAACTGCTGATGCGCATCCAGCTCGACGACCAGGTAGTGAATGCCAACGACTTCATCGAAGAAGCCGAAAACATGGGCATCGCGCACAAGATGGATTACCAGCTGATCGAAAAGGCATTCACCGAAGTCAGGCTGCAGGGCTACCAAGGCATGCTGTTCGTGAACCTGTCACCCAAGGCATTGATCGTCGGCGAGTTCGCCTCGCACGTGAGCCGGCTCGCGGCGCAGTACGGGATCGAGCCCGGCCGCATCGTGTTCGAAATCACCGAGCGCGAGACGGTGCGCAATCTCACGCTGCTGGAAAAATTCGTGCTGGACGCCAAGGTGCAGGGTTTCAGCTTTGCGATCGACGACTTCGGCTCGGGCTATTCGTCCTTCCAGTACATCAAGTGCTTCCCGGTGGACTACATCAAGATCGAAGGCGAGTTCGTGCGCAACATGCTGCATGACGAGGTCTACCTTGCCTTCATCAAGAGTATCGTGACGCTGGCCAAGGAACTGAAGATCAAGACCATCGCCGAATTCGTCGAGGATGCGGATATCCTGAAAGCGGTAAGCGCGCTGGGCATCGACTATGCGCAGGGCTACCATATCAGCCGGCCGTCGGCGCGCATGCATGTGCCGCGTGCTGCGGAGGAAAGGCAGGCCCGGCTGCCCATTTGAGGCGTTTCAAGACGGGCTTGTGGCCGGGGAATAGTATGATTCGTTTTGGCATACCTGCTCCCCTCGCCCGCAAGCGGGAGAAGGATGCAAACCTCTTGCGCAAACGGGCACCCATGGACCTGTCACCCATCCCCTCCCCCATCCTGCCTGCGCCGTCCGGCAGACTGCCCGGCGCTGACGGCTACCCGGGATTCGGACGATTTGCCGGCACGGTCGGCGACATCGACTGGTCCGCTCTTGCCGCCCCTTACGCCCGCGGCGCGCTCTGGCGCCGCCTGCACCACAAGCGCTGGCAATACGTCGCCCTGTGCACCGAACAACTCTTCTGCGGCATCGCCATTGTCGATATCGGCTGGACGAACACCGCCTTCGCGTATGCCTTCGACCGGCAGCAACGCAGGATCGTCGCGTCCTATTCGCAGGACGGCATTCCCGGCCTGACCGCGCACGTGCCGAACAATCCGCAGGGCACGAGTTTCTTCCGTTTCCTCGGCAAGCACATCACCTATCGCTCTGCCGACAACGGGCGGAGGCATGTGCTGGAACTGCGTTGCGGCACGTTCGAGATCGATGCAGATTTCAACGCCGGCACCACGCCGCCGCTACTGGCGGTAGGTCCGATCGAGGGCGGCTCGGTGCACGCGACGCAGAAATCGCCCGGCATGCTGCTCGGCGGCGAAGTGCGTGTGGACGGACGGAAATACGATCTCAACGGCGGCGTTGCCAGCGATGACTATTCCAACGGTCTGCTGGCACGCGACACTGCGTGGCGCTGGGCATCGGGACACGGACTGGACATCGGTTTCAACCTGCAGGCCGGCTATTTCGGCGGCCATGAAAACGTGCTGTGGCTGGACGGACACCTGATCCCGCTCGGCGCGGCAGTGTTCGACTACGACCCGACCGACCCGATGGCGCCTTGGCATGTCCATACCGAGGACGGCTTGCTCGACCTGCAATTCCAGCCGGAAGGCATGCGGCGCGAAGACAAGAACCTGCTGGTGGCGGTGTCGCGCTACGTGCAGCCGATCGGCAGCTTCAGCGGATGGGTGAAGCCGGCGCCGGATGCTGCGCCAAGGAAAGTTGATCGATTGGGAGGAGTGACGGAGGACCATTTTTCTCGTTGGTAGAGGCATCGGCGAGCCGTTTGCCGTAAGTGCTGCCAAGCGCGATAATGAACCAAACGGAGTTCACACGGTTTAGTAGCATTTCGGAAAGGAATGACCGATGCCATACAGTACCGAAGCCATCCGTACCATTGCCCTCGTCGGGCATACCTCCAGCGGCAAGACCAGCCTTGCCGAAGCGCTCCTGCAAGGAGCCGGCATGATCGGCAGCCAGGGCAGCCTCGAGCGCGGCACCACCACCTGCGACACCGATCCTCTCGAACGCAAATACCAGCACTCGCTCTTCTCCTCCATCATCCACCTCGACCATCGCGACACGCGCGTCCACCTGATCGACACGCCCGGCTATCCGGACTTCATCGGCCAGGCGATCAGCGCCTTGCCGGCGGTGGAAACGGCGGCGGTGGTGATCAATGCGCAGAACGGCATCGAGATGATCACCGGGCGCATGATGGATTGGGCGAAGCAGCGCAACATGTGCCGCATGATCATCATCAACAAGATCGATGCCGACAATGTCGATTTGCCGGGCCTGGTCACGCGCATCCAGGAAACCTTCGGCAAGGAGTGCCTCCCCATCAACTTGCCTGCGGAAGGCGGCACGAAAGTCGTCGATTGCTTCTTCAATCCGGCCGGTGTGTCGGATTTTTCATCTATAGAGGCCGCGCATCGTGCCTTGGTCGACCAGGTGGTGGAAGTCGATGCCGACCTGATGGCACTCTACCTGGAGCAGGGGGAGATCGAACCGGAGCAGCTGCATGCGCCGTTCGAGCAAGCCTTGCGCGAAGGACATCTCGTTCCCGTCTGCTTCGTGTCGGCGCGCAATGGCGCGGGCATCAAGGAATTGCTCGATGTCTTCGTCAAGCTCATGCCGAATCCGACCGAAGGCAACCCGCCGCTGTTCTACCGCGACGACGAGAGCGCACCGGACGGAAAGAAGGAAATCCGTGCGGTGCCCGATCCGTCGCAGCATGTGCTCGCGCATGTGTTCAAGATCGCGGTCGATCCCTACATCGGCAAGATCGCCGTGTTCCGCATCCACCAGGGAACGGTGCGACGCGACAGCATGCTCTACATCGGCGATGGCCGCAAACCGTTCAAGGTCGCGCACCTGTATATGCTGCAGGGCAAGGAGCAGATCGAAGTGCCGCAGGCAGTGCCGGGCGATATCTGCGCGGTCACGAAGATCGAGGACATGGTGTTCGACGCCGTTCTGCACGACGCCGCAGAAGACGACCACATTCACCTGCGTCCATCCGCTTTCCCTACGCCGATCTTCGGCCTCGCCATCGAACCGAAGAAGCGCGGCGACGAACAGCGCATGTGGGAAATCCTGCAGAAGCTGACGGCGGAAGACCCCTGCCTGAAAGTCGATCACCTGGCCAGCACCAACGAGACGGTGCTGCTCGGCCTGGGCGAACTGCACCTGCGTTCCGCGCTCGAGCGCATGATGGAGGTGTACAAGATCGACGTCGCCACCCA
>CBIHRW010000088.1:0-18213 GCA_966212545.1 uncultured Noviherbaspirillum sp.
GGCAAATTCGGGGGCTGCCCTCCGGGTTCGGTCGAGAAGGGACGCATTGCGTTGTTGCGTCGCTAGCACAGACGCCCAGTCTGCGCGTCGCGTCGCGCCTAGCACTGAATCCGGGGGCGCCGAGCCCTTCTCGACCGAACGCGCCCCCTTCCCTGGTTCATAGCACCCTCTAGGCGGCGCGCCACACCGGACCGGCATGATTTTCGCGTCCGATTCAGCCACCATTTACATGAAAGGAAGCAGCATCATGGCACTGATGAGCATACCCAAGTTCGAGCGCCTTTTCCGTGAAGCGGCGAGCCTCGATGTCGACAAGGAAGACTTGCGGCGCTACGAAGAATTCATCGCCCACAAGACGCATGACCTGCTGTTGCTGGGGCAGGCCCATGCCAAGGCGAACGGCCGCGACGTCATTGAACCGTTCGACCTGCCGGTGACGAAGGGATTGCAGGAAAACATGCACGCCTTCCGGGACATCAATGAGGACATCGATCTGGAGGGAATTCTCGACCAGATGACGCCACTGCCGCCGCTCGACCTCGAGTACAGCGATGACATGCGCGCCCAACTGCCGGAGGTCGCCGGCGGCCTCAGCGTCGCCCTTGCGCACAGCCTGAAGATTGTCGAGCCGAATTTGAAAAACCCGGCGCCGGAGCATTGGGACCGCGCATACCGCCTGTTCGATGAACTGATGTGAGTGCGATCCGGGACTGCCGGCAAGCCAGTCCGGTCCGGGCGCCGCTATCCGGCACCCGGACCAGAAGTCCATCACTTCTCGAATTCTCCCGCCACGACTTGATCCGCGTAACACCAGACCCAGGTTTCCCCCGCCTCGATGGACCGCACCAGCGGATGGCCCGAGGTGATGAAATGCTTGCTGGCATGCTTGTTAGGCGATGAATCGCAGCATCCTACATGTCCGCATGAAAGGCACAGCCGCAAATGCACCCAGCTGCTGCCTGTCTTGACACAGTCTTCGCAGACATGTTTGTCGGTATCGGTGATCCTGATCTGGTCGAGATGAGCGCATTCCTGTGCCATTGCAATCTCCAGGTATGGCGGCCGACGGCGGCCGTTCAGCAATTCGACAAATATCGATGCACCAGCGCTACCGCCATGGCTCCCTCGCCTACGGCGGATGCGCACCGTTTCACCGACCCGTGGCGCACGTCCCCGGCGGCAAACACCCCCGGGACATTGGTTTCCAGATGATACGGGTCGCGGTCCAGCTGCCAATTGGCCGGCCGCTCGCGGCCGTGCAGCAGATCCGGCCCGGTGAGCAGATAGCCTGCGCTGTCGCGTTCGATGCCGACTTCCTTGGCCCATTCCGTCTGCGGCACGCCGCCGATGCACACGAACAGCCAACGGGTTGGGACCTTGTATTCGCGGTTGTCCTTGCGGTCGGCAAGCGTGATTTCCTCCAGCTCCTCCTTGCCGTGCAAGGCGACCACCTCCGTGCGAGGCAGGACGAAGATATTCTTGGAGGAACAAATGCGGTCGATCAGGTATTGCGACAGCGTGCTCTTGAGCGAATCGCCTCGGATCACGATGCAGATGCGCCGGGCGAATTGCGCGAAGTGCATCGCGGCCTGGCCTGCCGAATTGCCGCCGCCCACGATATAGATGTCCTGGTCCCTGGTCAGCGTCGCTTCGCTGGCACCGGCGCCGTAGTACACGCCGGCCCCGAGAAACCTGTCTTCATCGGGCACCCCGAGCCGGCGGTATTCGACGCCGGTGGCGCAAATCGAGGCGTGGGCCACGATCCGGGTGCCGTCCTCCAGATAACCGATTCCTTTCCCAGGCTGGAATTCGGCGCGCACGCCTTTGCGCGCCAGCAGGATTTCGACGCCGAACTTGACCGCTTGGTCGCGCGCACGCGCGAACAGCTCCGCGCCGCTGATCCCCTCGGGAAATCCCAGATAATTCTCGATCCTGGAGCTGCTGCCTGCCTGGCCCCCGAGCGCCCAGCGCTCCACGAGCACAGTCTTGAGACCGTCCGCGGCGCCGTAGACCGCGGCGCTTAATCCGGCCGGTCCGGCGCCATAGATGGCGACATCGTACTCAGAGCGAGACGGGCTGGCGAACCATCCCAGTTTCTCGATGATCTGCCGGATGGTCGGACATTCCAGGCGGCTGCCGTCCGGGAAGACGCAAACCGGCAATCGGGAATCCTTCAGGCTTTGGACCTTCGCCACAGAGCGCGCCGCCTCATCGCTATCGAGCTCGATCCACTCGAACGGGATACCGCAGCGATAAAGAAAATCGCGGATCGCATATCCTTCGGCCGCGCCGCGCCGGCCGCACACTTTCACGAGCGGCGGTCGATCTGCTGTGGACTGTTCCTGCATGCATACCTCCGCGTGTACATCGCTGGCCTCATCATCCGTACATCCGCGCCTTGCCGGAGTCTGGGGCAGCCGCAAGGCACAAGATGAATGCAAAATTCGAACCGGGCGAGAAGGATGACCGATCGCATCCCTTCATGAAAATGATCGCCCGGTCCTTCTTAGGCGATGCCTTATAAATCAGCTCTGTAAAAATGGTCCGCGCTGCTCGTACCGGGAGCGGGCAAAGTTCGTGCTTTGGAAGAGGATATTGATTGTCTCCTCCCTTCCTCCCAAGGGAATGGGTTGGCCCGCATCGGTTCGACTCTGCGGGCCTTTTTTTGCTGATTTCGACAATGGACAGCACGGCGCCGCGCATGGTGCCGCGCTTGGGCAGGGCATGCCGACATTGTTGAGATACAGGGAAAACATCAACGCGCTCAAGCGGATATCAATGCCGAATGCCGCGTCATACACATCGTTCAAGAATGTCCAACCCCTGCGCGGCTGTGGCCTGATCGATATTCAGCGCTGGCAGCAATAGCAGGCTCTCTCCTTCGTTCGCCACCAGCAGTCCTTCGCGCCGGCATGTCGCCTGAATCTTCGCAGCATGGCTTTCATCGCCGAAGTCCACGCCGATCGCAAGTCCGGCAATTCGCCAGGTTGCCGGTTTTTTAAAGCGCATCGCCATCAATCGCTCCCGGCAATACGCGCTTGTCGCGGCGACATCCTTCAGCAAGTGTTGCTTGTTCCTTGCGATATAGCCGAGCGCCGCCATCGCGACGGCGACGCTGCGCGGGTGCCAGCCATACGTGGAATAGAAATGCCCTTTATCTTCCATGGATTTCGCCACCGGCGCCGTCGCGATCATCGCGCCCATCCCTCCAAGCCCGCCGGTGATTGCTTTGGCCACGCACATGATGTCCGGCTCGATATCGAACTGTTCCGACGCGAACAGCGTTCCTGTCCTGCCGAAACCGCTTGCCACTTCGTCCATGATCAGCAGCGTGCCGTAATTCCTGCACAGATCCGCGAGGCCGGTCATGAATTCGGGTTCGGGAATGAGCACGCCGAGATTGATGCTGATCGGCTCCATGATGAATGCGGCGACGTCTCTTTCTTTCAGCAGCGCCTCGACCCGCGCCAGCGATTTCGCATTCAGTGGCGGTTTGACCTTGTAGCAGCGGGAGAGCAGATTCTTGCAGTCTTCCCGGTATTCCGAGGAGCCGACACTAAGCCCGCCGATGGTATTGCCGTGATAGCTGCCCTCCACCGAAACGAACTTCGACCGGCCGGTGTGCAGCATGGCCGCCTGCAAGGCAAGGTCGACGGCTTCCGAACCGCCGGTGGCACGGAAACATTTCTTCAACGAGCCGGGCGACATCGATACCAGCAGCGATGCGAGATCGATCCATGGCGCATAGGAGTAGCCGGGATACACATAATCGGGACCTTCAAACAGCGCAGTCGCTTCCAGCAAAACCAGATTGCCCCAGCCAAAATTGCCGACGCACCAGCCCATCATGAAGTCGACATACTGTTTTCCTTCGACGTCGAAAAGATAACTGCCGTCGGTCCTTGTGACCTGAAGATCCTCGGGACTTTCTCTGGCGAGAAACTGGCGTTCATCAGATTTGCTTGCCATGCGTTTCCTCCGGTGTGGCCGGGCCATGGATGCGGAGAAGATCGGCCCGATGCCTGAACGCCATTCACTGTATTCAATGAAAGGCAGCGGAGCGGTCTGATAAAAAAATCTTTTGATATCAATAGAGAAGCCGTTCACAACATGCTGCGGCGCGCGCTGCGATGCAAGCCGGCACTTCGCCGGTAAGCCTCGATCGCCGCGGCCATGGTTCCCAGGTCCGAGCTTCCCTGATGAAGATCGCCGTTGATGAAAAATGTCGGCGTCCCCTTGACTCCGCATTGCACGCCGCTGTCAAAGTCCGCCTTGATCTTCGGCAGATAGGCGTGTTCGGCGAGCGCCTGCAGCAGTTCCGCGACTGACAGGCCGAGTTCCTTGACGAGGGTTTCATACAAGGGCAGACCCAGCGCCGTCTGATTTTCGAAGAGTGCGTCATGCGCTTCCCAATACCGTCCGTGTGCGCCGGCGAATTCCGCGGTTTCGGCGGCGGGTGCCGCTTCCGGATGAAGATGGGTCAAGGGGAAATTACGGAACACAAAGCGGAGATCCTTGCCGTAATGCAGCTGCAGCAGTTTGACCACCACGTGGGCCGCCCCGCAGTATGGGCACTGGTAATCGCCATACTCCACCAGAGTGACCGGGGCCTTCGGAACCCCTTGCATATGATCATTGGATGTAACTGGAACTATCAGATCGGACATGACGGCACCCATTAAACACGTTCGGAACTCTCAAGCGCGCCGGATATCCCACCTACGCCGAGTCGACAACGATGAGCAAAAGCCGGGCCGGGCGATTTTTTTCCATCCGCGAGTCGCCAGCCGGACTATGAGCCTGTTCCGTGTCTTTTGGGCAGGCCGGCCAAAAAGACACTGAACAGGCTTTAAAGCTTGCGGCCATGCCCCTTTTCCTTGGCCGAGGAGGCGAAATGTATTACAAAAAGCCGTATCATGATTTTTTTGAACTGGTCGCCATCGTCAGGATATATGTCCTTCAGAGAAGGGCAGACGGCGATCTGGACGTTCAATTCGAAATGGCGGATGGGAGCACGCTTGAAAGCATCTATACGCTAGCCGAATACGGCGACTTGATTGCCCACCCGGACGGGGTCGTCGTATGAATGGCCGGCATCTTCGGCCAGGCTGCCGCAAACCGCTATAGACGACTACATCGACGTCTTGCAGCACTGGCTGCGGTGCAAGAAGAAATCCGTGGGCGGCTCGCGCAACAGCGTGGTCAGCTGTTCCGCCGGCAAAGGCCGGCAGAACAAATAACCCTGCACCATGTCGCAACCGCTGTCGTACAGCCGGGACAGTTGCTCTGCAGTCTCCACTCCTTCTGCAAGAACGCCGAGCGCCAGGCGATGCCCCAGGGTGATGATGCCGTCGGCAACGGCGGCGCTCCTGGGATCCGTCGGAATTTCATGCACGAATGACTTGTCGATCTTCAGCGTATCGATGGGAAACCGCTTCAGGTAGCTCAGGCTTGAGTAACCCGTGCCGAAGTCGTCCAGCGAAAGACGAATGCCCATGCCCTTAAGGGCGGACAAGGTTTTCATTGCCGCCTCGACGTCATCCACGAGTATGGATTCGGTCAGCTCCAGTTCCAGCGCATCGGGAGAGAGTTCGCAATCCTGCAGGATGAGTCCCAGTTGGCCGGTCAGATTTTTTTTCCGAAACTGCCGTGCCGACAGATTGACGGCCATATGCCCGGCCGCGAGGCCCTCCCGCGACCACGCGCCAAACTGGGTGCAAGCCTCATGCAGCACCCATTCGCTGATCGGGAGGATCAAGCCGGTTTCTTCGGCGATCGGAATGTACCTTGCCAGCGACACCACCCCTTTTTCCGGATGCCGCCATCGAAGCAATGCCTCCACGCCGCAGATTCTTCCCGTGGACAGGCACACTTGCGGCTGATAGTAGAGCAGCAGTTCCTCGCGCTTTAACGCCCTGCGCAACGCTGTTTCCATCGGCAGGCGGCCGGGGTTCCTGCTCTCCGAGCTTGAAGAATAGACGTGTATCGCATTGCCGCCATGGCGCTTCGACCTACCCAGCGCGGTGATGGCACTCTTGAGCAGTTCCTCGGCAGTATCGCCATCCTGCGGATAGGTCGCCATGCCGATACTGCAGCTGATGAAGATCTCCTGCTGCTCGACTGAAATCGGCGCGGTCATCGATTCGAGTACGCATTGGGCCAACGCCACCGGCACGGTCGTGTCGGCTGTGTCAGCCGGATCGGGCGCGATCACCATCGCGAATTCATCGGCGCTCAGGCGCGCGACCATGTGCACGCCGCGCGCGCAATCCACGATCCTCCGCGCCGCGCTGCGCAAAACCTCGTCGGCGCAGGCATGGCTGAGCGCTTCCTTGACCAGCTTTAACCGGTCCAGGCCGATCACCATGACGGTGACGGGCCGCCGGTTCGCTTCCGCGGGCACCAGCAACTGCTGCAGATGCTCGTTCAGCAAAGTGCGGTTAGGCAGGCCCGTCAATGCATCATAGTGGGTCATGTGATAGATGCGCCTTTCCGCCGCCTTGCGCTCAGTGATATCCAGCGCATGGAAAAAGCAATATTCTTCGCCGTCGTATTCGATGTAGCTGGCTGACACGTCGACCGGAATCTCATGCCCGTCCACATGCCTGTACACCGACTCGAACCGCAGCATATTGCGCTGTTTCAGTTCCTTCCAGCGCTCGGACCACTCGGCCGCGGGCAACTGGAGGTCGATGTCGGAGATGCGCAGCTTAAGCAGATCATTGCGGCGGTAGCCGAGCAGGCGCGCGCAGGCATTGTTGGCATACAGGATGCGTCCATCGGGAGCCAGTTGAAGTATCGCGATGGACGCGTTGTCCACGGCGAACTGGGTGACGCATAACGCATGTTCGGCCAGCTTGCGCTGCGTGATATCGCGCGCCGACGGAATCAGGTAGGCAACCTCGCCGTGGCGGCCGAATACCGGGTAAAGCGTGAAATCCAGGGTCAGTACCTGCCCCTGCGCGTTCCGGAAAGGAACTTCAAATCGGGAAGTCACCCCGTGGGCGGCGGATTGGATCGCGTCGCGCAGCCTTTTCCTGGATATCTCCGAAAAGCTCCACCAGGGCGTGGCGTCGAATGGCTTGCCCAGCACGTCTTCCAGTTTTGCTCCCACCGCTTCGAGAGCCGCCCGATTGGCGTAGGTCAGGATGCCGTCAACGGTCAACAGGCCGACGAACACGGACGGGCCGAGGCTGTCCAGCACCTCCCGCAACTGTTGCTCGCTGCCGAAGCCGGATGCCGGCATTCGCCGCCGGCCTGAGTCTTCCTTGCCGTTCATTTAGAGCCTGTTATGAACTTGATTTGGGGTCACGCAGCCCCGGCAACAGGTTGCATGCAAGGCGCGGCGACGCGTCGTAGCGGACTCGGCGTCCCCGTGACTACGGCAAGGAGGGCTCGGCGCCCCCCTGTCAACACCGCAGGCGGCCTGTTGCCGGGGCTGCCCGGAGGGTTCGATCGAAAAGGGCGCATCGCGGTGTTGCGGCGCTTGCGCAGGGGCCCACCCTGAGCAGCGCGCCGCGCCTAGCGCTGCATCCCTTTTCGTTCGAACGTGACCCCAAAGCAAGTCCATAACAGGCTCTATGCCGGCTGCGTGCGGACCTGGGACTGCGCCCATGCAACGATGCGCCCGGCATTCATGGCACCGGCCTGCCGCGCGACTTCACGCCCATTCTTGAACAGCGCGAGGGTGGGAATGCTGCGGATGCTGTAACGCGTGGCCAGGTCCTGCGCCTTTTCGGTATCCAGCTTGAGAAGGCGAAAACCGGGCTCGAGGCGCTGCGCGGCCTCTTCATAGGCAGGCGCCATCGTAAGGCAAGGGCCGCACCAGGGCGCCCAGAAATCCACCAGTACCGGGATGTCGTTGCGCGTGACATGTTTCGTGAAGCCGTCGCCATCGACCTCAATGGGTTTCCCGGTAAAGATGGCGCGCGAACATTTGCCGCAGCTTGGCTGTTCATTCAGGCGCTCGGCCTGGAGACGGTTCACGGTAGCGCAGTGCGGACAGACAACATGTAGAAAGTCGCTCATTGGAATCCTCCAAAAATCGCTGACATCTGCTTCATTGATGCGCCGACGGGTTCGCCGAGGCGGTCGAAGCGCCGCAAATTCCGGTCCTGAAGGTCCGCAGCTTTGATGCATTTCACCGGCTCCATCGCCCGAGCCCGCGCTTTGCGGCGGATTGGCTTCCCTTCCATTTTGCGCCGCCCTGAAGGATGTCGATGCGGCGGCCGCGTTCGACCTCCACCACGCGCTCCACGGTTTCTTCAGGAATCCCGACCGTGTTCAATACGAAAGCGCATAGCTGGAGGCCCGATTCCAGCGTCTCCGGAACGGCCAGGCTGGCGCCGGCTTCCTTCAGCTCGACTGCATGCTGCTCGTCACGGGCACGCGCGAACAATGGCACATGCGGATATTGCCGCCGTATTGCCCGGACGATATGGCGCGCCGCCTCCGCTTGGTCCACGGTCACCACGATCGCCGCCGCGCGCTCCGCCTGTACCTTGGACAGTATGTCGGTGCGTGCCGCGTTGCCGAAGAAGACCGGCATGCCGCTCGCGTGCAGCCGGGCGACCAGGCGGGCATCGATTTCGATGCCGACAAAGCGTATGCCCAGCTCGGCAAGCGTTTGCGCCAGGAGTTGTCCCACCCGGCCGACCCCGGCAATGACGACCTGGCCACCGGCCGGTTCGACCGCCGGCTCGACCGGCGACGGCGCCCGCACGGGCTGACGGCGCTCCCACCACTGCCTGAACAGGCTCCCGGCCAGCGCGGCAAGCGGCGTCGCGAACAGGCTCAGGCCAACCACCAGCATCATGAACTGGCCCACCGCCGGATCGAGCAGGCGCACCGATACGGCCAGGCCGACGATGATGAAGGCAAACTCGCCACCTTGCCCGAGCAGCAGGCCGCCCTCGACCGCATGCCCCCAGCCGAATCCGCCTATCCGGAAAATCACGCTGAGGACCGCTGCCTTGATCATGAACAGGCCGATCACCGACAGCAGGATCCAGAGCGGCTCGCGGGCCACTTCGCGAACATCGATCTGCATGCCCACCGTCATGAAGAACAATCCCATCAGCAAGCCCTTGAATGGCTCGACCGTCACTTCCACCTCGTAGCGGAATTCGGTCTCGGCCAGCACCAGGCCGGCCAGGAAGGCGCCCAGCGCCATCGACAGTCCGGCCGCCGACGTCAGGCTGGCAATCCCCAGCGTGCTCAGAAGAATCAACGCCATGAACAGGTCGGGCTGGTGATGCCTGGCGAAGAACAGGAACAGCGGACGAATCACCCTGCGTCCCCATAAGTAGATCAGCAGCACCGCGCCCAGCGATTTGGCCAGCGCAAGCGCCAGGGTTGACGCCAGGTTTTCAGGTTCCCCCTTTTCCAGGGCACCAATCAGGATGAATAGCGGCACCACTGCCAAGTCCTGCAGCATCAGGATGGAAAAGCTGGCCTGGCCGAGCGCGGAACCCACTGCATGGCGTTCGGTCATCAATTGCATGACCACGGCCGTGGACGAGAGCGACAAAACAAAGCCGAGGATCAGGGCCGACTCAAGCGGGTTGCCGAAGCGATAGGCAAGACCGCCGATGATCGCGGTGCAAAAACAGACCTGAGCGGTGCCGGCGGCAAACACCCAGTAACGCAGCCCCCACAGCCGTGCCGGGGACAGCTCCAGCCCGATCGTGAACATGAGGAACAGCACGCCCAGCTCTGCCAGCGCGGCAATGCCTTCGGCCCGCGTGAACGTAACCACGGAAAGCCATGGGAACTCGTCGGCCCACAGCCCGGCCCCATACGGCCCGACCAGCGCACCGGCTGCCAGAAAGCCCAATACCTGACTCACCCGCATGCGCTGCAGCAGCGGAATGAGAATGCCGGCCAGCGCGAGAAACAGCAAGGCTTCGCGCAGGTACGGCAAAGGGTGATGTTCCACTTGGCCTTTCTTGAAGCAGATCCCTCATTCGATTCATGGAGCGGCTGGCCTTAGTCCGGGCCGGCCGCCCGGCCGGGAATGCCCCGGCAATTGCGTCATGGCTTCGCATCAGGGTCTGATCGTGATCCGGTCCTCCACCTTCCTGACCCCCGGCGCAGACCAGGCCGCCCGCTCGGCTTCTTCCCGCTCGAACCAGGAATGCACCGTGCCCTTGAGCGTGACCTGGCCGTCAGTGGTTTCGACTTGAATATTGTTGGCATCGACCTCGGCGTTGCGCTTGAACGCCTCTTCGATCTTGCGCTTGATTTCGCTCGGCGTCACTTTCGGCTTGACTTCGATCAGGTTGACCACGCCCTTGGCTCCCTTCACATAGCGCACCGCCTCTTCGGCCCGCTCCCTCTGGTAATGCCACTCGGCCTCGCCTTCAAGCGTGATCCAACCGTTATCCACCGTCACCTTGATGTTCTTCGCCGAGAGCGGCAGGTGGGTGCTGAGTGCATTCACCGCATCGCGCGCAATCTCGGGATCCGGCCGCTGGTCCACAGCAGGTACCCGCACCTCGATATCGTTGGCCACGCCGACCACCCCTGCGACCCGCTTCGCGTCCCTCTCCGCCTGGTATTTCTGGATATAGCTCGGTACGAACCCGGCCAGCGTGACGACGCCATTCTTCACTGTGACAGCGATGTCGGTTGCATCGACGTCAGGATCCCATCGCAGTTCATCCTCTACATCTTTCTTGATCTCGCTATCAGACTTCATGATAAAGCTCCTATGCGCAAAGTCCCAAAAAATGGCCATTGCTCCGGCTCCTTGCAGATCCCTCCCTGGCCTGCACCCGAGTTCGATCCGCCATGCCGCACCAAGGCCGGCAATCCCTGGAAATACTCAATGAATACTCAATACGTGGCTTATGCGCGCCGCTTCCGGCCCCGCGGCGATCTGCGTGCCGGCCGATCACGGCGGCGGCAGCATCAGCGGATCGCGCAACTTGATGATGTGCCGGAAGTCGTCGTTATCGATCACCTCCACGCTGCTGAGGTCAGCTGCGGAATAGTCCACGAACACGTCGCGCGGCTTGTGGATCATGTGATCCAGTCCTTCGAGTGCTACTTCGACAATGTCGTCTTTCGGATCATAGGTAATGCCCAGAAGAGGCAGCCATTCGGCCTCGATCTGGCTGCCGATGGAAAGCGCATCGACTTCGATTTCAACGCGCTTGCCGTCGAGGACTTTCGACATGTTGTCGAAATAAGCATGCCATTTCGGCTTTTCAAGTTTGGATAAGGGCATGAAGTCTCTCCATTGTCTCTGAATGATGGGCGGACATGGATTGGCCATGCATTGCCGGCGGGGACGCCGTCCGCCCAAACCCGGCCCTCCAGGCCCTCTCCCCGGTGGTCAAGGATGAGCTGCCGACATGCGCCGGTCCGGTATGGTCCGCCTGTCTTTCTCCACCGTCGTCCCTTTGGTCTTGGCGCGCAGGCGGAATGCGAATGCCAGCAGCAGGATGCCGCTGAGGGTCGCATAAAAGCTGATGAGCCAGACCAGCGCCAGTGCCCCTGCATCGGGGAACAGGAAAACCAGCACGCCGAATACGATGGAGGCGACGCCGTTCAGGATCAGCAGTCCCTCGTTCCGGATGGTCTTGCGCAAGCGTATTGCGGTAGCGATATCCAGCACACCGGTAATCAATGCATTGGCCCCGACCACAAGGACCAGGACCATCGCGGTCAGGCCCGGATGTATGGTTGCGACGACACCTGCGCCGAGACTCACCAGGCCGACCATGAGCGGCAGCCACCAGTCCTCGTTGCTTTTCCTGCTTTTCACGGAGCCGACCACCAGTACCACTCCGGTGAGCAGCGCATAGGCGGCAAACAGGACTGCAAGTGCCAGCAGCGTCAGGCCGGGCCAGACCAGCGCCAGCACGCCGAACAGAATGGCGATCACGCCGCGCAATGCGAGCATGCGCCAGGATCGCGAAAGCATGTCATTCATCCCGATAACCTCCTTCATATCAATATTCACCCAGCCTGGCTTTGCTTCGGCTTCCGCGGCAAGGCGCTCCCGGTCTGCCTGCCATTCGCAATTGATATGCCAACACGGGAAGGCATTACGCGCGGGAATGCGGCGTTCGTCCATCTCCTGACGCGTTGCGCAAGGGCACCGACCCGATCCGGGCAGTCCGCATCGGGATTGCGGAGTGCCCGGTTCATGGAGAACGCTTCGTTCCTTTCCTCTCACGCATGCTTTGCGGAAGAAGGCCATATCCATACGTCATTATCGGATCGCCGCATTTCGGCGGATTTCAGCTTGTGGGGTTCGCGTTTGCGCCAGAAGGGGGGCATCCCGAAGCCCGGAGAAGTGCATACGATATCCCGCCTTGATCAGGGAATTTGCTAGAGCAGATTCACAAGTGGTCCGAAGACGCAGGCAAGCGATGCGAAGACGAGATAACTGTCATTCAGCTGGGCATATCGTGTGGCGACGCGTCGAAAATGCTTGATGCGCGCAAAGAAACCTTCGAGGCGATTGCGGGTACGGAAAATTGTACGGCTGTAGCGGCGTTTGGAGATACGGTAAGAGCGCTGTGGGATGACAGTTGGCACCTGCAGCGAGAATCATCCTGTGCCACCCCTTGCTTCGCCTGCACATGACCAAGTGTTTCCGTGTCCAGTGATGAGGCATGCGACGATGGACTACATGGATGCGGAATAATCGGCCATGAATTTTCGAAGCTGCGGCGGCGATCAAACGCGCTGATACGAATCCGCTCGTTAGAGCACGAACAAACCTGCTCAGGCATAACTACGCCCGTGTAAGGCGTACATTTTGGAGGTAATTCTTTCAGACGGCGCTTTTGCGTTCCTCGTCAGGCCGCGTATAACCTGAAAAAGATCGGGCCGGCGACACTTGCGTCACATGTGTGAATTACAAATGCACGATGCATATCGCGCGGATTCTTCGATAGCTTCTTCCATAGCGACAGGACGCGATCGGAAGGACCTGCTCATCGCCAACTACGTCGCCGTTTTCCGACAGTGCGGTTTCATGTCATCAGCGTCTTCATGCTGTCCCGGTGCCTGTTTTAAAGGCATGCGAATTGCAGGCGTTTGCATGATGCCGTCATTCCTGGAATGGCGGCGCGGGGCGCCTTTCGGCAACAGCAGGTCAAGCGATAAGAATACGCATCCGGATTTGTCGCCTGCATGCCTGCCCGCATGTTTGCGCAAGGGCGTCGTCACTGTCCGAAAGGACAATCCATCGTGAAGGAAATCGCCATGAACCGTCCTCTCGTCATTACCGCAACCACCGTCCTGTATCTTCTCTCCAGTGTCGCAGCGGCTCAGCAGGATCGGTCTGGCGGCTCTGGCATGTCTGGATCCGGCACATCCGGCACATCCGGCACATCCGGTGCATCGGGTGCATCGGGTGCATCGGGCGCATCGGGCGCATCGGGCGCATCCGGCGCATCCGGTGCTGCGAGTCCGCCGGTTGCAGGCAAGGCAGTGCTGGGGGTCACCGTGGTGGAAATGGACGCAGTGGTTCAGGGATGGAGCGCAAAAAAGGATTTGCTGGACAAGACCGTGACGAATGATCAAAAGGAGAAGATCGGGAAAATCGAAGACCTGATCGTCAGCCGGTCCACTGATGCGAAACTCCCGGTTGCCTCATTCGCCATTATCGGCGTCGGCGGATTTCTCGGGATCGGAAGGAACGACGTGGCCATACCGATGGAGCAGATCAAGCTGGAAGGGAAGCAGTTGGTTCTGCCGGGAGCCACGAAGGCTGCGCTGAAGGCGCTGCCGCCCTTTGAGTACGCTCGCAAATAAAATGCTCTACGCAAATGGTGCGCAGTGAATACACAAATCATTTGTCGATATTAGATAGTGCAAATATTGCGGTGCGCGGCAGCGCACCGCAAACCTCCCCAGACCTCCTTTCGAACCGCGCAGCAGCTTCTCAAACAGACCCTGGTTCAACACCCTCTAGCCGGGTGGCCGCGGCCGGCCGGGCGCATGCGCCGCCGGCTCCGGCGGCAGTTCGGCTACCGTTACTTTCGCCGACTGGCGCGCGCCTTTCCGCCATATGTCGACCGTGGCAGTGGTCCCCGGCTTCGTTCCCGCCACGAGGCGAGCCAGATCCGCAGAGTTCTGGACTGGCTTCTCATTGAAGGCAAGAATCACATCGCCGGGCTGTATCCCCGCCTGGTCTGCCGGCCCGCCTTTTTCAACCATGGCCACCAAAGCGCCGTTCGGCTCTTTCAGACCGAACGATGCCGCCAGTTCGGCGTTCAATTCCTGGGCCTGCACGCCGATGCGGCCGCGGGTTACCTTGCCGCTGGCCTGCAACTGCTTGCTGATGTCCATGGCCAGATCGATGGGAATGGTGAACGACAGGCCCATGTAGCCCCCGGTCTGGCTATAGATCATCGAATTGATACCCACCACTTCCCCGCGCATGTTGAAGAGCGGACCGCCGGAATTGCCAGGGTTCAGCGCTACGTCGGACTGGATGAACGGAACATAGGTATCCTCCGGTAGGGAGCGCCCTTTCGCGCTCACGATTCCCGCGGTAACGGTATTTTCCAATCCGAACGGCGCTCCTATCGCCGCCACCCACTCGCCGACTTCCAGCCTGCCCGGGTCGCCGATCTTCACGAACGGCAGACCACTCGCATCGATCTTGAGCAAGGCGACATCGGTACGCGGGTCGATGCCGACGATCTTCGCCTTGAATTGCCGTTTCGAGGTGAGCCCGACGGTCGCTTCATCTGCATCGGCGACCACGTGCGCGTTGGTCAGAATATATCCATCCTGGCTGATGATGAAGCCGGAGCCGAGCCCCTGCGCCTGGAACTCCTGAGTGACCGGCGGCGGCAGGAAGCGCCGGAAAAATTCGTACATGGGATCGTCCGGCGCCATACCCGGCCCGGCTTCGGCGCTTTGCCGCACCGTGCGAACGGTAGTGACATTGACCACCACAGGCCCCTCTTTCTTTACCAGCGTGACGAAGCTGGGCAACTCGACCGTCGGCACGGAAGCCGAAGCCGCGGGTGCGGGCTGCTGCGCCTGCGGGGCCGGAGCGTCCTTTATTTCGCCGCAACCGGCGATCAGCGCAAAGGCGACTGACGCCAGCACGAATTCCGCAGCATGACGGTCGAACATCATGGCCTCCTGGTTGCACCTTGGCCAAGCCCGGCCGGAATCGCTCCGAACGGGGCCGGCCGCCATGTCGCAATAGCCTCGCGATGACATGCTTCGCATGCCAGACATGGGTACGAACGGTGCAGCGCAATTCATATGCCAACTCTGGACATTTGCGAGCGGACTACGGCCGGCCGGCGGCCGCGCATCGATCATTCGACCCCGTTCAGGCAGGTACGCATCCTGCAACGTGACGTCATGACGCATTTCATGGTACGGGTTCGGCCCGCTTCCCCACCTGTGGATGGCGCGGCCGTCATCCCGAAAGGCGTGATACGGGAACGCATTCCCGTTTTCATTTTTCAAAACGGCGATTGCCGATGCATGCCGGAGATGATTTGATGCAGAACCAAAACGAAACGAGTAACCGGGAAACCTCCGCGGAGGTATTCTCGCAGCCTGACGCAGCGCCTCAGGAGGGCGAACAAGCGCGCACTGCCGAACCGCCGCTGGAGGAGCAGCTTGCGCGGGCGGAATCCAGCCTGGCCGAAATGCAGGATGCCTTTTTGCGCGCCAAGGCGGAGATTGAAAACCTGCGCCGGCGGGCGCAGGAAGACCTCGCCAATGCGCATAAATATGCGATCGAAAACTTCGCTCAAGCGCTGCTGCCCGTAAAGGACAGTCTGGAAATGGCACTCCAGGTCGAAACGCCATCCGTGGAATCGCTGAGGGAAGGCGTCGACATGACGCTCAAGCAATTATCGTCGGCGTTCGAGAGAAACCGCGTGACGGAAGTGAATCCGAAGCCGGGCGACCGGTTCGATCCCGACAGGCATCAGGCGATCTCGATGGTGCCTTCGACCCAGCCGTCCAATACCGTCGTCAACGTGCTGCAGAAGGGCTATATGATCGCGGACAGATTGCTGCGTCCGGCCCTGGTCACCGTTGCGCAACCGACTACGGGAGGCAATTCAAGCTAAGCGACGGCAGCCTGAGCCGCTGCATCACTGTCTCTTCTGCCCGCGAATCCGGGCCACCCAAGCAATTGAAGGAGAAAAGCAATGAGCAAGACTATCGGTATCGATCTGGGCACCACCAACTCATGCGTTGCCGTCGTGGAAGCGGGCCAGCCCAAGGTCATAGAGAATTCGGAAGGCTCGCGCACCACGCCGTCGGTGGTGGCCTATCAGGAGGATGGCGAAGTCCTGGTCGGCGCGCCCGCCAAGCGGCAGGCGGTCACCAATTCGCAAAATACCATCTACGCGGTCAAGCGCCTGATCGGGCGCAAGTTCGACGAGCCAGAAGTGCAGAAGGATATTCACTTGATGCCGTACAAGATCATCAAGGCCGATAACGGCGATGCCTGGATCGAGGTGCGAGGCAAGAAATTCGCGCCGCCGCAGATCTCGGCCGAAGTGTTGCGCAAGATGAAGAAGACGGCCGAGGACTATCTTGGCGCAGAAGTCACCGACGCCGTGATCACGGTACCGGCCTATTTCAATGACTCGCAGCGCCAGGCAACCAAGGACGCCGGCCGCATTGCCGGACTGGATGTCAAGCGCATCATCAACGAGCCGACCGCAGCGGCCCTGGCATTCGGCCTGGACAAGGCGCACCAAGGCGACCGCAAGGTGGCCGTGTACGACCTCGGCGGCGGCACCTTCGACATTTCCATCATCGAAATCGCCGATGTCGAGGGTGAAAAACAATTCGAAGTGCTGTCCACCAATGGCGACACCTTCCTCGGCGGCGAGGACTTCGACCAGCGCCTGATCGACTATGTGATCGGCGAATTCAAGAAGCAGAACGGCCTGGACCTGTCCAAGGACCCGATCGCGCTGCAGCGCATCAAGAGCGCTGCCGAGCGCGCCAAGATCGAATTGTCCTCGACCCAGCAGACCGAGATCAACGAGCCGTATATCGCCATGGCGAATGGCGCGCCGGTCCATATGAACATGAAGATCACGCGCGCCAAACTGGAAGCGCTGGTGGAAGACCTGATCACCCGCACCATCGAGCCGTGCCGCATTGCCATCAAGGACGCGGGCGTGAAGGCGTCGGACATTGACGACGTCATCCTGGTCGGCGGCCAGACCCGTATGCCCAAGGTGCAGGAAAAGGTGAAGGAGTTCTTCGGCAAGGATCCGCGCAAGGACGTCAACCCGGACGAGGCCGTCGCCGTCGGCGCGGCGATCCAGGGCGCCGTTTTGACCGGCGAACAAAAGGATGTCCTGCTGCTGGATGTGACGCCATTGTCGCTGGGCATCGAAACTCTGGGTGGCGTGATGACCAAGATGATCCAGAAGAACACCACGATTCCGACCAAGTTTTCCCAGGTGTTCTCGACCGCGGACGATAACCAGCCTGCGGTAACGGTCAAGGTGTATCAGGGCGAGCGTGAAATGGCGGCCGGCAACAAGGCGCTGGGCGAATTCAACCTCGAAGGCATTCCGCCACTGCCTCGCGGCATGCCGCAAATCGACGTCACCTTCGATATTGACGCCAACGGCATCCTGCACGTGAGCGCGAAAGACAAGGCGAGCGGCAAGGAAAACAAGATCACCATCAAGGCCAATTCCGGATTGACCGAAGATGAAATCCAGAAGATGGTGCGCGATGCCGAAGCCAACGCGGAAGAGGACATGCGTCTAAAGGAACTCGCGACCGCGCGCAACGAAGGCGATGCGCTGGTGCATTCGACCAGAAAGGCACTGGAAGAATATGGCGACAGACTCAATCCTGCGGACAAGGACAAGATCGATTCCGCCATCCGGGATCTGGAAGAGGCATTGAAGGGCAACGACAAGTCAACGATCGACGCGAAGGTGGCAGCACTGACGACCGCGGCGCAAAAACTGGGCGAAGTGATGCAGGGAGAGGCCAGCGCACAGCAGGCATCCCAGGCGGCAGCGCAAGGTGCGACCGATACCGGCGGTCCGAAAGAGGATGATGTGGTGGACGCCGAGTTCAAGGAGGTGAAGAAATAAGCTTCACGGCAAAACCGCACTGCGCCGCTATGGGTGCAGTGCGGGGTGCAGTGGGGCGCAGTGCCCGTCGGCCCGCGGCGTTCGCGGGAGTATCAGTAATTTCGTGTTCAAGGCATATCATGCTCGCAAGGAGAATGTA
>CBIHRW010000089.1:0-17972 GCA_966212545.1 uncultured Noviherbaspirillum sp.
GGCATACCTGAATCTCGATACGACGAAAAAGTACGTCGAGAGTATCCGCAATAACGACTTGGACGGATATAGCGATTTCCTGGAGGATGACGGTCCGATGGGGATGCAGCACGCGTCGCTCATCATCCTCAAACTCGCACACGAGATGTGGAACGCCGGAAAGAAGAATCCGGAGACAAAAACACCTGCAAATTTCGGCGACTTCCTGAAGGACATGTCTGCGTCCCAGATGGCCTCGGTTTTCCGCGCATACCGTACCGACATGAAAGATACCGGCGGATACAAGCACTACGATTCAGAGCTTGGCATCTACACCGTGTCCAGCGGAGAGGATTTCGCCCGCGCGGTGAAAGATCCGAGGGCGGCGATGGGTTACCAGGCTTATCAATCGGAGCCCTACTTTGCCTATTACTTGAACCTGCGTCGGTGGTAATCGGCCCATATGGTAAACGGCATCATCACGCCGGTTCATCAAGCCTGCCGTCCATCTCATTTGATCTCTCTGAAAGCTCGCACATTCTCAACCATTCCCGGAAATTCCGTGAACATCCGGAGTTCAAGGACTCCCGGAATGGTCCTAAATTAACAGCAATAGAGTTAATCACGGGAGCAACATCATGGCGATAACAAAAATCTGGTCAAACGCTTTGTTCAGGACGGATGGATGGCATCCCCCTATGGCCAATCCGGCTGCGAAGCCGAAAAAAAAATCCAGTGACGCCGATGACAAAAAGAAGATCAAGGATGCCGCCAATCACATCAGGAAGAAGCTGGACGATTCCGGCTGGTTCGATACGGTATCGACCGGCGACCTGAAACAAATCACCGCGAAGTTGAAAACCCTGAATCCCGCACAGCGCAACCAGGTGATCGGTGAATTGAGTAACGGCGAACTGCACAAATGGGCGGACGAGATCGGCTCGCCATGGCTCGGCACCGGGCTTGACGGTAGGCAAAAGCAAGAGCTGTTCAACATGCTCGTCCCGCCTCTGGATGAGAACAAGCTCGTAAGCCTGGGGATGGAATTGACGAAAGCAGATGAGGAAACAGCAACGAACGAATTCATTCTGTCGGTCGCCATGAAAGCACCTGAAAAAGCAAAAAAGGCGTATCTGGACGCAATATCTTCGTTTCTGTACGACAGTCCTGACGAGAAACCGGAAGACGACGCTTTCGACAAGCAGCACGACCTCCTCATTGGATGGAGTCCGCGAGACAGGATTGCTGAAATCATCAATGGCAAACCGGACCGCCAGCAGCTTATAGAGTTGAAAAACATTCTGGAAGGCATTTCGCCAAAACAGCGCGCTGCGGTTTTCGGTCCCAAGGAATTTGAATCCGATACCAATCCGTTTTCTCATGAAGGAATAAACAAGCTGGCAGAAAGAATCACCAGTCCGGATCCGGGGGTTCGATTGAGTGATAGAGAAAAGAAGGAATTGTTCGATGCGCTGAGCGGCTCAATGAGCGGCAAACAATTGGCCGACATGCAGACCGCATTGAGCGGACATGACTTCATGCGGGCGATCGATGCCAATAGCCGCCTCCGTCAGAAGACAGGTCACGCACAGCCGATGGGCTCCACGGACGAACTGGGCAAAACCCTGGAAAACTATACGAACAAACAGAGCCTGCAACGGGCTGCCGACGACCCGACCATCAATCCGGCCAAACGGTGGGCCGCGAAATATCTCGGTCCGTTGACACCCACTATGAACGCACGGCCGTCACCCTATCCCGTTTCTCCCAACGGGGAATTGTTCCTTCAGTCCATCCTGAAGACCAATAAAGCCGATCCGGACAAAAAAATACGCTACGCAAAACAAATATCCCAAGCACCCGTTAACCCGGCGCAGGAGAACCAGGTAAAGACCTATAACCTGGAACTGGCGCAAACCGTGGTCGCAGAACATAGTGCAGCGACGGCCTACAACAGCTTGAGCAAAGACGAGAAGCTCAGGCGCGGCAATCTCTTGCGATTAGTCGCGGACATTACGAACCGCCTGGGAAAAATCAAGAATACGGACTATTACAGAGGAAATTTGTCGACCGAGGACAATAGCGTACCGGATGCACTTTGGCTGGTTGACAAATACAGAAAGCATGTCGGGGACTATTCGAAGGAATTCGGCGTTCCCATCCCCTTGCTGTTTGGCATTCTCGCTGCGGAGGCAAAGTTCGACACAGAATATGACGTCAAGGATCCTGGCTACAAGAACGCTGTCCTCGGGATTGGCGATACTAATGACGGCGTATTCGGCGCCAGTTATGAGGCAGCAACCGACGCGGTCGTCTACCTAAGCGATGAAAGGGTAAAAAAGGATCTGCGGGATGCGCATATCGATGGGTTGCTCAAATACCTGGATAACGACGCCATAAAAGAACATGCAAAGCTTCCAAAGCAGGAACGCATTACAGGGGAGTTGTTTGACGAAGACCACGGACCGCTGGGAACCAAGTACGCTGCACTCATCACGATGTCGCTCGCTCATCAAATGTGGGACGCCGGCAGGAAAAATCCTGCGTCAAAAACACCTGCCGCCTTCGGCGACTTCCTGAAGAACTTGTCGGCATCGCAAATGGCGTCGATTTTCCGGGGATATCGTGGGGGGACCGATGCCAAAAGCGGCGGCTACGACGATTACGATGCGAAGCTGGATCTCTACAAAGTGAAGGGCGGCGACGACTTCGCACGTGCAGTCAAGGATCCGCGCGGCGTAATGGGCTACCAGGCCTATCAGGCTGAGCCGTACTTCGAGTATTACCTGAATACGCCGCTACCTTGAGGCGCTGCTGGCTGGGGACTGTCATAACAAAGTCGGCATGGAACACAACGGCCACCATGGAACACAACGGCCACTTGAGACGTGAATTGATATCGTTCAATATCTTCTCCACGTGACAAGCGGCCGGACGAGGCGCCGGCTAGAGCTGCTCCCCATTCGCCCACCGCACCAATTCCGCTACCTCTGCGTACAAGTCCTCGGTCACGAACTGGTCGAGAGCAACCCGCTCGTAAATCCGCTGCGCAAGCTCCGCGTTTTCATGCACCGGAACCAGGTATTGCGCGGCGTACTGCCGTATCTTCGCCCCTGCCTCGCCTTCGCCCCGGGCGACGACACGCGGCACGTCGTCCTCGCCTTCGTAATACAGCGCTACCGCCGCGCGATGCGAATGCACGACGACGGCCGCAACCCGGACCCGGTCCACCAGCAGGTCGAACTGAATCTCGTCCGCCAAGCGCTTGCGGCGGGACCTGATGTGCGGGTCGCCTTCCGACTCCCGGTTCTCGCGCTTGATGTCTTCGATGGACATGCGCTGCGATTTCATGAACTGGTAGTGTTCGTGCATGTAGTCGATGGCAGCGGCAACGACAAACACCACGCCGGCCCAGCCGAAAACCGTCTGCATCAGGCTGGCGCCCACAATCAGGATCACGTCCGGCGCCAGGGATCCGGCCTTCAAGGGAACATCGAGCGAGGTGCGGATCACCGAATAGAGCACACCGAGAAGGCATGCAGCCATACAGGTCATCTTGACCAGGTTAATCAAGCTGCGCGAAGAAAAGATCCGCTTCATGCCCTCGGCGGGGTTCAGCCTTTCCATCTTCGGGACCAGGCGTTTCCATGCCATCAGGCCGCCGACCTGGAGGAACGCGCCTGCAATGGCGCATACCAGGACAAGGACAAGCAGCGGTATGGAGAGTACAAGCCATTCCCACAGGGAATGGTCGACGAAGCGAACCAGGTGTGTTCCCGGATCGGGCGCGCTCACGATCCGCATCGCGTGATGCATCAATCCGTACAGGTGACGCAACAGGAATGCACCTCCCCCCCATAAGCCGGCGAGCACGCCGAGGTAGACCAGGGCGGATACCGCTTCGGCACTGCGGACGACTTCTCCCTCTGCGCGCGCGTCGCGCAGCTTTTTCTCGGTTGGTTCCTGGTCTTTTTCGCTCATCCTCTCCTCCGGCCCAAGCTACCGTTCGATCAGGGACCGGAGGAACGCAAGCATGCCGCTGTCCGGATTGAGCGAGCTGCGCAGCGCGTCGTAGATGAACTGCAGAAACAGCACCAGCATCAGCATCGCGAGCGCCCCTTTCAACGGCGGGGCGACAACGAACACGTTCAGGTTGGGTGCGACGCGATTGACAAGGCCAAGGCCAAGCTCGACAACCACCAGGACCAGCACCACCGGCGCGGCGAGCTTCACGGTCAGGGCCATCAGGCTGTCGCCTTCCTTCATCGCGAACTGCTCCAGCGCCGCACCGATGTTCGGCAGGAACGACTCCGGCGGCCAGATCCGGTACGACTCGAAGATGAGGCCGAGCGTTGCCTCGAAACCGCCGCCCGCCATGAACAGCGCGGCGGCAAGATAGGTCAGGAAGGTTGCGGTCGGCCCGCCCTCGTGTCCGGACACGGGATCGAAGAATGCCGCATTGGCGCTTCCCGACTGAAAATCGATCAGATGGCCGGCATTCTGGATCGCCCAAAGGAAGATGCTGAACGCGAATGCCAACAGGAATCCGATCAGCACTTCCTTGAAGATCAGGCCGGCCAGCACAAACGGAGCAGCTCGCATCATGTCACCCGGGTCAATCGCCGGCGCCACGAATATGGAGAGCAGCAGGATCAGGCTGTTGCGCACCAGGCCAAGGACGACCTGCCCGCTGAACACGGGCAGGATAAAGAACACCGGAAGCAGGCGCGGCATGGCCATCAGGACCGGCTTTGCTGCCGCTTCGATCGTTGCGAAGTCCAGGACGTTCATATCCGTTCTCCGGCAATGTTCAATGACGCCGGGTCGTATGCCGGATCAGCGAAACATCGTCGATAGTGTCTTCATCCCGCCGCTCGGCGCGGCGTCGCGCTTCCTTGGCAAAACGCTCCCCGGCCTTCTCGATGCTTTGCACTTCCGCGTCAGCGCGTTGCAACTGTCCGCGCAACACCTGCGCGGTATCCTCCTCGACGCGATGCGCCTCTTCCATTTCGAGCAGCTTTTCGCCTGTTTCGATCGTCTTCTGCTGCAACTGCTTGGCATGCAGCCTCCCGTACACCAGGTCGGCGGCGCAGGCGTTGCCGCGTGCCGCACGCTCGTTCAGGGCGCGCCGGTGCTGATGTTCGCGCAGAACCCGTTCATGCAATTCCCGTTCGACATGAGATAGCGCAGCGGCCGACTCCGCAACGACCGCATCCTGCTCGTTGACGCGCGACAGAGCCATGGTCTTGCGCATTTCGCGCAGCTTATGCAGGGTTTTCAGCGTGGTCTTCATCTGTTTCCACCAGTTTCATAAGTGCCGCTATCGTGTCTTCATAGGAACCGGGTTCGACCCCGCGCTGAGCGAAGAAGGCATTGAGCGCCGGACGCATGCGCACCGCACGGTCGGCGAGCGGATCCGTGCCGGGGCGATATTCGCCGATCTGGACCAGCAGTTCGATCTCCTGGTACTTCGCCAAAAGACTGCGGGCGGCGTTGGCAGCGGCACGATGCTCTTCCGTTGTTACCAGTGCCATCACGCGGCTGAGGCTGGCGAGCACGTCGATCGCCGGGTAGTGGTTGGCCATCGCGAGCTTGCGCGACAGGACAATATGCCCGTCCAGGATGGAGCGGACTTCCTCGGCGATCGGGTCGTTCTCCTCTTCGCCTTCCACCAGCACCGAATAGAACGCGGTAATCGATCCCCGGCTCCCCTGCCCCGCCCGTTCGAGCAGCTGGGGCAGCATCGAGAAAATCGACGGCGGATAGCTGCGGCGCGTCGGCGGTTCGCCGCTTGCGAGGCCCACTTCCCGCTGCGCGCGGGCAAGCCGCGTCAGGGAGTCGACAATCAGCATGACCTTCAGCCCCTGGTCCCGGAAATACTCCGCAATGGAGGTCGCAACGTAGGCAGACTTGACGCGCTCCATCGCAGGCCGGTCCGATGTCGCTACCACGACCACCGTCTTGACGCGCGTTTCTTCGGTGAGATTGTTTTCCAGGAACTCCCTGACCTCTCGTCCGCGCTCGCCGATCAGCGCGATGACATTGACGTCGCTTTGGGAACCCTTCGCGATCATGCCGAGCAAGGTGCTCTTTCCGATGCCCGGCGGCGCGAAGATGCCCATGCGCTGCCCTTCGCCTATGGTCAGCATGCTGTCGATGACCCGCAGCCCGGTGCCGATCGGCTTGGCGATGCTCAACCTGTCGAGGGGATTCGGCGGCTCCCGGTGAGCGGGAATACGCGTGCCGCCCGCGATGGCTCCCTTTCCATCGATGATTTCGCCCAGCCCGTTGACGACGCGCCCCAGCAAGGCATCGCTCATCATGAAACGGTGGCTCACGCCTGACGGCACGACCTCCGTCAAGGTGGAAATGCCGGCGGTGCTGCCAAGAGGCGTGAGATAGGTCGTCTGTTGTGCAAACCCGACAACCTCGGCAAGGACCGGCGCCTCGCCGGGTGTCCGCAACTCGCAGATTTCGCCCAGATGCGCCTGCAGGCCTGTCGCGCTGACCAGCATGCCAACGACTTGCGTAACACGCCCGTTCATCCTGATCGGGGCGAACCGTTCGGCCGATCGTGCCAGTTCACGCCCCAGCTCGGCGGCCATGCCGGAGAGGCCGTTTCCCTTCCCTGCCGCCCGTTCAAGATTCATCACTGCTACCTCCATATCCGAGTGCCTTGCAAAGTGCAGCGATCTGGGCATCGATGCCCGCCTCGACCGTGCCGCCGGCGGTTTCGATCACGAGACGCCCCTTCTCCAATCCTTCGTCCGCGACGATCCTCATTGTCGGGATGTCGCCGTGCGACGCCGACATTGCACCGGCGACCTGCCACATGACTGCCTCCTCGGAAGGATGCACACGCACGGTGATGAATGCGGTGTCGTCGGCCATCATGCTGACTTTCTTCAACGCCGCCTCGTATAACTGAGCGGGGTCGGCCGATGCGACCATTTCGCGCACCGCCCTGACAACGATGTCGGCCATGGTGGTTCGCATTGCCTGCAACGCGGCTGCCGATTCGGCCGCTGTCGAACAGAGCTTCGCGGCATAATCTTCCTGCGCTCGAGCCAGTCCTTGCGTGTAGCCGGCACGATTGTGCTTATCGAACGCATCCTGCGCCTGTTGCCGCAATCGTTCAGCCTCTTCCTGCGCCGTCTCAATGAGCCTTTCGGCGTCGAGCAAGGTGGAATACTCCTCCGCCTTCAGTACCTTTCGCTCGCTGAGCAACTGAAGACTTCCTGTGGTAATCAGAAAAGCCAGTCCCACTCGCTTATCCTTTCCGGAATGACACTGAGAATGATGAGTTCGGCAAGGTGCTGCCGCTTGGTCATGTCCAGCCCCTGTGCCCCCTGTTGCACCATGCCGCGCGGCAGTTTCAGCCTGGCGCGGCCATATACCGCTGGTCCGTTGGTTTCCAGCACACCGAGCAGCAGGCGGTGGCCGCGGGCCCTGATCTTGCCGACAGCGATATCGGGCTCCGGAGGCAGCGACTTGAAGCGCGCAGCCATGTCCGGTGCGCGGTCCATGACGAACTGCATCACTTCCTTGCCGAAATGCCTGGCGCTTGCTTCCCGCAGGTGGCGAAAACGCTGCTCGCGGAGCAGAACCTTGTGTGCGCACAGGCCGCAATAATCCGCGATCCGCTCCAGGGCATCGGGTGCGATCAGCGCGATTCGCTTTTCCTGCGAGGAGAAATCAAAGTCGTATTGCTGGTCGAGACCGAGCGATTTGAGCGTGTACTGCGCAAGCATCTTGCATGCTTGCGGACGAAACGCGATCTGCTGGCGGTGGCGGTCCGGCCAGTGCTCGGGGAGCCAGCTGGGCGCCATGTACCGGTCCGGGCGCAAGTTGAACTCGCACACCAGGCGCTCCAGCGCGACGGACGCTTTCCTGAGATGCGGCATGGTTAGCGGCCGCCGCTCCGGATGCCGCGCCTGAAGATCGATTTCCACGCGCCGGAGTCACTACGTCGCAAGCCGGCAACGACGGCTGCAACTCCCAGCACCAACGCCGCAGCGCCGGTCCAAATCCATTCCTGCGGCGCATTGGCGATGTCCATGTAGTTCTTCAATTTTCGCTGGGCCGCAATGCGGTTGCTGCGCGAGGCGCGCGCCTCCGTCAATGACAGGGAGACGTGCTCGTAACTCAACCCTTCGATACTGTGCGCAACCAGGTCCTTCACCATCGGCGCGAGAAGCGTGAGGTCGACGTCAGGCCGATGCTTGATGAAGACCGCCGCCGATGACGGCTGGATCTTGTCGCTGAGCGGATCGTTGGCGGGAATCACCACATGCACATCGGCCGCTACGACGCCGTCGATGTTGAGCAGTGTTCCGGAAAGCTGCTGGGAAACGGCATGGATATAGCGCATGCGCTCTTCCGCGGGTGTCGCCACCAGACCCTGGCGCTGGAACATTTCGCCCAGGTTCGACAGGCGCTGGCGCGGCAGTCCGTGCGAGCGCAGCACCTCGAGGGCGAGCGCAGTGTCGCTTTCCTGGACGCGGACTTTCCAGTCCTTGTCGTCGGCAGGCTCCTTGGACGCATGTATTCCCTCTTCCGCCAGGGCAGCGATGATTTCGTTCGCCTCCTTCTCGCTGAGCTTGCTGTACAAGTCGTGTTCGCATCCGCAAAGCGCGAGAATCAAAACGATTGCAGGAAAAATTTTCTTCATCGGTCCCTCCCCTGGCGGTCGTGATACAGGTGCTATCGTTCGCTCGCGCGCAGCAGGCCCTGGAACATATTGACGCTCGCACCAACGGTTGCCACGCCAAACTGGGTGTATGCATTTCCGACGGCAATCTCCTTCGCCATTTTTGTCGCAACTGCAATTGATTTGGACGAATCGCCTGATTGATCCGCCGCTTCGAGTTCACGCTCCAGGCGCTCGTATTGCTCGGTATGCGACTCGATGCGTTTGCTCACTTGATTGACACGCTCGCGGATGGCATTCGAAGCCTGAGTCTCGCCCACGGCCGTTGTATGCACCTGCGTGGTGACGGGATCGGGAGCCTTGGCCGGCAAATGAGCTGCAAAGTGTTTTGCCTGCACGGGATCCGGCGGTTTAGCTGCAAACGGCTGAGTATGGCTTTGTAGCGATGTCGATGCGTTTGTTTGGACGCTTGCCGTCGCGGCACTGATTGGTTCGATCATGATTTGCCTCCCTGCGTGACAGGTGTCGTGCATCTCCCTTTCATTGCCGAAAGGGAGATGTGCTTCTTCGTCGGTTTGATTTAGATACGCGAACCGTTCCTGATCAGATCCGCGATCCCTTTTTCACGGTCCTCGTCGGCCTTGATCTTTGCAGTCGCCATTTGCCAACGGCGATTGTCTTTCGACATCTTTTCGAATTCTGCAATGTCGTTGCCAACCGGATCGTTGCCTGCACCGCCTTTGGTATCGACTTTCATTTTCCTCTCCTTAACGTTAAACAAGAATGAATCGAACGCTTGCGCGATCGGCTTTTTCCATCCGATGAACCACCATCGGACGAAAACTGGTTTGCTGACGGCATTGCGGCTTCACTGTATCTCACGTTGACCGACGCGCCATGTGAGCCGCTCTCCGTCTCGCATAAAATCGACTTGATCGAGACTGATCCTGACAACCTGCAATCCGCCCCTGATCTGGTTCCCCTCGGTGTAACGCGCCCCGTCGGAGGTCTGGATCCACTTCCCGCTGCCGTGCCGGTCGATGAACACCCCCACAATCGTTGGCAGCGGCGCACGCGCCGACGGCGCACGGCTTACGGACGGCTGCCGAGGAAGGTTGTATTGCACCTTGTCGACAACGGTGATCGTGCCGCGCATTTCCGCAATAAAGTTCTTGACCCGCTGCGCGAGCACCAGTTGCTCCACCGTGCCTGATATGACGATGTTCCGCGCTTCGTCATAGTCGACCGACAGCGGCGTTCCGCTGAAGAACTGACGGGCGCGATGCAGCACATCGCTGGCGACGTGGACATCGACGGCCGCCGGCAGTGCCGATTGGCGTACCAGTTCCTGCACCTTTCGCCGGTCTTCGGCGTTGATGACGTAACCGGCCACCACAAGCTGCCCGCCCTTCTCGTCGCGCATGGCCACGTCCGGATACTGTGCAAGCGTTTTCTGTAACGCGGCGACCCGCTTGGCCCTGGACTGGGCTTCGTCCGCGGGCTTGTCGGCACCGATGACATTCGGGAATACGCCGATGCACGCTACGAACAATCCGGCGAGCAGCGCCCACGCGGCGTAGGAATGGCGCATCCGGCGCCACAGCACCTTTGCGGAAAGTGCCTCCGCCGGCACGTTCGACGCGGGATCAAGCGCCTTTTGCCAGGCGTAGTCGGCTGCACGCTCATTGGCAAGTGGAACGCTGTCCAACTCCTCCGGCATGACCCGCTCGATTTCGAACTTGGATTGATCCAGCGTGACGATGTCCCCAGGGCTGATCGAGCGCCGCTGGTGATCGAGCGGCAAGCCGTTGAGCCATGCTTCAGCACTGCCGGTATTACGGACCGACGCCGCAATGTCGCCGACTGACAGCAGGATCTGCTGCGCATCGATCCGGTCCGAGGCCATGACGACCGTGCAGTCCGGCGACGAGCCGATCCAGTTATCGCCACGCTGCAGGTTGATTGTCCGGCCGCGTTGCGGACCGGCCACGAAAACCAGTCTCCATATCGCTTTCTTGCCGGCGGCTTCGGTAGCCATGATTTGTTTCCTCCAATACGTCATGCACAGGAATCGATGCTCATGCCATCCCGGGCAAGGTCCGCAGGGCTTGTCTCGCGAACTGGAGCACCTGCTGACCGCCCCATGCCGCAAAGATCATGATCGCGAGCATCACAGCAATGGTTCGCACCGCCTGCCCGATACTCTGGTCCTGCACCTGGGTCACGGTCTGCGCGATCGCCACCGCCAGCGAAGTGATCAGCGCCACCAGGACTGCCGGCAATGAAACTACCAGCACGATCATCAGGCCGGAACGCGTGAGATCGATAATCGTGACTGCGTTCATGCCGCCTCCATTATTTCCTGCACCGGCCCTACCTGGCCGACTGTCTTCAAAATGACATCCGCACCGATTTCCTGGTAGGACAGGACGGGCAGATACTTCACCGCCGGCTCGATCAACGACTTCACGTACCGGCGGATATCCATCGACACCAGGATCACGAGCGGCTCCGCCGTCTCCATCTCCTCGACGATCTGAACCAGCTTGCGACGGATTTCGTCCGCAATCCGCGGGTCCAGCCCAAGGAAATTGCCGTTGGGCGTGCGCTGAATGGATGCACCGATCTGGGCTTCGAGACCCTGGTCAAACAGCACGACGTTCAGTTGCCGTCCGGACCCGCTGTAGCGGTCCGAGATGAGGTTTTTCAGGTCGATTCGGACAGACTCCACCAGTGCCACGATGTCCTGCTCCTTCGGCGCCCATACGATCAGGCTTTCAAAGATGGCGCGCAGGTTCCGGATCGGAATGTGCTCCGCGAGCAGCCGCCGCAAGACCTCCGAGATTCTTTGCAGCGGCACTGTGCGGGTCAGTTCCGCGACCAGGTCCGGCAATTCGCGCTGTACCAGGTGCACAAGATTTTGTGTTTCCTGCATGCCGAGCATGTCGCCGGCATGATCCGTCACCACCGCAGCCACATGCCGGACGAGCATCTCTTCTGCGGTCATGTCTTGCCGCGCCTCGTCCTTGGCGGCGCCTTGCTCCTGCCGCAGCCCGTTCCAGCCAAGACGCTGGTAGGCATCGAGCATGGCGGCCTTCTTCTCCTGGTCCGTCTCATCCTGCGCCACCGCTTTTCCGTCCAGGTTGCCGCGGGCGGACACGACGTCCTGCACCAGGATTTCGTAGCTGCCCGGACTCAACCTCCGGTCGAAGACAAGGTGTACGCGCGGGAAAAACTGGCCGATGTCGGACTGCACGCGTTCCCTGGCAGAGCTGAGCGCCATATGCACACGCTGCGGGTTCAGGCGATCGCGCGCTTCCTCCGAGATCCTGACCATCAGGAGCACGCCGATGCCCGACACACTGGGCGTCATCGCTCCCGCAATTTGATCCGGATCGCTATTGGCAACGGACAGAACGTCCGCCGACAATGGCGCGCGCCGCAGTCTCGTCAAAATCAGGCCGCCCCCGCAGAACAGGAAAGCGAACAATCCGAACACCCACTTCGGAAAACCCGGGACAAACGCGAAGGACAGAAGAATCCCGCCAGTAATCATCAGCGCACGCGGATGCGCCAGGATCTGGCTGCTGATCTGCTGTCCAAGATGCGTCTGGACACCTTCTGGCGAGGCCACGCGCGTGATCACTACGCCCGCTGCAATCGATACCAGCAATGACGGAATCTGCGAGGCCATGCCATCGCCCACCGTCAGGATCGCATAGCGGCGCAATGCCTCGGAAACGCTCATGTCATGCATGAGTGTGCCGATGGCAATGCCGGCAAGGATATTAATGAGAGCAATCACGATACTGGCAATCGCGTCGCCCTTCACGAACTTCATCGCGCCGTCCATCGCGCCATGCAATTGGGACTCCTGCCCCAGCATTTCGCGGCGGCGCTTCGCCTCATCCGAGGTGATCAGGCCGGCACGCAGATCTGCATCGATGCTCATCTGCTTGCCGGGCATTGCATCCAGCGTAAATCTGGCACCAACCTCCGCCACGCGCTCTGAACCCTTCGCGATCACGATGAACTGGACGATTGCGATGACCAGGAAGACCACGCCGCCGACAACGACGTTGTTGCCGATCACGAGCTTGCCGAAGGTTTCGATCACGTGCCCGGCGCTCGCATGCAGCAGGATGAGCTTGGACGATGCAATGTTCAGCGACAGGCGCAGCAGCGTCGTGAACAGCAGCAGCGACGGAAAGGTCGACAAGCTGAGCGCAGACGGGATATAAATGGATACGATGAGAAGTACAATGCTCACCGCCAAGTTGGCCGCGATCATGACATCGATCAGGGCAGGTGGCAGCGGCAGGATGAAGAGTGCCACCACCGCCAGTACGAACATTGCCAGCACCAGGTCGTTGTTCCGGCCGAGCACCTGTCCCAGCCCGCCGCTGCGCATACTGGAAAAACTTGCGGAATTCTGCTGTCCGAACATCGCTCCTCCGGTGGTCGCCCGTTGCACTCTTTGCAAGGACCCTGGGGAAAATTATAGGAAGGCGACGTCTTCTAAAGGTGTCCGGAATCCGTAGTTTCGCGTTGAAAAGAAAAGGCTTTTCAGGGGCAGACTACGGAAATGCCACTCCCGCCTGAAAAACGGACTGTTAATCTGTAGTCAATAAATCCGGACACCGTCCATTCACAGCACCAGCCCGTCAGCACATGGGCGGTGGGACGGTCATTTACCGGATGTCCGTATGGCGAGGGGGAAGAGAAGATGATTGTCCTGGACTCCGTTCCTGGCACAGGCAAAACAGGTTCAACCCGGCAGGAGGCAAACGCCGGGGAACTGATGTTTGAAGACGAACAAACCATTGCCGACATTGCCGGTCAGGCCTCGGGCGACGTATCGCCGGCTGAAGCGGTAAATATTGAAGCCGGCAGCGATCTGCTTCATGCCGAAGTCAAGGCCCTGGGGTTCGAATGGATGGCATACATCCGGCTGAGCCGTATCGGCGACAAGTTCCACATCAGAGATTTCATCCAGACCTACACAGCGCGGCACTGGGCGAAGCGATACCTCGACGCAGGTTATCTAGAAATTGACCCGCGCGTGCAGGTTGCATGCCGACAAGAAACGCCGCTGGTATGGGACTTGTCCCTCCTCGCCGAAGGTCGGCCGGGCAATCCATTGAACCGGCGCAGGCGGGAATTCCTGGAGGCGGCAGACGCGGCCGGCGTTCGTAGCGGGGTAAGCTTCGGGATAGCCGATCCCAATGGCATCGACCACGCCGTCCTCAGCTTTTGCTCACCGAGGGCAAACAGGATCTGGATTGCCGACAGCACAGTTGGGCAATGCTATGCGGCTGGCATGAAATGGCACGAGCTTCTCGGAGCCGTCGCCAGACCTGCCCAACCCACAGCGCCGGACGTGGAGCTTTCGGATATCCAGCGCAGCGCCCTGGAACTGATGATCAACGGCCTCAGCTCCAAGGAGATCGGCGAGACGCTCAATACCTCGGTACAGAATGTGGACTACCACATACGCGAGCTGCGCAGAAAATTCGGCGCGCGAAACCGGGTCCAGTTGGCATACGCAGCCGGACGGCTGCTGGCGGGATGAGGCGGACATGATCATCGACACTCCTGCAACGCTGGCTGTTCCCGTCAACCCAGTCAACCCGGTGCCGCGCATCCGCATTCATCCTTCACTGAATATTCCGGATGGTGAGGGCACCGACGGGAGCGGCAGCCTTGCCGGCAACATGCTGCTCCCTCAGCTGCATCCATCCGTTGCGAGATCGCTTAACCGGATTCACGCCTGCGGCAACGTGTTCGAGTTCCGCAGTGGCGACACCACTTGGCAAGCTGCCTGGGATCCCAACCCGCCGCCGTTGTCCATGGCGCGCCGGTATCGCTTCCAGCTCGGCGATGCGTTCGGCCACCTTGTCCTCGATCTTCGCGCCGAGCGCCGCCTGCTCGGCGACATGGCAAGTGACGTGGTCCCGCCGGACCTGCGCGCCCTGCTGCTGGCGGACACGCTCGACGCACTCTTTCCGTATGTCGAACAATGTTCGGGCCAGCCATTCCGATTCATCGTCGGCGACGATCACGCTATCCCTGCCGGCGATCCGCAAGCCGCCTGCGTGCACCTGCGCGTACAGGAACAGCCGTCGCAGGCGGTGTTTCATTGTGCCATGCAGTTCGACGATGAACGGCACTTCGACCTTCTCTGTCCTTCCGCGCCTGCTGCCCGCGCTCCTGTTACCGGGGACTGGAACTGGATACCGGTTCCCCTTTCCTTCCGGCTTGGCGCGACGGCACTCAAGCTGGAAGAACTGCGGCAGATTGCGCCCGGCGACATCGTGCGCATCGATGTCTGGCGTTCGGCAGGAAAGGCGCTGGTCGTATCGGCATCGTTGCCTGGGAGCGCCCGGCACACCATCGCGGCGCGTATCGCCGACACGAAGATCATTGTCGATCGCTTTGAGGAGGATTCCATGAGTACCACCAAAACCGGAGACGCTCTCGCCGAGCGTGTCCACCCCGACGCCATGCTCAACGACCTCGAGGCGCTCGAGGTCACGCTGACCTTCGAGTTGGGCTCCCATGCGGTCTCCCTGGGCGAACTGCGCAGCCTGCGGCCAGGACATGCAATCGAACTTGCACAACCGCTGCAGCGGAGCACGATCCGCATCATGGCAAACGGCCGCCCGGTCGGCAGCGGATACCTGATCGCGCTCGGCGACAAGCTGGGCATCCGCATCAGCGAATTTGCGAAGAACGACGATGTCTAGCCTGCCCGACCCCATAGCCCTTCTCGCGATCGCCATCGTGGTCGGCGTCCTGCCGTTTGCGGCATTGACGATGACCTGCTTCACCAAGCTGGTGGTCGTGTTTGGGTTGCTGCGCGCCGCACTCGGAATCCAGCAGGTGCCGCCGAACATGGTGCTGAGCGGAATCGCGATGATTCTTTCCATCTACATCATGGCGCCCGTCGGCATGGATGCCGCCGACGCGCTCAGGCAGCACAGTTTCGCCAACGACAAACGGTTGACCTTCAACGACACGATGCTTGTGTACGACGCGGTAAAGAAACCGCTAAAAGGCTTCCTGGAAAAACATACGAAAGAACGGGACCGGCGCTTCTTCCTGAAATCCGCCGAAAGCATCTGGCCGGCCGAACGCGCCAAGGAATTGAAGAATGACGACCTGATGGTCCTTGTGCCCAGCTTTACCCTGAGCGAACTCACAAAGGCATTCCAGATCGGATTCGTCATCTACCTGGTATTCGTCATCGTTGACCTGATCGTTGCCAATGTCCTGCTGGCATTGGGCATGTCGATGATTGCGCCGACAACCATATCCATACCGTTCAAGCTGCTGTTGTTTGTGATGCTGGACGGCTGGTCGGAACTCATGCACGGATTGGTACTGTCCTATCGGTAGGGATGTTGCGTTTCGGAGGGATTGTATGTACCTTTCGGGTTCGGTGACGCGGAATTCGTTTCCGTGCCGTTAGATGCAAAGGTGCGAAGGGCTTGACCTTCCCGCAATGGCAAGGTCTACAGTAAGCACCAAGACGGCCGCGCGCTCCGGCCATTGCTCATCCACTTCAAACGGCCATGTCCCGACTCGAACTGAAAATCCCCCCCGTCCTGCTGGTTTTTCTGTTTGCAGCACTTATGTTTTCGTTATCGGCCGCCGCTGGCAGCACTTGGCGCGGCGGTCTGCTGACGCGGATTGCTGCCCTTGTCTGTGCGCTCACCGGCACCCTGGTTGCCTTGACAGGCGTGCTGCAATTCCGGGCAGCAAGAACAACCGTGAATCCGGTCAATCCGTCGGCTTCCTCGTCCCTAGTCACGCACGGCATTTACCGGTTCACCAGGAATCCGATGTATCTCGGATTCCTTCTCATCCTGATCGGCTGGGCGCTCTTTCTGTCAAGCGCGCTTGCCCTGGCGCTCGTTCCCCTGTTCGTCCTGTACATGAACCGGTTTCAGATCATTCCCGAAGAGCGCACACTGTTGCGGATTTTCGGACACGCGTTCATGGCATACAGGTGCGGGGTGAGGCGTTGGCTTTGAGGCATAACATGTTGGACCGGCGAGGTGGTCCCTTCCGGCCGGATGTTAGACCAGTGCAGCTTTCTCGGTTCGCTCTTCGACAGATTTGATGCACGGCTGCTGCAACTCCCGCAATCGTCACACCAGTGTTTCGCCTGCCTTCTCAAGTCCCAATGTCAACAAACCCAACGTAAGATATCGTCAGCATTGCCTGCTCTGCCCACATAACAGAACGGGGACTGCATCAGCAGCCCCCGTTCAACTAGCCCAAGTGTTCCATCAGTAAAAGTTCTTGGCTTTGCTGAAAGCTGCCCTCTCTAAAAGTTACGCCTCGACAACAACAATATCAGAAGCAACAAGATTTTTCTGACCTGTAAGCGTTACGATTTGCACAGTGTTATAGACAGTGTCAGCACCATCCCGGTCAAAGTACAGTGCGCCGGACGTCGTGTTGTAAAGGAATTGTGCGGAAGTACCGGAAACGGACGGCGTCGAAGTGCCGGAGACCAGCGCTACAGCACTACCGGCAGTTAGTCCAAAATTGCTGCCAACAACTTGGAGCAAATCAGCTCCCGAAGTGAAATCAGAGATGCTGTCCGTTCCTTGATCAGGGCTGATAAATCTGAAGATGTCGTTGCCGCCACCACCGTTCAGGGTATCGCTCCCGGCGTTACCGATCAGCAGATCGTTGCCACTTCCCGCATTGATCACGTCGTTGCCGGCTCCGCCATCCAGCGTATCCGCCGCGCTTCCGCCGTTGATCGTGTCATTACCGTCCAGCCCGTTGATCCGGTTGCCGTAGCTGTAGTCCCCCGTCATCGTGTCCGCACCCGCCGTGCCGTTGTAACTGAGCTTGCCGATCGTCGCGGCCACATCCCATGTCGTGCCGTCGGCAAACGCGATCGTCTCGATCCGGGTCCAGGACGCATTGGAGGAATTGAAATATGCCTTCACCGTGACACTGTCGTTGGCGTTGACATGGAACGTCAGGTCGCTGCCGCTGCGGCTCAGCTGCACCATGTCGGCCGTGATGCCCGTGCCAAACTGCAGCTTGTCGCTGCCGTTGGTGCCACCGCTGTTGTCGATGATCGTGTCCACGCCATCGCCCAGGTTGAACACATAAGTGTCGCTGCCAGAACCGTAGCCGCCATCGATCGTGTCATTGCCCGTGCCGCCCGTTATCGTATCGTCGCCGGTGCCGCCGTAGATGACGTCGTTACCAGCCCCGCCGTCGAGCACGTCCGCAACATTCCCGCCGTTGATCGTGTCATTGCCGTCCAGCCCGTTGATCCGGTTGCCGTAGCTGTAGTCCCCCGTCATCGTGTCCG
>CBIHRW010000090.1:0-17878 GCA_966212545.1 uncultured Noviherbaspirillum sp.
CGCTCGAGCTGCTTGCCCATTTCAGTGGAATCCTGGGTACCGAAGCGGCACCATTCGGATCCGACGCAGGTCTTCACCGTACGCAGCGCTTTCGCATAGGCATGGCCGGACGGCATGCCCAGGTCCTGCCAGACTGCCGGCAGGTCTTCCTTCTTCACGCCCAGCAGGTCGATACGCTGGCCGCCGGTGACCTTGACGGTCGGGATCTTGAATTTGTCGACCACGTCGGCGATGCGGCGCAGTTCGGACGAATTGGTCTCGCCGCCCCACATGCGCGGGATGACTGAATATGTACCATCCTTCTGGATATTGGCGTGCGCGCGCTCGTTGATGAAGCGCGATTGTGGATCGTCCTTTGCCTCGTGCGGCCAGGTCGAGATCAGGTAATAGTTGAGCGCCGGACGGCAGGTGGAGCAGCCGTTGGGCGTGCGCCATTCCATGAACTTTATCGTATCGCCGATCGTCAACAGCTTGTTCGCCTTGATCGCGTCGCGCACTTCCTGGTGGGTATGGTCGGTGCAGCCGCAGATCGGCTTGGCCTTGCTGGAGGAAGAATAGTCGCCGCCGGCGGTGGCCATGATGATCTGTTCGACCAGGCCCGTGCACGAACCGCAGGAGGCCGATGCCTTGGTGTGCTTGCGCACGTCTTCCAGGGTGAACAGGCCTTTTTCCTTGATCGACTTGACGATGGTGCCCTTGCAGACGCCGTTGCAGCCGCAGACTTCGGCGTCGTCCGGCATCGCGGCTGCCTTGGTGAAGCCTTCATGGCCGGTGTCGCCGGGGCGGCCGGTATTCGATTCGCCGAACATGAGGGTATCGCGGATCTCGGTGATGTCCTTGCCCTCGCGCAGCAGCTTGAAGTACCAGGTGCCGTCGACGGTGTCACCGTACAGGCAGGCACCGACCAGCTTGTTTTCCTTGATCACCAGCTTCTTGTATACACCGCCGATCGGGTCGGACAGCACGATTTCCTCGGTGCCTTCGCCGCCCATGAATTCGCCGGCGGAGAACAGGTCGATGCCGGTGACCTTCAGCTTCGTCGAGGTGACCGAGCCTTGATAGCGGCCGATACCAAAATTGGCCAGGTGGTTGGCGCACACCTTCGCCATCTCGAACAGCGGCGCAACGAGACCGTAAGCAGTACCGCGATGGTTCACGCACTCACCCACGGCATAGATACGCGGATCGTAGGTCTGCATCGTATCGTTGACGACGATGCCGCGGTTGCAGAACAGGCCGGCGGATTCGGCCAGTGTCGTGTTCGGGCGGATGCCGACGGCCATGACGACCAGTTCGGCGGGAATCTCGAGGCCGTCGGCGAATCGGATTGCCTTCGCATTGCCGTCTTCGTCTCCGACAATTTCCTTCGTGTTCTTATCGAGCAGGAACTTCAGCCCGCGGTCTTCCAGCGATTTCTGCAGGAGCTTGCCCGCGGTGGGGTCGAGCTGGCGCTCCATCAGCCAGGTCGGCAGGTGCACCACGGTGACGTCCATGCCGCGCAGCTTGAGACCGTTGGCCGCCTCCAGACCAAGCAGGCCGCCGCCGATCACCACCGCGTGCTTGTGCACGCCGGCGGCCTCGATCATCGCGTTGGTATCCTGGATGTCGCGATAGGAGATGACGCCATTCAGGCCCTTGCCGGGTACAGGCAGGATGAAGGGATTGGAGCCGGTCGCCAGCAGCAGGCGGTCGTATTCCGCCGTGGTGCCGTCTTCGGCGATCACCAGGCGCTTGACCCGGTCGATCTTCGTGATCTTTTTGCCAAGATGGAGAGTGATGTTGTTTTCCGCATACCAGTCGACATCGTTGAGCATGATGTCCTTGATGGTCTGCTCGCCGGCGAGGACCGGGGACAGCAGGATGCGGTTGTAGTTGGCGTAGGGCTCGGCACCGAACACGGTGATGTCGTAAATGTCCGGCGCGATCTTGAGCAGCTCTTCGAGCGTGCGCACTCCGGCCATACCGTTACCGACCATGACTAATTTCAGCTTCTTCATTAAAGCTCCTTCTCCACTCGGCTTCGCCTTTGAAGCGCAAAAAACAATATTGAGAGACTCTTAGCAAGAGCGGTGCCAATGCCCAAGCGCCGAAAACGCACCGCAATGAAGAGAAAATCGCACCTTTGCAGTGCACCAATGCCGCACACATGGTGCGGCGGGCGATTTCGAAACAGTCCTGCTCATATATGAGGAGTGGATGCACGAAAACGCGTGGCATGCCGCTTGCATTGCACACCACAATTCCAATGTGGGTGCAGAGGAGCATCATGAAAACGACGTCGTTTTGGAAGGCGGGTCATACACCGACCCTGCTTGCTTCCTTTTTCTATTTCGATTTGAGCTTCATGGTCTGGGTGCTGCTCGGACCGCTCGCGGTCCAGATCTCGAAAGATCTCGGCCTCACGCCTGCCCAGAAGGGTCTGATGGTCGCCACACCGCTGCTTGCGGGCGCACTGCTGCGTATCGTGATGGGCGTTCTTGTCGATCACTTGAAGCCGAAGAAAGCCGGCGCGATCGGTCAGGTCATCGTCATGGCCGGCCTTGCCTGGGCCTGGCTGGGCACGCTGAACAGCTACGAAAGCATGCTCACGCTCGGCATTCTGCTCGGCGTTGCAGGCGCGGCTTTCGCTGTCGCCCTGCCGCTCGCTTCACGCTGGTATCCGCCCGAGCACCAGGGTACGGCGCTGGGCATTGCCGGCGCGGGCAATTCCGGTACTGCGTTCGCCGCCCTGTTCGCACCGTCGCTAGCCGTTGCGTTCGGCTGGCAGAACGTGTTCGGCTGGTGCCTGATTCCACTCGCCGCCGCCTTCCTCGTGTACATGATCTTCGCGAAGGATTCGCCGGCTGCGCCGCCGCCGAAGGCAATAGTCGAATACCTGCACGTCCTGAAAGACAAGGACGCATGGTGGTTCATGTTCTTCTATAGCGTGACCTTCGGCGGCTTCTCGGGCCTGGCTTCGTCGCTGACGATCTACTTCAACAGCCAGTACGGCCTGTCGCCGGTGACCGCGGGCTATTTCACTGCGGCCTGCGTGTTTGCCGGCTCGCTGGTGCGCCCGGTGGGCGGGATCATTGCCGACCGCATCGGCGGCATCAAGACCCTTTCGCTGATGTACGTGCTGGCCGCGCTTTTCCTGTTCATCGCCAGCACCGGATTGCAATCCTACGAACTCGCGCTCGCGGTATTCGTTCTCGCCATGCTCTCGCTCGGCACGGGCAACGGCGCGGTGTTCCAGCTGGTGCCGCAGCGCTTCCGCAAGGAGATTGGTGTGATGACCGGCCTGGTCGGCATGGCCGGCGGCATCGGCGGTTTCTATCTCGCATCCAGCCTGGGTTATTCGAAACAGATCACCGGCAGCTACCAGCTCGGCCTGACGCTGTTTTCCGCGCTGGCGGTACTGGCACTGGTTGGCCTGACGGCGGTCAAGGGCCGCTGGCGCACCACCTGGGGCAGCGCCGCAATGACGACCGCGAAGATCTGACGCGGAATATTGAGTAACATGAACGGCGGGAGCGGCGAAAGCGGTTTCGCTGCCCCGCCGCTTTTCTTCCGCTACGGATCACACCACCATGCCCCTGACCATCAGCATCGGCCATTGCACCCGTGCCGGCCTGCGCGAACGCAATGAGGATTTCGTCGGCATGGTCACGCCGAACGAGCCGGAACTGTCGACCAAGGGGTTGATTGCAGCGATCGCCGACGGCGTCTCCGGCAATGAAGGCGGGCGCGAAGCCTCCGAATACACGGTGCGCGGCCTGCTCACCGATTACTACGCGACGCCGGACACCTGGCCGGTGACGCAGTCGCTGGACAAGGTCATCAAGGCGATCAACGGTTGGGTGCAGAAACAAGGCTCGATCCGGCCGGAACTGGCCGGCATGACGACCACGCTGACCGCGGTCGTCTTGCGCGGCAATTGCTACTACTTTTCGCACGTCGGGGATACGCGTCTGTACCTGCTGCGAGGCGGCGTGTTGACCCGCCTGACCAGCGACCACGTCTGGGACAGGCCGGAAATGCAGCATGTGCTCACGCGTGCCGTCGGCCTCGATACCCGGATCGCCATCGACCATGGCATGGGTGAACTGCGCGAGCGCGACGTTCTTTTCCTTGCCTGCGACGGCGTCTGGTCTTCCGTGACCGAATATGACATGACGGCTGCCCTTTCCAACGTCGCTGTCGGCAGGACCGATGCCTCTTCCTGCGCCGACATGATGGTAAACGCAGCGCTCGTGGCCGGATCGGCCGACAACTGTAGCGCCCTTGTACTGCGCGTGGATTCACTGCCTGGAGAAAACCTGCGCGACGCATTGTCCGTGTCCGCGCAACTGCCGGTTCCGCCGAAGCTGAAGCCCGGGCAGGAAATCGACGGCTACGTCATCGAATCCGTTATCCACGCCTCGCAAGCCACCCTGCTGTACCGCGTGTTCGATCCGAAGACGCAGCGCCAAGTGGTGCTGAAGACGCTCCACCCCGACCGCGCAAACGATCCGCATGAGCGCTCTGCGTTTGCACACGAGGAATGGCTGGCCAAACGTGTCGTCGCACGCTTCTTCCCGCAGGTTATTTCGCCGGAGAAGAAAAATTACCTGTATTACCTCACGACCTGGCACGATGGCCAGACGCTGCAGCAGAAACTGGATGCAGGTGCCCATTTCACCGCGCCAGAAACGGTCGCCCTCGGCGAGAAGCTGGTACGCGCCCTCGGCGCGTTACACCAGCGCAGCATCATCCATCGCGATATCAAGCCGGGTAATGTGCACCTGGGGCTGGATGGCGAATTGCGCCTGCTCGATCTTGGCGTGGCCTTGTCCGGACTGCAGGAGGATGAAGCGGTCGATGCGCCGCAAGCCGGCACGCCGTCTTTTCTGGCACCAGAGCAATTCGACAATGAACCGCCTTCGCGCCAGACCGATGTCTATGCCGCCGGTGTGACGCTCTACCTGACGCTGACGCGCCGTTACCCTTACGGCGAAATCGAACCCTTCCAGCGCCCGCGTTTTGTCGATCCGGTACTGCCGAGCCGGTACCGTCCCGATATTCCTCTGTGGCTGGAGAACGTATTGCTGCGCGCAGTCGCCCGCGATCCGGCCGACCGTTTCGAGACGGCGGAAGAATTCCTGCTCGCGCTGGAGCGTGGCGCAAGCAACCCCGTCGCGCCGCCGGCCCCCGTGCCGCTGGCCAAGCGCTATCCCGGCGCGCTGTGGCGCGCCACAGCGACTGTGTCTATCGTGCTTAACCTGTTGCTACTGTATCTGCTGGTTGTGCGGTAGCAGTCGCTTCCAAAGGGCATTTCGGCAGAATTCGGCGATCGGCATAGGTGATGGCTCCCGGTTCTCTGTACCTGGTCACCGATTACTATGACTTCCGCCGAGTGCAAGCTCCTGTTGAACGCCGTCACCCTTTCAAGCGCAAGACGGCAATCCGCCCCCCGAAAAAAAAGGTTACGCGTTTTCACGCGTAACCTTTTTTCTTTCTGTGATTCGCCGCCAACATGCGAACGGCCACGTAGACTGCGACCGTCACACGCAATTACTCGCCAGTCAGTAAGAGCATAACAGCCCGATGACATCGACACGGGCTATCAGACGGCCGCCTGTCGTCAGCGCTTACGCCAGCTTTACAGCGCCGTCCTGCAGTGCCTGTGCCGACTGCAACGCCTGCGACTGGCCGCCGAACTGAACAGGGTTCAACAAGCCTTGTGCTGCGCCGAGCGCGATGCCGGACAAGGTGCCCTGTTTGCCATACTGGTAAGCCAAATCACCACCTATTGCCTCACTGTCACTACCGGACAGATGCATGTCAAGCAGACCGTTCATCAGCGTCCAGCGGGTGAGATTCGTTGTCGAAAAACGAGCCTGATCGAAACGATCCACCAATCCGGCGAAGTTGAACTGCTCGATCTTGTTGTCCTTCATCGGATTCGTCGCACTTGTGCTGTAATCAGCCATAGCCTCCGCAATCACCTGCAAGTTCGTGACACTTCGGTTTCCTGCTCCGCTATACCAATTCTTGAACGTGATCTGTTCACCATTTCCGACCTCGAGAATCAGGTCGTTGGATGCCTTGCGGAATGCCAAGTCTTCGTAACGAATCCCGCCGCCAAGCGAAAGCGTATTATCGGCACCACTGCTTGCCAAGATCGAATCCTGACCGTCGCCGAGATTAAACGCAATGATGTCCTGCCCCGCTCCAGTGCTGATCGTGTCGTTGCCCTGTCCGCCGGCAAACAGTTCATTTCCATCCTTGCCGGTCAACGTATCGTCGCCTGCACCACCATCAAGCAAATTGTTGCCGCCAGTATCCTTAAGCACGTCGTTTCCATCTCCGCCTCTGAGGATGTCGTTGGCCGCATTGCCTTGAAGGGTATCGTTGCCTCCGTAGCCTTCCAACAGATTACTGTTGTTATTGCCGCTCAGCGTATTGTTGAGTGCATTACCGAATCCGTTGATCGCATCGCTACCCGTAAGGACAAGGTTTTCGACGTTATCGCCCAAGGTATAACTCACTGAGCTCCTGACCGTGTCGTCACCTTCATTAAGGCCCTCTATAACGGTGACAAGGTCGCTGTCCACGTAGTAGACATCGCTATCCAGGCCACCGAGCAGCGTATCACCAGCACCACCCTTAAGCGTGTCGTTACCCGCCCCGCCAGCAAGAACGTTGTTTCCGGCATTACCCGTCAATGTGTTGTTCAATTCGTTGCCGGCAGCGTCGATATGCGCCACGCCAGTCAACGTTATGTTTTCCACATTTGCAGACAAGGTATAGCTGACTGCACTCTTGACAGTATCAGTGCCCTCGCCGACGCCTTCCACAATCACGGCATTGGCGCCACTGATTACGTAGGTGTCGTTTCCGACACCTCCCAACAACGTGTCAGCGCCGCCGCCACCGGTCAGAACGTCGTTACCAGCACCGCCCGTGAGCACATTAATACCGGCGTTTCCAGACAGAGCATTGTCAAGGTCGTTACCGCTGCCATTGATATTTGCATCCGTCGTGAGCGTGAGGTTTTCCACGTTGTCGGACAAGGTATACGTAACGGAGCTTCGTACGGAATCGGTTCCCTCGCCAGACACCTCAATGATTGTGACAGTACCGTCATTGACCGTGTACGTATCGTTGCCCGCACCTCCAGCCAGAGTATCCGCCCCACCGCCGCCATCAAGCTTGTCGTTTCCAGCCATTCCGTAAAGGAAATTGGCGGCAGCATTGCCAGTAATGGTGTTGCTTTGCGTGTTCCCAGTACCGTTAATCTGATTGTCCCCGATCAGGAACAGGGTCTCGATGTTTTCAGCGAGCACATAAGTCGCCGAACTCTTGACCGTATCTGCTCCTTCGTCCACGCTTTCCACAATGACCGTGTCGCTCTCACTTACCAGATAGGTATCGTTACCAAGTCCACCGACAAGTGTATCGAGGCCGCCGCCGCCATCCAGGGTGTCGTTGCCGGCACCTGCGGATAGGGAGTTGGCTGCACCATTCCCGGTAATCGTATTGTTAAGTTCGTTGCCCGTACCGTTGACCGCGTTCGAGCCGGACAGAATGAGGTTCTCAACGTTGGCACTGAGTGCATGGCTGACACTTGATTCCACCGTATCGGCACCACCTCCAGCCTCTTCGATTACGACGTCCGCCGAATCGTCGACAATGTAAGTGTCATTGCCCTTGCCACCGCTCATCGTGTCAGCGCCAACGCCTCCATCCAGAATGTTTCGCCCGGCATTCCCGACAAGCGAATTGTTGAGCGAATTGCCGTAGGCGTTAGTACTACCGCTGCCTGTCAGGATCAGGTTTTCCACGTTGGAGGAAAGCGCAAAGGTGACGCTGCTATTGACGGTATCGTTCCCCTCGTTTCCGTTCTCGATGATGACCTCATCGCTTGTTTCAACGATATAGCTGTCATCGCCAGAACCACCTTCCAGCGTATCGACACCTTTGCCTCCGTTCAACGTATCGTTCCCGCCCAACCCTTGAAGCAGATTGGCGGCGCCGTTGCCCGTCAAGACATTGCCGAGGTCATTTCCAGTGCCGTTTGCTGCAGCAGAGCCGGTAAGGGTGAAATTCTCGACATTGGCAAACAGAGTATGACTGACCGAACTCGATACTGTATCGACGCCTTCGCCGGCAATCTCAATGATGACGTCACTAATCGAGTCAACGATATAGGTGTCATTGCCGGATCCACCGGCCATCGTGTCAGCACCCGCTCCGCCGTTAATGGTGTTTGCACCACTGTTGCCGACGATATTATTGTTGAACGCATTGCCAGTCCCGCTCAGGTCTGCACTGCCGCCCAAGGTAAGGTTCTCGAGATTTGAGCCTAATCTGTAATCGATGGACGCAATCACCCTGTCGGAACCTTGATTCGACTGCTCCGTCACTACATCGCCCGCATCATCGACGATGTAGGTGTCGTCATCCAGACCACCTCGAAGTACATCGGCGCCTGCTCCTCCATCGAGCGTATCGTTCCCCGCTCCACCAGTGATCGTGTCTGCTCCACCGCTACCGGAGATGCGATCCGCAATGTTGGTCCCGGATAGCGTACCGCTACCGGAAATATCAAAGCCGCGCGCAAGCAACTGGGCATACGTCAAAACCGTGCCGTCAGCAAACCTGAAATTCTCGATAGTCTTGCCGTTCAAGGCATTATTCGGGTCAAACCCCTCGATATGAATCGAACCTTTTTCGCCTGCCGCACCAACCCGTACAAGCAGAGAGCCCAATCCCAGGGATATGGATTCCGGGGTAATGCCAGCACCGAAAACGATTGTATCGTTGCCATCGGCGTCGACTATATGGTCCACGCCGTCCCCTTCATTAAAGAGGTACTGGTCATCACCGAGGCCACCGTTCAAGATATCGTTTCCGGCTCCGCCAGAAATCGTATCGGCCTCGGCCGTGCCCTGCAGCTGGTTGTCTCCGGAATCGCCGGCAATGACTGCCGTGCCCGCAGTCACTCTCTGCGCGACGCCACCAAATGCGGAATCCCCGAGGATCGCCTGTATTTGGACGGACGAAAGTCCATCCAGATTTCCGTCCTGCGCATATCGATAAGCCAACTCTCCGCCAATGGCGTGGTCTGCGCTGACACTAAGTTGATTCGAAACGAGTACGTTTTCCAACGGCCATGCGGAAGCTGCGGCGCCGCTTGCGACCGCTGCTTCGAATGCCGCAAGTGCAGCCGTGAAGTTGTATGTCCGGACGTCCGCGCCGATGATCTGAAGAGTTATCGCTGGGCGGCTCTCGACCACATGAACATTCGAAATGCGGATACTATCGCTCGCACTCACGCCAAGGACGAAGTCGTTTCCATCCTGGGTCAAGACAAGGCTGCCAACGGCAACGCCTCCGCCAAGCGACAGGGTGAACGGCTGATGGACGAACAACGTGTCCACACCATCGCCAACGTTAAAGGCAACGACGTTGCGCAGCGCTTCAACCGAAACGTCGTCATTTCCATGACCTGCGACAGAGAAGCTCGCGTCACCACCTCCATCCACACTGTCGGCGCCTTCACCGCCGATAAACGCATTGCTGCCCTGCGAGTCGCGCAACTCGTCATTGCCTGCTTCGCCTGAAAGCACGTCGTTGCCTCCGCGGCCTGCCAGCCTATCGTTGCCCGCGTGCGCGTTTATAGCATCATTGCCGTCGCCGCCCCCAAGGAAGTCGTCTTCGTCGGTGGCAACGGACGTCAGCTTTGCAAGCACATCCGACTCGTTCCAGATTGTGCCGTCCGAGAATGCGAACGACTCGACCTTGTACTTGCCAGAAACGAACCAGTTCTTCAGAACAATTTTATCCGTCGTGCCATCGATCGACAGATAGAGGTTGTCAAAGTCCTGGCTGACTTTAATGTCGGTTGGCGAAACGGTCGAGTCGAATTCGATCCTGTCGACGTTTTCCACAGACTCATCGGATTCTTCAACCAGGTCTGTTCCCATGCCGCGGCCGAAAACATACACGTCATTTCCGATCCCTCCGAGCAAAGTATCATTGCCCCCGCGGCCATTGAGACGGTCATCGCCGTCATAACCATTCAATGTTTCGTTGTCGATCGCGCCTTCGAGATTGTCATCACCTGGCGTTCCGACAAACATTGGAGCAACGAGATCTGCAATGTTCAGCTCATCGTATTCGGAGAAACCAATCTTCTCAACCCTGGCTTTTCGATCTGCAAACCAATTCGTGATGGTTAATCGATCTGATGTGCCATCGATCATCACATCCAGGTCGTCGCCATTTCGCGAAACACGAATGTCCTCCGGGTGGATCTCCCCATTACGAAAACTGTCGAAGAAGATCCAGTCCAATTCACCAGCTGAACTTCCGGCCTCGATAATCGTATCGTGTCCGTCTCCGCGGCCAAACGAATAAGTGTCGCCGCCGGCACCGCCTATCAGTGTGTCGTTACCCGCCCCCCCGGATATGTAGTCATCGCCGCCTTCTCCATACAACTGATCATTCCCGGCAAGCCCAATGACGTTATCCCATTCTCCGGTACCGTGAATAACGTCATCTCCATCCGAGGCGCCGGAAAGTTTCAGAGCGATATCATAAGAACTCCATTCAGTACCGTCGGAGAACTGAATATTGGCTACGCCAGCGTACTTGTGATAATTAAGGTCGAAGGTAATTTGATCTCCCGTACGAGTGTTTATCAACTTGACGGAATCAATGCCACCAGTCCCTCTCTCCAGAACAATATCGTCTACAGAAACAGACTCGTCGAACACGATGGAATCGTAGCTGTGCTCGCCATTGATAATGACATCTACCCCATCACCGCTCGAAAACAGATATTTGCTTTCTCCATTACTGCTATGGAGGACATCATTACCTTTCCCGCCACGGATTTCGTCGAAATCGTCCTCGCCGGCGCTGTCGTACTGGTCAACCTGACCTGCATAAATATTGTCGTCTCCATCCCCCCCCTGCAGGATGTCGTTCCCCCTTCCACCAATCAGCACATCGTTGCCGGTGCCACCGGTAATCGTATCGTTGCCATACTGGCCATCAAGCGTTGCTCCTCCGTTATTGGCCGTAAGTTCGTTGTCAAGCGCACCGCCTCTTCCTGTCACCTGGCCATCACCGACGAACTTCACGATCTCGATATATGGCCCGGCGTCAAAGCTGACACTGGTATACACCGTATCGATGCCCCCACGATGCCAGACCTCCACATCGAATACGTCCCCTTCCTCGATCACGCGATCGTTGATGTTATCGACGTAGTACGTATCATTTTCGGATCCACCATACATCCAGTCGGCGCCAGCTCCGCCGTCCAAAACGTCGTCGGAGACGCCCCCACGCAAAGTGTCGTCGCCCGTTCCGCCGTCCAAAATATGATCGCCCCATCCTCCTTCGAGAACGTCGTTGCCTTCGTTGCCGAACACTTGATCGTCACCGTTTCCGGCATACATCGAATCGGAGCCAAGTCCCCCGACCAAGGTATCGTTGCCGTCATTACCGTACAGTTTGTCGGCGCCGTCCCCGCCAAGCAAAACGTCATTGGAGTCCCCGCCGAACAAAATGTCATGGCCTGAACCGCCGTCCAGGGTGTCATCACCCAATGCACCTTCGAGGATGTCATCACCTTCGTCGCCGAACACTTGGTCCTTGCCTTCATCACCGGAAATGATGTCGTCACCCAAGCCTCCTCGCAACGTATCATCGCCAAGCTGCCCCTCCATCAGGTCGTTGCCGGCGTGGCCGTAGAGCATGTCATTTCCCTCGCCACCGAAGATGCGATCATCGCCAGGCTCCCCGTACACGACATCGTCTCCTTTTCCACCGGTGATCGTGTCGTTCCCGGAACCTGCCTCTATCGTGTCGCTGTCGATGGTGCCGGTATATTCAACCGCCGCCCTATCCGGGTCGTAAACCTCATCGGAAAAGGTCAAACTCACGTCTCCGAGAGTTCCGATTGAGTTGTCAACGCGCGTATAGCTGCCGGTCCCGAACACGACGTTCTCGCGCGAGGTTCCCTCCACACCGTCGCTAGTCAGATTGATCGACTTGATGTAATGGTCCACGAAGTACCGGAATTCTCCCTCGTCGGTGATACCGTCCTCGTTACTGTCCTGCCAGACGCCGAACTTGTCCCACTGCGCATCGTCTTCCGACAAGATGCCGTCCTGATTGGTATCGAATGCACGCAGGCCTTCCAGATCCGTCCTGGCGCCTTCCAGATAATCGACGAAGCGGATTTCGTCACGCGCACCGATGAGCCCGTCTCCGTCCTTGTCGTAGGCGAGGAAGCCATCCGTGCCGCGCACCCAGGCGGTACGGACACGCGTCCCATCACCCTTCATGTCGTAGAAAGCCATCGAATCCCTGTACGAGATCAGATCCACGCCATTGCCGTCCAGGTCGAGGACGACAGGATCGCCGCCTCCCACGCCTGCTCCCCCGAAATCCCCGCTCGAGTAGTAGGGGCGGGTCGTCGGACCGGTGATGGCTACCTTGACATCCGTAAAGCCGCCATCCTGGTCGGTCACACGAATAACAAATGCATCGTCCGGCTGCTTTACGGCCCAGCGACCATTACCCGATGCTTCGCGTGTATAGCGATACGTCCATGTCCCGTCGTCATTCAACAATACGGATCCGAATTTTCCGTCGTGAAGCGTCTTGTATGTCACGGCAGCGCCGTTCTCCGTGTCGGTGCCTGAAATCCTGCCGGCGTACTCGTTCGTACTGATGATTGGATACCAGGCGCTCACCCCGTCTCTCTCGTCCAATTCTCCCGCATAGACATTGTTATCCTTCGCGCCGAGCGCGACCATCCTGCCGTCAACGAAAACAGCCAGCTGCAAACTGTGTATCGTGCCGCCCCGTATGCCGTTCCCCGTCACGTCGACGCGTGCACCCGCCGGAACCGCGTACGATCTGTCATTGAGCGGACCGCTCATCGTCAAATCCGCCAAGTGCAGGTTTTTTGCTGCAAAAGTATTCGTCACCACCGGCAGGTCGTTCACCGATTTAACCCTCACCGTCACCCGGCCGTCTGCGGTCCTGCCGCTGCCGTCGGTGACGGTATAGCTGAATCCGGCGTCACCGTTGAATTGAGCATCCGGCGTAAAACTGATTTCGCCGGTCGCCGCGTCAAATGCCGCCGTCCCTCCCGCAAACCCGCCAATCGCCGTCACACTCAGACTGGAGTGATCCAGGCCGGCTGCAGTAATGCTGTCGTTGGCCAGCAACTGGGCCGCGTTCACGCTGACGACCGTATCCTCCAGCGTGGCGATCTCGTCACCGCCTGCCTCCAGCTTTCCGTCCGCGCTGCGCCCAGGCCCGGCTTCGGCAGTGGCGACGCTCGTAGCGAGCGTACCGACGCCGCCATCCTCCTCCGTGATCACGACACTGCCGTCGATTGCCTGGCTCAGTACGCCGTCCGTCGCGGCGGTCAGGTGCGCCAGCCCCATCTGGCCAGACACGCCGTCCCTGACATAGCTGGCGCTGCCGATGTCGAGCCTCGTGATGCCCAGCTCTTCCAGCGTCGCCAGCTCGTGCTCCTCTGCCTCGCCGTTGCCGTTGACGTCGCGCCAGACCTGAAGGTGCGCGAACGCCACGTCTTCCGCCGTGAGCGCGTTGTCGCCGTTGGCATCGAGCTCCTTCAACACGTTCAGCCCGCGCGCGGCCGTATCGACTGCCGCATGGCTGAACAGCTCATGTCCACCGTCGAGCCGACCATTGCCATTGCGGTCGGCGACCAGAATGCCGTCGCGCGGATTGACCCAGTCGGTTTCCTCCACAAAGCCGTCATCATCCACGTCGAACAGTACGCCGTTGCCTGTCTCTTTCGAGGTCGTCGTCACACCGTTGCCGGCAAGGTCCAGCACGATCGGGCGGAATACCTGCGTGGCCGCCTGCGGATCGGGTGTGATGGCTGTGCCGTCCTCGCGCGCCCGCTGCATGGTGGACAGGCCGGCCTGCGTCACGCCGTTCATGTGCTGCTCAAAGATGGTCTGCACTTCCCACTCCGAGACGATCGCGCCGGAGGTGTACGCCGCTTCAATGAACTGTGCCATCAGGTCCTTGTGGAAATCGTCCGTTTGGGTGATTTGCACCATCTGGCCGTTCTCCTGCCGCCGGATGAACCCGCCGCCGAAGTCGAACACGCTTTCGCGCCAGATACCGGTGTCGGGATCGTTGACCTGCAGAACCCATGATTGGCCAACCTGGCGCATGCGCGGCAGACGGTCGGCGATGATGGCGCGGCCATCCAGTTCCTGCACAGTCGTCTCCAATGCATCGAGCAGGCCCGACATCATCTGGGCAATGGACTCTTCACCGCCGTTCTTGCCGGACGCGCTGACCATCAGCGCGATGCCGTCGCCTCCGTCGACCGTCGCGATGTGCGCCTCGCCCTCGGGGGAGTTGTCCTGGAACATCTGGGCGATCGCATAGGCCCAACCCAGGACCGGAAACCAGTAGGCTGCGACGACCGTCACCACTGCACCGACATAGTCGCCATTCTTCAGGTCGATCAGCGCACCGATGATCGGAATGGCTTGCCCAATTCCCTTGAGCACCTCCCCAACGACCGCGAGACTTTCCGTCAGCGCGCTCGCTTGACCGATCAGTTCCTCAGAGGCTACTCCCGCAGCAGATTCCATGCCAAGAACGACGCTGGCGAGCTGCGCCTTCAAGGCTTCTTCATACATGGTTAACGCGTACTTCGTGATCGACAGGCCGGACCGCAATGCGACCAGCGCATCGCCGCGCTCAAATGCGTTTTTCAGGGACAGCAGATCATTGGCTGCGCCGAGGTCGTCATTGAGATCCTTGATGAACGGATTGAGTCCGCCATGCGCGCTGTTGATGAACTGCAGGAGTGACGAGGCGATGGGCAGGCTCTTGCCGCTCTTGAGGGAGGCAATCAGCCCCTGCATGCTAGTAATGGTAGAGCCGAACGCCTCGACATCGGGCTGTTTCCACCAAGGGGTTTCTTCATCGCTGGGACGCGCAATTACTCCGACGGGATCGCTGGCATTTCCCGCAGCAAGGACGGCCTTGATCTCGGGAAGGTTTGCGTTCGACAAAGGATCGAAACCTGCCGCAATCAAGGCTTCACGGGTCAATGGTTCGTCGATGGGCTCTGTACCATTGATGCTAATAACCTCGGAAATTTCCCACCCGCCTTGACCATCCTCAATGTATTCCAATTCCAGTTCATTTCCGTCGACGTCACGGTCCAGCGATACTGTCGTTAGTTCAAGCAACGGATCGTAGTTATAGCTGACCCTCGGGGGATTGCCGTAATCACTCCAGTCATCTGTCCCGGCATGGATGTTCTGTATCGCGTTCGCAATTTCCTGGGTGCGGCTGTCCGCTTCCGACAACCACAACAGGTCGCTTGATGTGCTCAGTCCTGCCGCTTGTCGCGTTTCCAGCGTCCGCGCCCATTCTTGCCACGCGAGATTCCTGAGGGAAGCAAAACCGACATCGGTAACAGTCAGACTGTCGTTGTAAACATCGTCGTAGACGGCGACAAGATACTGTTCCGATGTATTGCCCTGCGCGGCGGCGGCAGACATGGCGGCTAATGCACTTTTCTCCGCCAGCACTTGCCGCACTATGTCAGAGGACAGTTCGAACGCCACTGCACCTTCAAAATCCTCCAACTCAGTGCCAGAAATGGGAATCCCTTCGATCCGCAGTAGCTCTTTCAACTGATTCTCTCGATAGATGAATCGGCATGTGTTTCCTGCGGGAGTGGTTTGGTCGACACCTTGGCCAACAATGGTGCCCCAGTATCCGTCTTGTAACACCGGGTGTACGCCTGGAAATGAAAGGGGCGTTTTGAATCCCCTTGTAAATAACTCTCCTCCTAACGTGTTGATCAAAGCCACGCACGCAGCTCGCTGGTCCTCCTCTCTGAGGCTCACATCCCGAACCTCTATCGATTGGAACAATGTCTGAATGTTTGCCCACACTTTGCCGCGACGCGCAAGGTCGGCTTGGAATAAACCATCGAGGGAGAACAAGTTATATTCGGGTGGTTTTCCGTCGTTACGGAAAGTGGTACCGCCGACGGGATAAAGTGTGACGGGTGGCCGCTCCCAGCTTCCAGTGATCGTGGACAGATCGCTTTTTGCATCGTTCAGCGCCGTCAAAGAGCCTTGTAGATAGGCCCTGTCGCTAGCGGTCGTCGCACTCTGGAGTTGTTTTTCGATCAGAATGGTGCGTGCGTCGATTTTCTTTTGCAGGCTTGTCGACAAATTGCCCAATTCATATTCTTTGCTGGCGAGTTCGCGCGCAACGGTGCGCTGTTGATCAAGGCTCGCCGAGGTACCCGGTTGCGAAAGCAATCCCCATTGACTTTTTAAGTTTAGTACCTGTGCTTTCAATGTGTCATAGTGCCACTGAAAATACTTTTGATTGTGATTGAGAGAAGAAGTAGAAGATGTTGTATTCGCCATTTGTTATTTCGCTTTATGTTCCAAGGTCAAGCAATCCACAGCCGTAACTGTTTTCTTTGGGACTATTACTCCGCCAATGGTTGCCCATTCTCTGCGCAGAGCTTCGAGTTCTTCCTTGACGCGCGCGTCATGAATCGGACTGTTTTCTGAACGGGCAGCTAGTTCCACGACGTACACCGCTGACGAGAAAGCCGCCCCCGCTAAATGCTGGTCGGCTAATGCTGCCCAGCACAGCATCCTCTCTGCCTCAGCCACATTCTTGATTCCTTGCCCTATATAGGAAAAGGCTAAACCTCGTTGCGCGGGGAAATACCCTTGTGCCGCGGACTGAACGAAATATTTTTCGGCCAATGCCAAGTCTTTGGGAAACCCGTCTCGGCCGTGTTGGTATCGGACCGCGTAAACATACTGACAGCTGAAATGTCCATCATCGATACCCAGTCGGTAGAACCTATCAAGGGTCGCCTGATCAACATCTTTCAGAAAACTTGTCTCTTGCCCGAACATCGTCCACCATCGAATGGGAGATAACGCACAGCGCTCCGAACCGGTCCCGGTTTCTGCCGCCCGCAGCAGCATTTCGTATGCTTCCGTGTCCGAGTACACATTGCCGCCTTGAAATCCGAAGATCCGTACCGCGACATACGCCGGCAAGTACCCGTCGGCTGCCATGCGACGAAAATCCTGCTCACGTTTTTTTCCAAACTCCTCAAGACCATAGCGAGTGGAATTCATGTTCCATGTCTCCATCTCGTTAAAAAACAACAGGTCGTATTGCCGGCGCTTTTCCGGTGTGAGCGCGTAATACTTGTCCCAATCGAACTCGCCGATCCGTGGCTGTGCGCAGGCCGCATAAATACCCGCTGCCAATAGCGAGACGAAAACGATCGACAACTTGATACGCGTGCTCAATTCCGATAGATATGACGTCATGCCACGCATGAAAATCTCCTTTTGTTTTTCATGGGTCGGGATGAGCTTCGGTTTTCCCTACCTGGCCTAAGTTGATCGCCTATGCGCACAAGGCCGGTCTTGATATTGTAGGAAGTGTTTTCCATTGCGAGGTTTTGTAAGATTTTTGTCTTTCGTGCTGCTGTCATTGTGATCACCATTATTATTCTTCCTTGCAGAAATCAATACATTCGAGGCGATTGATTTGCGGGGACTGTGATTGGCATCCATTGAAGGCACACAAGTCTTTAATTCTGTCGTTCTGTCTTCCACACAACCGCGTTATCAACCGCATACAACCTGCACTCCTTCAGTTTCCTATACCGGCAATTATTCTTCGCATGCTCAACTGCCTGCGGATGCTCCCACGCCGCTTCCCAGGCACCATTTTCAGCAATGACGAATGCGCGCGGCGGCTTTGCATTGAGAAACCGGCGGTACCCCACACGACCTTTTTCGTCCAGACCAGGCACGGCGTCGACGTCCTCTAG
>CBIHRW010000091.1:0-17861 GCA_966212545.1 uncultured Noviherbaspirillum sp.
CGTTGACATGGAACGTCAGGTCGCTGCCGCTGCGGCTCAGCTGCACCATGTCGGCAGTAATGCCCGGGCCGAACTGCAGCTTGTCACTGTTACTGTTGTTGTCCCAATCGTTAATCGTGTCCGCGCCGTCGCCCAGATTGAATACATACGTATCGTCGCCGCTGTTGCCATTCAACGTATCGTCCCCGGCGCCCGCTTTCAACACATCATTGCCCGCATTGCCGACAAGCCAATCATTACCATCCCCACCGTCAAGCACGTCGTTGAGACTGTTTCCGTGAAGATGATCGTTCCCTCCCAAGCCAAATAGAGCATTATTACGGCCGCTTTCACCATTGAGGGTATTATCATTGGCATCGCCAATTGAAGTAGTGTCTCCAAGATGGGCTAGATGAAGGACAAATCCCTCTCCATCGCTGTTACCGCGTTGTCGAGCCGCTGCCAACACCTGTTCACCAAAGTCACCACTTTCCCTTAAAACAAGGCCAACCTCGCGCATCCATATCACACCATTTACAGGATCTGCGTTGTAACCATCTTCCAGGGAATTAACCAATACCGTAACGTCGAGCTCAAACGCTGAATTACTATCGTTCCAAGCCAATCCGATGCCGTCGTATAAGCTCTTGGCGTGCGTTTGCGCCATTAATTGACTATAGAGCGTCTGAAACAATTCAAGATAAGCATTGCTCAAGACCCCAGCAGCGTTTGGACCGGGATTGTTCGTACCCGCGTTGGTGCCGCTACTTTGTACAAATTTCACTCCGAGAAAAGCTTCCAGCGTGTATAGCTTTCGACCATCATCGATATAGCTTCCCCTACTGCCCGCAGCATATTGACTGCTTCCTGTCCAGGCGAACAAGATGTCCTGAAACAACGACTGACGCACATTGCTGTCTGTGGTATTGATGAAGCCTTGTACCAGTGCCTGCAATGCTCCGCTAGTATCCCGTGCCATCGCTTGATGCAAGCTAGGTACGTTGCCAAATCCCTGTAAACTCGGCAAGGCAACAATCGTCTCGCTGACCTCGACCAGATTCAAATCGATAGTACGCGCCAAATCAGCAGCAAACCACACATCGGTCATACCTCGGCTACCGCCACTGGTTTGAGTATATGTCCCGGCCTGCAGATGTTGATTGCCTTGCGCGTCGGTCTGGCTTTGTGTGGTATACGCGACGTTAAGGCCTTGCACACTCGCTTCATTCAACGACAGCAGTTCGCCATCCGAAACCACAGCATTGCTATCGCCATCTTTCCAGACACGCAGGTGCGCAAAAGAGGTGTCACTGGAATTAACCTTGCCATCACCATTAGTGTCAAGCACAGCGAGCGCAACAAAGCCATTAGACGCCTTGCTACCGTTTGGCAGGATCGTGTGATTACCGAATAGCTCGCTACCGCTGTCGATCTTGCCATCGCCGTTCCTATCCCATACGAGCAGACCGTCATCCTTACCAACCCAACCAGTGGTTTCGGCAAAGTGGTTGCCATCATGGTCGAAGCGGATGCCAGTAGTTTTGCTGATCGTCTCGACGCCGTCGCCATCGAGGTCGAGGATTAGCGGGCTTGATGTATGTTCAGCGGTGTTGAAGGAGGATTGGAGATCGGCGATAAAGTTGCCTAAGGCATCGTAGTTACCGGAGACAGAGGAGTTTGGCATCTGAAGCATTACGTCACTGAGGAACTCAGCCAGTTCATTCACTGCCTCTTGTCCGTAACGCAAAGACAGTTCCGCGGCAGCGCCGTAAAAAATACTGAGGCCTACTACGGCTGTGTCGCCATTCCCCGATGCAAATGGACTGAAGTTTTCCCAACCCTTGCTCACTGCCTTTTTAAAATCCGGGTCGTCATACATGGCAGGACCAAATTGCTGGTATGTATCTGCAATTGCCATCGAATTGACTTCGACGAACTTTTCCAGTTCGGCTGGATTCGACATAATGTAATCACCGACCGTAGTAGCGGCGCCGGTTCCCGGATTGATGTACGCTGCGTTCCAAGAATAGAATGCCCCGCCCCAACCGCCGATTGTCATCTGGCCTACTTTGATTGCAGAAGATATGTCTTGTTGCAGCTGCGAGGAAAAGGGAGGAAGCGCACCTTTACTAAGATCGGCATATACATTCTGACCGATGTCGTCTGAAATAGACTGAATATATTCCGGCGTCGTTGGCAAGCCATCTATGTTCAGTCCATGATATGTCGCTGATCGAATAAAGACGGACGATATTGACGACGTGTCTCCAGCGTTAATGCGAGCCGCCTGATTGAACCAATAGTACTGGTCGGAGGTAGCTCCGCCTGGCACAGCAAGATTGCCTGTCTTAATTTCGTCAGCGATGTATTGGTACATTGCCGGATAGTTCTGGGCATCTCCGTAACCCTTGATGATTGCCAGTTGCGTTGCACTAAAAGGAATGGAAAGAGCATTATTAGCCATGGTTATTATTTTTTCGGTTGAAGGTTGTGCGACGGTGCTACAGGTGTAATGGATGGCGCGATGTTCCATGCATCGATGTATTGCCAGACGCTCTGATCAATTTCCTTCCAGCGTGGCAGATGCTTGACGTGGGCTTGCCAGACCATCAGCATGCCGCCATAACGATCGGTGTAATACCGAGCTTGCATGGTGGGATAGCGGACCCAGCCTTCGTAAGGAGGCACGTAAATATCAAGCAGGATTTGTTCACCTCTGTTGTCGTCACGTGTTCCAAAGCAATACCGATGCATACTTGGTTGCGGTTTTGCGTAGCAGTGCAAGCCAAACTTTTCATCAAACCGGTTGACCAGAAACCCTGATTCAAGCCAGCGCCGTAAGATATTAGGGACGTGGTATCCGGGCACTCCCGGTTCAGCTTGTGCAGGGTCGGCCGGTTCAATCGCAATTATTTTCACCCGGTCTTCATGAAACTCTTCTTTGTAATTGTCTGGCGTGTAGCCGGAGAAGTCCGGCAAGAACATCTCGAACCCGAGCGAGAGCGCCACGGGTATTTTTCTCATTGGGGCAGGCGCACGTACCACTTGGTCCCTCTGGATCCAGAACTTCATGAATTGAGGAGGGATAGCCAGTACTAGTGGCTCTCTTGTCTGAAATTTGAACAATGCCGGCTGCCCTGGCCAGTACTTTCCATAGTCAGTACTCTTATCCAGCATCTGACCCACTTTAAGTGGAGGCGAGGTTGGTTGTGATGGAGCCATCGGTTCTTTTTCTCTGGATTGATTCATGCAAGAGGCGCAAAAGACGGCAAAGATACCGGTGAAAATTCTGAATAAGTATTTAGGCCAAGACATAACCACCTTTTTACTTCATTGCATTTCAAGCGATGCCGATTGCATCCGCAGAAGCGAGTTCATCGATGGATTGTGGAATTGGTACATAGCTGGTTCAACCGTTTCACGAAACTGTTGGTCCGCTATGAAAAACTCGAACGTGGCGTCCTGGCGCTACACCATTTGACCGGGGCCATCATCGTGTTTCTAAAGGCCCCGGCGAAAGGGATGAAAGTCGTCCGAGATCTTTTCCAATCGATATTTCTTTACATCTTCATCTGACACGTACTCATTCACAAATGACATCCTGATTACTCGCGCTTCAAACTTTTTTAAGTAATGCCGCATTCTTTATAAAACCATCTCAAGTAACGGCTACGTTTGTATAGTCCAACCCGCCGCGTAAAAAATGTAGATAACGCTGAACATCAATTTGCCGCGATTCTATCGATGGGAAAATGCCCTTCCATACCGCATATATGGGATTGACAAGAAGCCCTGTGAAATCTGAAGACGTGTTTGATTAGCGCTAGCGATAAGACAAAATGGCAAAGCTGCCTCGCACTTTGTCTATGAAAGAACTTGAATTGTGTATGTCCGCACCATTCCGTCGAATTCACTATTGAGCTGGTGCAAGCCTACTAATCGCATCAAAAGATACCGATCGAATCTTGAACAATCTTGAGAATTTGTCTCTCTATTTTGACGAACGATTTGTTCCGCTGAGCAACTTGGAGGCGAATTTCCTTTGCCGGCTGCCTGTCGTACCGATTTGTCGGAGTGTCGGTTTCACGTCTCAAGATACGTGTTCGCGACGTATGACTTTTTATTCTATTCCGAGACCATTCGTTCTGCCTCCATCCACTGAGCCAGCGTCTGTCCCTCGACGAATTCCATGACCGCATACAGGAAGTTCCGCTTGCGCGTCTGCAAACAGGGTTTCAGCACATGGGCGCTGTTGATGCGCCGTGTGACCCACTCCTCCATCAGGAAACGTTCAAGGTACGCCGTGTCGTCCTGCAGGTCGACCGACGGCGTCTTGAGCACCACGACTGCATCCGTTTCGATATCCACTGCCAGGTAGATATGGCTTCGGCTGCTGCCGTGCAATTCCCTGACGATCTTGTAGCCGTCGAAGATCGCCCTCGCCTCGAGAAGCGGAGGAAACGGCAGCTGGGCCAATTGCCTGTAGATCGCGCCGGCACCCGGATCCGGCAACGCATCAATCCTGACCACCTGGCAGGTCAGATTGTCCTTGCTGCCTCGCTGCAACGCTTCTTCGACGATGAGCCGGGCAGCCCTGTCGAGATCGTCCCTGCAGCCCTTGACCGTCGACAGTATGAACTCCGGAGCGACATGTTCGTAGACGCCATCCGTGGCAAGCAGGAAGATGTTTCCTTCTTCCAGGTCGACCGTACTGTAATCGATCTCGAGATGAGTGTCGATGCCGAGCGCGCGGCCCAGGTAGCTCTGCTCCGCCGATATCCGGAGCCGATGGTCGCTGGTGACCTGCTCGAGCGCATTCCCATGCACCTCGTAGATCCGCGTATCGCCCACATGGAAAACATGCGCCCTCGACGACATGAAAACCATCGCGCTCAAAGTGCACACATAGCTCGATACTCGGAAAACGATGATTTCTTGATTGCCGGCTCCGGCGGCTACCTGCGGCCGGCATGTTCCGGTCAGATCCCGACCCAGACCGTGCGCTTCTCGACACGGACCGGATAGGCGTTGACGGAATTCTCGGGCGCCTCCAGGCATTCGCCGCTTTGCAGGTCGAAGTGATGCTTGTAGATGGGCGAGGCAACGACAATGCGCTCGCCGAGATTGCCGACCAGTCCGCGCGATAGCACGCTGGCGTGCGCGTTCGGGTCGTAGTTATCGATGGCAAACAGCCGGTCGTTGCCGTCGCTGACGTGGAACACCGCAACATGCCGGTCCTGCACCAGCGCGCAGACGCCGGTGTTGGGGACCAGATCGTCGAGGGAGCACACCGGGCTCCAGGTAGTGGCTTTGTTTTCGTGGCTCATGTTGTTCCCCCTCACGCTGCCTTGGCAATAATCGGAATGGTGAACCTGCGTTCTTCGAGTGTCGCCGGCCGGATCTGGCCGCGCTCTTCCACGAAGACCACGTGCTTGTCTTCCTGGTCGCTGTTGACGAACTGGCGGAAGCGCTTGCGCGTCTCGGGGTTCGTGACCGCAGCCTTCCATTCGCATTCGTAGGTATCGACCAGCTGCTGCATGTCGGCTTCCAGTTCGGCACCCAGGCCAAGCTTGTCGTTGATGACGACGTCCTTCAGGTAATCGAGGCCGCCCTCCAGGTTTTCGCGCCAGACGCTGGTGCGCTGAAGACGGTCCGCGGTACGGACATAGAACATCAGGAAGCGGTCGATGTACTTGATCAGGTCCTGCTTGGACAAGTCGGAAGCCAGCAACTCGGCGTGACGCGGCTTCATGCCGCCATTGCCGCAGACGTACAGATTCCAGCCCTTCTCGGTCGCAATCACGCCGACGTCCTTGCCCTGTGCTTCCGCACATTCGCGGGTGCAGCCGGACACACCAAACTTGATCTTGTGCGGCGCGCGCAGACCCTTGTAGCGGTTCTCCAGTTCGATCGCCAGGCCGACGCTGTCATCCACGCCGTAACGGCACCAGGTCGATCCCACGCAGGATTTGACCGTGCGCAGCGATTTGCCGTACGCATGTCCGGACTCGAAACCGGCCTCGATCAGCTCTTCCCAGATAAACGGCAACTGTTCCAGACGGGCGCCGAACAAATCGACGCGCTGGCCGCCGGTAATCTTGGTGTACAGGCCGTACTTCTTCGCCACCTGGCCGACGGCAATCAGGCCCTCCGGTGTCACCTCGCCGCCCGGCATGCGCGGCACGACCGAATAGGTGCCATCCTTCTGGATGTTGCCGAGGAAGTAGTCGTTGGAATCCTGCAGCGCGGCGTGGTTCTTGTTGAGCACGAACTCGTTCCAGCACGAGGCGAAGATGCTCGCGGCAACCGGCTTGCAGATGTCGCAGCCGAGGCCTTTGCCATGGGTATCCAGCAGCGCTTCAAAGGTCTTGATCTTGCCGACCTTGATCAGGTGGAACAGCTCCTGGCGCGAATACCGGAAGTGCTCGCACAGGTGGTTGTTCACCTCCATGCCCTGCTTCTTCATCTCGGCCTTCATCACCTGGGTCACCAGAGGCACGCAGCCGCCGCAGGCGGTACCAGCCTTGGTGCAGGACTTCAGCGCGGCGACATTGGTCGCGCCACCGGCGACGGCATCGCACAGCTGGCCCTTCGACACGTTGTTGCACGAGCAGATCTGCGCGGTTGCCGGCAGCGCATCGACACCGATGCCCGGCTTGGCCTTGCCGTCGCTCTGCGGCAGGATCAGGAACTCGGGCGCTTCGGGCAGCTCGATCTTGTTGAGCATCATCTGCAGCAGCGTGCCGTACTCGGCAGCATCGCCGACCAGCACGGCGCCCAGCAGGTACTTGCCGCAGTCGGAAACAACCAGTTTCTTGTAGACCTGCTTGCGCTCGTCGGTGAACTGGTAGGCGCGACTGCCGGCAGTCGTGCCAATGGCATCGCCGATGCTCGCCACATCGACACCCATCAGTTTGAGCCTGGTGCTCATGTCGGCACCGGTAAACGTGGCGGCTGCGCCGGCCAGGTGCTTGGCCGTTACGCGCGCCATCTCGTATCCGGGCGCAACGAGGCCGTAGACCTGGCCATTCCACAGTGCGCACTCGCCGATTGCATAAATATGAGGATCGGAGGTCAAGCAATTGTTGTCGATAACGATACCGCCGCGGGGACCGACCTGGAGTTCGCACTGACGGGCGATTTCATCACGGGGACGGATACCGGCGGAAAACACGATCATGTCCGTCTCGAGATGGGTACCGTCGGCAAACACCATGCGGTGTCGCGCCTGCTCACCGTCGACGATCTCGACGGTGTTCTTCTGGGTATGCACGCTGACGCCCAGCTCTTCGATCTTCTTGCGCAGCACGCGTCCGCCGCCGTCGTCGACCTGGACAGCCATCAGACGCGGGGCGAACTCGACGACATGGGTCTGGAGGTGCATGTCGCGCAGCGCCTTTGCGCATTCCAGACCAAGCAGGCCGCCGCCGACTACGACACCGCTCTTGGAACGGCTGCCGCATTCCATCATCGCTTCCAGGTCTTCAATCGTGCGATAGACGAAGCAGTCCGCGCGATCCTTGCCGGGAACGGGCGGAACGAAAGGATACGAGCCGGTTGCCAGCACCAGCTTGTCGTAGGACAGGACTTCGCCATTCGCCACCGTCACGGTCTTGTTCACGCGGTCGATTGCCGTAGCACGCGTATTCAGTTTGAGCAGCAGGTTGTCGCGATCGAAGAAGCCCGGCGACACAAGGGAAAGATCATCCGCCGATTTCCCGGAAAAGAATTCCGACAGATGCACGCGGTCATAGGCGGGACGCGGCTCCTCGCACAACACGGTGACGTTCGCATTGCGGACGCCGGCTTCATCAAGACTCTCGAGGAACTTGTGGCCTACCATGCCATGGCCGATGACGATGATCTTCATGTGTTTTCCTTACTCGGTAATGTTGAAATTGTTCTGCGATGCTGCTTCTTGCTTCAGACTTCAGATGCCCGGCGCACGACGTTGGCGCACATGGCGGCCAAGCCTCAGGGCCGTGAGGGTTGTCGGAAGTCGATTCGAAGTTGATTCAGGGAGCCGGGGATCATCCCGACGATCGAGAGCAGCAGCACGGTAACGAAAGAGAGAGCCGTTTCCTCGCTGTTGCCTGGCACTGGCGACATGCCGGCGAACCAGGCGAACAGGCAAACAGCCGCTCCCATACTGAGGAGGATGCGTATCGGTGCGGATGTATCGCACGCATTGAGGCCGATGCGGAGACCGATGCTATTTGCAGTCTTTGACATTTGTTATCCAAACGTTTTTCGTGCATGGCTTCGCCGCCTTTCGGCCGCCGTCCGGTACACGTGACACCGTTGCCTTGAAGCCCGCCGTTGGACTCCGTAAGTTGGAAAGCACGTTTGCTTCTGCTCAACTTTGAGCAATCGGCGTGCCAAGGTACTCAGGTCGGTTTTACGCCTTGCCTGGCCTGTTCACGCGTCAAAGTGGGAGGTTGGAGAGCACCATGGCGATGCGTGCGCACCGCAAGAGTGCATTTGGATAGAAGGCGCCGCTAGTACGCAGCGCACCGGGACGATGCGCTGCGGACAGGAACGGGAAGGAACCGAAAGTCAGAATGCAAGAATCAAGTCACGCGTGCGCGTGCCGGTGTCGCATGTCCTTCGGCATGTGCATGCGTAAGCGCGCGATGCGGTCCCAGGCACCAACATGCGAACTCACGCGGCCGAGCGGAATGGCGAGCCAGATCAGGGCAATGCCAAAAAATACGGTTGCGGCGGCGGCAATGCCCGAATAGCCGTCGATCAACCACGGGGATGCCAGCAACCACACGCCAAAGCCAATATTGGCAAAACGCAGCGGACGCGCCACCTCGCCCCACGCCATGATCGAGAAGGTGACAACCAGCGATCCGACGATATGGTCATTGTCAGCCGCCGGTCCAGAGGTATCGAACAGGAGGCGGGAGCACATCAATGCCACCCCAATCAGCGTACTCGCCATGAGCGTCCATGGCACGCTCACGCCGGTGGCCAGCATTTCCCGGAGAATTGCCCCTAACGGCGCTTCGAAATTGTCGGAATCGTCCGCGCTGCCGCCGGTCATGGTATCGCCGCGCATCAACAGATACCACAAGGGCCTTCCCTGCCGCCGGCGCTCACGCAGGAACTGCAGCGTCGCGAGGATTTCATCGAATGAGTACGGGATCTGCAGCAGCATCGCCAGTGCTCCGACCAGGCAGAGTGTGCACCAGGTGCCGATCACGACCGGCTGGATGATGATGAAGAAAACACTGACCGCACCCAGCGGCACGATCAGTATCCCGAACAGCAGCACCAGCCACGGCATTGTGCGCCAGCGCCGCTTGTCGCCGATCACGCCGGTAATGATCTCCAGCACATAGACCGTCGCGCCCAGCCCCGCGTCGGCGACCGGCCAGGCCTCGGAAACCGACGACGTGATGATGCGCTCGGTGCCGTCGCCAAAGAAGGGATCCCACGCCGCACTGATATGGCCGAGCTGGTAGGCAGCAAGGTAGCGTGAAATGAACAGGCCGACGAGCGCAAGCGCGATGACGGGCAGGCGGTTGGTCCAACTCGATGGGCTGTAGTCCCAACCAGGTGGCGCGTCCGGGCCGGATACGCGCGCGATGGGACTGATGCCGGGCGCAGTCGGAATCGCCACCGCGAATGCGATGACAAGCGCCCCGACCAGGGTATCGTTGGCGTAGGCGGCGGGACTGGGCGTCCAGAACAGCAAGGGGGCGAACAGCAGCCACAGGCCGAGAGCAGCCACTGTCCATCGCGCCCAGCCCGCATCGCGCGACAGGGACAGCAGCCCGAACACGATGATGAGCGCGCCGGAAATCACATCGCTCAAGGTCATCCAGGTATCCGAATACAGCAGTCCGCGCCCTGTCGGCGTTACCGGTTCGACCGGCACCAGCCAGTTTTCGGCGAGCCCGAAGACAAACGGGCTGCATACCAGCCACAGCCCAAGGGCAATGTTAGTGAAATGACACCACAGCGTCTGGCGATGTTCGGAACGCTGCAGGGCGTGATAGCTGGCAATCAGTGCCGGGGTGGGCGCTCCTTCCTGCGCGGCCTCTTCCATCCACAGGGGCAGCGGGATCTTGTTGCGCTTGTACCAGCGTGCCGGATCGCGGCGCAATGCGCCAATCATCACCGGCAGCCTGCGCCGCAGGGAGTGCTCCGGGCGCCAGCCGAGCAAGCGTTCAGCGCGCGAAATGTCCAGCTCGTAGTGATCGTCGGCCAGATGCACCATGAACGGCTTGATGAAAGGCTCGATGCCGCGATCGATCGAATCGGGTACAACGTCTTCTATCTTGTTCTGCAACCATGCACCGGTCGCCGCGACAGGCTTCGGGATCTGCCGTGTTTCCCACGGCTCGCCATGCACCAGGCGCCCGATCAGGTTCTGCAGGGCCTCATAGCTCTCGGTCACCGGTTCCCCGATCAGGACGACCGTTTCCTTGGGGAGTTGCGCCCGCCGGTCGACCGCTGCGCGAAATGCCCGCGCCACATCCTGCTGGTGCACGAAGGACTGCCCGTGGGACGCATCCCCGGGGAAAACGTGGCTCAGCATCTGGCGCTCGTAAATGCGCTGGATCTGATAAGCCAGCGACGGCACCTCGCAATCGTCCGTATAGACGCCGGCAATCCGCATGATCACCGCGGGGATATTGCCGTGTTCTCGCATGACAACCTGCTCCGCCGCCAGCTTCGACTGCGGATAGGGCCAGGTCGGATTTGTCGGCGCATCCTCGTTGATCGGTACCCCGGGTCGCGTCGGCGCATGTACCAGCATGGTGCTGGCATAGATCAACTGCTCGACCTCGAAGGACTGCAAGGCCCGCAGCAAGCGTTGCGTGCCCTTGACGTTGACCTCGTCATATAGCGGATTCGGCTCTCCCGAAAAATCGTAGAACGCCGCAAGGTGTATCACCGATGCCAGGCGGTTGCCGTAGCGCTCGCGCAAAGTGCGGCACGCCTTGGCCAGCGATTCGTCCGAGCCGATGTCGGCGCTGATGCAATTTTCGCCCTTGCATTGGCGCTCGAATCCGACAACCGTGTAGTCGGCCGAGAGTTGCGCTGCAATCGCACTGCCGAGCCGGCCTTCCGAGCCGGTAATCAACACGACAGGTTTCGTTGAAGCCATGCGCTCCTCCTTCTGACCTTCGACGAAAAATTTGGACTGCCCATGCTGTGGAAGGTTGCGGGTGCCGGCCGGCAAGCTACTTTAGCTTCCCTCGCTTACCTGAACGCAACCCTGCTCCATGAATTGCGTCGCCCCTTTTGCAACTTTCGACGTGTTTGAAAAAGATGGGATTTTTGCCATTTCCAGCGTGTCCCACTCCGCATGCGTTCGGCGTCCGACACATGCAATGCTGATTGAATGAAAGGAGCGAGCAATGAAACAGGAACGGGCAACAAACCGGCAACGTCTGTCATGGATTCTGGGTAGCGCCGCCGCTGGCGCCCTCACTATGTACTTGATGGATCCGGACCGCGGCAACCGGCGGCGTGCACTGATGACAGACAAGTTTCACAGCTTGGCCTCACGCACCGAAGACGCCATCGATGTCGCTTCGCGCGACCTCGGCAATCGGGTACAGGGACTGCGCGCGAAGGCACACCGCCTTCTATCCCGGGATACACATGCCGCAGACGATCGCGTCCTGAGAGAGCGAGTGCGCCAAAGGCTGGGCCGTGTCGTCTCGCATCCGCATGCAATCGCCGTCAGTGCGCAACAGGGGCGCGTTACCCTGAGCGGCCCTGTGCTCGCGCATGAAAAGCAGGCGCTTCTCGAGGCAGTGCGGAACGTACCTGGGGTCCGCGAAGTCGAGGATCAGTTGCAGGAACATGAGCGCCCGGACGGCATTTCCAGCCTGCAGGGCGACGGCAAGATCGCTTCATCGTCAGCAGCGCGCGAAAGCTGGCCGCCGGCGCTGCGCGCCATTGCCGCAGTCGGCGGCAGCACACTGGGAATCGCAGGATTGATGCAGCGCACGCCTGCGGGCAAGGCAATGGCGGCAGCCGGCCTGCTGATGGCAATGCGCGGCATCATCAACATGTCGTTCGCGCGCATGACAGGGCTGCGGGCCGATGGACAGACGATCAGTCTGAACAAAACCATCCATATCGAGGCCCCGCCCGAAAAGGTCTTCGACCTCTGGAGCAATTACGAAAACTTCCCTCACTTCATGTCCCATGTCGAGGAAGTGCGAGATCTGGGCAACGGCCGCTCGCATTGGGTCGTCCGCGGCCCCGCAGGCGCCCGGTTCGAATGGACAGCCGTCATCACTGAATTCCGTCGTCCAGAAGTACTTGCGTGGGAAAGCGAACCGGACGCAATTGTCCGGAACACCGGCCGCATCCGCTTCGAACCGGAGGGCAACGGTACGCGTGTCAGCGTGTATTTTTGGTACAGCCCGCCTGCCGGCGTGATTGGTCATGCGGTCGCATCAATCCTTCATAGCGATCCCAAGCAGGAAATGGACGACGACCTCATGCGCATGAAGACATTCATCGAAACCGGCATCCCGCCGCACGACGCCGCCCAGCCCCTGCGGGAAGCGGCTGCATCGCGGTAATAGTGCGGGTTGCGGATTCCGGGTCAGAGACGCTTGATCAGCGCCGCCGTGAATTCCGCCGTCGAGGCTGTACCGCCGAGATCACGGGTGCGGACGTCATCCTCAAGCAGCGTCTCCTGGATGGCCGTACGCAGGCGTGTCGCAAGATCCTGTCTGCCGACATGATCGAGCATCATTCCTGCGGCGAGCATGAGCGATACAGGATTGGCCACGCCTTTGCCGGCAATGTCGGGTGCCGACCCGTGCACCGCCTCGAAGATCGCCGCCTGCTCGCCGATGTTCGCGCCCGGCGCCATACCGAGCCCTCCGATCAGTCCTGCGAGCTGGTCGGAGAGAATATCGCCGAACAGGTTGGTGCACAGCAGCATGTCGAATTGCCAGGGATTGAGCACCAGTTGCATCGCGCATGCGTCGACGATGCGGTCATCGACCTCCACGCGGCCAGCATATTCCTGCGCCACTTCGCGCGCCGCCTCCAGGAAGATCCCGGTCAAGGCCTTGAGCACATTCGCCTTGTGCACGATCGTGACCTTCTTGCGGCCGTTCTTTACCGCATAGTCGAACGCGAAACGAGCAATGCGGCGGCATCCTTCCCTCGTATTCACGCCCGTGGAAACGGCCACCGCGCGCGGATCGGCGCCGACCGGCACGAAGTATTCGTGGGCGACGTACAGACCTTCGATGTTCTCTCGCACGAGAACGATATCGATGTTCTCGTAACGCCCCGGGATGATGGTCTTGGCCGGGCGCAAATTGGCGTAGAGCTTGAACTCCTCGCGCAGCCGTACATTGACGGAACGGAAGCCGCCGCCGACTGGCGTGGTAAGCGGCCCTTTCAAAGCCAGCTTGTTCTTGCGGATGCTGTCGAGGACCGCCGCCGGCAACGGATCTCCGGTTGCGTCCACCGCCGCCATGCCGGCAGTTTGCGTCTCCCACTCGAATGGCGCTCCCAGCGCATCCAGCACCTGCACAGTTGCCTGTGTCACTTCCGGGCCGATGCCGTCGCCCGGGATCAATGTTGCGGGAATCCGTCCGCCTTGCGCCGCTGCCATCATGCTCTCCTTGTCTTATTGTCAATCATCTTGAGTAAAGCCAATCTGAGAATAGCATTTGCTACCTGTCAGAAGGCTTACATTGCCGAAAAGTTGCAAGTATCCCGGCATTCAGGGCAGCGAGATTTGCGCCACTGTCAGCGCTAGTTTGCTGGCTTTGATTTTCTCCGAGACACACATGCTCCGGGTGCCCCACTATTCGGCACCGGCATCTCCTCTTGCTGGCACGAGGGCTCCGTACCGCGACAAATCCACCGCTGCATATTGCCGCGCGCCGATGTCAACACGATGGGAATGATCCTAAAAGAAATTCACCCGCATACCGCGGGTTGCCATCGATCTTGGCCATTGCGCTCACGATCGAGAAAAACCACCAAATCCTGCTCGACGAACGCGCCGCGGCGGCCGTTCAATCGCCGTCGGAAGGTTGTCTGCAGCACTCATTCAGAAATTCTTGTACTTTCGCGTGTTTGCTGCCTGACCAAGGCGCTTGTCGATCAGCGCCAGCATGGCTTGAGCTGCGACTGACAACGATCGGTCCTTGCGTCGCACGATGAGGATCGGACGAACAAGCCCTTCCGATTGTAGTGGTACTGCGACGAGATCCAGCTGCCGGAACTGAAACAGCGTCAGCCCGGGTACGATACTGATTCCCAAGCCCTGCCGTACCAACCCGGCAACAGTTGCAAGGTGTTCGACTTCGAACCCGGAGTGAACCACTTGTACTTCTCCAAGCAGAGTCTCGACATGTTGACGCACGCTTGAAGATTTCGCCAAATGGATGACTTCGTGGCCTGCCAGGTCTGCTACGTTCAAAACCTGTTTTTTGGCCAGAGGATGATCCTGGGGACACACGACATAAAATGGATCGCTGCACAGCGTGCGGGCCTCAAACTCCAGAAAGTCCGGACCCGGCGCAGTCAGCGCCAGGTCGGCCTTCCCATTTCGCAGAAGAGAAAGGCATTGGTCAGACAGCGCGTCCTGCAGGCTGACCTTGACGCCAGGATATAGGCGCTTGTACTCAGCGATGACTGCGGGAAGACCGTTGGCAGCGAGAGATGGCAATGCCGCGATAGTGACTCTGCCTCGACGCAGCGCGACGTATTCAGACATGTCATTGAAGGCGGCTTCAATCTCGCCGATGAGCGCAGCGGCCGCTTGAGCAAAGAGCTCCCCCTCCGGCGTCAGCGTTACCTTGCGCGTGTCCCGCTCGAACAGCCTCGCCCCGACCATGTCTTCCAGCTTCTTGATCATGACGCTCAGTGCCGACTGGGACGTATGACACCGTTCCGCGGCACGCGTGAAGTGCTTGAGCTCTGCAAGGGCAACAAATGCGTGCAGTAGGCGGGTCGAAATGTTCGGCGGCACAATTAATACCAAAAACAGATCAATTGATCGGAAGTTTTCATTTTACTTCATCAATCTCCGCGCCCACAATCGACACAACATTCAATGTACGGCAGGCACAACGGCCGCCAAACAACGGGGTTTCAATGAGACACGTCAGAATCGGAGCAGGAGCTGGCTACTCCGGCGACCGGATCGAACCGGCAGTAGAGCTTGCCGAAAAGGGAGACCTCGACTACCTGATCTTCGAGTGTCTGGCAGAGAGAACAATCGCACTCGCCCAACGCGCGAGACGGACCGACCCGGACGCCGGTTATGACCCCCTCCTCGAAGACAGAATGCGCGCGGTTCTGCCTGCCTGCCGAAAGCGAGGCATACGCATCATTACCAACATGGGCGCGGCCAATCCCGCAGCTGCGGCGGCGAAGGTGCGCGACATCGCGCGGTCATTGAACATCCATGGATTGAAGGTGGCAGCGGTGACAGGTGACGACGTGCTGGACATCGTTCGCCAGGCCAACTACGTGGACGACACAGGGCAAGCCATTACGCGATTCGGAGACAGGCTGCTTTCGGCGAATGCGTATATCGGCGCGCAGCCGATAGTCGACGCATTGACGCAAGGCGCGGACGTTGTCATTACGGGCCGCGCAGCCGATCCCGCTCTGGTGCTGGGACCGCTTATCCATACGTTCGGATGGGCGATGGATGACTGGCACCGCCTCGGACAGGGCACATTGGCGGGACATCTTCTCGAGTGCGCGGGACAGATTACTGGCGGATATTTCGCAGATCCGGGCTACAAGGACGTTCCTGGACTCGCCCGTCTCGGATTTCCTATTGGCGAGGTGTACGAGGACGGGACGGTGATTATTACCAAGGTCCCGGGCAGCGGCGGGCAGGTCACCGTCGCTACCTGCAAGGAGCAGTTGCTCTATGAAATACACGACCCCGCTTCCTACATGACGCCGGATGTTGTTGCAGACTTCTCCGGCGTCAGTATCGAACAGCTTGGAGAAGACCGGGTACGCATCCGCGGCGCCGCTGGACGTGCGAAGCCGGAGACGCTGAAAGTATCCATTGGCTACGTTGACAGCTACATTGGGGAGGGCCAGATGTCGTACGCCGGACCAGGAGCGGCGGCCAGGGCGCGCCTGGCGCTAGAGATTGTCGAAGAGCGCTTGAAGCTCACCGGCGTGCAGGCCAGCGAGGTGCGCTACGACATCCTGGGCGTGAACGCCATGCACGGCGAAAAACTTTCCGCTACAGGATCCGACTCTTACGAGGTACGTATCCGCGTCGCCGGGCGCACGCAGTCACTTAAGGAAGCAGCACGCATTGCAAACGAGGTGGAAAGCCTGTACACCTGCGGCCCTGCCGGCGGAGGCGGAGCGACCAAATCGGCGAAGGACATCGTCGCCGTCGTTTCCGTGCTGCTGCCGCGGGACCAGGTACGTCCGGCTGTTCACATTGAGGAGGCCTGACATGCTGCTCAGAGAGATCGCCCACGCCCGGGCGGGGGACAAAGGCAACGCTTCCAATATCTCAGTCATCGCGTATGACCCGAAAGACTTTGCACTGCTCGAACAGTACGTCACCGCCGAGCGCGTGAAGGACCATCTGTCCGGGATCGTGCAAGGCGACGTAGAGCGCTTTGTGCTGCCGTCGATCGGAGCGCTCAATTTTGTCCTGCGAGATGCGCTCGCGGGCGGCGTAACGCGCTCGCTCGCGCTCGACGCGCATGGCAAGACGCTCAGCTTCGCCATTCTTGGCCTGGACATACCGGTGCCTCCTGCAAGCAAGACCGGCTCGAACTGATATTCGACTTTCAATAACCACGAAGGAGACAAGCATGAAGCTCATCAAGCGCCCCTATCTCGCACTTTCAACCTTGTGTCTTGCGGTTCTCGCAGGACCCGCCGCAGCCGAGTTTCCGGAGAAGCCGATTCGACTGGTCGTGCCTTTCGCCTCCGGCACGGCGACGGACCAGCTTGCGCGTGCGCTGGGGCAGGCCATCACGCAGGAGATCAAGCATCAGGTCATCGTCGACAACAAGCCTGGCGGGAACGGATTCATCGGCGCCAACGAGGCAGCGCGTTCCGCTCCGGACGGCTATACAGTCTTCATCACCACCAACACGACGCACGCGGCGGCAGAGCATCTGTTCAAAAAGCTTCCCTATGACCCGGTCAAGGACTTTGCCCCCATCACCGGCCTGGGCAAGGGCGGACAGATCATGGTGGTGAACACGCAGTTCCCTGCAAAGAACGTTGGCGAGTTGGTCGCCATGGCAAAGAAGGAGCCGGGCAAGATCACCTTCGGCAGCGGCAGTTCATCCAGCCGCGTCGCAGGAGAGCTCTTCCAGCAGCTTGCAGACGTGAAACTCCTGCACGTTCCGTACAAGAGCAACACCTTTGCGATCACCGACCTGCTTGGAGGACAGATCGACATGATGATTACCGATACCTCGACCGGTTTGCCGCATGTGAAAAGCGGCAAGCTGCGTCCGCTCGGCTATTCGGCGAAGACACGCTCTCCTCTCGCTCCGGAGGTCCCCACGATCGATGAGAACGGCGTGAAAGGCTACGACATCGGCTACTGGTTTGCCGCCTACGCGCCGGCAAAGACACCGCAGCCTATTGTTGCCCGTCTCAATGAACTGTTGACGAAAGCAGCAAAAAGTCCGGCGGCGAAGTCTGCCTTCTACGCACAAAGCGGGGTGGACGTCTTCGTTACCACGCCTGAAGAACTCGCCCGATTCCAGGCGGATGAAACCAGGAAATGGGGCGAGATCATCCGAAAGGCAGGCATAGAAAAAGAATGAGCGATCAACAACGGACCGGCATCGGCCCGTTGTCGGCGAATTTTCCTGCATCTGCGGCTTTACCCAGTTAGCCAAAGGCCGGCCTCATTGGCACGTCGTGTT
>CBIHRW010000092.1:0-17601 GCA_966212545.1 uncultured Noviherbaspirillum sp.
TGCGGGGCTGCGGGGGGCTACACGCCCGCCCCCCGCGGCCGGCGTGCCGGTCGGGTGGGGGTCCACCCCATTTAACCGCGGGGGGCTGGCGGGGCCGCGGCCGGCCGCGGCGGCCTGCAGGCTGAGGAAGAAATGGTCGAAGTACTGGTCGCGCGGCTTGCCGCGCAGCGGAGCACCTGTTTTTGCCTTGCGTGCCCACACCTTCCAGGCTTCCGGCCGGCCGGTGGTATGCAGCCGGGTCTGCGCCGCCTTCGCGGAGGCATGGGTGCTGCTGACCGGGCCGATGAATTCCGGGAACAGCGGCAGGCACACCATGCGCGGGTCGAGCGCGAAATCGGCGCGGCGAATCGCGAGGTCGATGTTTTCGCGCGCGAGGTCGATCGGCCCGCCGCCGGTCGAGAGATAGACCGGCAGGTCGGGATGCGCATCCTGGAATTGGGACAGGCGCGGGATCAACCAGCGCATCGCCAGCGAGCGTTCGCAAGACACCAGCAGCGGCCGCTGGCGCGCGGGTTGCACGATGTCGGCGGTGGCCTCCTCGATGCGGCGCAGGGCTTCCTGTGCGGCGTCGAACAGGATCTTGCCCTGCCGGGTGAGCGTGACCTGCCGGCTGGTTCGGTGCAGCAGCTGCACACCAAGGCGCGCTTCGAGTTCCGACACGCGGCGGCTGACCGCGCTATGCGACAGCGCCAGGTTCTCTGCGGCGGCAGTGAATCCGCGCAGGCGCGCGACGGCTTCGAAGATGCGGAGGTTTTCCAGCGGCGGAAGTTTCATCTGTGCATTATATGCACAGATCGGTTTCGCAATCGGCAATCCTGTTTTTCATGGAACGCCGATAATGACGTCTCTCGAAGCATTTTTCAGAGGAAGACGATGAGCGATTTTCGCAGTGATACCGTAACGCAGCCGACGGCGGCGATGAAGCAGGCAATGATGGATGCGCCGCTGGGCGACGATGTGTTCGGCGACGATCCCACGGTCAACCGTCTGCAGCAGGCGGCCGCCGACATGCTCGGCTTCGAAGCCGGGCTGTTCGCGGCCAGCGGCACGCAGACCAATCTGATTGCATTGATGACCCATTGCCAGCGCGGCGACGAAGCGATCGTCGGCCAGCAGTGGCATACCTATCGCTGGGAAGCGGGCGGCATGGCGGTGCTCGGCTCGATCCAGCCGCAGCCGCTCGAGCACCAGGGAGACGGCAGCATCGCGCTGGACGACATCGAAGCCGCGATCAAGCCGGACGATCCGCATTTTGCGAAGACGCGCCTGGTCGTCATGGAGAACACGACCGGCGGCAAGGTGCTGCCGCTGTCCTACATGCAGGACGTCAGCGCGCTGGCGAAGCGGCGTGGAATGCGCGCGCATATCGATGGTGCCCGCCTGTTCAACGCGGCCGTGGCGCTGGCGGGGAACGGCGATCCGGTGGCCACTGCGCGTACGCTCTGCAGCGGCTACGACTCGGTGTCGCTCTGCCTGTCCAAGGGCCTCGGTGCGCCAGTCGGCTCGGTGCTGCTCGGATCGAAAGAGTTCATCCAGCAGGCGCGTCGCGTGCGCAAGATGCTGGGCGGCGGCATGCGCCAGGCCGGTATCCTCGCGGCGGCGGGACTGCATGGGCTGGAACACCATGTGCATCGACTGGCGGAAGACCATGAGAATGCGCGCGCCCTGTCGGAAGGGCTGTCACGTATTGCGGCAATGCATCCGAAGCTGGAGGGGAAGACGGTCGTGCACGCGGCGAATACCAACATCCTCTTCGTCGACATGGATGCATCGATCGCCAACGCCTTCCTGCAGCACCTGGCGGCACATGGCGTGAAGGTCACCAGCGGCACGCAGCGGAACAAGGACCGTGCTGTGCGTCGCATCCGCTGGGTGACGCACCTCGACGTCGGTCAGCGTGACGTGGCACGCGCGCTGGAGGTCGTCAGCGCGTTCTGAGTGCCTTCCGCGAGCCAGCCGCGCAGGCACGCGTACACCTCGGTGCTGCCAAGCAGTTCGAGGTGGCCGACACCGTCGGCGATCCACTGGCGCGATTCGGGAAAGGCGAGCTGGCGCGCCGGATCTTCATGCTGGCCGAGTGCACTCTGCAGCGGCACCAGGCCATCGCCGATCAGCCGCTCGCCGGTCTTTCCCGTGCGCCGTGCCAGCCTGCCGGCGATCGCGTAACAGGAGACGCCCGCGGGTAGCGGCAGCGGCGTGCGCCGGTCCTCGCGGCGCAGGAAGCGGTCCGTGCCCTCCCAGTCTTCATCCAGCACGCTACCGTGGCGCAGGTCGGTAATGCCGGCGCTGCGCAGCATGGCCAGCCGCGCGAAGGGCGCAGCGTAAGGTACTGCGCGCAGCACCGTTTCGAGCCAGTTGCCGACGCGCTCAAGCGGTGCGCCGTGGTGCGGTGTGCCGAGGAAGACCAGCTTGCGCAACGTGCCCATCCATTCGTGCCCCAATTGCGTGCCATAGTGGCAGGCGCTGCGCGCGACGAGGCCGCCCATGCTGTGGCCGACGATTGCGAGTTCCTCCACGGGCTCCGGCCACGCCTGCACCAAGGCCTGCAGGCGTTCGGCGAACAGCCGGCCGTTGACCGAGATATGCAGCCCGCTGTTGTAATGCAGGTAGACCGGCGTGTAACCCAGTTCGCGCGCCAGCATTGCGCCATGGCTGTGCCCGTCGTAGCGCCACTGCAAGTCATTCATGCACAGGCCGTGCACCAGCACCAGCAGCCTTCTTCCTCCGTCCGGCAGCGCGATGCGCAATGCCTTGGGCGACAGCACCAGCGGCTGGCCGTTGACCCGGAACTGCATCGGGATGGCGAGCATGTTGCCGGTCGCTTTCAGATAATCGCCAACCACGCCGTTTGCCGCGGCGAGCAGCGCCTCACGCAGCGCGGATGACTTGCGCGCGTCGAACAAGGGCACGAACTGGCCGAGGACCGCGTCGGCCGCCATCCCCACCGTGCGCGTCACGCCTCTGACGCTGCGATAGACGAAACCGGGAATGCCGCGCGTGCGCGAGCGGCTGCGGCGCGCGGGGATGCGCGGAATGCGGCTGATGTCCGCGTGCAGGTTTTCGACGAGGTCGGTCAGGCCGAGCGTGGCGTCCGTGGCGAGGCGGGCAATGGCGCGGATGTCTGCGGGATGGACGTGACTGGTTTTCATCATGGAAATATAACGATGTCGTTCCGCGCACGATAGCAAACGAACACGGCCGAACCGCCTTTCTTCACGCGAAATCGCACAAGACATTGACAGGGATTAAACCGATTCCGATGCCCTCGGAAAATGTTTCTTTTCGGTGCCATTTTTTTCGACTTCCGAGGAAAAAACAATGGAACCGGGAAATATCAACGCAGTCCTAACGCCCTGTACCCGCAAGCAATTTTTCGTTGACGAAATAGCTTGCCTGCCCATCTCGCACGGAACAGGAGTCACATTGAAGAGAACGCTTGCCGCCATCGCCCTCGTCTTCCTGACAATCGGAGCGACCGCCGCCTTCGCGCAATCGCAATCAGCAATCGACCTCACCGGTAGCGTCGGTACCACCGGTGTCGGTGCCCATGCGACCTTCCCGGTGACGCCGAACGTCGACGTCCGGCTGGGCATGGGTTACCTCGGCTACAACTACCGCGGCAGCACGAGCACGATGAAGTACAACCTCGACCTGTCGGCAAAGACCTACGATGCCCTGGTCGACTGGTATCCGGAAAAGGGCCGTTCGTTCCGCGTCACGGGCGGCATCACCTACAACGGCAACCCGATCGACGTGCGTGGACAGCCGAATGCGGCCGGTGCCCTGGGGATCGGGGGCAATATCTATAACGCGGGTGAAGTCGGCAGCGTCAACGGCAAGGTGAGCTTCAACAAGTTCCAGCCCTACCTTGGTATCGGTTGGGGCCGCAAGCTGAAGGATGAAAAGGGCTGGTCGTTCTCTACCGATCTCGGTGTGCTGTTCCAGGGTTCGGCGAAGACCTCGCTTAACGCGGGCGGATGTACCGCATCCGCAGCCGTGTGTAACCAGCTGGCCTCGGACGTGGCGCGCGAAAGCTCGGCGCTGGCGCACGAGATGAACAAGTTCAAGGTCTATCCGGTGCTGCGGGTCGGCTTGCGCTACAAGTTCTGAGCAATAGACAGCAGCTATACATTTCCTTGCTTTATTCAATTTGATCTATCAAATGAGAATCAATATCATTTGACGCATCAACGATAAAGAAAGGAATGGAGCCTGTTATGGACTGGTTTAGGGGGCGCGTTCTTGCCAGACGGGATGCAGCCGTGGGGTTGCAAGACGCGCCGCAGTACGCGCTACTGCAAGCGGCTTGCAGCACCGCGGGGCGCCCGTCTGGCAAGAACCCTTCGGGCAGCCCCGAGAACCAGTCCATAACAGGCTCCACCATGGTCACCGCCGCCAAAACCACCAGCCAGATCCTCGTCCACATGGGCGTCGCCTTCGCCACGATGTATGTGGTGACGGGTTCTGTGGCCTTCGGTGGCTTGGCGGCCATCCTCGAGCCGATCTGCAATGTAATCGTGATGCCCTTGCATGACCGCTTGTGGGCCCGCATCCGAGAGCGGGTCGAGCAGCCCAATCAAGTAAGGGCCATCGCCTGAGCAGGCGATTACTTCTCCAACAATGATCGCAACATCCATGCGGTCTTTTCATGGACTTGCATGCGCTGCGTCAGCAGATCGGCCGTCGGCTCGTCGCCGGCCTGGTCGACAGCCTTGAACATGGAGCGTGCGGTCTTCACCACCGTTTCCTGGTCCTGCACCAGCTGCCGGATCATATCCTCCGCCGTCGGCACGCCGTCCGGCTCCTTGATGGCCGTCAGGCTGGAAAACATCGAATAGGTGCCCGGAGCCGGACTGCCGAGCGCGCGGATGCGTTCGGCGATCAGGTCCACGGCCGCGGCCAGTTCCGTATATTGCGTTTCGAACATCAGGTGCAAGGTCTGGAACATCGGACCTTTGACGTTCCAGTGGAAGTTGTGCGTCTTCAGGTACAGCGTGTAGGTGTCGGCGAGCAGGCGGGACAGGCCGTCGACGATGGCGCGTCGATCCTGCTCGGCAATGCCGATGTCGATTTCCATAGCTAACACTCCAGAATGGTTGGTCGAGCCTGTTAGAGTGCTGCCAACTACCTGCCGCTAATGACGCAGATCAAGCTTAGTGCCCGGCTTGCATCTTCGACATATCCCAGAACGTCGCCTCGACCTTTTGCCCGTCCGGATCACGTACGAAGCAACCGTAGTACGGCTCGCCATAATGTGGTCGCGGCCCCGGCGCCCCGCTGTCGGTTGCACCCGCCGCCAGTGCCGCCTCGTAGAACGCGTGCACTGCTTCCTTGGATGGTGCAATAAACCCGACATGCGTACCGTTCCCGACCGACGCCGGATAGCCATCGATCGGCGTCTGCACCCAGAACTCCGGATACATTTTCCCGTAGGCCACGGCACCGGGAAACTCCTCCACGCGCCGCGCACCCAGGGCCGCCATGACCTTGTCGTAGAACGCCTTTGCACGTTCGAAATCGTTGGTGCCGATGGACACGTGCGACACGATGCCGGGAATCTCGTCTGCCATTTCCTTGCTCCTGAATATTGATCGGAAGTCCATGATAGGCGGGCGCTCCTGACAGCGATGTGTCAGGAGCATTGGCGCACCTCAAAGGCCAGGTTGCGTGCTCTCCCCGCGGACCGGATGGCGGCGTACGCTCAACATCATGCAGGCGGCGCTGCAGATGATGCTGCCGGCGACACATTCAGCACCGTCGCGATGGGATGCTATCCTCGATTCACTGATTCTTCCCTGTCCTCGCCATGCACCCACTTCTCGCCGATGGCCTCTGCATCCGTCCGTTCCGTATTGCCGATACGGAGGCATTTGCCGACGCCGTGCGGGAATCGGTGGCCACGGTCGGGCCGTGGCTGCCGTGGTGCCAACCCGACTATGGCACGAAGGAAGCACGGGCCTGGATCGGCCAGTGCGCGGTGCGGCTGAACATGGGCCTGTCCTACGACGTGGGCGTGTTTTCGGAAGACGGCGCGGCGCTGTACGGCGGCGTTGCCATCAACCAGATCGACCACCTGCACAATATCGGCAATATCGGCTACTGGATACGGGAAAGCGCCCAGCGGCAAGGGATTGCAACCCGCGCGGCGCGTGCGATGGCGGCCTTCGGCTTCGATACCTTGAAACTGACCCGGCTGGAAATCGTTGCTGCGGCAAATAACGTTCCGAGCCGCGCCGTCGCGGAAAAGCTCGGCGCCACGTTCGAGTGCGTGGCGCGCAACCGGTTGGTGGTGCGCGGCACGCCGCTCGCGGCTGCAGTGTATTCGTTGATACCCGGCGATATCTGAAACGGCGTTACTCGTTCACGGCGGGGAACGTCCTGTCCCCGCCCCCCGACAAGCCGCCGCCCCTGCCGACCGAATCGCCGCTGCTCTCGATCCGCATGCCGGTCGCCGGGTCACGTCCCAGGCCGCTCAGGAAGCGGCCGAGCTCATCGGACGCATAGGACGGCGATGTGTGGCGGCCGCGCTCGATCATGCGTGTGCCCTCCGGTCCGACCACCACGGCGGTGTCGCTTCTGCTGCTCGTGATCACGCCATAACCGTCGGGTACCGTTTCCAGTTCCCTGCCTTCGGGCGGCGCATTCACGATCAGCGGCGGCGGCCGCAATGGCTGCGGGAATTTTGCCTTGGTATCGATCAGCTTGGATTTCAGCGTGCCGCGGAAGAAGTCGCCGACCAGCAGGATCGCATTGTGTCCGCCCTGGCCCCAGTAATCGCTGCGCATGGTCACGCGTGAATCGTTGAAGCCGACCCAGGCCCCCGCGACCAGCCGCGGGTGCATGAGGATGAACCAGCCGTCGGTATTGTTCTGCGTGGTGCCGGTCTTGCCGGCAATGTCGGCGGCGATGTTGAAGCGGTGGCGCACCTCGGTGCCGGTGCCACGTCGGACCACGCCGCGCATCATGTCGATCAGTTCGACCGCTGTTTCTTCCGACATCGCGTGCCGCGGCTCGCTGCGGAATTCGGCCAGCACATTGCCGTCGCGGTCGGTGATCCTGGTGATGAACACCGGCTTGCGAAACTCGCCGGCGGCGGCGATGGTCGCGTAGGAGCTCACCATTTCCAGCAGGGTGACCGGGCTGGTGCCGAGCGAGAGGGAGGGCACCGGGTCCAGCCGGCTGTTCCTGACGCCGACCGCGCGGGCGAGGCTGATGACCTGTTGCAGTCCGACATCCTGCATCACCTGCGCGGTGATCGTGTTCTTCGAATAGATCAAGCCATCGCGCATGCTCATCATGCGGCCGCTGAACCCCGACATGTCGGTGGGCCGCCAGACGCTGCCGTCGTCCGCGCGGATCTCCACCTGCCCGTCGGGATAAATGCGGTCCGGAGCAAAACCCTGTTCGAGCGCGGCACCGTACACGATGGGTTTGAAGGTGGAGCCGGGCTGGCGCTCGGCCTGCGCGACATGGTCGAACTGGTCGCGCTGGAAATTGCGGCTGCCGATCCAGGCCTTCACTTCGCCGGTGGCCGGGTCGATCGCGACGAAGCCGGCTTCCAGCCGTGTCTTGTATTCGCGCAGGCGGCTCATGAAATCGGCGTTCTGCCTGAGCCCGGCCATGGCGGCGCGGTCGGTCTGGCCGGATGCGACCGCCTTCTTGTATTCCGGACTCTCGCGCAAGAAGGCCTCGACCAGGTCGGGACGTACCTCCCAGAAATGTCGGAAGGGCTCGACCTTCTTGCGCAGCGCGGCGTAGGCTTCCGGCGTGTGCGACGCGACGCGTTCCGTGCTCCTGCCCCATTCGACATCGGCGATGTTCTGCAGCACCTGCGTCTGCCGTTCGACTGCTTCGGCCGCCGCTTCCTGCAGGCGGTCGTCGAGCGTGCTGTGGATCACCAGACCGTCGGTATACAGGTTGTAGTCATTGGCGTCGGCCCATTCGATCACTTGCCGGCGTACGTGTGCGGCAAAGTGCGGGGCGATGTTGCCGAGCGGATCGGGCTGCCGTTTCAACGTGACCTGCAGCGGCTGTTCGCGCAGGCTGAGGTAGACCTCTTCCGGCAGCATGTCGCGCTTGACCATCTGCGCGAGCACGACATTGCGGCGCTTGCGCGCGCGATCGGGGTTGAGCACCGGGTTGTAGTAACTCGTGCCCTTGAGCATGCCGATCAGGGTCGCGCTCTCCAGCACGTCGAGGTCGGCGGCGGATTTGTCGTAATAGGTGCGCGCCGCCATCTCGATGCCGATCACGTTGTACAGGAAGGGCACGGTGTTCAGGTAGGTCTCGAGGATCTGCTCCTTGGTATAGGCCTTTTCGATTTTCAGCGAGGTGATGATTTCGCGGATCTTGCGCTCGATGGTGCGGGCGCGCCCGATTTCCTCGGGAAACATGTTGCGCACCAGCTGCTGGGTGATCGTCGAGCCGCCCTGCGCATCGCCGTTGAGCGTGCGCCACACCGCCGATACGGTGCGGGTGAGGTCGACACCGCGGTGTTCGAAGAAGCGATGGTCTTCGGTCGCGATGAGCGCGCGGATCGCGTAAGGCGAAATCTTGTCCAGCGACACCTGTTCCTGATGCCCCCGGCTGAAGGTGGCGAGGTGCGTGCCGTCGGCCGACAGCAAGACGCTGGGTTGCGCCGTGCGCGCGTCGAGCATGTCCTCGACGCTGGGCGTGAGCGGCACGATTTTCGCGAGGTAGGAGGTGGCGTAGTACAGGCCGGCTGCGAGCAGCACGGTGAGCAGGACGAAGGCGTAGAGCGTAATGCGGAGAAGGAGTCGGGGGAGCGTGCCTATTCTAGGTATACGGGCGCGTCCGGTTTCGTGCAGCGGATTGTCTTGCGGATTCTTGTTGTCCACTTTCATGCCTTTTCTGTTAGGTCACGGATTGGACAAGAAGGCAAGAGGTTGGTTTTGCACGACGGTTAAAGATCAAACGGTGCGCTGCAGCAGCGACAAATGTATTTCCTGTCCGGCACAAAAAATTTGCTTAGGAGGATGGATGTTCTGAAAGGCATTGACGCCCCCCATTAACAGCAACGCGTTCATCGGCGATATCGCGTCGAAGTGCTGGCCTGTTTCTTCGTTTGATATTCCTCAAACCGCACGGCCTTCGCTTGCCCGTGGCCGTCCCGCCCTCGGTATCATCGTGCTTTCCAATAAGCATCGCTCCGAGACAACGACGCACATGCCAGACAACGGAACCATATCGGATGAAATCAAGCGTTTCATCCTGACCAGCGTACCGTCCGTGCCCTATCTTGAGGCGATGCTGCTGTTGAAAAATGAAACCGCGCCGCCCTGGGACAGCACACGCCTGGCGAACAGGCTGTACATTTCCGAAAAGGCGGCGGCATCCCTGCTTGCCGAATTGCACGAAGCGGGCGTGACCCGCATCGACGATGAGGCGCTGGTGTCCTATTGTTATTCCCCTGCAACCGATTCGCTGCGCGAGATCATCGACCGGCTTGCCGACGTCTATGCGGCACAGCTGGTCGAAATCACCAACCTGATCCACTCGAAGACCGGCAAGAAGGCACAGCACTTTGCCGACGCCTTCAAATGGCGAAAGGATTCCTGAATGGCCCCCGTCATCTATGCGCTTTGCGCGCTTACTTCGCTGCTGTGTACGGTGCTGCTGTTTCGTGCTTACCGGCGCAACGGCTACCGCCTCCTGCTCTGGAGCGGCCTGTGCTTCACAGGCATGACGATCAACAACATGCTGCTGATCCTCGACCGCGTCGTGTTCCCGACCTCGGTAGACCTGATCGCCTGGCGGCTGGGCGCAGCACTCGTGGCGCTGCTGCCGCTGCTGTACGGCCTGATCTGGGAAGAGGAGTAAGGCAATGTACGACATGCTGCTTGGCGCCATCGCAATGGCATCCCTGGTAGTCTCGCTGTTTTTCCTGCGCTTCTGGCGCAGCACGGGCGACCGCTTCTTCCTGTTCTTCGCGCTGTCCTTCTTCATCGACGGCATGGACCGCGTGCTGCTGGCGCCAGGCGCGCAGTCGACCGACGAAGCGCCGGCCTACTACCTGGTCCGGCTGGTGGCTTACGCCCTGATCCTGGTCGCGATCCTCGACAAGAACCGGCCGCACAAGGGGCCGTGAAATACGTCAGGCCAGCAGGTATTCGCGCGTCAACTGCCGCGCACGGTGCAGCCGGCTCTTCACCGCGGCCGACGTCATCTGCAGGCGCTCGGCCATCTCGCCGATCGTCAGCTCGTCGAAATCCCTGAGCAGGATCACTTCGCGGTAGTGCGCAGGCAGCGCTTCGAGCGCCGCCGCCAGTTCCAGCCGCAGGCTGTGGTCGGAATGCACGGCGAGCCAGTTTTCCAGTTTTTCTTCCTCGTAGGGATCGTAATGCAGCGCCTTGCGGCCGAGGCGCCGGCATTCGCGCTGCACCACCTTGAACAGCCAGCCGGAAAACGCCGCCACGGCGCGCAGCGAGCCGAGGCGGCGCGACATGATGAGCAACGCTTCCTGCACCGCGTCGTCCACATCGCTGATCATGCAGTGCCGCTGTGCGTAACGCCGGATGTCGGGCTGGCACACGCGCAGCAGGCTCTCCAGTGCTGTCTGGTCACCGCTGCGCGCCGCTTCCAGCAACGGCAGGTGTTGTTCGGCAAATGCCATGGCATCCCTATCGTTTCAATCGCCGCCCGACCATTGCGCACGCGGGGCAAAATCCGAAGATTCCGGACAAAACCAGTCCGGCCGCTGCGGCGATCGCCAGCCATGCCGTGGCGCCTTGCAGGCCAAGCAATGCAAAAATGACCAATGCCGCACCGGCCGCGCCGCGCAACAGCCTTTCCCATATCGGGACGTTTTTTACGTAAAACATGATCCGCTCCTTTTTTGTCATGAGGACATCCCTCAACAGCTAAGAGGAAGCGGAAAGGGAATCGGATTCGCGGACTCGAAAATATTTTTTCGATCCCCGGAAAGGGCGTCCTACCATGATAACGAAAGGAAGCAAGCGCATGCAGCCGAGTTTCTGGGAACAGGACGCCATGCTCGACGCCGATTTCATCGTGGTCGGCGGCGGGTTGCTGGGCTTGCAGACCGCGCTGGAACTGCGGGCGCGCCGGCCGCATGCGGCAATCCGGGTGCTGGAGCGGGGTGTGGTGCCATGCGGAGCGTCCAGCCGCAATGCCGGTTTTGTCTGCTTCGGCAGCCTGACGGAATTGCTGCACGACTTCGATACCATGGGCGAGGACGCCGCCGTCGAGCTGGTCGCGCGGCGCTGGCGCGGGCTGCAGCGGCTGCGGGGGAGACTGGGCGATGCGGCGATCGGGTATGTACCGCTGGGCGGATTCGAACTGCTGTTCGACGCCGACCTGCCGGCATTGCAGCGGCTTGAGTACGTCAACACCCGCCTGAAACCGGTTTTCTGCCGGGGACCTTTTTCCATTGACAAGGCAGCACTCGACCGCGCGGCGTTCGGTCCAAGCGCACGTGCGCTCGTCACCAATCCGTTCGAGGGGCAGTTGCATTCCGGCTGGCTGATGCGAACGCTTGCACGGCTTGCGAGGCAACAGGACATCCAGTTGCATACCGGCGCCGCGGTGACCGCCCTCGAGGAAACCGGCCGCGAAGTGCGCGTGCATGTATCGCAGGGCGTGGTCTTTCGCGCGGCTTGTGTCGCATGCTGCATCAACGGCTTCAGCCGTGACTTGCTGCCGGACGCCGGCATCGCGCCTGCGCGGGGACAGGTGCTGGTCACCGAACCCGTTCCCGGCCTGCCATGGCGCGGCTGCTACCACCTGGACCGCGGCTTCTACTATTTCCGCAATGTCGGCGAGCGCGTACTTCTGGGCGGCGCACGCCACCTGTGCATGGATGCGGAAGCGACGACGGAACTGGCGCTCACCGATACCGTCCAGCATGCGCTGGAAATGCTACTGCACGAGACCATCCTGCCCGGCCGCAAGGTGCGCATCGAACAACGCTGGGCCGGCATCATGGGCTTCTCTGCCGACAAGCAGCCGATTGCGCGCATGGTGTCGGAACGTGTGGCACTCGGCTTCTGCTGCAACGGCATGGGCGTGGCGCTCGCGGCCGATGTGGCGGTGCAGGCGGCAAATCTCCTGACCACTGGCCGGCTGCAGTAGGCTTAACGCGTTGTTTGATCACTCTAGTTGAGCAGCCGGTAGGGCAGATTGAACTGGCACAAGGCGCAAAAGCTTGGCTAGAATGGCATTTTTGATAACTTTCTCGTCTATCGTGATGTCACTCCGCGCTTCTGCTGCAATCATGTATCTCATATCTGGCACTGCAATCTCTACTTCGGCAGTCGCGAGCGAATTCGAACTCGACCTCAGCGAAGGCCGGGATAACCGTCCGGTGCCCCAAAAGGAATTTGTGCAACCACCCGAGGTTGCAAAGGAATTTGAGCCTCTGACTTCGGGAACATTGCAACAGCGGCTGGCAGCACTGAAAGATAAAACCAAACGGGATTTCGTCTTCATTCAGGGCGGCACCTTCATGATGGGAGACTTCGGCCGCGTGCATTCGGAGGAGAAGCTGTATTACACGGGCCAGGCGGATAACAAGCCCTTGCATGAGGTGACATTGAGTAGCTTTTCGCTGTCGCGTTTCAAGGTGACGTATCTGGAGTTTGATCTGTATTCGGAGACGACAGGGCGCAGGAAGGTGGCGCGGGAAACGTGGCTGAAGAACGAAAGGAAGCCGACGAACCCGGCGAGCGTCGTATGGAAAGAGGCCCGAAACTATTGCCGGTGGCTGGGCAAACTAACCAACCTGTCCATTGATTTGCCGACCGAAGCGCAATGGGAATATGCGGCGCGCAATCGTGGCGGGTTTGTCCTCTTCCCGACGAATAATGGAGAATATGAACCCGGTTATAACCTTTCACACTATGATCAGCAGAAGGCCAACGGCGATGCACGCGATTACCCGATTGGGATCTTCCCTGCCACGCCCTTGGGTTTGTACGACATGGCGGAGAATGGTTACGAGTGGATGCAGGACTGGTATGACGCGGACTATTACGAAAACAGTCCGAAGAAGGATCCCAAAGGCCCATCCACTGGAACAAAAAAAGTGATGCGCACTCGCCCCAGTGTCAATGATCGCTACACCGGCCTGACAATGTGGCGCTCAAAAGATATCCTCGCCCCGACGCCCCAAAAGAAATATTCTGGTATCGGCGGGGTACGCTGTGCGCTTCATCATCCTTGAGTAGGTACGTCTTAAGCGGCAGCAACTCCCGAATTGTCATTTGCCGTTTCGATTGCACCGCCGCAGGCAAAGAGCGGGTGGTCGCCTGCTTGCACGAGATACTGCATCGTGTCGTTATATGCAACCCTATAACCTCGTGCAGGCCCTTTGTGCAAGTCCAGTACGAGTGCTTTCGAACGCATCTTGCGGACATACTCTCTGACCTCATCGTCGAGACTGGAATTGCCGAGCCCTATTTCAAGAAAGCGCATGATGTGGTCTTCGCTCGCATTCCACGTGCCGCTTTTTACGCCTTTCGGGTGCATGTGTTGCAGGGTATTTTCGTAATCTCTACTCGTTTGAATCGTCTTGATAATGGCGACCACCGCACGTTTGCGCCTCGACATGACTTCAAAACTGTCCCAGTTACGCAGATCCGCTTTGGCAATCGGAGAGTGCCGCGTCAACTGATATAGCAACATGCCTCGCGTTTCTGGCGGGCTATACAGAAGCAGTTGCGGGCGAGACAAAACGCTGTTCATGAGCTGTACCCTGTACTCTTCCCTTTCGAGAGTCTGAAGAACGGCGTCAAATGCACGGCCCACTCGAACTTCATCGATCATTTCCTGCATGACCCGCTCAAGTTCCTTTTTCTGCAGAATCGACATGACATAGAGTCGGTTGATCGCTTCAAAAGTTCTCTCGCTCACAAACGTCAAGTTGTTATAGTTAGCGTGATACAGCGCATAAAAGAACCATTTCACGAAACTCCATATCTGCTTCGCATCGACTTCCAGTTCAAGCCGGCCTTTCGCCCCTACCCCCAGGCAAGCAGCGGCCTTGGCGCGAAAGCGGAATTTGCCATCGATATAGCTGAGTTCCATATATCCACCTGCACCGAGACCGGCTTGTGCGCCGATAGCCGGGGCCACAGACGCAAAAGGCTCGAACTTCGCGCCCGTCTCTTGCGGGTGCAGCCACTCCAGGCTGCCTTTCAATGAAATATCCGCTTGCGCTCCTGCAAACGCCTCCAGTTCTGCAACTGCGGCAGGATCCTTGGGCTTTGCGCTCAGATCAAGCTCGTCGGACTTCCCTCCGGCCCCCTTAGCACGTGGCGTGCCTCGAATACCCCATTCACCTTTCTTGGCATCCTTGAAGTCGGTAGTAAGTGCGAGTTCCCCGACGACGCTTGCGCCCGCGGCTCCATACAATCGGAGATGTGCCGAAAAGCGCATGGGCCCAATGTCGTGACGCTTTCCCGTCAGATCCGTCAAGCACAGGTCCCATCCCTTCTTGGATGGCAAGAACAGCTGGCAACCTGCCGTACCTTCGGCAACCGCAAATTCCACTCGTCCTTCAGCTTTTAGCGCAACGCGCCCTTTGTGCGGCTCCCATTCTGCATCTCCCCCGACGCCGGCAAAGAAACGCATGAGTTGCGCCTGCGCCGTCAAGGAGACGTCGTTCTTCAACGGGCCAAGCTTGACTTCGCGGTTCCACTTGAGGTCTTTGTTCCAAGCTTCTGCCCAATCCGTCAGGGTCTCCGATACCTTGGGAATCGATTTTTCATCAAGGATCGTGTTCAGCCAACTGGCCTTGACCTTGGCTTCCTTGATCTGCCCCATTAGCTTGTCGGTGTCAATCTTCGTTCTACCGTTAGCATCTTTGCGCAGAATACTTTCATGTCCGGACTGGACATCCGCCTTGCTGAGCTTGTATGTGCGCCAGTGCGACTTGACCTTGTCTGACCGGACGTAAACAGTCTTGAAACCGGTGATGCGCTTGGCCGGTTTGCCGTCGGGGCCGTGTACGGGAATACCGCCGCTCGTCCTGGCCACAAGCGGAATCAATTCCATCAACTTGACATCGCGCTCGTTGATTTTGCCAAGCGGCTCGATTTCGGCCCGCAGTTCCTGATGCGCCGCCTCCTGCTCCTTTTTCGCTTTTTTTACTGCTTCCTCGGCCTGCTGGCGTTCGGTCAGAGCGGGCATCGGAGTCGCCATGATACGGCTCAGGTCGTCATAGGCGAGAGCCAACTTGTCGTTGGCATCGAGGTAGTTCTGCGCAATGAACTGCATGCGGCGGCATTCGTTCTCGAATGCCACCGCTTCGGCCTTGGGCACTTCAAGCAACTCACCGGTGTGCAGGTTCAGAAACAGCAATGCGCTCGGTTCGACGTGCAAGGGAATGACACTGCCTTGCCGAGTGTTGGTCTTTCCTTCGCCAATCGGTTTTGCGCTTTCGTTTTCCTGATTGTTTGCTGGGGCAGTCATGATGCGTGCAGTTACAGGATGAATACTTTGAGTTGTTCGGGTTTCCGGGTAAACAGCCGCATTGTGCGGCCGTCTTTGTCAGTGATGCCTTCAAACACTTTGCCTTCGGCCGTTTCGACTCGATATGGCATATAGGCCATCGGTTCTTTGGTTTCTTTGTCGAGAATCTGGAAGGCCTCGTCATATGGACCTTCGCCTTGCGGCAGTTTTGCGGCCGTTTTGGATGTGAATGCCGGGCCTGTCAGATTCTTCGTGCTGCCATGAATGTTGACCGGCCCGGGCGTCTTCAAGGTAATCTGACCGTTACTGATCTCGATTTGACTGGTTCCTCCAGTGAGTCGAATGGTATTGGGTGCGGTGATATCGACGTGGCCATCGACGGAAGTGATCTTGATATCCTTCTTCGCAATGGCCTCGATCTCGTCATCCTGCGCCTGGATCTGCACACGGCCCTTGCCGGCGAACAGTTTGATCCCGGCCTTGGCCACGAACACGCTCCATGCTTCCTTGATCGCCATCGACAGCTTGTTGCCCACGGCGATGTTCGTGTCACGCTGGCTCGACAAGTGGATGTGTTCACCAGCTGCTGCTTCGTAGCTCTTCGGTGTCGCGCTGACGATGCCCGCCGGGCTGGAGAACGCCAGGAGCGGTTCCTCATACCCCGGCACCTCGGCCTTCTGCCCGGTGCCGCCCGACTGGGTGTAGGTGTGTGTGGCGACCTTGATCAGGCGTTCCGCTTCCTCGTTCGCCTCCAGCGGATTGGCATTGTGGTCTTTGGCCGCATCCGACAAGGTCTTGGATAGTTCGAGATTGCCTTGTAACTGGTTCGTCAGCTCCTTGCTGTCCAGGTGGGTGCTGCTTTCGTTGGCTCTCGCGTCGGTGCTGACCAGCATCCCCTGGCCTGCCCTCAGTACCCCGTACTGATCAGTTCGAAGCTCAAAGCCTTCCCCGCGCGGCTCGCCCTTGCCTTCGCGTCGCGGATGCACGAGATAACCCTGGTTCAGCGCGGTCTTGCCATGATCGGTTGCGGTGCGGATACGCTGCTCACCGGTGCTGTCATCCCAGATGATTTCGTTCTCGCCTCGTCCCTTGACCATCTTGCTCTTGATGCCCGATAAGGCCTTGTTGCCGGGGAGGTTGCCGGTATCGGTGAAGGTGGCCGGATGATGGGTACCGTTGTAGACGCTGCCGATGACGATCGGGCGGTCGATGTCGCCGTTGATAAACTGGATCAATATCTCGTCGCCGATCCTCGGGATCCACACTTGCCCGTACTGGTTGCCGGTCCACGGTTGCGCGACCCGGATCCACAGCGAATCCTTGTCCGTGCCGGACGCACCGGCGCCTTCCGCGTATTGGTGGTCCTGGGGGCGGGTGAACGGCATCCTGACCTTGATGCAGCCGAGGGCGTTGACGTGGATTTCCTCGCCGGGCGGGCCGACGACAATCGCGGTCAGCAGGGTCGGTGCGGTTGGCTTTGCATGTTCGCTGGGGCTGAATGCGGGGATGATCGGCACATGCTTGCGCACCGCGTCGAAGTCGGTGTGGAACACCGGTGCCGCGCCGGTATCGGATGTGCCGTCGGGCAGGTTGTTGCGGGCGACCAGGCGGGTGCGCAACACCGTGAATTGCCGGTCTTCCGGCGCATCCTGGTCGTGCACCGGATGCTCGGCCAGTTCGAAGAAGCGGCCGACGGCCAGTTCCCGGTGGCTGCCCTTGCCGGTAAAGCATTTGCTGGCCAGTTCATGCGCGCCGATGCGCAGCTTGCCGTAACGCAGGTAATCGTCTTCGTCGTTGGCGGCGTGGTGCGGCTCGTAACGCACGTCTTCCAGTGTGGAAGCGAGCTGGGCGCCATGCTCGCCCTGGTCGACCGCCAAGCCGTCCTGATGAATGCTGGTGACGACCGTCTGGTAATCGTAGCTGGCGCGTTCGGTGCTGCCGGGTTGCAGGGTACGGATGCCTTGCCAATCGGTGATGCTGTCCTCGGACTCGGTGCCGTCGTCGCGGTGGAAGCGCACCTTTGCCGCCGACGACGATTCCAGTACGGCGGCATCGTCGAACAGAACCAGGGTCAGCTTCGGGTGTTCACCCGGCGTGCCGGCGTCGCCGTGTTCGAAGTACCAGGAAATGCCTTCCTGCGCCAGCCAGCGG
>CBIHRW010000093.1:0-17518 GCA_966212545.1 uncultured Noviherbaspirillum sp.
GCAAACGTCTCCACCATCCAGCGCGGCCGCGACAATCCGCCCATCACAAGACGACCGGACAGGCGCAACGGCACCGAAAACCCGTTACGCACCTCGATCTCGCGCACCGAGGCAATCGGCACATCGACCGTCACTACCAGCGTCTGGACGCCGGCGGCTGCGACACGCTGGATCAGCGGCGCAATTACTTCCCGCTTCGACGGCACATACGCCTGGAACCACATGTCAGGCAATTCGGCAGCCACTTTCTCCAGCGGCGTGGTGGACGCGCCGCTCAGGATGAACGGCACATTGACCTGCTTGGCGGCGCGCGCCATCGCGCGGTCGCCATCGAAACGGCACAGGGAAGTCACGCCCATCGGGCTGATGCCGATCGGCGAGGCATAGCGGCGGCCGAACAGCTCGGTTTCCTGCGAGCGCTTGGAAACGTCGACCAGCGGGCGCGGGACGAAGCCCCAGCGCTCGAAGCCGGCGCGGTTGGCACGCAGCGAGCTTTCGTCCTCGGCGCCGCCGATGACGTAGCCGTAGATGCTCGGCGGCAGCCGCCGGCGGGCGGCGCGTTCGAGATCCGCGACGGAAAGCATGGCTTTCAAGCCCATTCTCCTTCCCCGTGCATTGCGATCAGCTTCCGTTGAACTTCGGAGCGCGCTTGCCGTGGAAGGCTTCGACGCCTTCGCGGAAGTCGTTGGACGAACGCAGGCGGCTGTAGCAATGGCCCTCCAGCTCGATTGCGATGGCCAGCGGCGAATCCTCGGTGTCATTCAGCAGCTTCTTCGCGGTGCGCTGCGCCAGCGGCGAGAAGGCGCGCAGTTCGTCGACCAGGCGGTCGGTCGCGGCTTCCAGTTCGGCATCCGGCACGAACTCGGTGGCGACGCCCCACTCGTAAGCCTGCTTGCCCGGGATACGGCGCGAACGCATCACGATGTCCTTGGTGCGGGTGATGCCGACCATCTTCTGCAGGCGGGCGGAGCCGCCGGAGCCCGGGATCTGGCCGAGCTTCTGTTCCGGCAGTGCGTAGAAGGAGGTGTCGGTAACGATGCGGAAATCGCAGGCCAGCGAGATCTCGAAACCGACGCCGAAGCAGAAACCGCGGTTGGCCGCGATCACCGGCTTGCTGCAGCGTGCCGGTGCGGCGATGTTCCATGCCAGCTTGGATACATGCTCGGGGCTGGCTTCGAGGAAGCCCTTGATGTCGCCGCCGCTGGAGAAATGCTCGCCTTCGGCGCGCAGGACGATCACGCGCACGGCGTCGTTTTCATCGAGCGATTCGAACACCAGGCGCAACTGATCGCGCTGGGCCATCGAGATGATGTTGAACGGGCCGCGCTTGAGGATGATGTCGGCGCGCTCGCGCGAGGGGTCGATTTCGACGCGGAAGCCGTCGAGTTCCTTGAGCAGGGTCTGGGCGGAATGCTTGAGTTCGGTCACGGGGTTCTCCTACGGGTTGTCAGTGGTATTCGGTTTGCGAAATCTTGTTGATGCCTTCCCAGCGCTTGACCAGTTTCGTATGCGGAATCGAGAACAGGTCCAGCACGCGACCGACAGTGTGGTTGATGATGTCGTCCAGCGTTTCGGGTTGGGTATAGAAGGCCGGCACCGGCGGGAAGACGATGCCGCCCATTTCGGTGACGGCCGTCATGTTGCGCAGGTGCGCCAGATTGAGCGGCGTCTCGCGTGCCATCAGGACCAGCTTGCGGCGCTCCTTCAGGATCACGTCGGCGGCACGGCTCACCAGGTTGTCGGCGAAGCCGTGCGCGATGCTGGCCAGCGTCTTCATCGAGCACGGCGCAATCACCATGCCTTCCGATTTGAAAGAACCGCTGGCGATGGTCGCGCCGACGTCCTTGACGTTATGCACGACGTCGGCCAGCGCCTCGATGTCGCCGCGCTTCATGTTCAGTTCCTGCGTCGCCGTGAGCGCGCCGGAGGCTGACATGACGAGATGCGTCTCGCAGGCGCCGGACGCGCGCAGCTGTTCCAGCATGCGCACGCCGTACACCGTGCCGCTGGCGCCGGTGATTGCGATGATCAGGCGCGGCTTGCTTGCCGGGGTGTTCATGATGCCTGTCCCATGACGGAGTCAATGGTTGCACCCGCCACGATTTCACGGCTCAGGTCCACCTTGTCCTCGCCGGGCACGCGCACCTTGGTGAACACATGCTCGTGGTAAGACACCGGCTTGGTTGCATCCAGGCCCATCTTGGCGCTGATGCCCTGCTCGTGCGCCGGCGGCACGGAACCATCAGCCGTTTCCTTGCCGACGGTGGTGGATGGATCCAGCACGGAGCCCTGCGCGCCGGTGATCACGACCAGGTCACGGTCGGCCTGGAAGCGCGTCGCCACGGCCCATTCGACCTGCTGCGGATCGTGCACGTCGACATCGGTATCGACCACGGTCACCTGCTTGATGTCGTAGTGCGCGCCGAAGGCACACAGGATCACGTTCTTCGGCTCGCCTTCCCGGCGCTTTTCCATCTTGACGAACAGGTGGTAGCGGCCCACGCCGCCGATCGACAGGTGCACATCCTTCACGCCGGGGTGACTGCGCTGCAGGACGGCCAGAAGCGTTGCCTCGCGCGGAATCGAGCCGAGCAGCAGGTGCTCCATTTCCGCCGGCACGATGGTGTGGAAGATCGGGTTCTTGCGGTGAGTCACCAGGTCGACCTGGATCACTTCGCGATTTTCTTTGGCGCTGTAGTACTTCGGGAATTCGCCGAACGGCCCTTCCGGCTCGCGCACTTTCGGCAGGATGCGGCCTTCGATCACAATCTCGGCATTGGCCGGCACCCTCACTTCGTTGGTCAGGCACTTCACGACCGGCAGCGGCTGGCCTTGCAAGGCGCCGGCGATTTCCAGTTCGTCATGGTCGATCGGCGTGATCGCTTGCGACGCCAGCAACGTCAGCGGATCGGCGCCGATCACGACCGCCACCGGCAGCGACTGGCCGTTCGCCTCGGCTGCCTGATAGAAGGCAAACAGGTGGCGCGGCAACATCAGGATCGCCATGCGGTCCTTCGCATGCACCTGGATGCGGTTGATCGACACGTTCTGCACGCCGGTCACCGGATTGCGCGCAATCACCATGCCGGCGGTGATGTACGGGCCGTTGTCATGTTCGCTATGGGTGGGGATCGGCAGCAGGCCGTTCAAGTCAATCTCGTGGTGCACCACCTGCTGACATGCCGCTTCCGCGCCCGGCACTTCGCGCGACGGCAGCGGATTCTCGGCGGCGCGGCGGTACGCCTCGAGAAGGCCGGACTCCGGAACGCCCATTGCCTCGGCAATCCACGCGCGGCGCGACATGAAGCCGGAAATTACCGGGATCGCATGGCCGTCGGGCCGCGGGAAGAAGGCCGCCTGCTTGCCGTCCAGGCACTTGGCGATGGCCGCGACGCCGTGCTTGAGCGGCACGTTGTCACGCATGACGGCGATGCGGCCGGTTTGGGTCAGGCGGTCAAGCCATTGGCGCAGGTCGTTGGTCGCGGCGCCGGGCATGGTCAAAGCATTCATTCAGGATACCTTTCTTGCAGAGGTCTTGGCGGCCGCGCGGTTCGCGCCGGCGCTGGAGGAAAGTGCAGCGGTGGATCGGGTTTGGGTCATTGCGTCTCCATTTTTCTGCTCCTTGAGCCTTGGGGCTTTGGGATGCGTTTCTTTACACGTACCCGAGTATAAAAACCGCAAGGCATCATTACAAATAATATTTAATGATTGTATAAATCACTTATCGTGATTACTGAAGAGAAGGTGGTTTCACATCAGGACGGAGAGCCCTTCCCGCGTGAGGGAAGGCAGGCGCGGTGCGGTTCAGTCCTGGATGTGGCGACATGTTCGATCATTGAAACTGATGCATTCGCGCTCCGATTATGGGAAAGTGTATGAAGTGCACGCGGAAAGACGGGTGCGGAGCGCTATAGCGACCTCGGCCGTCACCGCATCTGCTGGATCGCCACGCCGCACTTGCCGCACGGCCGGGAATGCACCATGGCGTTCGAGGAAACGACCCGTACCCTGCTGTGCGGCGATCTTTTCACCCAGCCGGGTCATGACAATCCGTCGTTGACCGAGGGCGATATCCGGGAGTCAAGCGAGGCCTTCCGGCAGGAGATGGACTATTGCGCACGTAGTCCGGATACGGGGCGTCACTTGGAGCGGCTGGCGGAGCTTCGGCCAGTAACATGCCGGATGACGCGGTACTGACGGTGCTCGCCGTGCTGCAACTGGCGCGTTCGGCCACTTCGGCGAGCACGATGTCGTACGGCTGATGCACATCAATAATCCGTTTCCCGCGCCGCTACTGGCTTGAGAGTGGCAAACTACACTGAAGACAGTTAAGACAGCCGGCAGAGAGTGCCTTGCTTCGACAGCCTGATTCGTTTTCAGACGGTTCTCCTGCCCGCTGGATTCCAGCAGGAACAATGAAATGCGGCCCTCCAGCAAGTTCCAATCCTTCTTACTTTCTGCGGCAGTGATCCTTGGAAGCGTACTGCAATGGGTGCCCGTCGCCGCTTACGCCTACGACCGTAACACCGACCGCCCAGGCGGTGACTACACCAGCTCCGAGGTGCCGGGAAACGACCCGCGCTTGTGCGCCTTCCGGTGCGAGATCGAGAACCAATGTCTGGCATGGGGCCATGCTGCCCCGGGCATCCAGGGGCCGGCCGCCCGCTGCTGGCTCAAGAACAGCGTGCCCGCTGCCGTCGCCCTCGATAACGTGGCGTCCGACATTCGTCCGTTCGAGTACAACACCGACCGTCCGGGCAGCGACTACACCAACTTCGACTTGCAGACCCCGAATCCGGCAATGTGCGCGACGCGCTGCTCCGGTGATGCGCAGTGCCAAGCATGGACATACGTCCGGCCCGGCGTCCAGGGAACGCTTGCCCGCTGCTGGCTGAAGAACGCGGTACCGCCGGTAACCGCTGCCGAATTTGCCGTATCGGGCGTACGTTCATATGAATACGACACCGACCGTGCGGGCGGCGACTACACCAACTTCGACCTGCAGCAGGCCGACCCGTCCTTGTGCGCTACCCGCTGCGCAGGCGACGCACAGTGCCAGGCGTGGACCTACGTCAGGCCAGGGGTCCAGGGAACCGCCGCCCGCTGCTGGCTGAAAAACACGGTGCCGCCCTCGGTAGCCGCTGATTTCGCGGTGTCGGGAGTGCGTGCCTTTGAGTACGACATCGACCGTCGCGGCGGCGACTACAGCGACTTCGCCCTGGATGCGCCCGACCCTCAACTGTGCGCGGCTCGCTGCGCCGGCGACAGCCAGTGCGCAGCCTGGACGTACTTGAAACCCGGTGCCACGGTAGGCGGACTTGCACGATGCACCCTCAAGAATAGTGCGCCGTCCCAGACGCCTTCGGTGCTTGCGGTATCAGGACTGCGCGCCGGCACACCTCAACCTCCCCCGACGGGCCAGTGTCCAAACCCGCCGACCTTCGCCGGTGCATGGAAAGACCCTAGTCTGGGCAACATAGAGCTTAGCCAGACAGGCAATCAGGTTCGCGGCACCTACACAGGCAGCGACGGTGGCGGCACGCTCGACGGCACGCTCGCAGGCTGTGTCTGGCAGGGCCAATGGGTCAACAACGATAACGTGCGGCGCGGCACGTTCCGCGTGGAGCTTTCGCAGGATGGCCAGGGCTTCAATGGAACCTGGGAGACCACTGGCGCTGGCGGCAGGATCAACGCTGTCAGATGATCGATGCAATCCTGGCTGCTTTTCCCAGCGCAATTCGGGTGTTCAATCAGCGCCAGCCATCTTCAAGATGGCCGTCGCAGCATCCGCTCCCCCTATTCAAACAGGCCTTGAATCGCAATGGCCAGGAAGGCGGCAATGGTCGCTGTCCCCACGCTCATGATTCGAGGATATTGCCCATGGATGGACTGAACGGCGTTGCGAACCTCCACCTGTTCGTTTCCTCTTGGTTTCCGGAATTCCATGTCAGCGTGAACAAGCCCTGCGCAAAGTGCATGATGAACCGATGGAGCAGAAATAGAAATGAGCCTGGCAACGACGTCTTCGCCCTGTGACGAGGCCGCCATCGTAAGCGCCGCGGCGGAAGCGCCGTGCAGCGTTCCGGCCCGTCCCTGGGTCCTGGCAACGACGATCCTGGCGTCGAGCATGGTATTCATCGACGGCACCGTGGTGAATGTGGCGTTGCCCGCGCTGCAGAAGGAGTTCGGCGCGACCGCAGCGCAGGTCCAATGGGTTGTCGAAATATATGCCCTCTTCCTGGCGTCGCTGCTGCTCGCCGGCGGAAGCGCGGGCGACCGGTTCGGGCGACGACGGATATTCACGCTAGGGGTAACGCTGTTCGGTATCGCGTCGGCATGGTGTGCGATCGTCGGCAGCATCGAGCAGTTGCTGGTCGCCAGGGCGATGCAAGGTATCGGGGGCGCACTGCTGGTACCGGGCAGCCTCGCCCTGATCAGCGCCTCCTTTCCGGAGGATGTGCGCGGCAAGGCCATCGGCACCTGGTCCGGCTGGACGGCGATTACGGCCGCACTCGGCCCGGTCATCGGCGGTGCTCTCATCGAACACTGGTCGTGGCGCTATGCCTTCCTGCTCAATATTCCGTTTGCCGCTGTCGTGCTCGCACTTTCCTTCCGGTTCATTCCCGAGAGCGGAAGGAACCGCGTAGCGGCACGGCCGGATTGGTCCGGCGCCGCGCTGGCGAGCGCCGGACTCGGCGCGTCGGTGTTCGGACTGATCGAATCATCGTCGTCCGGATGGAATGACATTCGAGTCATCGGCGCGCTGCTCTTCGCTGTCATCACGCTGGCGGGCTTTATCCGCCTCGAAAAACGGCATCCGGCGCCGATGCTTCCCCTGCGGCTGTTTCGCTCCCTCGATTTCAGCGGTGCCAACCTGCTCACGCTGCTTCTCTATGCCGCACTGGGCGGGAGCCTGTACTTTCTTCCGCTCAACCTGATCCAGGTGCAGGGGTACTCTGCGGCCGCCGCCGGCGCGGCACTGCTTCCGTTCATCCTGACCATGTTCGTCCTGTCCCGGTGGTCCGGCGGGCTGGTCGACCGCTACGGCGCAAAGCGGCCGCTGGTGCTTGGCCCTGCAGTCGCAGCTCTCGGCTTTGCATTAATGGCCGTTCCTGGAATCGGCGGCAGCTACTGGTCGACGTTCTTCCCTGCTGTGCTCGTATTGGGACTCGGTATGGCGATCTGCGTCGCGCCCTTGACCACCACGGTGATGAATGCATTCGACACCGGCTTGGCGGGAGCGGCTTCCGGCATCAACAACGCAGTGTCGCGCATTGCTGCGGTGCTGGCGATTGCTGTTTTCGGCGTCGTCATGAGCATCGCATTCCGGCACGCGCTTTCCGAGGCGACCGCCGGGATACCGGTCAAACCATCGGTCATGCAACAAGTGATGGCGCAACAGAACAAACTGGCAGCAATTGAGATTCCGGAACAGGCGCTCGCTTCCGAGAAAGAAGCGATCAGGACAGCAGTATCGAATTCTTTCGTGCACGGGTTCCGTTGGGTGATGCTGCTTTCTGCGCTGCTTGCGCTGGCGAGTTCGATCAGTGCATGGTGGCTGATCGGCCGCGGGACGGCGGGTAGCGGCTTTTCCCATTGATCGATGTGGGCAATCGGTCAATGCCGAGATGACCATCTCCGGCGGCTTCCGCAGGAATCCGCAAACATTGTCAAACCACCGTGGCATCCGGCACGCAAGTCGGTTTTGTGGGACCGGCAAACGGGCCAGAGCCAGCACCGTCCGCCTAGCCCAGCACCGTACGCGACGAAGTCGCCGGCTTCCTGACGAAAAACGGGCTGGATATCGGCACTGTTGCCGCCTGAGGATACGCTGTCCGCTGAATGCCGGATCTGACGATTCCGGCGCCCGGCAGGCAGCCGCTCCAGCACGCTACAGCCCGGCGTATCGCAATTTCTGCGCCATTTCTCCACCCTGCCGTGCTGCGATTGCCATCGCTCTCCTCAGGAACAGTCCGATATCGTGCTCATCGGCAAAGCCGATGGCGCCGTGGAACTGAATGCACTCCTTGGTAACGCGCAGTGCCGCCGCCGAAGCGCGCGCCTTGGCGGCGCACGCAGCACGGGCCCGGGATGCCGTTTCGAAAGCATTGCATGCTTCATATACCAATGCCCGCGTCGACACGATGTCCACATACGCCGACGCCGCCCGATGCTGCAGCGCCTGGAACGTCCCGATCGGCGTGCCGAACTGCTTGCGGATCTTCATGTACTCGATCGTCATCTGCAGCGCCGCATCCATCAGCCCGACCAGGTAGGCGGAGTCACCGAGCAGCAGCATGTCGCAGGCCTTCTCCCATGCCGCCTCGGCGTGCATGCCTGCAGCGACAAGAGGCGCGCCAGCCCATGCCTGTTGTTCGATGACGATATCGGACAGCGTGCTGCCATCGACACATCCGGAATTCCGGATCGTGATTCCAGGGCTGCCGGGGACAATCGCGCGCACCTCGAACAGATTTCCCTCGCCTTGCGCGACAAGCACGGTCGCGGCGGCATGACAGTCCGACACGTGGGACAGCTTCAAGGGGAAAGGCAGGCAGGCCGTTACCGGGGACATCACGGTGAGCTGGGTACCTTCAAGGAGATCGACAAGCACGTTGGCTGCATCACCCGTTCCCGCTTCCGCAAGGAAGGCCGCTGACGCCATCGCCAGCATCAGCGGTTCCGGGAGCAGCTTTCGGCCAACGCTTTCCAGCAAGGCGCACATCGCCCGGGTGCCGAGCCCGAGGCCCTGGCATTTTTCCGGCACCGCGATACCCAGCCATCCCAGGCCGGCAATCTGGTCCCATACATCCTTGTCGAAATACGGCCATTTGTCGCGCACCGCGCGGGCGCGCGCCAGTCCGCCTGAACCGGCGGTGAACTCGAATGCGCTGTCGGCAATCAGCCTGATTTCGTCTGTCGTGTCGTTCATGTTCATGCTTTCCCCCTGGCCGCCACCGGCAAGCCCAACACCTTCGTCGCGATGATGGTGCGCTGCACCTCGTTCGTGCCGCCGTAGATGGTGAGACGGCGCGACTGCAGGAACATTTCGGTGATGTCCAGCCGTCCCGCCTCGCTATAGAGCGGTTCGCGCAACGGGCTTGCCTCGCCTGCGACCTGCTGCAGGATGTCGAGAATGGATTGCACGGTTTCGGTGGCCAGGATCTTCAGGTAGGAGCTATCGGTTCCGCCTCCCTGCTGTTCGGCTTCCGCGACGCTGAGATATGAGGCGATCAGGGTTTCGGTCTCGATTTCGGCGTGGGCCAGTTTCTCCTGAAAGTACGGATTGCCAACCGCCTGGAAGCCTTCGTCGACTGCCAGCCGGCGCAGGCGCTCCAGCGCCCTCAAGGCGATCGCCGGGGAACCGATGCGCAGGCGCTCCTCACTCAGCAGCGCGGTGGCGACCGCCCAGCCCTGGCCGATCTCGCCGACGACGTTTTCCAGGGGCACCCTCACGTCGTCGAAGAAGACTTCGCAAAATTCATCGTCGCCCGCGATCGTTGTGATCGGACGGCGCGTGATGCCGGGTGTCTTCAAGTCGATCAGCACGAAGGTGATGCCCTGCTGCTTCGCCGTCCCTTCGCCGGTGCGAACCAGCGCGAACATCCAGTCGGCATGCTGGCCCCAAGTGGTCCAGATCTTGTGGCCGTTGATCACCAGTTCTTCGCCGCGCACCTCGGCCCGCGTGCGCAGGCTCGCGAGGTCCGAGCCTGCACCAGGCTCGGAGTAGCCCTGGCACCAGATCGCGTCGCCCCTGATGATTGCCGGCAGATGACGCTCGCGTTGCGCGGGTGTGCCGCACTTGATCAGGATGGGCCCGATGTGGTTGAGGCCTTGCGTCGGCAGGTCCGGCGCGCCTGCGCGGGCCATTTCTTCCATCAGGATCACCTGCTCTACCGGCGTCGCTTCCATGCCGCCGTATGCGCGTGGCCAGTGCGGCGCGATCCAGCCCTGCTCGGACAGCTTGCGGTACCAGGCCAGCGCCTCGTCCCGCGAGGGCCGGAAGGTCAGGTGACGCAGGTGCTCCGGGATATTTTCCTGCAACCAGGCGGCAACCTCTCCCCGGAAGCGGGCATCCGCTTCCGATTCTTGTCTCAACATGGGAATCTCGCTTTCTATCGATGCTTTCTATCGATGCATCATGCGGCTGCCGCTTCCAGCTTGACCTTGCCGGCGGCGAGGTCGCGCAGTTCGTTCTTCAGGATCTTGCCCAGCGCATTGCGCGGCAGGCTGTCGACGAAGAACACATGCTTGGGCTTCTTGTAGCTCGCAATCCGTGACTTGGTATGTTCAGCGATGGCCGCCTTCGTGAGCGTCTCGCCGGGACGGGTTTCGATGAAGGCCACGACCGCTTCGCCGAAAATCTCGTCCGGCACACCGACAACGGCGGCGTCCTGCACGGCCGGGTGTTCGAGCAAGGCCTGCTCGACTTCCTTGGTGTAGATGTTGAAGCCGCCGCTCAGCACCATGTCCTTCTTGCGATCGACGATGTACAGATAGCCGTCGGCATCGAAACGTGCCATGTCGCCGGTATGCACCCAGCCGTTGACGATGGTTTTGGCGGTTTCCTCCGGACGCTTGTAATAGCCGCGCATGGTCGTGAAACGGCCGGGCGGGCCGGAGCGCACCAGCATTTCGCCTGCATCGCCGACGGAAACCTGATTGCCGTGCTCGTCCACCAGTTTGACCTCGACGCCCGGCGTAGGCCGTCCAACGGATGTCGGATGCGTGAACTGCTCGTCGTGCTCGAGACTGCTCACCGAGCCTACTTCCGTCATGGCAAAGAAAGAATGCAGGCGAACGTTGGGCAACAGCTCGATCAGCTTGCGCTTGGCATCGACCGGGAATGCTTCGCCGGTGACGATGACATGACGCAGGCTGGCGCACCGAGCCGGATCCTTTTCAAGATGAGGCATCAGCATGCGCGCGACGGTCGGCACCATGCCCGCGGCCGTGACCCCATGGCGCTCGATCAGGTCGATTGCCGCGACCGGATCGAAGCGGTCCATGATCACCAGCGTAGCGCCAAGTCCGAGCGCGTTCATCATGCGCGCCAGGCCGGTACGATGCGCGAGCGGCGTCGTGACCAGGAAGACGTCGTCGCGGGTGATGCCCCATTCGATGGCATTCAGGTAGGCATGCTGGACAATGAAATTGGCGTGCGTAATGATCGCGCCTTTCGGCTTGCCGGTGGTGCCGGAGGTGTACATGATCATGCAGTCTTCCGCATCCAGCGGCACCTCGGGCAGAGCCTCGTCGGTGGGTTGCGCCACGTCCTTGAATGCCAGGGTACCCGGTACGGCGTCACCAACCACAATCTTCCGGATACCATTGATGACGTCCTTCACTTCCTCCAGCGCTTCCAGGCTGTCGGAGTGGACAACCATCAGCGTGGGTTCGCTGTCTTGTGCAAAATAGGCAAGTTCACGGGCAGTAAGGCGCGTGTTCACCGGCACCACGATGGCGCCGACTGCAAATGCGGCGTAGATTGTCTGCACGAACTCGACGCCGTTGGGCAGGTAGACCAGGACGCGGTCGCCCGCCTGCACGCCGAGGCGGTGCAAGCCGGCGGCGATGGCCAGTGCCGATTCCGCCAGGTCGCCATAGGTGACGCGCTGCTCGCCGATGATCAGCGCAGCCTTCTCCGGAGAGCGCACTGCGTGCGCTGCCAGCAGTTTCTCTTGTCGCATTACAACTCCTGAGTCAATGGGGATACATGCTCGGCCTCATCGCCACCGATCGCACGTTCAATCTGGTCATGCAACTGCGCGAGCACACCCGGGTCCTTGCGCATGTCGGTGTCGATGCGGATCTCGAGACAGACTTGGGCCGGGGGCGCCAGCACGAACACGCGGTCGGCGATATCGAGCGCATCCTCGATACGGTGTGTCACGAACACGCAGGTCTTGCCGACATCGCGCACGATCTGTGCAAAGTCCTTGCGCAGGACCTGTGACGTCACATGATCGAGCTGGCTGAACACTTCGTCGAGGAACACCAGCTCCGGATCGACGGCGAGCGCCCGGGCGAGCGACACGCGCTGGCGCATGCCGCCGGACAGCTCGTGCACGTACTTGTTCTCGGCGCCCTTGAGCTTCACGCGCTCGAGCCATTTCAGTGCTGCCTCGCGAGTTTCCTTCTTCGAGCGGTTGAGGATCTGGAGGCCGAGTTCCACGTTCTCGACCGCGGTGCGCCATGGCAGCAGGCGGTCGGTCTGGAAGGCGACCGACATCTTGCCGCGCAATGCCTGGAAATCGACCGAAGGGTCGACGCCCGCGACGCGAACCTCGCCGGAATCACAGCCGATGGTACCCATCAGCATGCTCATCACCGTGCTCTTGCCGGCGCCGGTCCGGCCGAGCAGCGCGACGATCTCGCCGCGCTCGATGCTCATGTTCAGGTTCTCGACTGCGAGGTAATTGCCGAAGCGCTTGTAGGCGTTCCTGACTTCGATGAAAGGTGTGGATTGCGTCGCCATTACCGCACCTTCGCTTCCGCGCGCCACTTCAGCAGATGTTTCTCCGCCAAGTTTGCTGCGGATTGCAGCACCAAATTGAGAATAACCAAAAGAAATGTCCATGCCATCACCTGATCAATGCGGAAAGTGGATTGTGCGAGACTCATGCGCGAGCCGATACCGACTGCGGAGGCCACCAGCTCGGCAAAGATGACCATACGAATTGCGTAGCCGATCACCGATTTGGTCGTGAGGAAGATGTACGGCACGATATGCGGCACGATGAGGTAACGCATCATCTGCCAGCGCGAGGGCCGGAAGCTTTCCATCATGTCCACCCAGTCGCGCGGGATCGCTCGCAGACCTTCGTACACGTTCAAAGCATAGAACGGCAGCAGAATCACGGTCAGGATGAAGAAGATGCGCGACTCCGGCTCCCTGAACCAGAATACCGCGATCAGCATCCACGACAGCGCCGGGATACCGGTGTCGATGACCACGAGGGACTTCAGATAGGGGCCGGCCTTCTTCGACGTACCCATGAGCAGGCCGATGGCCACGCCGGCGACAAGCGAGAACACAATGGCCAGTGCCAGGCGCCCCAGCGTGACGGCGATATGCGTGAGGTCGCCGGTTAACAGTTCAACGATCGCCTTCCCGACCACGACCGGCGACGGCATGATGTAGTCATGTGTGAAGCGGCTGCCGATCTCCATCACCACGGTAAGGGCAATAATCACCACGATGGTGGCGAAAAGTTCGCGCCGTTTGCCGCTGTCGGAAGCCGGCTTGGCCGGTTTCAGTGCGGGCTTGATGTCACCCATGGACTTGGGCGACACTTCGATTGCAGATTTCACATCTATCTCCAAATTGTTGTTGGCCGTCGCACGACGAGATGAAGTTGCGTGATGACGGGAGCGGAATGGCCGCGCCGCTTGGAACGCGGGTCAGCAGTCGCCTATGCGGGCGACGCTTCTGCAGGCAGCGGGAAAATCGAAGAGAATGTGGTGGTTGGATGTTTTAACATCGTTGTCTCCTTGTTGGCACTTCATGCGTGACACCCATGATCGATCGACAATGAGTGCAGAAAGCTGCTCTTGATTTTTGTTTTTATGATGTAAATCGATGGTACTCAATCGGTGATACATCGAATAGAATTCAAATCAAGACCTTCCGTTCCATTTATGGAACACCCTCCAAGTACGACACAGAATGCACGATCGACTGGATCTGAATTCCCTTAGGCTTTACTACGATGTCGTCAACGCGGGAAGCATCACGCGCGCGGCAGAACAACTGCGGACGCCCAAGTCCACCATCAGCCGGAAGCTGGCGCAACTCGAGAAGGACCTTGGCGTCATCCTCCTCAAGAAGGGCCCCAAGCGGCTCGCCATGACAGACATCGGTGCGGCGCTTTATGACAGGTGCCGGCGGCTGGTGATCGAGATTGAGGATGTCGGGCAGGCGACGGCGGAGATGCAGGGCGAACTGCGCGGCTCGCTGCGAGTAAGTATTCCCGTGGATTTCGGCATCTCCTGGATCTCCCGCGCCATTGCGGAGTTCGTCGGCAAGTATCCGGAAATCAACCTCGAGATCGAAGTGAACAGCCGCGCGGTCAATCCGCGTGAAGATCCTTACGACCTCACGATTCAGCTAGGGCCGTTGAAGGAGTCCGGGCTGACCTACCGGCGGCTGGCTACGATCACGCGAGGCGTCTATGCAAGCCCGGACTACCTTGCAAAGAATGGCATGCCGCGCACGGTAGAGGATTTCGCACGACACAACTGCATCATCACCGATCAGCAGCGGCAAGACGGTGTGTGGACGTTTCGTAACCAGACGAAACACCGCTTCATCGAAGTGTCCGGCAAGGTCACGGTGAACAATATCGGGATCGCGCGTGATTTGGCGATCAACGGCGTGGGCTTAAGTATGTTGCCGAACATCATGTGCCAGAACGATGTGAAAGCCGGCAGGCTGGTACGGGTGCTGACGAACTGGGAGAGTCCCCCGGTGCAGGCGACTGCGCTGATCCTCAGCCGGAAAGGGATTCCGAACAAGACGCGGGTATTCCTGGATTTTCTTGCAGAACGGCTGACGGATGATACGCGGATTGAGGTGAATTACGAGACGGCGCCGGATGTGGCGTCGTGATGCGTACGAGCGATCGTAGCCGCCCGCACGCAAACTCACGCTACAGAAGACGACTCAAGCCAACACAAACGCCGGATACTTCTTCCCCTCCCCCAGCGTATCCCAGGCCAGCTTGACCTTCTTCCCGACAGCCAGCTCCTCCGGGGTGCATTCGAGGATATTGGCAATCATGCGCACACCCTCATCCAGCTCCACCGTCGCCACGCACAGCGGCAAGCGTCCATCGAGCCCCGGACCGGGAATGCGAACCGTCGTGAACGCATAGATCACGCCGTTACCCGACACCTCGCGCCACTCCAGCGTGCGCCGTCCGGTGAAGATGCTCACCGGCCGCGGGTAGTGCTGGAACTTCTTGGCCACGGTGCAGTATTGCATCATCAGCTTGCCCTGCTGCGCGCCTTCCCAGAACGCGCGCGTGTCGACATAGGCGCTCTCGCGCGGCACCGGGCGTGCCGGTGCTGCCGTCGTTGCAGTCTTTTCAGTAGACATTCAAACCTCCAGGATCATGGCGGAGCTGGTGCCCCAGTTTTTTGCATAAGGAATCACGCCGATGCCGGTGACCAGCGCGTTGCGCGCGTCCGGTACCTGGCGCTCGCCGCCTTCGCCGAACAGCTGGCGCACCGCTTCGGCCAGGTTCAGGCCGCCGCTCGCCAAACCGGGCTGGCCTGCGGAAATCTGACCGCCGCCGGTGTTGAGCGGCAACTCGCCTTTGTGCGACAGGTCGGTGCGCAGCGTGAACTCGGACCCATGGCCCCGCTCGCAGAAGCCGAAGGCCTCGAACTGCATCATCACGGCGATGGTGAAGTCGTCATACGGCTGGAACATGTCGATGTCGCGCGGCTTGTAACCTGCCTTGTCGAACAGTGCCGGAGCAAGTTTGTGGAAACCCGTCTCGGTGATGTCCGGCGTCGACGTGTTGCCGTTGACGTTGGTGACTTCGCCGTAGGAAACCGGGTACACGACCTTGTTCAGGCCAAGCTGCTGGGCCTTCTTTTCGCTCATCACGAGGAAGGCGTTGGCGCCGTCGCAGAACATCACGCTGTCGAGCAGGCGCAGCGGATCGGCCACCACGCGGGACGCGAGATACTCTTCCATGCTCAGCGGTTTCTTGAACTTCTTGTACGCATTTTCGTTATGCAATGCGTGGTTGCGCTGGGTGATCGCGATCTTGCCGAGCGCTTCCGGGTTCAGGCCGTACTGGTGGATGTAACGGCTCATCAGCAGGCCGAAGGTCGCCGGCGGTCCCTGCACACCGGGCGGTTCCTGGAACTCGCCGCGGAAGGCGCCGTAGTTGGCGCGCCAGTCGGTGCTGGGTGCATCGGAGGACAGCACCACAGCGATCTCGCACATGCCGTCGCGGATGGCGGACATGGCGCGCGCGACACCACCGGTGGCAGAGCAGCCGCCCATACCGCCGAGGTTCAGCCAGGTCGGCGTCAGGCCGAGGGCCTCGCACATGTACACCGCGTAGAACGGATTCGAACCTTCGCTCAGCGCCGTCGTCACGGACAGGCCGTCGATCATGTCCTTGTCGATGCCGGTGCGCTCGAGCAGCTGGGACAACGCTTCGCCCGCTAGGTCATAGGCGCTGCGACCGGTCTTGAAATCGATCGGGGTCTCGGCATAGCCCGCGATCACAATGTCTCGTTTCTTCATGTCTTCCTCACTCTCCTCGGAATTGCGGTGTGCGTTTTTCCTTGAACGCCGCCAGGCCTTCGTCGCGGTCCTTGCTGAAATACAGCATGAACGATGCATCCCCTTCCGCCGCCATCGCATCAGGGAGCGTCAGATCGACGCCGCCGTCGACAGCCGCTTTGATGAACATGACCGGCAGCGGTGCGGCGGCACAGATTGCGCCGGCCAGCTCGCGCGCCTTGTCCATCGCCTTGCCGGCTTCAGTGACGTGGTTCACCAGCCGGAACTCCCTCGCCTCTTCGGCAGACAGGCGGCGTCCGGTCCACATCATTTCCTTGGCCAGTGCACGGCCGACCACGCGCGGCAGCGTTGCCGTGCCGCCGCCGCCAGGCATCATGCCCAACTTCGCTTCCGGCAGGCCGAACTTCGCATTGTTGCCGGCGACGATCAGGTCGCAGACCAGTGCCAGTTCGAGGCCGCCGCCGAGCGCAAAGCCTTCCACCACGGTGATCACCGGTTTGCTGAATTTCGGCAAGGCGCGGAACAGCGCGTTGACCGGACGTGTGGTCTTGCGCTTGCGGTAGAAGTCGAAGTACTCGTTCGGCTTGATCTCGAAACCGCTGGTGTCGATACCGGTGCAGAAGGCCTTGTCGCTGCCCTTCAGGATGATCGCACCGACCGAGCGGTCGTGCTCTGCCTCGGCAAGTGCGGCCATGATTTCCTCCGCCGTCCTGTCGCGCAGCGCGTTCATCTTCTCGGGACGGTTGATGGTGATTTCCAGCCATCCCTCGTTCCGTTCCACGATTACGTCTTCATACGTCATGATTTCTCCAGGTTGTTCGCATTCTTCAGGCGCAAGGAGTCGCGGGCATCGCCCCGTGATGGGGACGATGCGCAGATCTGTTACGCCAGCGTGATGGGGTTAAGCGGCGAAGAACTTGTCGTCGAGCGCGCGCGGCAGGACGGCGTTCTTGTGCAGGAGGCTCGCCGCGGTCTTGACCGCCTCGCGCCCCTTCGGATCGGCCATGGACAGGTGCTTCAACTGCATGCGGTTGGACACGATGGCTGCCTTCAGCACATTGGCGGGAATGCCGGATGTGGCCGCCAGCTTCACTGCTTCGTCGACGTTGCCGAGGATGCCTGCCACGCACTCCGCAAACACCTTGTCGAGCTTTCCGGGCAGGGATGGATCGCGCGCTAGCGCCTCCGCACGCACACCGACACCGAAGTACGGCAGGTCGAGCCCGACCTTCTTGCGGAACTCATCCCCGG
>CBIHRW010000094.1:0-17451 GCA_966212545.1 uncultured Noviherbaspirillum sp.
ACCAGCTATTGGGACAAGGCGGAAAAGGCCAAGTCATATTTGCGTCGACTCCCGGCGGGCTCCCACCGGCACTTGTTTGCAGTGAACCCCAAGGACGAAGGATTCTTCCTCATTTGGGATTCGCCAGACGCAGGCTCGGTGCTAAACCGGGAAGCATTCAAGCGCATCGTTGCCGAAGCCAAGGATGCCAATCTGGCTTCACGCTATCACGTCTATGCCGCTATTGCGCCATACACTGGACCCGGCATCGAGTTCTACAAGATTCCTGACCGGGTGCTGGAGCATATTGGATTTAATCCCCGCTCAGACGCGTACAACAACAATCAAGAAGCCGTTGCCAATGCTTGAACTTAAAGTCTTCCAGTCGGACGCAGCCAGTCTTATCGCCGCCCGTTACGCTTTCTACGCCAACCATCCCGACCGCCCGATGAAGGGCAATAAGCCTCGGCCCTTTTTTCAGGCGCTTTCCGCACTGACCGGTGCAGGCAAGACACCGATCCTGACGCAATCGGTTGCCTTGATGCGCTCATACTTCGGGTGCGAGCCGATAGTCTTCTGGATGTCCAAAGCGAAGTCGGTCGTGGCACAGACCTACACTAACTTCTCTGCAGGTGGGAAGTACAGCAGCATTCTGGAAGACTTCCGAGTCATCAATGTCCCCCAATTGACGCCGCACTGCATTGAGGACGGTTCAACGCCACTCATCATCCTCGCCACGACAGGTCTATTTAATAATAAAGAGCAGGCGGAAGGCGCATTAAATATTTACAAGAAGGACGCCGACCTCTTTGGTAATGACTCGCCGTGGGAACGCCTGATTGCTCGCAAGGCTGGCAAGCAGCGCCGTCCCCTGCTCGTTGTTTACGACGAGGGACACAACCTTTCAGATCAACAAACTGAAATCCTAGCGGAGCTTGAGCCTGACGCTTACCTGCTGGCCAGCGCGACACTGCGCCTTCCAGAGAATTTCCACAAGGGCGTCATTCGCCACATTACCGGATGGGTCGACGAGGTTGGCGAGGTTGACGCGTTGGTGAAGCTTCAAGCGGTGGATCAACAAGGCAAGCCGGATGCACAGCGTTACATCACAACTTCTGTCAGTAGTGAAAGGGTCGTGGAGGCGCAGCTTGTCAAGAAAGTGGTCCAGTTTGACGGCACAACTGCTCCGATGGAGACCTGCCTGGATGATCTTATCGCCCGAATGGAACTGATCGACACAGAGATCGAGTCCAGAGGGTTAAGCTTCAAACCTAAGGCTATCTATGTTTGCAAGACAAATATTGCTGATGATGGTGAGCGAGACGATCACACCCTGCCATTCGAGCACCGCAAGGCGCCTCCGATCCGGATTTGGAGGTACCTGGTCGAGGAAAAGGGTGTTGACCCGAAAGACATCGCCATTTACGCCAATCTAGCCTTCGACGGCAAAAACAAACCAGACGAGGTCAACCTGTTTTCCAAAGGTGAGAACGACTTCGACGAGTTCACCGCAGGGGACTATCAACACATTATCTTCAACTTGTCCCTCCAGGAAGGTTGGGATGACCCCGCCTGTTATCTCGCCTACGTAGACAAGAGCATGGGCAGTACCATGCAGGTGGAGCAAATTATCGGGCGAGTGCTGCGTCAGTATGGCGCCGAGCATTACGACACTCCGATTCTGAATTCCGCACATTTCTTCCTTCGGGTGGACAACGAGCGGGTATTTGCTGACGCTATCAAGGGAGTGAAGGCCAAGCTCAAAGCAGAGGGCGCTCCAATCGACATCGTGGACCATTTCGGCCGCGGCAAAGAAGGTGCCGAAGATCTCTCCCCTGAGGAAGACGTCGACGTTTCCCTCCACCATATTTACGTTGATTCGGAAGCCGCTAGGGAGCGCATTGCTGAGCTCGTAGCTCACTTCCCGACATATTCGGAGTCGAGTCCGGATACGTATGGACAGGCGCATCGAACGACTCAGGTCATCGACATGATTGAGCCGGGAAAAGAGGGTGGGGCCGCCGAATGGAGGGAGAACGGGCACACCAATCGGGTGCGGCTGAGATGGCTCATCAATACTGCAATTAAAGCTCGTTCCAACCGGGCGCTGAGCGTGGTCGACCTGAACGATTCCAAGTTCGACGTCCGAGTTCAGGTGGAAAGCTCCGCGCACCACTACGCGGAGAAGCTGGCGGCCGAGATCGTCTCGGCCTATTACAAGCATTCGGACCTCATTTACGAGACCTTGAAGCCGTTCGTGTTCGGCACCATGCGGGTCTCGAAGAGTGCGCCGTCCTTCACCAACGGTCTGTATGAAAGGTACTCTGGCTTCAACAAATTTGAGCTACAGTTCGCAGAGGAACTGGATCGGACAGGTGACACGTGGCATCGTAATCCGAGCACCGGTGGTTTCCATATTCCACTGCTGTCAGAGGGCGATACGGCGTCCTTCTATCCGGACTTTATTGTCTGGAAAGGAAAGAATGTCTACTGCCTGGATACAAAGGGCGGTCATCTCCTGAATGAGGCGGTCACGCGGAAGCTCTTCGACATCAAGGATGACGACGGTAAGGCAAACATCCTGGTGCGTTACATCAGTGAAGGCAAGCAAGACGAGCTGCGAGGGAAGGCGATCAAGGGCGGTTATACCGTCTGGAAGATGAAGTCCGGGACGCCAACGCCCGTATTTTGTCCAACGCTGGAAAAAGCTGTCAAAGAGTGTCTCAAGCCATAAACAGGCCGGCAGGGTCATGAGGCGAGCGGCCCGATCCGGGGCCGCCAATTACCCCGCGACTGCCACAGTGTCCTCGTCCGACCTAATCGTCAAAATACTCAACGATTGCCGCCGGGCGCGGCGTTGCAAGTCCTTGACTGCAGTCAGGCTTGTGTTTGCTCTGTAGTACAAGAATATCCCCGTTAATTGAGCGGTAACTTCTATGCACGCACTGCAGGCGCATTGCGTGCCATTCTCGGGAGGCCAGTGGTGGCGCGGCATTGCGGGATCGCGCCGGTCCATAATGCGTAGTCAATTCCCGCCTTCATTTGTCCCGCGTGCCGGGGAGCACTGACCCTATTCAGGCGCCGCGCTCGTTGGAGAGGTGGATGGTTGTCGGCGAAAGGACCTTCACGGTGATGCGGTCCTGCAATGTCTGCTTCTGGAACCAGCTGCGTAATGGTGGACCGGCCTTGATCCTCGGTGAGCCGTTCTCGTTGTCCGTACGATTTATTACACCGGGTACGAGGAGCTTTTCCGGCCCACAGTAAATCTCGATTTCTGCCTTGTCGCCTGCAAGAAGGTTGGAGCTTCGAACGGGGACGTTGAAGAAACCCCGCTCATAGTATGTCGGCTGGAGAATGAACTCGAAGGTCGGCGCCGCGGTGACCTGTTCTGCCTCGAGTACGGCCTCGTTACTCTCCTCCGGGGGATTGGCCTCTTCATTGGTCTCGATCATGGTGCTTGTGCGACCGCCGTTCCATTCCGGATTGAGGACCTTGATGATGCTGTCTTCCAATCCGGCGGCAACATTGAGGTGGAATGCACCGTAGCGAAGGTGTCCAGGATCTGCCAACGCGAGTATGTCAACCGACTCGCCACGTTTCAGTATGTCGATGATCGCCTGGTGATTGCGGATGTTTGTGCACTGCGTTTTCTGCGGCCGGAGGTATCCGAGCATCCGACGCCGGAGAGTCTGCGTCGTCTTACCCACGTACCGGACTGAGTTGCCGGTCACGAAGGCATATAGCACGTTCTGCTGCTCGATCATGGCTGAAAGCTCGAGCCGCAATTGTCCATCCTCCAGATGCCAGTGCCCGGCGGGGCGAAACCCGATCTCGTACAGTCGATGCATGTCCGTCCTTACGGTTCAAACTGCCCTTATTGTTGCACTGGCTCCGGCGCCTTGCCGGTGATGAATTGGATGATCTGCGCGACCTCGGCTACGGTCGTGTTGAACCACTCTTTCCCCGGCGCGTTCTCAACCCACTTGCTCCGGGCCTTCAGTACATTGTGGATCGCCAGTTCCGTCGGACCGATGCGCGCCACCTTCCACTTGCCCAAGACGGTAGGATATTCGAATATTGCGGAGCCTTTTGCCTGCTCCTGAACCCGGGCCTCGACGTCGTTCACTGTTTTTCCGACCTTAAGCGGGAAGGGCTGGCCGTCCTTCACAATCGCCGGAAAGCTGAAAGCGTAGATCCACCCATCGAATTCGCCGGCCTCCTCGTCGCCTTCTTCCAGTGCTGATTCGGCGACCGCCTCGTCGTCGATGTCCGCTTCCGTCTTGTTCCGGAACATGCCTTTGCCGAGGTTTTCGAACTCGTGGAGTTCTTTCGCCAGAAACGACGTGTACCACTTCACAGTCTGGATGAATTTTTCGCCGCCCTCGGCCTTCGCAAAGGGCAGGTAGACGTCCCGGTATTCCACCGGCACGTGGGCCTCGATAATTGGCAATGCGAGTTCCCGCAGCAGGAACGGCTGGTCTACGTATTCCTCGGCTTTCGCGCGAACTGCCGGAAGGATCGTGTAGCGAGCCAGTTTGTAAGCGGCACTGCGAGTTGTTTCGAACTTTTCCATGAGATTCTTGTAGTTGTACGCGAGGTGTGGGGGCATCTTAATTGACCCAAATTCCATCCGCAATCAACATTCCAGCCTGCTGGCAGCGAATCGGGATCTCGTCTTCGCGGACTGCAGCACCATGAGACCTGGAATAGCGCTATTGCGGGCACGTCCTTCTCGTGTCAGCATTTCTGACTCGATGCTTGGCTAGTCCGCCGGAACGGTGCTTCGCGCTATCCGCGGCGGTGCACACGAGCATTCATGCAGAGGCTTGGATAATGCCTGCTGCTCGCCCAAATCAACGAAAAGGAGAACTATGCGCCGGGTGCTCAGTTTGTTATGGTCCAATAGCGAACCAATTTCGCATTGGGCGACAGTGCTCGCATTTGCCGCGGCGGCAATTGGTAGCTATTACGCATACGGGCAATTGAAAACGGCAAGTGCTCAGTTTGAGCAGGCTAATGACCAGCGCAGATGGCAAAACTACAATGAAATGAACGTCCGTTACGCCGGTCTGTACGAAAACATCCCTGAAGAGATTGTCTCCGGCTGCGTACCTGACGACTTTGGCAAACTGAAGCCGGATACGAAGCGTTGGGTGCGGCAATACTTCAACCTGTATTCAGAAGAGTATTGGCTTTACAAAGAAAAATTGATCCCGGAGGAGATGTGGACGCATCGAATCCATGGCGGTGTGCGCGTCAACCTGAGTAAGTATCCAGCGCTCATCGACGGCTACCGGTACTGGAAGGCAGCGGGGGCATTCACTCATCCCGATGATTTTCATGCGGTCGTTGATCTGGCGATCAGTGATGCAAAGTCTCCTAAATATGCATCTCACGCGCCCAAACCCTGCAAAACTCCGACGAGCCCGAGCAAAACCGAGGAGAAGTCGCTGCACAAGGTGGTGGCTCGAGGTGGTTGAGTAACTTTCGCATGTCGTGCAGCCGGCGCGGCTATACTTTGGTGCAGGAGGAGAGGTGAGCGAGAAGACGACGCCATGGGAGAAGGCCTCAGCCGCGGAAGGAACAACTGACTCTGAACGCGCATTGACCAGGCTTGCGAAGAAGGCGTTTTTGAGCCTCTGGAGCTACGCGAACGTCTACACAGACGAAGGGCGCACTAAGGGAAAGGGCGACGGCAAGGAACTGGTCGACCTTCTTGTCGTGTTTGGCAACGACGTTCTCCTTTTTTCCGACAAGGCCTGCGCGTTCCATGCGGATGAATCGAACTGGCCGGTGGACTGTATCACGTGACCTCCCGTGGTGACCGCCGTGAAGATGTCTACCATGGCGATGACGATCGACGCGCCTGGCTGGAACTGCTTGGACAGGTATGCGAACGGTTCAACTGGACCTGTCACGGCTGGTGCCAAATGACCAACCACTATCACGCCATCATTGAAACCGCTGGGGGTAACCTTTCCCAGGGCATGCGGCAGCTAAACGGCGTCTACACACAAATCATCAACCGGACGTATCGGCGTGTTGGTCATGTCTTTCAGGGCCGGTATAAGGCCATCATGGTCGAAAAGGACAGCTACCTTCCTGAACTTGCCCGCTATGTCGTCCTCAATCCTGTCCGTGCCGGGATGGTCGCCGACGCCGGACAGTGGGCATGGAGTTCTTATGCGGCGATGATCGGCAAGGAATCTGCGCACGCCGACTCTGCTTTTGCTTGCTTCTGGCTAACCCAGCGATCGCCAACGCCATTGCTCGCATTCGATCACCGGCAACGAATGCAATCCGGGAATCCCTGCATCCAGCTGTTCATGCGCGCCGGAATTCGTTCCGGACAGCATCAATGTTGATCGAAAGCCGCCGCTTAAGCCGAGCCTAATTCCCCGTTTCGGAAATGTGAATTGTACGGTTTCACAAGATCGGACATGCTACGTCCATATCGAAACGGCTGACTAGAAATACATGACGCTCGACATCAAGCATTTGCGGGAGTGGATCGGCAAGTCGGAGCACAGGACGGACCAGGTGACGCCGGTTCCATGTGCCGCGCTGTCGGCCGTGCTTGACCGCGATCCCGAACTGCTGCCGGCAGGAACGCCGCTCCAGCCGCTGTGGCACTGGCTGTACTTCCTTCCCTTGCACAAGCAATCCGAAATCGGCGAGGACGGCCACCCCCTGCGGGGCGGTTTCCTTCCACCCGTCCCGTTGCCGCGTCGCATGTGGGCCGGCGGACGGCTGACCTTTCTCCAGGACTTGCGTGTCGGTGACACCGTTGAACGCAGCTCGCGCGTAGCGAGCGTTGATGTCAAGGAGGGAAAATCGGGCCGCCTGGTATTTCTGCTGGTACAGCACGAGATTCGAAACGCTTCCGGTCCGGCGGTCATCGAGGAGCACGACATCGTCTACCGCGACATACCATCGCCCGACGCACGCCAACCGGCTCCGCAATTCGCGCCGGCAATAAGCGAATGGGAGCGGCAGGTAACGCCCGATGAAGTGATGCTGTTCCGCTATTCCGCGCTCACGTTCAACGGTCATCGGATCCACTACGACCGCAGGTATGCGGTTGAAATTGAAGGCTACCCGGGACTCGTCGTGCACGGGCCGTTGATTGCGACGCTGCTGCTGGACCTCGTGCGCCGGCAACGTCCCGATGCGGCGGTTCGTCAGTTCAGTTTTCGCGCCGTTCGCCCCTTGTTCGATATCGCCCCTTTCCACGTCTGCGGCTTGCCCGCGGAGGATGGGAAGACCATCCGGCTGTGGGCGAAGGATGCCGACGGATTCCTTGCTATGGACGCCAGCGCAACGTTAGCGTGACGCCAACTTAAGACGACAGAGAGATTTCAGGATGTTGAATGCCACCGACAAATACCAGGAACTGCGCGAAGCACTGCGTGACCTGTGCGCGCAATTTCCGGCTGAATATTTCCGCAAAGTCGACGAGGAGCGCGCCTATCCGGCAGCCTTCGTCGACGCTCTTACCAAGGCCGGCTGGATGGCGGCGCTGATTCCACAAGAATACGGCGGTTCCGGCCTGAGCCTGACTGAAGCCTCCGTCATCATGGAGGAAATCAACCGCTGCGGCGGCAATTCCGGCGCCTGCCACGGCCAGATGTATAACATGGGCACGCTGCTGCGCCACGGCTCCGAGCGGCAAAAACAGGAATACCTCCCGAAGATCGCGACCGGCGAATTGCGCCTGCAATCGATGGCGGTGACCGAGCCCACCACCGGCACCGACACTACCAAGATCAAGACCACCGCGGTGCGCAAGGGCGACCGCTACGTGGTCAACGGCCAGAAGGTATGGATCTCGCGCGTGCAGCACTCCGACCTGATGATCCTGCTCGCACGCACCACGCCGGCGTCCGATGTGCAGAAGAAATCCGACGGCATGTCGATTTTCATTGTCGACCTGCGCGAAGCAATCGGCAAGGGGCTGACCGTGCAGCCGATCCCTAACATGGTCAACCACGAAACCAACGAGCTGTTCTTCGACAACCTCGAGATCCCGGCAGAGAACCTGATCGGCGAGGAGGGCAAGGGCTTCAAGTACATCCTCGACGGCCTCAACGCGGAGCGTACGCTGATCGCGGCAGAGTGCATCGGCGACGGCTACTGGTTCATCGACAAGGTGGTGAAGTACGCCGGCGAGCGCATCGTGTTCGGACGGCCGATCGGCCAGAACCAGGGCGTGCAGTTCCCGATCGCAAAAGCCTACGTGAACATCGAAGCGGCCAGCCTGATGCGCTTCAAGGCCGCCGAGCTGTTCGATGCGCACCAGCAATGCGGTGCGCAGGCGAACATGGCGAAGATGCTTGCCGCCGACGCGTCCTGGGAAGCGGCCAATGCCTGCCTGCAGTTCCACGGCGGCTTCGGCTTTGCTTGCGAATACGACGTCGAGCGCAAGTTCCGCGAGACCCGCCTGTACCAGGTCGCGCCGATCTCGACCAACCTGATTCTCTCGTATGTCGCGGAGCATGTGCTCGGCATGCCGCGATCATTCTAGAACGTTTCACTCGGAGACCCGCCGTGATACAGCGTCTTGATCAAGCCACCCGCATCACCGACATCCTGCGCTACTGGTCACAAGCGACGCCGTACTCGCCCGCACTGTTCGATGACGGCCGGGTCCTGACCTATGCAGGCCTGTGGGAGATGGTGTTGCAGGCAGGCGCATTGCTGAAGGCGCGTGGCGTGCGCGCCGGCGACCGCGTGATGCTGGTCAGCGAGAATTGCGCCGCCCAGGTGGTGATGCTGCTGGCGGCAAGCGAAATGGGTGCATGGCCGGTCAACGTCAATGCCCGCCTGTCCGAGCGTGAGATCGAATCCATTCGCGCGCATTGCGCACCGCGTCTGCAGGTCTTTACCACCGGCATTTCGCCGGATGCCGATACCCACGCGCGCCGCCACGGCGCGGAGGACATCGCGATCGGCGACCTCGGCGGCCTGGCGATCAGCGCAACGAATACGCAAGCGGAGCCGGAAACGGGGGAGCTCGCCGGGAAAGTCGCCGCGCTGATCTATACCTCAGGCACCACGGGCATGCCGAAAGGCGTGATGGTCAGCCACAGCGGCCTGCTGCATTTCGCCGGCGTGTCGGGCAAATCGCGCCGCATGACGCCAACTGACATTGCGCTCGGCGTGCTGCCGATATCGCACATTTTCGGTCTGGCGACCCTGCTGACGGCCACGATGCACGCGGGCGCGAGCGTTTACCTGCAGCCGCGCTTCACCCCGGAAGGCGCGCTGGATGTCCTGGAAAACAAGGGCGTGTCCATCCTGCAGGGCGTGCCGACCATGTATACCCGGCTGCTGAGTCACCTGCGCGACACCGGGACAAAGATCAGCGCGCCGCGCCTGCGCTACATCTATACCGGCGGCGCGGCCCTCGATCCCGCACTGAAACAGGTCGTGGAAGCCGCCTTCGGCCTGCCGCTGCACCACGGTTACGGCATGACGGAGTACGCCGGCTCGCTCGTCATCACCGACATCGATCGTCCGCGCCGCGATTGTTCGCCCGGCCGCATCACTGTCGGGGCCGAGCTGAAGACGGTGGATGAAAACGGCAACGACCTGCCGCGTGGAACTCCCGGTGAAATCTGGGTGCGCGGCCCGGGCGTCATGCTCGGCTACTACCGTGCCCCCGAAGTCACCGCGCAGGCGCTGCGACCCGGCGGCTGGCTCAATACCGGCGATGTCGGGCGGGTCGACGAGGAGGGCGCCGTGTTCATCCTCGGCCGCACCAAGGACCTCATCATCCGCTCGGGATTCAATGTGTATCCGCTTGAAGTGGAATCCGTGATCAACGACTTCCCCGGCGTGAAGCAGTCCGCCGTCGTCGGCCGCACCACGGAGGACAGCAACGAGGAGGTGGTCGCCTTCATCGAGCCGCATACCGGAGAAACCGTCGACACCGCCGCCTTGCGCAGCTTCCTCAAGGCGCGCCTGTCGCCGTACAAGCTGCCGTCCGAGATCCGCCTGATCGACGCCATACCGACGACCGCGAGCGGCAAGCTGCTGAAGAACGACTTGCGCAAGATGGCCGCAGAAGCCATCCGTCCCGCCGCATCCGCTGGGCAAATACAGGGATAAGAAACCCCGACAAGGAGACATCATGATTGCAAGACAACTCGCCGCGCTGGCTGTCGCAGCATGTTCAATGTCCGCAGTGCTGGCGCAGGAATACCCCGACAAACCGGTCAAGCTGATCGTCGCGTACGCGCCCGGCGGTCCGGTCGACACCTCCGCGCGCATCGTTGCCCGCGCGCTGGAAGGCCAGCTGGGCAAGCCGGTGATCGTCGAGAACAAGTCCGGCGCTGGCGGTGCCTTGGGCGCGGCTTATGTCGCCAAGGCGGCGCCCGACGGCTACACGCTGTTCTTCGCCGCCAGCCCGACTCAGGTCATCAACCCGCATATCCATGCGTCGCTGCAATACGACCCGATCAAGGATTTCACGCCGGTTTCGCTGGTTGCCAACTACACCAACGTGCTGGTGGCCAGCGTCAATGCACCAGCGAAATCCGTGCAGGAACTGATCGTCTATGCCAAGGCCAACCCCGACAAGGTGGCCTTCGGCTCCGCAGGCAAGGGCGCATCGAACCACCTGTCCGGCGAATTGCTGAAGAAAATCAGCGGCGCACCCATGCTGCATGTGCCGTACAAGGGCAATGCGCCGGCCATGACGGACGTGATTGCCGGCCAGATCACCTTCATGTTCGACATCACTGGCACCGCGATGAACTACATCAACTCCGGCAAGGTGCGCGGGCTGGCAGTGACGTCGGCCACCCGCAATTCCATGCTGCCCGACCTGCCGACCATGATCGAGGCGGGCGTGCCGGGCTTCGACGTCACCGGCTGGTATGGCGTGATGGGACCGGCCAAGCTGCCGCCGGCCGTTACGACAAAACTGAACAAGGCATTGAAGACCGCATTGAGCGACCCGGCGCTGGACCAGCAATTCCGTACCGCGGGCTATGACGTCGCCACGTCGACGCCGGAAGAGTTCGGCGCGCGCATCCAGAAGGAACTGGATTTCTGGGGCAAGGTCGTGCGCGACGCGAAGATCGAGAAGGAGTAAAACGCCATGCCGCTGCCCGCCACCCTCCAAGGCAAGCTCGAACTGCCGGTGATCGCCTCGCCGATGTTCATCGTCTCCGGTCCCGAACTGGTGATCGCGCAGTGCTGCGCGGGCATCGTCGGTTCCTTCCCCGCGTTGAATGCGCGTCCGGAAGAGGAACTGGAGCCGTGGATCGTGCGCATCAAGCAGGCACTCGCCGTCTTCCAGGAAACGCATCCCGACCGGAAGGTCGCGCCGTTCGCCGTCAACCAGATCGTGCACCACTCCAACCCGCGGCTGGAGCACGACATGGAAGTCTGCGTGCGGCAGCAGGTGCCGGTCATCATCACCTCGCTGCGCGCGCCCGACGCCGTGGTCCGGCAGGCGCACAGCTACGGCGGCATCGTGCTGCATGACGTCACCAACGTGCGCCATGCGGAAAAGGCGCTGGAGGCGGGCGTTGACGGCCTGATCCTGGTCTGCGCCGGCGCCGGCGGTCACGCGGGCACGCTCAGCCCCTTCGCGCTGGTCAACGAGATCCGCCGCTTCTACGACGGCCCGCTGGTGCTGTCCGGCTCCATCACCAACGGCAGCGCCATTCTTGCCGCGCAGGTGATGGGCTGCGACCTGGCCTATATCGGCACCCGCTTCATCGCGACGGAGGAGGCGAATGCCGTCGAGGAATACAAGCAGATGATCCTCGATGCCAGCGCCGCCGACATCGTCTACACGCCGTTCTTCTCGGGCGTGCCGGCCAATTACCTGCGCCCGAGCATTGTCAGGGCCGACCTCGACCCGGACAAGCTGCCGGACGCCGATCCGTCCAAGATGAATTACGCCACCCGCCATGACACATCCAAAGCGCCCAAGGCATGGAAAGAGATCTGGGGCGCGGGGCAGGGCGTGGGCAACATCAAGGACAAGCTGCCGGTCGCGCAACTGGTCGAACGCATGAAACAGGAATACCAACAGGCAAAGTCGCTGCTGGCGGCTGCCTGAGAAATCACAACGCAAGGAAAGAAACAGCAATGCGCCCACTTGACGGCATCACCGTAGTCACCCTGGAACATGCGGTCGCCGCGCCTTTCGCCACACGGCAGCTGGCCGACCTCGGCGCGCGCGTGATCAAGATAGAACGCCCCGGCGTCGGCGACTTTGCTCGCGCCTACGACACCCGTGTCGACGGCATGGCTTCGTACTTCGTATGGATCAACCGCTCGAAGGAAAGTCTCACGCTCGACGTCAAGAATGCGGAAGCGGGCAAGATCCTGGCACAACTGGTCGGCAAGGCCGACGTGCTGGTGCAGAATCTCGGTCCCGGCGCCGCGGCCCGCCTCGGACTCTCCGCCGAAGCACTGCGGCCGACGCATCCCGGCCTGATCGTCTGCGACATTTCCGGCTACGGCAAGGACGGCCCGTATCGCGACAAGAAGGCCTACGACATCCTGATCCAGGCCGAGGCCGGCCTGCTGTCAGTGACCGGCACGCCGGATGACCCCTCTCGCGCCGGCGTGTCGGTGGCGGACATCGCCGCCGGCATGTACGCGTATTCCAGCATCCTCGCCGCACTGATCCAGCGCGGCCGCACCGGCAAGGGCAGCCATATCGAAGTGTCCATGCTGGAAGCGCTGGGCGAGTGGATGTCCAACCCGATGTATTACGCCTTCAAGGGCAACACGCCGCCGCCGCGCGCCGCGTCCAGCCACCCGACCATTTATCCCTACGGCCCGTTCCGGACCGGCGACGGAAAGACGGTGCTGCTCGGTATCCAGAACGAACGCGAGTGGACGCTGTTCTGCAAGGAAGTCCTGCAGCAAGCCGAGGTCGCCACGGACGAACGCTTCAATACCAACGTGCTGCGCAACCAGAACCGTGCGGTGCTGCGCGAGCTGATCGAAGGCGTATTCAGCGATCTCACCGCGGTGCAGGTGACGGAGCGCCTGGACTCCGCTGGCATCGGCAATGCCAACATCAACACGATGAACGAGTTCTGGGAGCATCCGCAGCTGAAGGCGCGCGACCGCTGGCGCAGCGTGCAGTCGCCCGTCGGCGAGATTCCCGCGCTGCTGCCGCCGGGTATCAACGACAGCTTCGATTACCGACTTGACCCGATTCCCGCGCTGGGCGAGCACACGGCGTCCATCCTGCGCGAGCTGGGATATGCCGATACCGATATCCATCGCCTGCGCGAGGCAGGTGCCATCTAGGAGACATAATGACCGAGCAACACAACCCGAGCGCCATGCTGGCGCGCTTTGCGGCGGAGCTGCAGTACGAGCAGATTCCCGAGGCCGTGCTGCGACGAGCGGAAGACCTGATGCTGGACTGGTTCGGCTCCGCGCTCGCCGGCAAGGGCGCGCGCGCAATCGACATCATCCACCGTTTTGCCGCCACGATGGGGCCGGCGGACGGCCCCTGTGAAATCCTCTGCACCCGCCGGCAGACGACACCGCTGTTCGCCGCGATGGTCAATGCCGCTTCCTCGCACATTGCGGAGCAGGACGATGTGCACAACGGCTCGGTCTTCCATCCGGCGACCGTGGTGTTTCCAGCCGCGCTTGCTGTCGCACAGTCGATCGGCAGTTCGGGCCGCGACATCCTGGCCGCCTCTGTGGCCGGCTATGAAGTGGGCATCCGCATCGGCGAATACCTCGGCCGCTCGCATTACAAGGTGTTCCACACTACGGGGACCGCCGGCACCATCGCTGCCGCAGTCGCGGCCGGCCGCCTGCTTGGGCTCGATGCGGAGAAGATGCTCGATGCGATGGGTTCTGCCGGCACCCAGGCTGCCGGCCTGTGGGAATTCCTGCGCGACGCCGCCGATTCCAAGCAATTGCATACGGCGCATGCCGCCGCGAGCGGATTGATGGCTGCCTACCTGGCGAAGGATGGATTCACCGGCGCGAAGCGCATCCTGGAAGGCGCGCAGGGGATGGCCGCCGGCATGTCGACCGACGCCGACCCGGCGAAGCTGACGGACCGCCTGCTGCAACGCTGGGCGACGATTGAAACTTCATTCAAATTCCATGCGTCCTGCCGCCACACGCATCCTGCCGCCGATGCGCTTCTGCAGGTGATGAGGGAGCACAAACTGCAGCCGGAGCAGATCGCGCGCATCACCGCGCAGGTGCATCAGGGCGCCATCGACGTGCTCGGTCCCGTGACCAATCCGGCGACCATCCACCAGGGCAAGTTCTCGATGGGCACGGTGCTCGGCCTGATCGCGGTATTCGGCAACGCAGGCATCATGGAGTTCGAGCATTCGTTCAAGGATCCGCGCGTGGTGGCGGTGCACGACAAGGTCAGGATGGCGCTCGATCCGGAAGTGGATGGCGCGTATCCGGTGCGCTGGATCGGCAAGGTGACGGTCGAAACCACCGACGGCAGGACCTTGCACGGCCGCGTCGACGAGCCCAAGGGCGATCCCGGCAACACGCTGTCCCGGCAGGAGCTGGAAGACAAGGCACTGCGCTTGGCGCAGTTCAGCAAGGCGGCGACCGAGACGGAGATGCGGCGGGCGTTCGATCGCATCTGGACGATTGCCGGTGCCGCACGGATCGGCCGGCTGGTGGACTGAGGACACGATGGGAGCGCTTCCACGATCCTATCTGTTCGTTCCGGGCAATCGACCGGAACGGTTTGCCAAGGCCTGCGCAAGCGGCGCCGGCGCAGTTATTGCCGACCTTGAAGACGCCGTAGCGCCGGATGACAAGGCGGCGGCCCGCGCTGCCGTGGCTGCCGCACTGAATCCGGCGCAGCCGCTGCTGGTGCGTATCAACGGCGCCGAGACGGAATGGTTCCAGGACGATGTCGGGATCTGCCGCGCGGGCGGTGTCGCGGGCATCGTCCTGCCGAAGGCCGAACGGCCGGAAGATATTGCGTGGATCACGGAACAAGTCGGCCCGGACGTGCCCATCCTGCCGCTGATCGAAACCGCGCAGGGCGTGTGGAATGCGCACGCGCTGGCCCGCTGCGTGCAGGTGCAACGCCTGCTGTTCGGCTCCATCGATTTCCAGGTCGACCTCGGGATCGACGGCGAGGGCGAGGAATTGCTGTACTTCCGCTCGCAGCTGGTGCTGGTATCGCGCGTGGCCGGCATTGCGGCGCCGGTCGATGGCGTGACGACGGCGATCGACGATCCGGAGCGCCTGCGCGCGGATTCCGTCCGTGCGCGCAAGCTGGGCTTCGGCGCCAAGCTGTGCATCCACCCGCGGCAGGTGGAAGAGGTGAATGCCTGCTTCCGGCCGGGTGAAGACGAAATACGCTGGGCGGCGCGCGTGCTGGAAGCCGCCTCCGCCGCCAATGGCGCAGCCGTTGCGGTCGATGGCAAGATGGTGGACAAGCCGGTGCTGCTGCGCGCGCAGTCGATCCTGGCGCAGGCAGGATGATCGAATTTCATTGAGAGGGACAGAGGAAATGACAACGAACAACATGGTCGAAGGCAAGGTCGTCGTCGTCACCGGCGCCGGCAACGGCATCGGGCGCGATATCGCATTGGCAATGGCGCGCCAGGGCGCGAAGGTGGTGGTCAACGACATTGGCGCCTCGCTGACGGGCGATTCGACGGGCATGAATCCGGGCCAGCAGGTGGTCGAGGAGATCAAGGCGTTCGGCGGCCAGGCGGTCGCGAACGGCGACAGTGTGTCCGAGGCGGATTCGGCGCAGCGCATCATCGACTGCGCGGTCGAAACCTTCGGCCGCATCGATTGCGTGGTCAACAACGCGGGCATCCTGCGCGATCGCATCTTCCACAAGATGAGCGTCGAGGACTGGGATGCCGTGGTCAAGGTGCACCTGTACGGCGCTTACTACACGAGCAAGGCGGCTGCATTGCATTTCAAGGAGCAGGGCTCGGGCAGCCTGGTGCACATGACTTCGGCCTCCGGCCTGGTCGGCAACATGGGGCAGGCCAATTACTCGGCTGCCAAGCTCGGCATTACCGCGCTGTCGAAATCGATCGCGCTCGACATGCAGCGCTTCAATGTGCGCTCCAATTGCATCTGCCCGTTCGCATGGAGCCGCATGACCAGTTCCATTCCCACTGACACGCCGGAAGAAAAGGCGCGCGTCGAACGTCTCAAGCAGATGACCCCGGACAAGATCGCGCCGCTGGCCGTCTATCTCGCCAGCGATGCCGCGGCCGACGTGAATGCCCAGGTCTTCGCCGTGCGCAACAACGAGATCTTCCTGATGAGCCAACCGCGCCCGCTGCGCTCGGTGCACCGTTCGGAAGGCTGGACGCCGGAAACCATCGCCAGCCACTGCATGCCGGCGCTGAAGAAATCCTTCTACGACCTGGACCGTTCGGCGGACGTGTTCAGCTGGGACCCGATCTGAGGAAAAAATGAAAGTACTTGTACCTGTCAAACGCGTGGTGGACTTCAACGTGAAGGTCCGCGTCAAGTCCGACGGCAGCGGTGTGGACATCGCCAACGTCAAGATGTCGATGAACCCGTTCGATGAAATCGCGGTCGAGGAAGCCACCCGCCTGAAGGAAGGTGGCAAGGTCACCGAGATCGTGGCAGTGTCCGCCGGCGTGGCCCAGTGCCAGGAAACCCTGCGTACCGCCATGGCCATCGGCGCCGACCGCGGCATCCTGGTCGAGACTGATGCAGAACTGCAGCCGCTGGCTGTCGCCAAGCTGCTCAAGGCTGTCGCCGACAAGGAGCAGCCGCAACTGATCATCCTCGGCAAGCAGGCAATTGACGACGACTGCAACCAGACCGGCCAGATGCTCGCCGCCCTGCTGGGCTGGCCGCAAGCAACCTTCGCCTCGAAGGTCTCGATTGAAGACGGCAAGGCGGTCGTGACCCGCGAAGTGGACGGCGGCCTCGAGACCGTGTCCCTGACCCTGCCGGCCGTGGTCACCACCGACCTGCGCTTGAACGAGCCGCGCTACGTGACCCTGCCGAACATCATGAAGGCCAAGAAGAAGCCGCTGGACACCGTCAAGCCGGCCGACCTCGGCGTCGACGTCACCCCGCGCGTGAAGACCCTGAAGGTTGCCGAGCCGCCGAAGCGCTCCGCGGGCATCAAGGTGCCGGATGTCGCCGCGCTGGTCGACAAGCTCAAGAACGAAGCGAAGGTGATTTAGACAGCTGGCCCATTTCCGTATCGCCTCCGCTTCTTTAAACCTCCGTCATTCCCGCGAAAGCGGGAATCCATAAGCCGGTTGATGGAACAGCCTCACTATGGATTCCCGCCTTCGCGGGAATGACGGGGAACGGAAGAAGTTGGGCAACAGCATATGTCCCGCATTCATCTGCACAATGAACAGGATTCCACCATGCCCACTCTCGTCATTGCTGAACACGACAACGCTTCCCTGAAGGGAAGCACGCTCAACACCATCACCGCTGCCGCGCAAGCCGGCGGCGACGTCCATGTCCTGGTTG
>CBIHRW010000095.1:0-16878 GCA_966212545.1 uncultured Noviherbaspirillum sp.
TGCTTGCTCAGGCTGGAAGGTTGAAATTCCTGGGTAACCCACTTCTCCGCCGCCTTCATGTCAGCCCAGGAAGCACCCGAAGCCAGCATCGCAGCCGCTGCCAACGCCGTCAGTTTTAGTCTCATATCTCCACCTGTTTTTAATGCCTTCCCACAGCAGAAATGCCCGGCGCGGGGAAGGAATGCGCCGGGCATCGAAACGCGGGTTTAACCCCAACGCATCACGATCAATAACACCAGAAAGCCGATGACGGCTCCGATCGCTTGGTGCAGTTCGGTCAATCCTGCCCAAGCGAGGTTAAGGTAGGCCGCGGTAAGCAGGCCGATAAACAGGCGGTCGCCGCGCGTCGTACTGATGGGCAGGAAGCCCTCGCGCTCCATCGTCGGCGCCTTGATTTCCCAGATCGTCATGCAGACCAGCATCAGCACGATCGCGGTAAAGAAGATGGCCACGGGAGGCGTCCATGCCATCCATCCAAACAGTTCTTCCATGTCACACCCTCCCCATTGCAAAGCCCTTGGCGATGTAATGCCGTACGAACCAGATCACCAGCGCGCCGGGCACGATGGTCAGCACACCGGCTGCGGACAGCACTCCCCAATCCATGCCGGCGGCGGAGACGGTACGCGTCATCGTCGCCGCGATCGGCTTGGCGTTGACCGAAGTCAGCGTGCGCGCCAGCAGCAGTTCGACCCAGCTGAACATGAAGCAGAAGAACATCGTCACGCCCACGCCTGACTTGATCATCGGCAGGAAGATCTTCACGAAAAATTTCGGGAAGCTGTAGCCGTCGATGTAGGCCGTTTCGTCGATCTCCTTCGGAATGCCGGACATGAAGCCTTCCAGGATCCACACGGCGAGCGGTACGTTGAATACCATGTGTGCCAATGCCACCGCAAGGTGCGTATCCATCAGGCCGACCGTCGAATACAGCTGGAAAAACGGCAGCAGGAACACCGCGGGCGGCGTCATGCGATTGGTCAGCAGCCAGAAGAACAGGTGCTTGTCACCAAGGAAGGAGTAGCGCGAGAACGCGTACGCCGCCGGCAATGCCACCGCCACCGACAGGACCATGTTAATGGCCACATAGAGGATCGAGTTGATGTAACCGTCGTACCAGGACGGATCGGTGAAGATCGTCTTGAAGTTTTCGAAGGTCAGGTTGCTCGGCCACATCGTCAGCGCGCCAACGATTTCCTCGTTGGTCTTGAGCGACATGTTCAGCATCCAATAGATCGGCAATAACGACAGCAGCAGATACAGCGCGAGGATGGGCCGCGTCAGGGTTTTGCTCATCATTTTTTGTCTCCCGTTCCGACACGTTGCATCCAGTTGTACAGCACGAAGCAGAACAGCAGGATGATCAGGAAGTAGATCAGCGAGAATGCCGCCGCCGGTCCGAGGTCGAACTGGCCGACCGCCTTCTGCGTCAGGTATTGCGACAGGAAGGTCGTCGCGTTACCCGGACCGCCGCCGGTCAGCACGAACGGCTCCGTGTAGATCATGAAGCTGTCCATGAAGCGCAGCAGCACCGCGATCATCAGCACATTGCGCAGCTTCGGCAACTGGATGAAGCGGAACACTGCCCAGCGCGAGGCGCCGTCGATCTTCGCTGCCTGGTAATACGCATCCGGAATCGCGCGCAGACCGGCATAGCACAGCAACACCACCAGCGGCGTCCAATGCCATATGTCCATCACCAGCACGGTCACCCACGCATCGATCGAGTCGCCGGTGTAGTTATAGCTGATGCCTGCGTTGTTGACGACGTAGCCCAGGAGGCCAATGTCGCCACGGCCGAAGATCTGCCAGATGGTGCCGACCACGTTCCAGGGGATCAGCAACGGCAAGGCGATCAGCACCAGGGACATCGATGCCTTCCAGCCCTGTGCGGGCATGGTCAGCGCGATCAGGATGCCAAGCGGGATCTGGATTGCGAGCACGGATAGCGAGAAGATCATCTGGCGGTACAGCGCGCCGTGCAATTCGCTGTCGCGCATCACCATGCGGAACCATTCGGTGCCGACGAAGACGCTCTGCGTCGGACTGAGGATGTCCTGGACCGAGTAATTCACGATCGTCATCAGCGGCAGGATGGCCGAGAAGGCGACGCAAAGAATCACCGGAAGGATGAGGAACCACGCGCGGTTGTTATAGGTTTTCATGTCATGCCACCCGCTTGTCGTTGACGTAGTAAAGGGTCCGATCGGTCGGCAAGCGAATCCAGACCTCGTCGCCTGTCGACGCCGACAACTGTCGCAACTTCGCAGCAACAGTGTGATTGCCCAGCTTGAATTCGGCAAGGAAATGCGTGCCGAGGTTTCGCACCGATACAACGGTTGCTGCAGTCGTGTCCGGCTTCTGTTCGAATTCGCATTCGACGAATTCCGGACGGATGCCAAGGGTGGTACTGCCATTGGCGCCGTTCAGTGTCGCGCTCGCCTTGGGCGACAGCGGGATCACGCTGCCTTCGATATGCGCTGCACCGCCGTTGATCTTGCACGGCAGCAGGTTCATGCCCGGATTGCCGATGAAGTAACCGACGAAGGTATGCGCCGGTTCTTCGAACAATTCCTGTGCGGTGCCGGCCTGCACCACTTCACCCTGTGTCATCACCACCACCTTGTCGGCGAAGGTCAATGCCTCCACCTGGTCGTGCGTCACGTAGATGAGCGACAGCTTCAGCTCGTGATGGATCTCCTTGAGCTTGCGACGCAGCAGCCATTTCAGGTGCGGGTCGATCACGGTGAGCGGTTCGTCGAACAGCACCGCCGCCACATCGGGACGGACCAGGCCGCGGCCGAGCGAGATCTTCTGCTTGGCGTCGACGGACAGGCCGCTGGCGCGATGCTTGAGGTCGCTGCTCAGTTCCAGCATCTCCGCCACCTGCTGCACGCGCTTGTTGATGTCGGCCGTCTTCCAGCCGCGATTGCGCAACGGGAAGGCGAGGTTGTCGAACACGGTCATCGTGTCGTAAATGACAGGGAACTGGAACACCTGCGCAATATTGCGTGCTTCCGGCGGCAGGTTGGTGACATCCTTGCCGTCGAACAGCACACGGCCATGCGACGGACGAACCAATCCGGAAATGATGTTCAGCAGTGTGGTCTTGCCGCAGCCGGATGGGCCGAGCAGCGCGTACGCGCCGCCGTCGTCCCACTGCATGTTCATCGGACGCAGCGCGTAATCCGAGGGTGCGCTCGGGTTCGGCTTGTAGGCATGAGCCAGATCAACGAGTTCAATGCGAGCCATGCTTACACTCCAGCCTGAGTCAGTGTCGGTGCAAACAAGAGTTTGCCGTCGGGTGCGTACAGGAACAGGTCGCCCGGCCGGCAGTACATGCTGCAGGGGGTGCCGAGCTCAAGGTCATGCACGCCGGGCAGCTGCGCGACGAGCGCGATGCGGCCGCGGTGGACGTGTACATAGGTTTCCGAGCCGCTGATTTCGGCAAGCTCGACTTCCGCTTCGATCGCCACGTCGTCCGGATAGCGCGCGGCGAGCCGCAGGCTGTGCGCACGCAGGCCGAGCACCACTTCCTTGTGTCCCGCCGCCTTCTGCATCTGGGCTGGCGAGAGTTGCATCGCGAGACCGCTTCCCAGGTGCGCTGTGCCGTTTGCCTCGATCGTCGCATGCATCAGGTTGATCGGCGGATCGCTGAAGGTGCGCGCAGCCTGAATCGAGTTGGGCGCATTGAAGACATCCAGCGTCGGCCCGTTCTGCAGCAGGCTTCCTTCATGCAGCACCGCCACCTGACCGCCGAGCTGCAATGCTTCCAGCGGCTCGGTGGTGGCATACACCACCGTGGTTTTTCCTTCGGAGAAGAGCTCGGTCAATTCGTTGCGCAATTCCTCGCGCAGCTTGTAATCCAGGTTGACCAGCGGCTCATCGAGCAGCAGCAGGCTGGCTTCCTTGATCAGTGCACGCGCCATCGCGGTACGCTGCTGCTGTCCGCCGGATAGTTCGGCCGGGAAGCGCTGCAGGTAGGGCGTGATGTGCAGGCGTTCCGCCATCTCGGTCACGCGCTTCTTGATCTCGCTTTCCGCCACGCCCTTGATGCGCAGCGGAGACGCGATGTTGTCGAACACCGTGAACGACGGATAGTTGATGAATTGCTGGTACACCATCGCGAGGTCGCGCTCGCGAACCGATACGCCGGTCACGTCGCGGCCGTCGGCCACGACGCGCCCTTCGGTCGGGCGGTCAAGCCCGGCCATCAGCCGCATCAGGGTTGTCTTGCCGGCTTTTGTCGTCCCCAGCAATACATTGATTGTCCCCGGTACCAGCGAGAGCGATAGCGGGTAGATGTGATCTTCCGCGCCAACTTTCTTGCTGACGTTTTCCAATGCTAGAAGCACTCTGTCTTCCTCCTAAAAATTCTTCTTGTGCGCCTTTGTCCTGTTTTCAGGCGCTCATGCTTTTTTCCGTGCGCGTCCTCTCCCTTATCCACTCATCGAGCTTGCCCTGCGTGTCCTTCGGCAGATGCAGGCCGAGCTTGGAACGGCGCCACAGAATATCTGCCGCATCCACTGCCCATTCGCGCCGCATCAGATAGTCGACTTCAACCTCGTACAGGCCTGACGCGATTTCTTTACCCATATCCGCCAAACGATTGCGTCCGGCGAGCAGCAAGTCGATACGGGTGCCGTAGGCGCGTGAGTAGCGGGCCACGAGGGACGGCGGCAACCAAGCATATCGCTTCTGCAGATCTTGCACGAACCGCTCGTATTCCAGCACGGAGCGATTGGACGGTTTTGCGCCGAACAGGTCACCGCCGGGCAGGCAGGCATCCTCTGTCCATGCACCGCGACGCATCGGCAGCATCGGCGCCAGCATGTCGACCGCCTCTTCCGCCAGCTTGCGGAAGGTCGTGATCTTGCCGCCGAAGATCGACAGCAGCGGCGCGCCCTTTGCGTCGAGTTCGAGACGGTAATCGCGCGTCACGGCCGAGGCGCTGGAAGACGCGTCCTCGACCAGGGGACGGACGCCGGAGTAGCTCCAGACGACGTCGGCGGGAACGATCTGCTTGCGGAAATAGCGGCTGGCGAGATCGCACAGGTAAACGATCTCATCCTGGTCGATCGCCACTTTATTGGCGTCGCCGTGGTATTCGATGTCGGTCGTGCCGATGAGCGTGAAGTCCTGCTCGTAGGGGATGGCGAATACGATGCGGCCGTCCGGGTGCTGGAAGATGTACGCGTACGGATGATCGAACAGGCGCGGCACGACGATATGGCTACCCTTGATCAGGCGCAGCGCCTTTTCCGACGGCCGTTGTGCAGCCGTTTGGAGGAACTGCGCGGTCCAGGGGCCGGCAGCGTTGACCAGGGCACGGGCGCGCACCACTGAGCGCCGGCCTTGCGCATCTGCCAGTTCGGCGATCCAGGCATTGCCTTCGCGCTTGGCGGAGATGCAGCGAGTGCGGGTCAGGATACGCGCGCCCTTTTCCGCTGCATCGACGGCGTTGAGCACCACCAGGCGCGCGTCGTCCACCCAGCCATCCGAATAAACGAAACCGCGCGTGAATTCCGGCTTGAGCGGCGTGCCGGCCTGATGCCGGCGCAGATCGGCCCCGCGCGATCCGGGCAACAGTTCTCGCTTGCCCAGCACGTCGTACAGGAACAGTCCGATCCGGATCATCCAGGCCGGCCGCTGGCCCTTGTCATGCGGGAGGACGAAGCGCATCGGCCACATGATGTGCGGCGCGGCGCGCAGCAGCACTTCGCGCTCGATGAGTGCCTTGCGCACCAGGTTGAACTCGTAATACTCGAGGTAACGCAGGCCACCATGGATCAGCTTGGACGAGGAGGACGAGGTATGCGCCGCCAGGTCGTCCTTTTCACACAAGACGACCGACAGGCCGCGGCCGGCGGCGTCACGCGCGATGCCGGCGCCATTGATGCCGCCACCGACAACGAGCAGATCGCATTCGAGGTTGTGCTTGCCGTTCTCCATCCAGATCTCGCCTAGGAATTTTATTGTTGGTACTGCGACAGGTGCTAAAGATACGACAATACACGAAAACGATGCAACATCTTTTTTGATTTTTTTTGTTCGTTTATGTTCGTTTTCAATTATATTGTGACTTTACAAGGTTTGAAGGGGATGAGTCTTGGCTCTTAATCCACGTCAAAGGCGGCTGCTGGATACCGTGCGGCAACGGGTCACGATGTCCGTCGAGGAGCTGGCGCAGGAGCTTGGCGTGACGCCGCAGACGGTCCGGCGCGATGTCAAGCTGATGGAGGAAGCGAACCTTCTCGCGCGCTACCACGGCGGCGTCGGCCTGCCCTCCTCCGTCGAGAACATTGACTACAGCTTGCGTCAGGGAATGAACAGCGACGCCAAGCGGCGTATCGCTTCCGAGGTGGCGCGGCAAGTGCCGTCCGGATGTTCGTTATTGATCAACATCGGCACGACGACTGAAGAGGTGGCACGTGCGCTGGTGCATCACCAGGCCTTGCATGTGGTCACCAACAACCTGAACGTGGCAGCCATCCTTTCTGACAATCCGCATTGCGAGGTGATACTGGCCGGCGGCGTGGTGCGCGGGCGCGACCGCGGTATCGTCGGCGAGGCGACCATCGACTTCATCCGTCAGTTCAAAGTCGACATCGGCATCATCGGCATCTCCAGTATCGAGCCTGACGGCACGCTGCGCGACTACGATCCGCGCGAGGTCAAAGTCGCGCAGGCAATCATCGAGCAGTCGCGTGAAGTCTGGCTGGTGGCCGACCACGACAAGTTCGGCCGGCAGGCGCTGGTGCGAATGGCGCATGTGGCGCAGATCGACATGCTGTTTACGGACGCAAGGCCACCCGAAGCGCTTGGCCGTGTGCTCAAGGACGCACGCGTGGAGGTCGTGATCGTCGAATGATGGAATAAAACCGGACAGGTATGCGTATATAAATGTGCAGGCGGCCGAATGGCGCGTAGCACGTCGGCGTTTTCGGGGAGGAGATCAGCGTGCCGCACACGTCCGCTTCTTTCAGCACAATCGGTTTCCCGCCGACGCGACGCGCGCCATTGTTGCATACGGGCCAACTCCGCCGCCTTCATCAGCTGTTCTGATGCTATTCTCTGAACGCGCTTCCACCTGGCAAACAACCGTCGCCGACAGCCAGACCGACCGCCAACTGTCGCCTGCTACAGAGATACTTCCAGCCAAATTGATCGACCGTGACGAACTTGTCGCCGTACTGCCCCGCCTGCGCCGCTATGCGCGCGTGCTGACGGGCGATCGCACGCGCGCGGACGACCTGGTTCAGGATACGGTCGAACGCGCACTGGCGCGGGAATCGACTTTCCACGCAGGCGGCAACCTGCGCGCATGGCTCTTTTCGCTGATGCACAACCTGTTCATCGACAGCACGCGCCAGCGCGAAGCGATCGACTGGTCGGCGGACACGGCTGCATTGCCGGAAATGGCATCGGGTAAACCATCCGACCCGACCGAGATGCGCGACATCCAGTCCGCCCTCTACAAGTTGTCGCAGGACCAGCGCGAGGTGCTGCTCCTGGTCGCCGTGGAGGGCTTGCGCTATCGCGAAGCGGCCGAGGTGCTCGCCGTGCCGGTCGGCACGATCATGTCCCGCCTCGCGCGGGCGAGGGAAAAGATGCAGGAATTGCTTGGCGGCGTGCCCGTCGGCACAGGAGAGGCGCGATGAACATGCATCTCACCGGCGCACAACTGTGCGCCTATTTCGATAACGAACTCGACGACGCAACCCGTGAGGCCGTGGACCGCGCCCTCGCGCAGGACCCGGCGATGCGCGCCAGGCTGGATAGCTGGTCGGCGCAAACGGAAGGGCTGCGTAGGGCGCTAGACGCCGACCTGCACGAACCATTGCCGGCGGACCTGGTCCGCCTCGCGAGTGCGCCTGCATCGAGGCCTGCGGCTGCCCGGCAAACCGTGCGCGCTTCGTGGCGCGAGCGCCTGGCCGAATGGCTGCCGTCGCCGCGGTTTGCCGGCGCGCTCGCCGTCGCGGTCCTGGTCGGCATCTTTGTCGGCAAAGACCTGCTGCCACGCCTGGATACCGATGGCCAACTCGTTCGCCTGGCCTCGGTGGCACACAATGTCTACAGTCCGGACAAGCGGCAGCCGGTCGAGGTCAAGAGCGACGATCCGACACTGACCGCATGGATCTCCAAGCGGCTCGGCAAGAAAGTGTTTGCTCCCCGGGTCGACGGTTTCCGCTTCTTGGGCGGCCGCCTGCTGGCAGGCGCGGAGGAACCTGCCGGGCAGTTCATGTACGAGGATGCATCAGGCAAGAGGCTGACTGTCTTCGTGCGCACGGAGGGCGCACTGAACAGGAGTGCCAAGCCGGAGTGCGACGCCTATCGCAACATCAGCGTCTGCTACTGGTACGCAGGAGACGTCGCCTATGCGCTCGCGGGGGAACTGCCGGCGCCGACGCTTGCTTCGCTCGCGGCGCCTGCCGCCGATTCGGTGCGGAATCAGAAGCACTGAACCCGTCATGCTCATAATAAAAAACGGCATCCGAAGTGCCGTTTTTTATTCGCCGTTGCCGGTCAGCCGAGTTGTCCCAGCAGCGTTTCCGCGTTCGACACTTCAAACTTGCCGGGCTGCTCGATATTGAGCTGTTTGACGACGCCATCGTCCACCAGCATCGAAAAACGCTGGCAGCGGATGCCCATGCCCTTGGACGTCAGGTCGAACTCAAGGCCGAGCGCCTTGGTGAATTCCGCGCTGCCGTCGGCCATCATGCGCACGATGCCGGTGACCTTCTGGTCGCGGCCCCATGCCCCCATCACGAAGGCATCATTCACGGAGATGCACCAGATTTCGTCGACGCCCTTGGCCTTCAGCTTGTCGGCCAGCGCGATGTAGCCCGGCACATGCTTGGCCGAGCAGGTCGGGGTGTAGGCCCCCGGAAGGCCGAAGACCGCAATCTTCTTGCCCTTGGTCAGGTCGCTGACCTTGAAGCTGTTCGGGCCGAGGGAGCAGCCCTCCGACTCCACTTCGATGAATTCTGAAAGCGTGCCTTCCGGCAGGCGATCGCCGATCTTGATGGTCATGATTTGTCCTCTTTAATGGGGAAAGCAATCGTGCAAACTTGCGTAAAAACGCCGCGCACCGCTGTCACGCGGGGCGCGGCGTACAAACCGCAGTATGCCTTTTTCTTGCCTTTTTTGCAGGGGGCAAGGACCTTCCCCCTACAATGTGTAGGGGGAATCGATCAGTCGGCTTGCTTGCGCAGGAAGGCCGGGATGTCGTAGGTTTCCATGCCGTTCTTCTCGAGCGCGCGCACCGTTTCCGATGCGGACTCGCGGCGCCATACTGCCGGGGCCTTCAGGCCTTCGAAAGCTGCCGACTGGGCGCCACCCTGGTTCATGCCGGTGTGCTGCATGATCGGCTCGTTGTGGGTGCCCGTGCGCAGGACCGGGGTCTGCACCAGTTGCACGTTCTTGCGGCCGCGACCGAGGCCGGTTGCCACGACGGTGACGCGGATCTCGTCGCCCATATTCTCGTCGTAGGCGATGCCTTGTGCAATCGATGCGTCCGGTGCGGCAAACGCGCGCACGGTTGCCATGACTTCCTTGATTTCCTTGCCCTTGAGGCTGCGGCTGGCAGTGACGTTGACCAGCACGCCGCGCGCGCCGGAGAGGTCGATACCGTCCAGCAACGGCGACGCCACGGCCTGCTCGGCGGCGATGCGTGCGCGGTCGACGCCGGAAGCGGTTGCCGTACCCATCATCGCCTTGCCCTGCTCGCCCATGATGGTCTTGACGTCGTTGAAGTCGACGTTGATGTGGCCCGGCACGTTGATGATTTCTGCGATACCGGCGACGGCGTTGTTCAGCACGTCGTCTGCATGCTGCAGCCATTCCATCATGCTGTCGTCTTCGTAGATCTCTTCCAGCTTCTCGTTCAGGATGACGATCAGGGAATCGACGTGCTGGGAAAGCGCTTCCAGGCCCTCCTCGGCGATTTCCATGCACTTCGCGCCTTCGTAGGAGAACGGCTTGGACACCACGGCGACGGTCAGCGCGCCCAGTTCCTTCGCCACCTCCGCCACCACCGGTGCTGCGCCGGTGCCGGTGCCGCCGCCCATGCCGGCCGCGATGAAGACCATGTGCGCGCCGCGCAGAGCGTCTTCGATACGCTGGCGCGATTCTTCGGCGAGCTGGCGGCCGACATCCGGCTTCATGCCGGCCCCCAGGCCGGAGTCGCCGATCTGGATGATGTTGTTGGCCTTCGACTGCTGCAGTGCCTGCGCGTCGGTGTTAGCGGCGATGAACTCCACGCCGGCCACGCCCTTGTTGATCATATGTTGTACTGCATTGCCGCCTGCCCCGCCGACACCGACCACCTTGATCACGGTGCCGAGATTTGCATTATCGATCATATCGATTTCCATGATTACTCCCTTAGATGAAGCAGTTTTCAGTCGATAGGCACCACGCGGTGTGGCGACTAGCAACTGCAAACTGCGGTTGATACACAAAAGTTATTAAAGTTGTTGATACTAAAAATAAGGCTTAAAAATTACCGAGAAACCACTCTTTCATTCGCTGCCATACCGCTTTCACCGAGCCATCCTGGCGAGTGACGATGTGGCCGCGCAGGTACTGCTTTTTCGCTTCCAGCAACAGCCCCAACACGGTCGAATAACGCGGGCTGCGTACCACATCTGCCAGCTGCCCGCTGTACTCCGGCACCCCGAGGCGCGTCGGCTTCAGGAAGATGTCTTCCGCCAGTTCCACCATGCCCGGCATCATCGCCGTGCCGCCGGTGATCACGATGCCGGAAGACAGGACTTCTTCGTAACCCGATTCGCGCACCACCTGGTGCACGAGAGCGAACAATTCTTCGACGCGCGGCTCGATCACCGCAGCCAGCGCCTGGCGCGACAGGGTGCGCGGGCCGCGGTCGCCGAGGCCAGGCACTTCCAGCGACTCGCTCGGGTCGGCCAGCACCTGCTTGGCCACGCCGTAGCGCAGCTTGATTTCTTCCGCTTCCGATGTCGGCGTGCGCAGTGCCATCGCGATGTCGTTGGTGATCTGGTCGCCCGCGATCGGGATCACTGCCGTGTGCCGAATCGCGCCTTCGGTGAAGATTGCGACGTCAGTCGTGCCGCCGCCGATGTCGACCAACACCACGCCCAGTTCCTTCTCGTCTGCCGTCAGCACCGCATCAGCGGAGGCCATCGGCTGCAGGATCAGGTCGGACACTTCCAGACCGCAGCGGCGCACGCACTTGACGATGTTCTGCACGGCCGACACCGCGCCGGTGACGATGTGCACCTTCACTTCCAGGCGGATGCCGCTCATGCCGATCGGCTCGCGCACGTCGTCCTGGCTGTCGACGATGAATTCCTGCGGGACCGTGTGCAGCAGCTGCTGGTCGGTCGGGATGTTGACCGCCTTGGCCGTCTCGATCACGCGCGCGACGTCGGTCGCCGTCACTTCCTTGTCCTTGATCGCCACCATGCCGCTGGAGTTGAAGCTGCGGATATGGCTGCCGGCGATCCCGGTGTAGACGTTCTTGATCTTGCAGTCGGCCATGAGCTCGGCTTCTTCGAGCGCGCGCTGGATCGATTCCACCGTCGCCTCGATGTTGACCACCACGCCCTTTTTCAGCCCCTTGGACTCGTGCTGGCCCAGCCCGATGACCTCATGCCTCCCGTTCGGCATTACTTCGGCCACTACGGCAACCACCTTGGAGGTGCCTATGTCGAGACCGACGATCAGGTTTTTTGCGTCTTTTGTCATGTCGTTTCGCTTACTTTTTTTTGCCGTCGATACCGAACTTCAATCCTGTTGCCTTCAATGCCAATCCATTTGGGTAACGCATATCCACACTTTCAATCCTGTCCTGCAACCGCGTGACCAGTTGCGGATAAATCTTCACCAGCCGGTCGACGCGGTCCTTGACCGTTGTGCTGCTGGCCTCGCGGCCCAGTTCGACCGTCATGCCGTTATTCAGCCTCACACTCCATGCGTAACGGCTGGAGAGGTGCACTGCGTCCGGCGTCAGGCTGACCGGCTTGAACCAGTCCTGCAGTTCGCGGTAGCGCGCGACGACTTCCTTCGCGCTTCCCTCCGGCCCGTCGAACTCGGCCAGCTCGTGGTCTTCTTCCGCTTCCGCGAGGTTGGCGGTGAACACATCCCCTTTCACCGACAGCAGCCTTCCGTCTTCGCCCCAGGTACCCAGCGGCTCGTGTTCTTCCACTGACACGATCAGCTTGTTCGGCCATTCGCGCCGCACCGACGCCTTGCGCACCCAGGGCACCGCTTCGAAAGCTACGCGCACCGTGTCGAGGTTTGCGGTGAAGAAGTTGCCCTTGATGCGCGGCAGTGCCGCCGTGCGCACAGTCGATGCATTAACGTGCCGCAGCGCTGTTTCGCCGACACCTTCGATGCGAATTGTCTTCAGCGTGAACATCGGCCGCTGCGCCACCCACCACAAACCCGACGCGAGCAGGCTCAGCACCAGCACACCCAGCAAGGCGTTGGTGGTTGCGTTGAGCATGCGTACGTCGTGCCACATGGTTGTTCTTCACTCCTTACGTCGTTTACGCTGGCTTCCAGTCATTGTTCGGTTTCAGGTCGAGGTCAGCCGAACGAAGGATTTCCACACACAAGTCTTCATAGCTGACACCGGAGGCCTTCGCCGACATCGGCACCAGAGAGTGGCCGGTCATGCCCGGAGACGTATTGATCTCCAGCAGGAAGGGCTCGTTGTCTGCGGCGCGCAGCATGAAGTCGACTCGCGCCCAGCCCGAGCTGCCGACGGCGTTGAACGCACGTACGGCGAGCGACTGGATGCGCTTGGTCAGTTCCTCGTCCAGCGGGGCCGGGCAGAGGTACTGCGTGTCATCGCTGAAATACTTGTGTTCGTAGTCGTAGTTGCCCTGCGGCGCGCAGATCTCCACGATCGGCAGCGCGCGCGCAGTGCGGCCCTTGCCCAGCACCGGCACGGTCAGTTCGCGGCCGGTGATGAACTCTTCGGCCAGCACCACCTCGTCGTACTTCGCGCAGAGCTTGAAGCCAGCCTGCATCGCAGCAGCATCGATCACCTTGCTGATGCCGATGGTCGAGCCTTCGTGCGGCGCCTTCAGCATCACCGGCAAACCGAGTTCTGCCGGCACCTTGTTCAATTCCTCTGTTGTCGCCTCATGCGAATCGAGCACGATGAAGCGCGGCGTCGGCAGGCCGTGGTTCAGCCAGATGCGCTTGGTCATCACCTTGTCCATGCCGATGGACGAAGCCATCACGCCTGAACCGGTGTAGGGAATGCCGAGCTGCTCCAGCACGCCCTGCAGCGTCCCGTCTTCACCATAGCGGCCATGCAGTGCGATGAACACGCGGTCGAACTTTTCCGCGGCCAATTCGGCCAGGCTGCGCTCCGCCGGGTCGAATCCGTGCGCATCGACGCCCTTGCTCTGCAATGCCTTCAGTACGCCGTTGCCCGACATCAGGGACACTTCGCGCTCGGCTGATCGGCCGCCGTACAGTACGCCGACTTTTCCAAACTCTTTTTTCAAATCCGTATTACTCATGTTCCATCCACTTCAGCTCGGCTGAGCCAGTTTTCCCGGCACGCCGCTGATCGAACCGGCACCCATGGTGATGACCACATCCCCGTCCTTCGCCATGTTCACGATCGTCGACGGCATGTCGGCAATGTCTTCCACAAAAATCGGCTCCACCTTGCCGAGCACGCGCAGCGCATGGGCGAGCGCGCGGCCGTCGGCGGCCACAATCGGTTGTTCGCCGGCCGGGTAGACCTCGGCCAGCACCAGAGCGTCCACCGAGGACATCACTTTCACGAAGTCCTCGAACAGGTCGCGTGTACGGGTGTAGCGGTGCGGCTGGAAGGCGAGAACGATGCGGCGGCCCGGATAGGCGCCGCGCGCGGCTGCCAGCGTTGCCGCCATTTCAACCGGGTGATGGCCGTAATCGTCAACCAACGCGAACGCCCCGCCGTCCGGCAGCTTGATGTCGCCGTAGCGCGTGAAGCGGCGTCCGACGCCGTTGAATTCACGCAAGGCCTTCTGGGTCGCTGCATCGGCCACGCCGAGTTCACGCGCGATTGCAATCGCCGCACAGGCATTCTGCACGTTGTGCATGCCCGGCTGGTTCAGGTGGAATGTCATCGGCGGATAGTCATCCTGGATCACCGTGAATTCCATATGGCCGTCGATCGCCTTGGCGTCGAGAGCGCGCACCTGCGCATCCTCATGGAAGCCGTAGGTCAGGACCGGCTTGGAGATGAACGGCATGATCTCGCGCACGTTCGGATCGTCGATGCACAGCATGGCGACGCCATAGAAAGGCAAGCGCTGGGTGAATTCGACGAAGGCCTGCTTCAGCTTGGCGAAGCTGTGGTCGTAGGTCTCCATGTGGTCGGCATCGATGTTGGTGATGACTTCGATGCACGGCGACAGGTTGAGGAAGGACGCGTCCGACTCGTCGGCTTCGGCGACGATGAAATCGCCCGCGCCCAGCTTGGCGTTTGCACCGGCGCTGTTGAGGCGGCCGCCGATCACGAAGGTCGGGTCCAGCCCGCCTTCCGCGAGCACACTCGCCACCAGGCTGGTGGTGGTGGTCTTGCCATGCGTGCCGGCGATGGCGATGCCCTGCTTCAGGCGCATCAGTTCGGCCAGCATGATGGCGCGCGGCACGATGGGAATGTGCTTGGCGCGCGCTGCGATCACCTCCGGGTTGTCGCCCTTGACTGCGGTCGAGGTCACGATCGCATCGGCATTCTGGATGTTTTCCGCTGCATGACCGAATGTGATCTTGGCGCCACGCTCGGCGAGGCGCTGCGTCGCTGCGTTGCTGGCCAGGTCGGAGCCGGAAATCGTGTAGCCGAGGTTGAGCAGCACCTCCGCGATGCCGCTCATGCCCGAGCCGCCGATACCGACGAAATGGATGTTTTTGACTTTATGTTTCATTTACTTGGCCAATTCTTCCAGTACGTTCGCAATCGTTTCGTTCGCCTGGCGTCTTCCGATGCCGTGCGCCGCCTCTGCCATCGTCCTGCATTCCTCACGGGTGAGCGACTGCAACAGTTGCGCCATCCGTTCCGGATTCAATTCTCCCTGCGGCAGATGCACTGCCGCCTTCTGGCTCGCCATCCACTGCGCGTTGTCGCGCTGGTGCGAGGTCGTCGACGCCACCAGCGGCACGAGCACGCTGGCCACGCCTGCGGCCGTCAGTTCCGACACGGTGATCGCGCCTGCGCGACAGATCACGAGGTCGGCTTCCGCGTAACGGCGTGACATGTCGTCGATGAAATCCACGACTTCCGCCTGCACCTGTGCATCGGCATAGGCCTTGCGGAGTGCGTCGATGTGCTGCTTGCCGGATTGGTGCGTCACGACCGGACGCACATCCGCCGGAATGCGGGCCAGCGTTGCCGGCAGGCATTCGTTCAGTACCTTTGCTCCGAGGCTGCCTCCAACAACCAGCAGGCGCAGCGGACCAGTGCGTGCTGCGTAGCGCGGTGCGGGCGGAGCGACTTCGATGATTTCCTTGCGTACCGGATTGCCTGTCACCAGTGCCTTGGAAGCCGCGCTGCCGAAATCTGCAGGGAAACCAAACAGAACCCGCTGCGCAACCGGTGCGAGCGTCTTGTTCGACAGCAGCAAGGCCGCGTCCGCGTTAACCAGCACCAGCGGCACACCGCGCGCCTTGGCCATCATCCCGCCCGGCACCGTGACGTAGCCTCCCATGCCCAGCACCACGCTCGGCTTGCGCCGGCCAATGATGCCGAAGCAGGATGCGAAGGCGCCGACCATCTTGAATATGCCGCGCGCCGTGTGCATCAGGCCTTTGCCGCGCACGCCGGCGAAGTCGATCGAATCCATCTCAATCCTGTGCTTCGGCACGATGTCACGCTCCATGCCGTGCATGGTGCCCAGCCAGGAGACCTGCCAGCCACGCGCCTGCATTGTTTGTGCAATCGCAAGGCCGGGAAAAATGTGGCCGCCGGTACCAGCTGCCATGATCAGGAGGCGTTTCATATGCGGCCTCCCCGCATGAGAACCCTGTTCTCGTAGTCGATACGCAAGAGAATTGCCAGTCCTACACAATTAATCAGTACACCCGAGCCGCCGTAACTCATCAGCGGCAAGGTCAATCCTTTGGTCGGCAGCAAACCGAGATTCACGCCCATGTTGATGAAGGCCTGCACGCCGATCCAGATGCCGATGCCCTTGGCGGCAAGGCCGGCGAAGGTCAGGTCCATCGCAATTGCCTGGCGCCCGATCTCGAAGGCGCGCTTCACGATCCAGTAGAACATCGCGACGACGATCAGCACGCCTGCAAAGCCGAGTTCTTCACCGATCACCGCCAGCAGGAAGTCGGTATGTGCTTCCGGCAGGTAGTGCAGCTTCTCGACACTGCCGCCGAGGCCGACACCGAACAGTTCGCCGCGGCCGAACGCGATCAGGGAATGCGACAGCTGATATGCCTTGCCGAGCGCGTTCTCCTCCTCCCAGGGATTCAGGTAAGCGAAGATGCGCTCACGCCGCCATGGGGAAAGCAGGATGACCATGCTGAAAATGCCGACCAGCGTCGCGCCGATGCCGCCAAACCAGATGCCGTTGATCCCGCCGAGGAACAGGATACCCATCGCGATGCAGACGATCACACCGAAGGCGCCGAGGTCAGGCTCGAGCAGAAGCAGCAGGCCGACGAAGCCGATCGCAAAGGTCATCGGCATGAAGCCTTTGGTCAGTTTGTGCATCACTTCCTGCTTGCGCACGGTGTAATCCGCTGCATAAAGCACGACAAACAGCTTCATCAGTTCCGACGGCTGCAGATTGAACACCTTGAACGACAGCCAGCGGCGCGCGCCATTCACGCCCTTGCCGATACCGGGAACCAGCACCAGCGCCAACAGGATCAGTG
>CBIHRW010000096.1:0-16783 GCA_966212545.1 uncultured Noviherbaspirillum sp.
ATTGGCAAAGATATACCAAAAATATGGGATGCGGCTACGACCGCTCATGGCCGAACTCGCCCGGATTAAACGCCATGTGATCCGACTGCTTTCCGCCATGTTTCAGACCTTCGCCTTCCAGGCAAAGTACGGATGCCACCGGGCGCAAGACAATCACTCGTCGCTGGATGAAGGAGAGATGCGTTTGAGCCGCTGACCGTAGATCCCCCATACGGTCTCGACACCATCAATGTTCCCGAATAACGCCCAACCGGTTCCAAGCTTGCGTGCCTCGACGGGGATCCCCAACTCGTTCCCGACCTGCTGCGCCCATTGTTTTGCTGCGCCTTGCCCCTTGAACAGCTCGTTGCCTTCAAATACCACCGTGCCCTCGAACACGGGCTTGCTGAATACACTCACATCTCGCTCCTTCGTTAACCCCGGTCAGTGCGCCTCACGCGCACTCCCGTATTCATCGCAAAGCGGCAGGCCATACATCAGATGAATTCTGAGTGGCGCTCAACCTGCTGCGATCCTAGCATCTCGATGGTGGCCTTGGCGAAAGACCGCGTTTGCTTGCTATTGCGCTGCCCCGGCGCGTAGCAGGCGCATTGCGTGCGCATCGGTAATGCATACGAAACAGAATTAGAAACCCACTGTGAATCCGATCCCGACGCCCGTGAAGTCGTCGTCATCGGCATCGCGGATTTCGTCCACCTGGCTGAGTTGCAATTCGACGGTGGCCGATTGCTGGCTCACCTGCGCGAGACGCGCTTCCTGTTCGGACGTCGGCATGCTCCAGGTGATCTGGCCGCGGATTTGTCCTGCCGGGAAGGCCGCGCTGCGGACGTTGAAGTAGTAGTTGCCGTTGAGGAGCCCGTCCACTTGCGCTTCGCTCACTGGCGTGCGTGTGGTCCAGACCGTTGTACCGGGCTGCCTGGAGAGAGGAAATGCGATCGGGCCGATGGTACCCGGCGGGCCGAAATGAATGTGCGCATCGGTATCGGCCATGCCGCTGACGACGATGCTTGCGTTCAACGTCCTCCCGTCAGGATCGATCGTCACCAGCCCGACGCCATCGGCGAGGGTGGTGTTCGGCGGCACTGCCTGAGCGGCGGTCAGCGTGGAGGACAAGGCGAGCGGCAGGAAGTCGTCGTCATCGTCATCGTCCCAGCTGCCGCCGCAAGCGGCGAGAGCAAGGGCGGCAACGCAGGCAGCCGCCCGGGAAGACAGGCACAGCGATCGCATGGCATGCTCCTGGACCACAAGTGTTGCTCCCTGTGCCGTGCGGCGGCTGCCTTCCATTTTTTGGCAAGCTGCCGGGACGACTGCAGGCTTCCTGCCTGCCTGTTTTATTTTGCTGCCGCTTCTTTCATCACTTCCTGTGCCGTGCGGAATGCATCGACGGCGAGCGGCGCGCCGCAATATATGGCTGCATGCAGCAGGACTTCGCGGATTTCTTCCGGAGTTGCCCCGTTGTTCAGCGCGCCGCGCAGGTGCCCCTTCAGTTCGTGCGCGCGCCCGAGCGCGGTCAGGATGGACACGGTGATCAGGCTCCTGGTCTTGAGGTCCAGCCCGTCACGGCACCACACCGTGCCCCAGGCGTTGCGGGTGATGAATTCCTGCAAGGGCATGGTGAAGTCATCCGCATTCGCGAACGCCTTCTCGACAAAGTCCTCGCCCATCACCTGCTTGCGCATCCGCAAGCCGTCTTCGAATTGCTGATCCATGCTGCTCTTTCCCGTTGAATGAAAACGGTGATTATAAGAGCCGGCACCGCCGGCGGCAGGATGGTAGTTCTACGGTTAAATCCTGACCGGCGCGTGCCGCCGCGCGTTGACCGCCGTCAGGAAACAGGCGAGCGACACAACAGAGATACCCAGCAGGGTGCCAAGCAGCCACGCGGGGTCGGAATCGGCCTGGACGATGGCCGCGGCAACCAGCGGCCCGGCGGCCTTGGCGATCATGGATGGGCCAGCCAGCGCCCCGGAAATCGCGCCGAAGTTCTCGCGCCCGAACAGGGTCTGCGGCACCGTCCCGCGGACGATGGTCAGCACGCCGTTGCTGACACCATAAAGCATGCAGAATGCCGCCACGGCATAACTGTGCTGTCCGAGGAAGAGCAAGGCCAGCAAGCCTGCAGGAAGAATCGCGAAGGTGAGCTTGCCTACCGTTTGCGGGCGTACGTGGCGCGCGAAGGCGAGTTCGCCGATACGCCCCGCCACCTGCATCGGCCCGATCAGTGTCGACACCAGCACCGCCATGGCTGCCGAATGGCCAAAGCGCTGCAACAGCGGAATCAGGTGCACCGACAGCGCCGAGAACACGAACATGTTTGCCGAGAACGCAATCGCCAGTTTCCAGAACACCGGATCGCGCACCGCTTCATGCAGGGTGTAGTTCCTTACCGCATGCGTATCGGCCACCGGCTTCTGTCTCCGTCCTCCCGAGTGCAGCAGCGCATGCATCGGCGCGCAGAGCGCGAGATGGATCGCGCCATAGATCAGGAAGGTATCGCGCCATCCGACCATGCTGTTGAGTTTGAGCGTCAGGGGCCAGAACACGGTGCTGGCCAGGCCGCCGAACAGCGTGAGCACCGAGATCCCCTTGCGCGGCGCGGTCAGGAACTCGCGGTTGATGGTGGCGAATGCCGCCTCGTACAGCACCATCGCCATGCCGGCGCCTACGGCGCTCCACGCAGCGAAGTAGAGCCAGACGGAATGCGCGCTGCCGATGCCGATCATGCCGATGCCTGCAAGCAGCGAACCGGCGGCCATCACGGGCCGCCCTCCAATGCGGTCGATCAGCATGCCGGCTGGCGTCGACGCCAGGCCGGAAATCAGGAGACTCCAGGAGAAGGCGCCGAACACGATTTCATGCCGCCAGCCGGTCTCGCGCTGGATGTCGGGCGCGACGATCGCGAACGCGTAGTACAGCGAGCCCCAGGACACGATCTGCGTGAAAGCCAGGAGGTAGACGATCTTCCAAGGATCCTTGTTGTTCATCGGCTGTACGTCGAGTGGATGTTTTCAGAAGTGTAACCGCATATGCGGATGGTCATCGTCCCGCTTTCAGCAGTTTGCGCGCGTGCGCCACCAGCGCGCGCGACAGCCGCTCCATGCGCGGCGACTGCACCTTCCAGCCGTGCCAGTACAAGGCGATATCGGTCGGACGGGTGGGCGCGATATCGACCAGCAAGCCGCGTTCGCGCAGGTCATGCATCTGCAGTTCCGGCAGCGTGCCCCAGCCGAGGCCGAGCACGATCGCCTGCATGTACGGGTCAGACGCGGGAATGAAGTGGCGCGGATAGGCATCTTCGGTCAAGCCGTAATGCTTCAGCAGGAAATCGGCCTGCAGGCGGTCCTTGCGGTCGAACACCACCACCGGCGCCTTTTGCGCCGCCGCGCGCGTCATGCCCTTGCCGAACCAGCGCGCGCGGAATTCCGGGGACGCCATGCAGCGGTAGCGCATCGCGCCGAGCGGCTCGACGAAGCAGCCGCGCATCGGTTGCGCCTCGGTCGATACGCAGCCGAGCGCCAAGCCGGCTTCCAGCAGCGTGTAGGTATGGTCCTGGTCGTCCAGGATCAGGTCCAGCAGCACCTGCTCGGCGATCGCGAACGGCGCCAGCACGGGCAGGAACCAACTGGCCAGCGAATCGTTGTTGAGCGCGATCGACACACTGAGCGGCGCCGCCTGTTCCCCGGCGAACTCCGCCTGCAGGTCGTCCTCGAGCGATTGCACGCGGCGCAAATATTGCAGCAGGCGCTGGCCGACGGGCGTGGCGCGACAGGGCCGGGTGCGCACCACCAGCGGTGTGCCGAGGGCGATCTCGAGCGCACGCACGCGCTGCGAGACGGCGGAGGGAGTCAGGTGCAGCAAGGCGGCGGCCTGTTCGAAACTGCCGCTCTCGATCACGGCGAGCACTGCTTCGCATTGGCGGGAGTCGAGTTTCACGCATTCCTCGTTTCTTTAATTTTTTTAAGCATGACGCAATTAAATTAATTTTTGTTCATTTTATCGTGCCGGCGCGACAGAATGCTTCGACGTCGCAACAAGGAGGAGAAATCATGTCGCTGCCGTTCTACCTGAAGGGACTCGGCCTGGGCGCCGGGCTGATCGTCGCTATCGGCTCGCAGAATGCGCATGTGTTGCGCATGGGCCTGAAACGCCAGCATGTCGGCCTGACCGTGCTGGTCTGCATCGTATGCGAGGCGGCGCTGATTTCGATTGGCGTGGCGGGCGTAGGCACGATGGTCGAGCGCAGTCCGGTCCTGCTTTCACTGGCGCGCTGGGGCGGCGCGCTTTTCCTGGCCTGGTATGGCCTGCGCGCCTGGCGTTCGGCATTCGGACGGCATGCACTGGAAGCCGCACCGCATACGGCGCGCATTGGTACGCAGGAAGCGGTCGTCACGGTGTTCGCCGTCACCCTGCTCAACCCGCATGTTTATCTCGACACCGTCGTTCTGCTCGGCGCGATCGGCGGACAACTGGGAGCGCAGGGGAAGTGGTGGTTCGCGTTCGGTGCGATGACGGCAGGCGCCGCGTGGTTCATGCTGCTCGGTTTCGGTGCGAGGCTGCTTGCGCCTTGGTTCGCCAAGCCGGCGGCGTGGCGCGTTCTCGATAGCCTGATCGGCACCGTCATGCTGGCCCTTGCGATCACGCTCGTGGCGGGTTAGTAGAACGTCCAGATAATTTGATGGGGTGATTTACCGGAGAGAGAACCGTTCCCTCCCCTTCAAGGGGAAGAAGCGAGCCGTCTCTCCGTCACCAACCCATCAAAATCATCTGGACGTTCTACTAGCGTTTCGGCGGATTGAAGCGATACGTATCCCCGTGCTTCAAGTAGGTGACCTTGCTCTCGAGTCCGGCCGCCTTCACCTCGTCCTGGAATTCGCTAAGCGGCGACTTGAAGACATCGTAGTCGTTGTAATGGATGGGGATCGCGTGATGCGGCACAATGAGCTGCAACAGCTTGACGCCATCCTTGCCGTCCATCGTCACCTTCATCACGCCGATAATGCGCGTGCCCCCGAGGTGGAGCAAGGCAAGGTCGATATCCGGATAGCGACGCGGGATGTCTTCCAGATCGTCATAGACCAGCGTATCGCCGCTGATGTAGATCCGGTAACCGGCCTTGCCGGGGACGGAAAATTCCAGCATCGAGCCCATGGTCTCAGGGAGGGGCGCGGAGGCGCCCGGCGGCCCGTGCCGTGCCGGCATTGCGGTGACACGCAAGCTCGCGCCGCCCTTGCGAACCATCAGTGCGTCCCACTTGCGCAAGGCGTGCCGGTTCTTGAAACCGAACTCGGCAAGCTTGTCTGCCGCCTCTGGCGTCGTCACGATCGGCATGTTGCGGTCCAGCCTCTCCTGCACCAACTGGTCAAAATGATCGCCGTGCATATGCGAGAGCACCACGAGGTCGATCGGCGGCAGCTTGTCGAAAGGAATAGCCGGGTCGGTAAGGCGCTTCGACTTTAATCCATATCCGAGATGCACGTGGTCGCCCTTGTGCAGGAAATTGGGGTCGGTCAGGATGGTGAATCCGCCATAACGGATGATGACGGTGGCAGTGCCGATGAACTGGATCGAGCCGGCGTCTGCCGTCGCCGCGGCCCCGGAAGCCGGCAAGTCAAGCGTGGCTTCCTTCCCTTGTCCGTAGGCAGCGACCGTGTATGCCATGAGGATCGCAACAAGGGCCGCACCGCATTTCCTGATATCCGGTGACACGTTCGCTCCCGACGGTAGTGGAATCCCCACCGTATGAAGCGCGACGGCGGCGCAAGTTCAATGCGCGAATACGCTCTCGTGACTTGCGGTCAGGATCGCGTCGACTGCCGGATGCTTGATCTTGCGCTCGTTGGAAATCGCATAGACCTGCTCGCGTACATGCGTGAGCTCGCCCACCGGCACGGCGCCGAATTGTTCCTCGACCGCCGCTGCCATTGCCGACGGCGCGGGGAACATGCCCAGCCCGGTACGGCCGAAGGTATTGAGCAGCGCGCTGTCGTCGAACTCGCCGACGATGTCCGGCCGTACGTCATGTGTCTCGAACCAGTGGTCGAGGCGGCCGCGGATGGCATGGTTGCGGGTGGGCAGCAGCAGCGGTGCGGCTTTCAGGCTCGCGGGAAAATTCTCCCGGTAACGCTCGGCGAGCTCCGGCACGCCGTACAGCATGGTTTCGCTTTCGCCCAGCAAGTGACTGAACACGCGCAGCGTGGTACCGGACGGTACCGGTCGGTCGGTGAGCACCACATCGAGCTTGTGCACGGACAACTCGCCCAGCAGCGATTCGAAATCGTCCTCGTGGCACACCAGCTTGACCTTCTGCGGCAGACGCAGGGCGGCCTCGAGCAGGCGCGATGCCGTGAGTTTCGGCAAGGAATCGGACAGGCCGACGGTCAGCCGCATGGTCTGACCGATGTCGGACTCGGTGAGCACGTCCTGCAACTGCTCGCCCAGCAGGAAGATCTGGTCGGCGTAGGCCAGCGCGACGCGGCCGGCTTCGGTCAGCACCAGCCGCCGTCCCTGCGGCGCCAGCAAGGCTTTGCCGACCGACTGCTCCAGCAGCGCGAGCTGGGCGCTGATAGTCTGCACGGCCACATCCAGCCGCTCGGCGGCGCGCGTGACGCTGCCCTCCTTGGCAACGACCCAGAAGTAATAGAGATGGCGGTAGTTAAGCGAGACGTTTTTCATTCATCTAATTTTTACGAAGTAATTTTCACATTATCTTCGCTTTTTAAGAGATGACAAGTCTTTTAACATGCATGGGTCGACCAACAGGAGAACCCATGTAACAGGCAATCGCGGCACTTCCCGCACAACCAATTTGACTGTTTAGCATGCATCCGAGAAAGGAAACATCATGAACGACCATACCCAAACCTTACGCAGCCGGACCTTCGGCGCCGCAACCGTCATGGACGCGTCGGCGCACAAGGTCCTGCGCAATACCTATATGCTGCTGGCCCTGACGCTGGGCTTTTCAGCGATTACCGCCGGCGTATCGGCGGCGCTGCGGCTGCCGCACCCCGGCATCCTGATCACGCTGGTCGGCTATTTCGGCCTGCTGTTCCTGGTCAACAAGTACCGCGACCGCGGCCTCGGCGTGGCGCTGGTCTTTGCGCTGACCGGGTTCATGGGCTACACGCTCGGCCCGGTCATCAGCCACTACCTGAACATGCCCAACGGCACGCAGACGGTGATGCTGGCAATGGGCGGCACCGCTGCCATCTTCATAGCGATGTCCGGCTATGCGTTGGTCACCAAGCGCGACCTGTCGTTCATGGGCGGCTTCCTGATGGTGGGCGTGTTGGTCGCCTTCCTGGCCGGCCTGGCTGCGATCTTCCTGCAGATCCCGGCGCTGTCGCTGACCGTATCCGCGGTCTTCGTGCTGCTGATGTCCGGCATGATCCTGTATGAAACCAACCAGATCGTGCGCGGCGGCGAGACCAACTATGTGATGGCGACGCTGAGCCTGTTCGTGTCGATCTTCAACCTGTTCACGAGCCTGCTGCATCTGCTGGGCTTTGCAAGCAACGATTAACCCGTCGTTTCCTCAACGAGAGCAGGCGCAATGCCTGTTGGCCTTCCGGGGGCCCCGTGCCCCCGGTTTTTTTTGGCGCGAAAAACTGCAGCGGTTTGCTGAAGTCCAATTCAGGGAGTTGGACTTCAAGAAACCAAACTTAAACATAAGGAAAACCCATGGTCGAACTACTTTCCGATCCGCAGATCTGGATCGCCTTCTTCACGCTCACCGCGCTCGAGCTGGTGCTCGGCATCGACAACATTATCTTCATCTCCATCCTGGTGGACAAGCTGCCGAAGGAGAAGCAGGAATTCACGCGCCGCCTCGGCTTGTTCCTTGCAATGTTCATGCGCATCGGCCTGCTGCTGACGCTGTCGTGGATCGTCGGGATGACACAGCCGCTGTTCAGCGTGGCGGGCATGGGCTTCTCGGGCCGCGATCTCGTGCTGCTCGGCGGTGGCCTGTTCCTGCTGTGGAAGAGCGTTGGCGAGATCCATGAGACCTTTGAAGGCGCGGGAAGCAACGGCGCTTCGGCCGCGGTGAAGAGCACCTTCGCGGGCATCGTGCTGCAGATCATGGTGATCGACCTGGTGTTCTCGCTCGACTCCATCATCACGGCCGTCGGCATGGTGGACCAAATTGCCGTGATGGTCGCGGCAGTGATCGTCTCGGTCGGCCTGATGATGTTCTTTGCCGGTCCGATCGGGCGTTTCGTGTCCTCGCACCCGACCATCAAGATGCTGGCACTGTCTTTCCTTGTCGTGGTGGCGGTAGTGCTGATCGCCGAAGGCTTCGGCCATCATGTGCCGAAGGGATACATCTACAGCGCGATGGCGTTCTCTGTCGTGGTGGAAATGCTCAACATCCGCTTGCGCAAGCGGTCGACGCGCTCAGAACTCGAGTCCATGAGTTACATGCCGGAGAGCGAATCGAAGTAACTGCCCTCAAGCAAGGCAAGCGCTCCGATGCCGGGAAGGAACACCGTTTCCTTCCCGGCGTTTTCTTTTGATGCAGTGCAAATAGAGGAACGGCAAGCACGTGCAGCATGTCGATCATACAATCGCCTATGAGGGTGTTATGAAGATTTCGATCGTCGGCACGGGTTATGTCGGTCTTGTCACCGCCGCCTGCCTCGCCGAAGTCGGAAACGACGTCACGTGCGTGGACGTCGACAAACAAAAGATCGACCTCCTCAACAAGGGAGTGGTCACCATCCACGAACCCGGTCTGCCGCAGCTCATCACCAGGAACCGTGACGCCGGCCGGCTTGCCTTCACTACCAGCTACGAAGATGCGGTCAGCCGCGCCGAGATCATCTTCCTCGCGGTCGGCACGCCGCCCGATGAAGATGGCAGGGCAGATCTCTCGCATGTCATCGACGCTGCGCGCCTGACGGGCCGCCATCTTGCAGGCAACGCGGTCGTCGTCAACAAGTCCACCGTCCCCGTGGGAACGGCGGATACCGTGCGCGAAATCATCTCGTACGAACTCGCCTCGCGCGGCGCCACCCTGCACTTTGCAGTCGTGAGCAATCCGGAATTCCTGCGGGAAGGTTCGGCGGTGCACGATTTCATGCAGCCCCGCCGCGTCGTGGTCGGCAGCGACGACAAGGATGCCGCGGCACTCATGCGCGCACTGTACGCGCCATTTCTCCACAACCTCGACCAGTTCATCGAAATCGACACGCGCAGCGCCGAGCTGAGCAAGTATGCGGCCAACGTGATGCTGGCCGCGCGCATCAGCCTGATGAACGAACTGGCAGGCGTAGCCGACGCGGTAAAGGCGGACATCGAGGCGGTACGGCGCTGCATCGGCAGCGACGAACGCATCGGTCCGCACTACCTGCAGGCCGGCATCGGTTACGGCGGCTCCTGCCTGCCGAAGGACGTGAAGGCGCTGATCCGCACCGCCACGCAGCATGGATGCACACCGCATCTGCTGAAGGCGGCGGATACCGTCAACGAGCAGCAGAAGTCGGCGCTGTTCGCGAAGATCTGCAGCCACTACGGCGGCGCCCGCCGGCTGGAGGGCAAGACCATCGCGCTATGGGGCTTGTCTTTCAAGCCGAACACAGGGGATATGCGCGAGGCGCCGAGCCTGGCGCTGATCGACCAGCTGCTGCGCGCCTGCTGCCGCGTACGCGCCTGCGACCCGGTCGCGGGAGACGAGGCGGCGCGCATCCTGCTGGCGTCCCACGGGCCTGCAAAGTTTGGCGAACGGATCCATATCGCCACGGATGCGTGGGAAACGATCGAGGGTGCGGATGCAATGGTGCTGGTGACGGAGTGGGAAGATTTCCATGCGCCGGATTTCGACCGTCTCCTGGAGGGCCTGCGCGACAAGGTCATATTCGACGGCCGCAACCTGTACGATCCGCAGCAGGTGCGTGCCGCCGGCCTGCAGTATTACGGCATCGGAAGGAATACCGTCATCGATTAACGGTGCTGATGCCAGCTCCCTCGGCCGTGCCCGTCATGCCATCTGTGATGGTGGTGTCCATGACGGGGATAGGGGGACGTGCCGTAGGGATAGACATAGGTTACGGGCGGCGGGTAAACCGGATAGGCAGGCTGCACGTAAATAACATTCGGCGGCGTAGCGAATGCCGACGGCGGCGGGCCGTAGGGGTAGTAGGGCTGTGGCGTCACCACAGCGCCATACGGCACAACGTAACCAGGCGATCCCACCGTCACCGACCACCGCACACTGCCGTGCGCCTGCGCCGGCGCGGCAATGGCCAGCCACCCGGCGATCACACCTGCCACCACTGCGATAGTCTTCATGATTTGCTCCTCGATCTATTTATATTAAAGGACAAAGAAGCACGCCCTGCGCGGAATCTTTGTAACAGCACCTGACACATGGATGATTGCAGTGTGGATGCAACACCGGCTTGCCTGATGGACATTTAGCGGTGCATTGCATAGACTGCCCGGCTGCGAATGCCACACTTGCCGCACTTGCCCTCCATGCCAGCCACCTCATGACCGCCGGTATTGCCGCCCTATTCCTGACTGCCCTGCTTGCCGCCACAGTGGCCGGCGCGGTGCCGGCCGCCGTCCTTGCCGTCTATGCAACGGCAAGCGCCGCCGCTTTCGTTGTCTACGGCAAGGACAAATCCGCGGCGCGCCGGCAGCTGCGCCGCACCCGGGAAAGTACGCTGCATGCATTCGGCCTCGCCGGAGGTTGGCCGGGCGCGCTGCTCGCGCAGGCCGTGTTCCGCCACAAGACGAGCAAGCGGTCTTTCCAGACGATGTTCTGGATCACCGTCTTCCTCAACGCCGCTGGTCTCGCGGCGTTCCTGTACCTCGGCGGCTGGCGTGCATGACGGGTGCAAATAGCCATATTGTTTGATTTTCATCAGGCCAGCGTCAGCTTTCTCCATGCGCCGCAAAGTAAGATGCACGCTTTCTGATCGAACGCGACACCCGCTCGCGTGGTCGGAGCTAGTCTGCCAGCTTCGACCGTAACGACAAAAACACGATGCGCGCACTGTTGACCCGTTTCATCCCCGACGAACATTACGAAAGCTTCATGTTCCGCAGCGGCCTGCTGCTTTACCTGGCCGTGATCGTCCTAGGCTCCGTTCCCGGGGCACGCGAGGAAGTCAGCCATGTGGCCTCCGGACTGGTGCTCCACTTCACGACGTACGCCTGCATCGCCTTCCTACTGGCCAGCGGCGCAGCGGGTAACGCCACTGTCAAGGCGGTGAAGGCGTTCTTCCTCGTCGCGGCCATGGGCGCGCTCGACGAGTGCATACAGTCCCTGCTGCCCTACCGGGACGGCGCGATTGAAGACTGGATCATCGACATCAGCGCTGCGCTGACGGCTGTGCTGCTGTTCCGCATTGCATCCGTCGGCAAGCCTGCTGCAACTTAGGCGCCACGCCCTCCTACAGGCAGGCATCCCGATCACTCCTTGCCCAGCCTGCCTCTCATCAGCCATACCCGGCTGCGCACGTTCTCCTGCATGCTGCTGTTGACCACCATCACAGCGCCTGAATCGCCGACTGCCAGTTTTTTCATCAGCAAGCCCTGATAACTGCCGTTGCCGCCACCGTCGGGCGCAGTGCTGCCCGGAACCTCCTGTGGCGCGCCAAAGCTGCGCCCGCCATCGAGAGAGACAGTCATGCCGAGGCCGCGCGGACGGCTTGCCCGGTCGGAGAAAATTTCCCAGGTCACGTAGACATTGCCGCTGGTGTCGATGCCCAGCGATGGGAAAGCCGCCCCCTTGCCCGCCACGGAAGAAATGTCGCGCGGCTGCTCGAAACTGCGTGCGCCGTCCAGCGAGCGGGCATAGCGGATGTGGTAGCGCTCGAAAGGCCCGCCCGCGCTTTCCGCAAACACCAGGTGCACCGTGCCGGTACCGCCGACGGCCAGCTTGGGCGCATCCGAATAGCCTTTGCTCTTGAATGCCACAACGGGTCCGCCAAAAGTCTCGCCGCCGTCGATCGACTTGGCGACGTGGATATCGGCGCTCTCATCCTCGCCCGTGGTCCACGCCAGGTAGAGTTCACGCCGCTTGCCGGCTGCCAGCGAAGCGCCGCGCGCCGGCATGGCATCGCCGCCTCCGGCCACCTTCTGCGGGCGGGAGAAACTCTTGCCGCCATCCGTCGAGCGGCTGAACCAGAGCGGGCCGTCATACTCGGTCCATGCCGCATACAGCACGCCGTCCGGACCGGCGACGAGATCGTAGCTGCCGTTATGCCAGACATCCTTGTTGATGCGGCCCTTGCCGTCGCCGCCGACGTTGTTGGAAATGTTCAGCGGTTCGGAAAACGACGCGCCGCCGTCTTCGGAACGGGCGAAGAACATTTCGCCGCCGTGCGAGGCGCCGGAGAAGATGATTTCCTGCCAGAGGATGAAGATGTGTTGCTGCGCATCGGGTGCTATCGCTACTCGCGGCAGCCAGGAGAAGGTGGCCGGACTGCGCGACACGTTGACCGGTTTGCCGATGCGGGTCGTGCCGTCGGCGGCGAAGCGCTGGAACAGCACGTCCTTGCGCGCCTGTTCGACCCAGGCGACGGCAGTGCGCCCGCGGTCGTCCATGGCGACCGCCGGGTCGTCGACATAATCGTAACGGGAATCGTTTTGCCGCCAGGGGCCCTTTTCGCCGCGCCCTGCGGCGATTTCCGTGCTGCCCTGCCAGAGGACAGCGGGTTGAGCGGCAAGCGTGGAAAGCGGGAGGATCAGGAACAGGACCGCCAGCCGCATCGGCCGGAATGAACGCGCATCCATCGGATCATGTTAATCCCAGGACGGCGAACACTCCAGCAAGAGATCACAACCGGATTGCCCCGATGCAAACGATGCCAATCCCCAGCATCACGGATACCATGCCGAACCGATACAAGCGCTCCGCCCGAGCCTGGCGCATGCGTCTGATGTGCATGCGCTCCTTGAATTTTTCGTTCTTCTTTTTGCTCATGCCTGCTCCAACTCACAATCGACGAGCCATTTTGCTGTTGTGCAAATGCCTATGTTTTGACCTTAAACAATATTTCTGCATGGACTTAGGTGCCGCGCAGATATAAGTTGTGCGGTTTTGGCGGTCGTAGCGGGATGCAGTGCAAGGCGTCTGGCGCGCCGCGGTACGAGTACCGCAAGCGTCAGACAACGCCGCAATGCGCCCGCTACGGCCGTCAGAATTGTGCAACTTATATCTGCGCGGTGCCTTATAGCCTTGCAGCAAGCATCGCGCCTTCCCTGATAGCCCGCTTGGCATCCAACTCGGCCGCCAGCGACGCCCCGCCGATCAGGTGGAAGCGCGGCCCGGCATTGCCCTGCTCGGCCGGCATCAACTCCTTGAGCGATTCCTGCCCGGCGCAGATGACAACGTTGTCGACTTCGAGCACCCGCTCCTTGCCGTCGACGGTGATATGCAGGCCCGTGTCGTCGATCTTGCGGTATTCGACGCCGGCAAGCATTTGCACGCCCTTGCGCTGCAGCGTCGCGCGATGCACCCAGCCGGAAGTCTTGCCCAGCGTCGCGCCCGGCTTGGAGGCCTTGCGCTGCAACAGGAAGATCTCGCGGACCGGCTGCTCCGGCACCGGCTTGCGCAGGCCGCCGTTGGTGCCGGCATTGAGGTCGACGCCCCATTCGTCCAGCCAGTTCTGCAAAGGCACCGGCAGCGGCACGTGCGGGTCGTGCAACAGGAACTCGCTGATGTCGAAACCGATGCCGCCCGCGCCCACGACGGCGACGCGCTTGCCGACCGGCGCATCGTTCTTCAGCACGTCGAGGTAGGACAGCACCTTCGGATGGTTGACGCCTTCGATGCGCGGCGTACGCGGCACAATGCCGGTGGCGACGATGATCTCGTCGAAGCCCTGCTGCAGCAATTCCTCGCGCGTCACCTTGCGGTTCAGCACCAGCTCGACGCCGGTCAGCTCGAGGCGGCGGCGGAAGTAGCGCAGCGTTTCCCTGAATTCTTCCTTGCCCGGCACGCGCATCGCGTAATTGAATTGGCCGCCGATGCGGTCGCTCGCATCGAACAGCGTGACGCGGTGACCACGCTCGGCAGCGACGGTTGCGGCCGACAGGCCGGCAGGTCCGGCACCGACTACCGCAATGCGCCGCGGTTGCGCGGTCTTGGCGTAGACGAGCTCGGTCTCATGCGCCGCGCGCGGATTGACGAGGCAGCTCGCGCGCTGGTTGGAGAAGGTGTGGTCGAGGCAGGCCTGGTTGCAGGCGATGCAGGTGTTGATCTCGTCGGCGCGGCCGGTCGCGGCCTTGTTCACGAATTCCGGATCGGCGAGGAAGGGGCGCGCCATCGATACCATGTCGGCTTCGCCGTTGGCGATGATGTCCTCGGCCTCGTCCGGCATGTTGATGCGGTTCGACGCCACCACCGGAATCTTGACCTCCTTGCGCAGGCGTCCTGCCAGGCTGCGGAATGCGGCACGCGGCACCGAGGTGACAATGGTCGGCACGCGCGCTTCATGCCAGCCGATGCCGGTATTGATGATGTTGACGCCGGCCTTTTCCAGCGCCTGCGCCACCGCGACCACGTCGTCCCAGGTATTGCCGCCCTCGACCAGGTCGAGCAGGGAATGGCGGTACATGATGATGAAGTCGGTGCCGACCGCCTCGCGCACCTGCTTGACGATTTCCACCGGCAGGCGCATGCGGTTCTCGATCGAGCCGCCCCAGCGGTCAGTGCGGCGGTTGGTGCGCGCGCACAGGAACTGGTTGAGCAGGTAGCCTTCGCTGCCCATGATCTCGATGCCGTCGTAGCCGGCCTTCTTCGCCAGCTCCGCGCAGCGCACGTAGTCGCGAATGGTGCGCAGGATGCCCTTGTCGTCGAGCGCGCGCGGCGTGAACATCGAGATCGGCGACTTGATCGCGGACGCCGACACCACGAAGGGCTGGTAGCCGTAGCGGCCGGAATGCAGGATCTGCATCAGGATCTTGCCGCCTTCTTCATGCACCGCGTTCGTGACCTTGCGATGGTTGGGCACGTCGAAGATGCTGTTGAGCGTTCCGCCGAAGGGCAGCAGCCATCCCTGGCGGCTCGGTGAAATGCCGCCGGTGACGATCAGGCCGACGCCGCCTTTCGCGCGCTCGCGGAAGTAGGCGGCCAGCTTCGGATAGTTGAAGAAGCGATCTTCCAGGCCGGTGTGCATCGAGCCCATGACGACGCGGTTGCGCAGCTTGGTGAAGCCGAGGTCGAGCGGGGCGAGCAGGTGCGGATAGGTTTTCTTCATCTTGTTCTCTCTCTGATCATCGCGCCAAGCGGCGGCGGGTCGGGAGAGTCTACAAGAGATGGCCTTGGTATTCTTAGTGGCAACACTCTAGGAGTCTGCGCGGCAGACTCCTAGGCGCGCCTCCTCCGTATTTCAGGCGTTACATTTCTTAACACAGTCACAACAACTTCTTCGCGTGTGGCCGTGTCAGAACATGCAGTAGGGCCCGAACAAAACACTTTCCCATCACTTTTGTGAGGACGCCATGTTGAAGAAAACCGTTTCCCTAGCAGTCGTGTCTGCCTTTGCCTTTGGCCTCGCCGCGTGTGACGTGGAGAAAAAACAGGAAGGCAACCTGGATCTGCCGAAATATGAAGTGGAGAAGAAGCAGGCCGGCAACGTAAAGCTGCCGGAGTATGACGTGAAGACGCCCGACGTCGCGGTGAACAAGGAAGAGCGCAAGATCGAGGTGCCGACCATCAAGAAGGAAGAACGCACGGTGACGGTGCCGGATGTCGACGTGAAGCCTGCGCAAGAAAAGTAACATTGCTGCCACCCTTTATACCTTTGACGGTACTTGCGCGCCCCGAGGTATGGGGCGCTTTTTCCCACTTCCTTACTGCGCCAGCGCCGCACGGAATTTCAGGTAATCCTCCGCGCTCTGCTGCGGGCGTTCGAGCATGGGCATGTGCCCGATGCCGGGCATGACCACGACCTGCGAGCGCGGCATCAGCTTGTGCAGCACGTCCGCGGTTCCGACATGGATCACGCGGTCCTTGTCGCCCCATACGATCAGCGTCGGCGTCCGGAGCCCCTTGACGCGCTGCTCGATCGAGTCGGTCGCGATCTTCACGAAGATGCGCTCCTCCAGATCCGCATTGCGGATGCGCTCCTGCGCAAACACGTTGAGAATGGGGCGCGGCACAAACGGCGGATCATTCATCACGAAGTCGAAGGTCCGCGCGAAGTCGTCTTCGCTGCGCGCAATCAGCGGGTTGCGTCCGTTGCCGAGCACGATGTTTGCGACTTCGCTGCGCGGCGCGCTCCATACACCGGCCGGATTGAGCAGCCAGAGGCTGGCGACATCGCCCGGATAACGTGCGGCATAGGCCATTGCAATCTGGCCGCCCATGGAATTGCCCCCCATGTGCACCGTGCGAATACCTAGCTTCTGTGCCAACAGGTGCAGGCGGTCGGCCTGCGCTGCCGGCGTATAGTCGGCCTCGGCGGGACGCGACGATTCGCCGAAACCGATATGGTCGGGGATGATCACCCGGTAGTGCGGCGTCAGGTAGCGCGCGCTGCGGGTGAAGTTGTCCTTGTTGCCGCCGAAGCCGTGCAGCAGCATCAGCGGTTCGCCCTTTCCGCCTTCCAGGTAGACATAGCGCAGGCCGCCGGGGAGCTCCACTTCCTTGCGCTCGAGGTCGGCGCGCTGGCGGTCGATATCGATCGCCAGTTCGGCAACCTGCTTGTAGGTGCTCGCGCAGCCGGTAATGAGAAACAGCAGGAAGAGCAGCGGAAACAGCGAACGGCGGCCAGGTAGCATGGGTGGATTCCATTGATTGATCACGACCCATTACGCTATCCAGCGGCCG
>CBIHRW010000097.1:0-16704 GCA_966212545.1 uncultured Noviherbaspirillum sp.
TACGATTCACCAGGCTGTGATCACCGGATTGTGGCGAATTTCAACAGCCTGCTAAGCCGCTACCGTTCAGAAGTATTGTGGTTGCAAGCGAGAATGATGAGTACGTTCCTCTTGCGCGTGGCAGGTATTTCGCAGAATGCTGGAAGTCTGAGTACGTACTCCTTGGCGCACGAGGCCATATTGGCAGCGCCTCGAAGCTCGGTATGTGGCCGGAGGGATTCGAAATACTGAGCAGAGTGCGTGGGTAGGGGCGTTTGCTGCCACTTAACAGAACTCCATCAATGTCTGCTTATCGATGCTTTTCGGCTCAGTCCCGATAACCCGGACTTCTTCGGGAAGCCCGTACACACGAAGGCTAATTCCGCGGTCGTCCCAGCAATCATGTCCGGAGGACAAACTCGCACAGTTGGCGGCCCGCGCAAGCTGTTCAATGAAATAAATAGATGGCTGATCGTCATGCCGTACCGACCAGCCTGTCCAAAAATCCCCGTTTCTGCTGCGCATGCCGGGTGCGCTCCACGACGCTTGCCCATTGTTCCGACAACTGCTGGCAGGTGGCGCGCAGTACGGGCGGCAAGTCGGGGAATACGGCAAGCGCCCGCAGATGCCGCTCGATGATCGCGCCCAGCTTCAGGCAAGGATCGGACTGGTTCGCGTTCGCCGCATAGTGTGACATCAGGTGCAATACTGCAGACACGAGCAATTCGGCCTTGATGCTGGTGCCCGGTTCTTCATATAGGGAAGTTTCTGCATCGCTGCGCATGGCGCTCCTTTCATTGGGGAATGTCAGGGCTGGCTGCCGCAGGAAGGCGCGGGTGGCTGGCATCAAACGGGGCTGTATCCGAGAGGACTCGTGCGCGATTGAACGTTGAGCTTTTCGGTCTTAAATGAGAATAATTCTCATTTGATTGTTGCCCATTCGGCGGCGAAATGCAAGCGGAATTCTGCCGTTGCCATTTCTGGCGATCCGATTTTCCTCATAGTCACGCTGCTTCACGCTGCTTTTTCATTGCGGGAGCAATGCGCCGCCACGCCCGCTCCCGCAACATCCGGTTACAGCCATCGGGTGGAACTCACGGCGAGTTTTAGCTTCTTACTAACCCATTGCGGTTTTTGTAATGCGCAAAAAACGTCGATTGGCATTAATGCGTGCCCTCGGGCGCGCTCATCGACCGTTCAAACAAGCTGAAGGAGAAAGGATGATGGCAACCGAATCGAAAAACAGGAACGGCATGCTCACCGGCCTGTTCAATGACCGTGATAGTGCGGAACGTGCGTACCAGAGTCTGACGGCGCGCGGCTATACCAAGGATGACATTAACGTTGTCATGTCCGACGACGCCAGGAAGAAGCATTTCGGTGAAGGTACGGCAAGCACCGAACTCGGCACCAAGGCCGCGGAGGGCGCGGGGATCGGCGGTGCGGTGGGCGGTACGCTCGGCGCGATTCTGGCAGCGGCAACGGCTACCGGCACCAGCCTGGTCTTGCCCGGCCTTGGTCTGGTGATCGCCGGCCCGCTGGCTGCAGCCGCGGCAGGCGCGGGCGTCGGCGCGGCGACCGGCGGCCTGGTCGGTGCCCTGGTGGGATGGGGCATTCCCGAAGAAGAGGTGAAACACTACGAGAGCGGACTTAAGCAGGGCGGTATCCTGATGGGCATACGTCCCCGCTCTGACGAAGACGCGGCATACCTGGAGCAGGAATGGCGCACGCACAAAGGCCAGCACATCTATCGCCCCGGCAGCACCGGATCATCCTACGCGAACACTGGTGATGCCAGCAGTGTGGTGGCCGTGTTTGACGAGTATTCCGATGCGCAAGCGGCAGTGCAGGCACTTGTCGCGGAGGGTTTCGACCGTACAAGCATTCAATTGAGCAATGAGCCCGCGACCACGGACACGAGCGCATCGTCGACGAAGAAGGACACCGGCGGCGGCATCAGCGGCTTCTTCCGTTCCCTGTTCGGATCGGAGCAGAACCCGTATCACGATACCTATGCGGAATCGGCACGGCGCGGCAGTTATGTGCTGACGGTGCAGGCGCGCAATGACGACGAGGCCGACCGCGCGACCGAGATCCTGGAGCGTTTTGATCCGGTGGATGTCGAGGAGCGCGCAAGCCAGTGGAAGCAGCAGGGCTGGTCGCGGTACGACGCCAGCGCACCGCGTTATACGGATGACGAAATCCGCAAGGAGCGCAGCGCTTACCAGTCTGCACGCACCGCGGGGACGACCACCGACCAGGCCCGCATCCCCGTCGTCGAAGAGGAGCTGAAGGTCGGCAAGCGCGAAGTGCAGCGCGGCGGCGTCAGGGTATTCCGCCGCATGGCGGAGAAGCCGGTGCACGAGCAGGTCCAGCTGCGTGAAGAACGCGTGCGCGTGCAGCGCCAGCCGGTCGACAAGCCTGCGACCGCAGCGGACATGGCTGCCTTCAAGGAAGGAACGGTCGAGCTGCGCGAGACCGCAGAGGAAGTCGTGGTGTCCAAGACCGCGCGCGTGGTCGAGGAAGTGGTCGTGGGCAAGGAAGTCACGGAGCGCACGGAGCGCGTCGACGATACCGTACGCAAGACCGAGGTCGAAGTCGAGCAGCTCGGCGCAGCGTCGGACGACTCGGATTTCCGCCGCCATTGGCAATCGACCTACGGCACCTCGGGCGGACGCTACGAGGACTATGACGCCGCCTACCGCTACGGCCACACCATGGCCGGCAGCGACCAGTACAAGAACTACCAGTGGAACGACGTCGAGCCGCAACTGCGCAGCGACTGGGAAACCAGCCATCCCGGCAGCACCTGGGACAAGGTGAAGGACGCTGTGCGCTACGGCGCGGAACGCGTTACTGGCCATCGCCGCCACTGAGATGTCCGCACATGGGGTTGCACGCGCAATGCGTGCAACCTCTTTTTTCCTGGGCAGGGTTCGGAGTGCCGCCTCGTCATGAGGCTGGGGGCGCTCCGCGAAAGTCAACGGAAGGAGGCCAATATGAATACCAAACTCAGCATGATCGCCGCATCGATCGCCTTCGCAATGGCGGCAGGCGCGCACGCGCAATCCACATCGGGCGCATCATCGCAATCGTCCGCCCAGTCGGGACAATCGCAAAAGGAAAGCATCGACCAGCAGCACAAGGCCGCCATGGAGAAGTGCAACGCCATGAAGGACAATGCCAAGGATATCTGCAAGGCCGAAGCCGACGGCCAGAAGAAGGTGGCCGAAGCCCAGGCCAAGGTAACCGAGCGCGATACCCCGAAGGCACGCATGGAGCTGGAAGAGGCGAAGGCCGAAGCACAGTACAAGGTCGCCAAGGAACGCTGCGACGACCAAGTCGGCGATGCCAAGAACGCTTGCCAGAAGGAAGCCAAGGCAACGCGCGACATGTCGGTTGCGCAGGCGAAGAAGCAGGCCCAGGTGCAGTCGGCGCAATCGTCCGGGGCGAGCGGATCGGCGGGATCGTCGGCTTCCGGCAAATCCCAGCCATCGGGAAGCAGCGGCGGCATGAGCGGTGCTACGCCTGGCCAGAGTCCGTCTTCTCCGCCGGCAGCAGGCGGTGCATCGTCGTCCGGCGGGATGAGCGGCGCGCAGCCGGGTGCGGCGGGAGCAGGGCAATCGCAGCCGGCACAGCCTCGTTAAGTGACCGTGCCTTGATTCGCAGAGTCGGCAATACCGATCTGTTCCGACCGGATTCCTTCGACAGCGATCTCCGGCAAGATTTTGTCGGGTGCCTGGACACCGCCGGCAAGGGCAGCCACGGGGAATCAATGGACGTTCAAAAGGGCAAGGGGTTGTAGACGCATGGCCGGATGATTCGTTATTGGCGTTATTGACTCTGTTTGGTATTGATTGCCGAACCCGGTCCCGTCGGTGTTCGGTTCCCGGTCCCTGAGGCGGCTGCATCGATCAGGACCAGCTTGCCGGTTTTCGGGTCGCGAAATACTTCGCCGACGCGATCGTAGCCGCTGCCGTTTTGGGTGATGCCGCTGGCCGGGCGCTCGATTTCGCGGCCTCTGTCCACGGGTTTCGGTGCTTTCAGTGCGCTCTGCGTGCCGGCCGCCAGTGCAGCGAGCAGCCCGCACGCGAAGACGAGCATGACGTCGACCAGGTTGACGAGGCTTGCGCGCGGGTCTTCGTCATGGTCGTCGAAGCGGGCATCAAGCCGGGAATAGAGACGCAGGCGCTTGCGTGGCTGGCGGTCGCTCATTCCATGGCCTCCAGCGTTTCTTCATACCAGCGGCGGCGCAGCTTGCCGATGATCAGGCCGCCGATACCTGCGACGAGACCGAGCACGGTCGCGTCGAAGGCGACGGTGACGGCGCTGGCCAGTTGCGCCGGATCGCCTTTGCCGAGTGCGGCGAGTCCCGGCCCGAGCGGGATGATGGTAGCCATCAAACCGAGCATGGGGGGAATGCGGGCGAGCAAATCGGCGCGTTCAAGGCGGTGACGGGCGACACGGTGCACACGAGTCACGTCGCCCCCGGCCCTGAGCTTGGCCAGACCGTAAAAACGTTCGCCGGTGGCGATGCCGGCTTCGATCAGGGCAATCGCACAGGCCAGCAGCAATGCCGCCAGCGCAGGCGCGAGAAGCCAGGTGACAGCGTCGTGCAACCAGGTAAAGGATAGCAACTCGTTCATTGGAAACTCCTTGTGGGTGAAATGGATTGCCCGCCGCGCCACAAGCCGATGGCAAACAGGGCGAAGCCGGCGATGAGAAGGCCGAGCAGGTTCACGATGCGAGCCGCGGGATCGCTTGTCGCTGCCTCGGATTCGGTCAGTTCGTAGTAGCGGGGGGCGGCTACGGGAGCGGCTGATGCCGCTGCTTCCTCGGTTCTTTCAACGGAACGCGCGGTGCTGTTCGCTATCCCGCTCCCAGTGGCCTTGGCAGCCGGTGCAACGGCAAGCATCTCACCGCGTGCCTTGGCCAGCGTCACGCCAAGCGCTTGCGCGTCGGTGCCATCGAGCTGCGGTGCCAGCCATTGCCACATCGGGTGGTCGGGGGAGGTGTGGCCGCTGCCGGGCAGGCCATTCCTGGCAACCAGCCGCGCCAGCTCGCCGCCCATTTGCTTGATGGTGGCGGCGTCGGTTTTCCAGAAACCTTTTTCCGCGGCGACCATGAAGATGGCAAGCATGTGCGCCTTGACGTGCGCGTTCTGGCCCTGGCCGAGGAACTGCGGCAGGCCGAGCTTTTTGGCATCGTCAAAGTAGACCGCTTTCACTTCATCCCAGGCCCAGTTCTTGACGAGGTCCGGGCGGGTAACTTGCCAGCCCCACAGGTTTTCGAGGAATTCCGTGCCCATCGTGCGGGCGCCTGCGTAGCCGTGGCCCATCAAGGGTTTGAGCCAGGCAGGATTGAGGAAGCGGCCGCGCAGTTCGCCCAGCAGCGCGGTGGCCAGCGGCTCGACGTCGGCGCGGCCGGGCTCGGCATGCTGCAGGATCAGCGCTTCCGGCGGGCGGCCGGTGCGGCCCTCGATAGCCAGCGACAATCCGCCGAGATAGTCGAAGGCATCGTTGTTGTCGAGCAGTCCATACAGGTTGCTGGCTCGGCCGTGATAGGTACGGGCGATGCCGACGAGTGCGGTGTCGAAGGCGGCGTGGCAGGCTTCGCCGGTATCGGCGAGGCCGTAAGCATGGCCCATGCGCTTGCGATAGGCGCTGCCGATTTCTTCACGTTCACGCCACGCGCCGGAGCGTTCGGTCAGCCGGTTGACGCCGGTACCGTATGCGCCGGGGGCGTCGCCGAAGATGCGCAGGGCGGCCGCGCGGCCGGCTTCTGCGACCGGCATTCCGGACTGCTCAAGAGCGGCGAGGCGGTTCAGCCACTCGCGGGCGACGCGGTTGTCATCCATTGCTTCCCGGCCCCAGGCTGCAGTCGGCACCGGTGCCAGGGCAGTTGCCAGCGCCTCCTTCAGTTCCGGCCGCTGCTCGGCGACGGTAGCGGCAGAAGCAGCCAATGCCAGCCGTCCTGCGCGGTCAATCAGGTGGATCAGGTTGGGATAGAGGTCGCGGAACAGGCCTGAGGTGGTGACGATCACGTCGCGTCGCTTCATACCCGGCTTGAGGCGAACATCGGTGACGATGCCGCGCGCATTCCATACCGGTTCGGCCCCCATCAGTGCGAGCGCGAATGCGACCATCACGCCCTCGTCGCGAACGGCATCGGACGCCCAGAGGATGATGCCTTCCGAGCCCTGCGCCGACTTGTCGCGGGCCGCTGCTTTGCCGGCCAATGACTCGCCCAGGCGGTAGCCGACCCGCGTAGGCAGGATGTCGCCGTCGACAGCGTGGAAATTGCGGCCGGTCGGCAGCGCCTCAGGCGATCGCAGCGGGTCGTTGCCTTTGCCCGGCGCGATATATCGTCCATCCAGGCCGGCCAGCAGGCCGAGCATTTCGAGCCGCGGCGAGTCGGCCAGCTTGCGGCTGATTTCCGGATCGTCGATGCCGCCTTTTTTCATCGAGTCGAGCATCAGCTCCAGCGACGGCTGGCTCCACTGACGCCCGAAGATGTGCAGGCCGTAGGGCATGAATTTCTCCTGCAACTTGGTTAGGTAATGGCCGATCTCGTGGGCCAGCAGGTCATCGTCGGCTGCTTCGAAACCGATGCCGCGTACGGCCAGCACGTCGGCCATCGAGGCCTCTAGTTCGGCTTTCAGGTTCAGCGCCACGACTTGTTCGCGCATAGTGCGGGCGGCCTGGGCCTTGAGCGATTCGCTGGAGGCGGCTTCGAAGCTCTCGACCACCTGCCGCAAGGCCAGCAGCTGGTCATAGAGCGGTGTCGAGGCGAGCGGCGGCGTCAGGTGATCGACCATCACGGCCAGGCCGCGCCGCTTGGCCTGTGTGCCTTCGCCGACGCCGTCGACAATGTAGGGATAGATGCCGGGCAGGTCGGCGGCGATCAGGCTGGGATAGTCGTCCGCAGCCAGCCCGACGGCCTTCCCGGGCAGGAATTCATAGGTCGAATGGCGGCCGACGTGCACGAGCGCATCGGCCTTGAAGCGGTCGCGCAGCCAGTGGTAGAACGCCAGGTATTGGTGCGGCGGCGTGACGCTGGTGTTGGCGTGCAGCAGCTCCTCATCCACCTCCCACCCGCGCGGCGGCTGCGGGCCGATGAAGATGTTGCCGAAGACGAGGCCCGGCACCAGCAACTTTCCGCCTTCGACCATGATCTTGCCCGGCGCGGCGCCCCAGCCCTTGAGGCCTTCGATTCCGTAGCCTGTCAGGCGGCGGACGAGCGGCGCGAGCGCGGCGCAGCGGCGCTGCGGACGGTCGCCGAGGCAGGCGAGATAACCGGATTCCAGCGCCTCCACATCGCGGATGGCTTGCTGCCGTTTCGGATGGTCAGCACCTTCGACCAGGTGACGCAATTCCTTCAGTACGGCGTCGGCCCGTTTGCGGCCTGCGGCGCGTTCATTGGCCGCCTCCGCTTCAAGCACTTCGGCGTGCAGGCGGCCGAGTGGTCCATCCGTCATCTCGCCCTGTACGCGGGACGGGAGCTTCGAGAACCAGCGTGCGTAATCGGCAGCCGGGACACCTGCCACAGAGGCGCTGAGCTCGCGCAGCGCGCCGCGGTCCTCCGGCAGGTTCACGCCATGCGCCATGATGCGATCGAGCAGGGCTTCAGGCGACGCAGGCAATTCGCCTGTCGTGTAACCGGCCGCTTTCAGCGCGTGCAGCATGTCGAACAGCGAGGCGGGCACATCGAGGTTGTCGGCGCCGATGTTCTGGCGTCCGGGCGGATGGTTGTAATAGATGATGGCAATGCGCTTGTCGCGGTTGGCCTTGCTGCGCAAGGCCAGCCAGCGCTGGACACGGGACGAGAGGAGGTCGATTTCCGCGTCCAATGCAACCGGTGGACGTGTCTCGATGCCTGTCACGCGATCCGTTTTGCTCCGGCCCAGCGCCGAGACGACGATGGGCTGGCCGATACCCTGCAATTCGGGCAGGGCGACTCGATACTGCACGGAGTCGGCCGGCAGTCCGTCCGGTGACAGGCGCCACTGGGTGGCGTTGCGCTCGGCCAGGCGGATCGCCTTGAAGACCGGCACGTCCAGTTTCTTGAACGCCTCGATGACAGCTTCCCGCCCTTCGGCGGCTCCGACCACGAAATCCTGCAAAACGATCAGCGCGGCGGGTCTCGCGGGGGCAATCAGTTCGGGCAGGCGTTCCAGCGCGTCGCGCGAGGCGGTTCCCCAGCGGGTCAGGATCTGCACGCAAGGCAGGCCGCGCTGTTCGATGCGCTGGCAGAGTGCGGCGGGCGTGCCGGCATCCATGTTGGCCAGGTCGAGTACGACGACGCTGGGCTTGGGCGCCAATCCAAGGGAGGCACCTGCCCCCCACGCCGACGCGTCGCTCAACTCCTTGCCGCCGACACGCATGCGCAACGCCGGCTCCGGCTTGGGGGCCCCCAGCGGTTGGCGCAGGTCGAGCAGATGGGCAAACAGCGCCGCCATGTTTTCGCTTCCCCAGGCTTGCCAGATCTGGCGTGCAGCCAGCCATCGGCGTGCTGTCGGGTGGGCGTGGGCTGTGTTCAATGCCGTTGCGGGCGGGTTCTCCTGTGCCAGCTGGAACAATGTGTCGGCAGGGAAGTTGCCCAGGCTGCCAGGGCGATCCGCGTCGAGATTCCGGCTCATGAGGTTCAGGCTGGATTCCCCATTCATCGCGAGTACCGCGGTGCGCGGGCGGACATGGCGCTCAAGAGCATCCTTCAGGCGGCGCGCCGGATCACCGAAAACAGCGGCTGCGAGTACGCTGTCCGCTTGCACTATCCACTGGCCGAGCTGCTTGTCGCTCGCTGCCATCAGTTGGGCCGGGGTGCGTAGAACGATACGGTCGCCCGGATGGTTTGCGAGATGACGGTGCGCGGCCTCGATGGCGATGGGCGCGGCACGTTCGGTCACGACACCGAACAGGGTTGCAGCGCAGCTCTGCGCGGATGCGGCGCACAGGATGACGCACAGCAGATAGCGCGAGAAAAAGGCGCGGGGGAGGTTGATTGAGCGAGCCGGCATATTCTTCTGACTGAGTACCAAACGGCACCGGACCAGGAGAAAAAAGGCTCACGCGAGCCTGCCGGGCAGCAGGCCTCATTGGAACACTTCCCATCACCCCGGGGATTGGTGCAACACGTTCTTCAGGCCGGTCTTCTGGCTCGTCTTCATCCTTCCCCGGCCTTCCCATGCATACGCACAGTGGCATTTCCGGAGTCGTCAGACTTACAGTAGCGGGGGCTGCGCCGGAATGTCTGCTCATGCAGAGTCACCGGCTTCCCGTTTCACCCGCTCCGCGAATACGGAGCAAGGCACCTGAAGCGGCGCTAGTATAGCGCAGTGTCGGCAAATTCCAGATTGAACATTGCCGTGTCCGTCACTCTTCGATTCTTGTCGCGAAGTATTGCGGCGTCATAAGGCGGATGGGGGCACACCGCTTGATTTTCTGAACGCGCGAAATTCAGCTTCCGTTTTGAGGATCCGAGTCCGCGAGATTTGCGGCTCGCTGCAACAGCAATTCTCTCTCCCGCACATTGCGTGCGAGTTGTGCCGCCCGTTCGAACTCGGCTCGCGCTTCTTCCCTGCGCCCCAGCTTCTCAAGCAGGTCGCCGCGCACGCTGGGCAGCCACTGGTATTGCTGGAGCGAGCGTTCTCCCTGCAGCGTATCGATGATCTCGAGGCCGGCTGCAGGTCCGTAGGTCATCGCCACCGCCACGGCGCGGTTCAGTTCGACCACCGGCGACGGCATCACGCCTGCCAGTGCTTCATAAAGAGAGGCAATCCGCGGCCAGTCCGTGTCGGTGGCGTTCGCCGCGCGCGCATGGCACGCGGCAATTTCCGCCTGCAGCGAATAAGGGCCGGGTGACTGTGCAGTCGCGTGCGCACGCTGGAGGGCGGCGAGGCCGCGGCGGATCAGCAGGCGGTCCCAGCGCGTGCGGTCCTGATCGGCCAGTAGCACCGGCCGGCCGGATTCATCCACGCGGGCTTTTGCGCGCGAAGCCTGCAGCTCCATCAGTGCCGCCAGGCCGTGCACTTCCGCTTCTGCCGGCGCCAGTTCGGCCAGCATGCGCCCCAGCCGCAACGCTTCGTCGATGAGCGCGGGGCGCATCCAGTCATCACCTGCGGTGGCCGTGTAGCCCTCGTTGAATACGAGGTAAACCACTTCCAGCACCGAAGCCAGCCGTTCCCCGAGCGCTTCGCCGCGCGGCACCTCGAAGGGAACGCGCGCATCGCGCAGGCTGCGCTTGGCGCGGACGATGCGCTGGGCAATGGTCGGCTCGGGCACGAGGAAGGCGCGCGCGATTTCGTCCGTCGTCAGGCCGCCGAGCAGTTTCAGCGTCAGCGCCACCCGCGCCTCGGTCGATAGCACCGGGTGGCAGGCACTGAAGATCAAGCGCAGCAGGTCGTCGCCGATGTCGTCCGACCTTGCCGCATCCAGTTCATCCACGAAATCCGGCACGATCAGGGCCTCCTGTGCGTCGAGGTCGCGCCCCAGCTGCTCCAGCTTTTCGGCGGCGAGCTTCTGGTGCCGCAAGCGGTCGAGGGCGCGGTTTTTCGCCGCGGCCATGAGCCAGGCGCCCGGGTTGTCCGGGACGCCCGATTCCGGCCAGTGTTCCAGGGCGGAGACCAGCGCATCCTGCGCGAGCTCTTCCGCCAGCCCGATGTCGCGCACCAAGCGGGCGACGCCAGCGACGATCTTGGCCGACTCGATGCGCCAGACCGCATCGATGGCTTGATGGATGGCAGGTTGCATCAGCTTTGGGGCGGGGTTTCCATGATATGGACGAGTTCCCAGATATGGCCGTCGGGATCCTCGAACGCATGCTGGTACATGAAGCCGTGGTCCTGCGGCTCGCGCGGTGTCCTGCCGCCGGAGGCGACCGCCTTCCTGACCATGGTTTCCAGCTCGTCCCGGCTTCCGCAGGACAGGCAGACCAGCACCTCGGTGACCTTGCTCGCATCCGCGACGGCCTTGGGCGTGAATGTCTTGAAGAATTCCTCCACCAGCAACATCACGTAGATGTCGTCGGACACGATCATGCAGGCGGCTTTGTCGTCGGTGAACTGGGGATTGAAGCTGAAGCCGAGTTCGCCGAAAAAGGCTTTTGCGCGATTGAGGTCCTTGACCGGCAGGTTGACGAAGATCTGTTTGTTCATGGCATTCCTTCCTTTCTGGTCAGATATTGTTATTTGCGTTCGGCGATTGCCTTGAGGCCGGCAAGGCCGCTTTCGAAGTCGCGGCCGATCATGTTGTCCATGTTCAGGAACAAGCCGATCACCCGCGACAGGTAGGGAGCGGGGCCATGCATGGCCCAGGTGACGCTGGTGCCGCCGCCTTGCGGCATGAGGCTGAACTCCACGGTGTTATGGCCTTCGAACGGCTCGATCATGTCCAGCTTCATCGTCAGGCGGTCCGGCTTCGCGTCAACGATCTCGATGCTGCCCTTGCCGACGTCCTTGTTGCCCTCGAAGGCGAAGGCGGCGCCTGGGCCTGAAGTCGGGCCGCGATAGGTGCCGATCATCGCCGGGTCTTTCTTCGCATACGGGTTCCAGGTGTTGAACTGCCGCATGTCGTTGATCAGCGCGTGGATCCGATCCGGCGGTGCCTGGATGCTGGCCGACCGCTCGACGCGGAAGGTGGACGGGCGGGTGGCGGCGATAAGCAGTACGACTGCGATGCCCGCCAACGCGAGCAAACCGATGGTCTTGATCATGGAAATCTCCCTGGATCGTTATGCTTGTTGTTGGCCGCCGACGCCCATTTCGCGGAAACGCTCAATGGCGGGATTCGGCTCGAAGTCTTCCAGTTCGTACAACTGCCGGACCTCGATCTCGGCCTCGACGTCGGTGCCGTGGGGTGCGGGGAAGCGGCGCGACCATTCCAGCGCTTCTTCCCGCGAGCGGACCTGGATGATGGTGTAGCCGGCGATCAGTTCCTTGGTTTCCGCGAACGGGCCATCGATCACGTTGCGTTGGCCGTTCTTGTAGCGGATGCGCCAGCCTTTGGCGCTGGGCTGCAGGCCGGAGGCATCCAGCAGGACGCCGGCCTTGGCCAGTTGTTCGTGGTAGTCCGCCATGTCGGCGAAGAGGCTTTCCTCGGGCATCACGCCGGCCTCCGAGTCGGCCGACGCCTTGACGATGATCATGAAGCGCATTTCCGGTTCTCCTTGAGAATGGTGGCAACCGGCCGGAGGATGGATTGTCCTCGCTAAGCCTGGCTCCTGATCACACGACGGATGGGGGCGGACGAAATCGACAAACTGCGCAAAAAAAATTTAGCGCTCAGTCGTCATAACAGGGAGCAAGGTTGCGAACCTCGACCGTCGCCCATTCCGCCGCCGGGCAGCGGGCGGCGATGGTGACGGCCTCCTCGCGCGTTTCGCAATTGATCAGGTAGAAGCCGCCGATCATTTCCTTGGCCTCGGCAAAGGGGCCGTCGACGATGCTCGGTTGTCCGCCGCGGACCTTCACGCGGGCGGCATTCGTCTGGTTGCCGAGCGATTGCGCGGCGAGGAGCAGACCTTCGGATTGCAACTCGTTCGCGAAGCGAAGCATGCGGTCATAGACCGCCTGTCCTTCGGACTCGCTGCGCAATTGCCTTTGTCCGACCGGTTCCACGATAAGCAGCATGTAGGGCATGGCGTTTTCCCTTTGGATAATAAAAGCTGATTGTAGCGAAGCCGCGGCGGCCGGTCTTTCCCGGTTACACGAAGAGCCGGAAAGAAGGGGGATTGGTTCGACGCGCTCCTCGCCGTGCGATGCCGGCGAGGAGGTCGGTATGGGGATGGATCAGTGAAGCGTGTGATAGGCCTTGCGAATCAGGCTGAGCGTGACCGGCAGCTCGTCGTGGCATCGCAAGTCCGCGGGCTGGTTCACGCGCGGCACATAACCCCAGCGCGAGGAACGCAGCATGCGCACATACTTGCGGTCGAGGTCGCCCGCTTGTTCGAGGGTCCTCAGCGCTTCCTTTTCGATCTCATGCACGAGGCGCCAGGTCAGTGTCTGTCCCGCTGTGCGATGGCGCTCCACGATGGCGTCGACGGCAAGGGCCAAGCGGGCTTCTGCGGCGTGCAGCTTGTGTACTTCGAAGAATTTCATAGTGCTCACCTGCTGGTTTACTGTATGTATGTACAGTATAAAGCAGATCGGGAGCCGCGGTTCTGAGGGGGAGCAAAAACTCGCTGCGGTCGACGAGAAGAAATACCGTTAAGCAAACATTTGCTGTGGATAAGTGTTTGGAGAGTAAGGTTTTTGCGCTAAAAATATGTCCGTGTTGCAATAAATTGCTTTCGGGACAATGGGGCAGCGGTTTTGCCGGGTCAGCCGAACTTCCTGAAAGCGTCCCTCGCCAGTCCGGCGCCGATGCTGCCGAAGAGGTCGCCCTCGACATGCCGCGCGGAGGGGAACATGGATGCAATGCGTTGCCGCAGTAGCGGCACACCGCTGGAGCCGCCTGTAAAGAAGACCGTATCAACCTTGTCGGCGCCGATTCCCGCTGCGCGTACCAGTCCGTCGACAGTGGTCTCGATCCTCGCAACGAGATGTGTGATCGCATCGTTGAAGGATGCTCGCGCCAGCGCAATCATGAAGTCCGGCGCAAGGCGATCGAGCTGCATGTGCACGTCCTCGGCATCGGAGAGCGCGATTTTTCCTTCCTCGACTTTCTGCGCCAGCCAGTGTCCATCCTGCCGGTCGATCAGTTTCAGCAGGCGGGCGAGCTTGTCGCGCTCGCGCGCATCGCGGTACACATCCTGCAACTCACGCCAGACTTTTTGCGAGTAGGCGAAGTTGATCGTGTGCCAGGTGGCGAGGTTGAAGTAATAGCTCGATGGTACATCGCTGTTATTGGTCAGCCGTGAGCCGAGTCCCAGCGCCGGCATGACGCAGGCCAGGCTGAGGTACTTGTCGAAATCCGTGCCGCCGACATGCACGCCCGCGGTGGCGAGGATATCGTCGCGCCTGTCCGTCTTGGCGGCGCTTGCTGGCGACAGGCGCACCAGGGTGAAGTCGGAGGTGCCGCCGCCGATGTCGACGACCAGGACCAGTTCTTCGCGTTCGATCCCCGATTCATAGGCGAAAGCGGCGGCGATCGGTTCGAATTGGAATGCCACTTCAGTGAATCCGGCATCGCGCGCGAGCTCGCCCAAGGTGGTTTCTGCAAGCTTGTCGGCGTTCTCGTCGTCGTCGATGAAGTGGACCGGACGTCCCATCACGGCCTGCGTGAATTCTGTCCCGGCTGCCTGTTCCGCGCGACGCTTCAGTTCCTTCAGGAATTGCACCAGCAGCTCGCGAAACCGGATCGCGCGTCCGTGCACTTCGGTCTGCCCATCCATCAGGTTCGTACCGAGCAGGCTCTTCATCGAGCGCATCAGGCGACCATCATGCCCGGCCAGATAATCGGCGAGCGCGGCGCGGCCGAAGCTGGTCGTGTTGTCTTCAGCGTTGAAGAAGACCACCGAGGGCAGCGTGACTTTCCCGTCTTCGAGCGGTAGCAGCAGGGGCGAGCCGGGGCGATGGCAGCCGACGGTCGAGTTGGAGGTGCCGAAGTCGACGCCGCAGGAGTGGGGCAGGTTCATGGTCGCTTTCAAGTTCGATTTATCCGCGGCGTGCTTCGGACAGGGCGATCGTCAATTGCTGGATGCGCGCTTTCAGGGAAGCGTTTTCCGCTTTCAATTCAGCGATGCGCGCATTGGCTTCGCCGATGTCAGCGATCTGTTCGGGCGGTTCGCCCACTGCTTCGGCCTTGGGCGGCTTGGGCGGCGCCTTCGATTCGCGCACTTGCCGAGCGACCTGCTGCAATTCCTTCTTGCCGCCATTGACCGCGGCAACCTGTTCTTCCACCGGCAGGGAGGCGACGGCGGCTGCGGCATTGAGGGAAATGGTGCCGGTCCTGACGGCCTCGACCAGTTCGGGCGCGGCGGTTTTCTGGATTTTTTCGATGCGGCTGACGGTATTGCTGCTGATCCCGGCAACTTTCGCAATTTCTTCGCGCGTGCTGAGCGGCGGGCGTTCCGGCGCTGGAGACGGCACGTCGTCGGACTTGGCTGCGGGTTCGGCTGGTTCCGGCGCGTCCTTACGGGCTTCCTTTTTCACCTCGACCCGCGCGCCAAGGATCGCTTTCTTGCGCAGCGCAAGCATGCCGCGCTGGAAGTCCGACACGCTCCGGCGCGCAAGGTGGTTGTCGATCATCCACAGCGCCACATCGTCGATCGAGCCGAACTTGTCGTTCTGCACGGTCTTGAACGGAATGCCATGTTTCTGGCAAATCGCATAACGATTGTGGCCGTCGATCAGCACATCGCCCCAGAGCACCAGGGCATCGCGGCAGCCTTCGGCAAGAATGCTGCGTTCCAATGCGTCGTATTCATGGGAGGTCAGCGGGTCGACGTAGGCCCGGAGTTCGTCGCTAATCCTGATGTTCATGGGTTCTTGTGTCTGGTATTGCCGTTTTCGCACTTGCCAGGGCGGACGGGGAAAGAGCAGAAAGGGGACGTATTCTAAGTGATAGGAGCGGGACAGCACCAGAGCGGGCGTCGGCGCGACACATTTGGCAGTTTTCATTGCTATGGAATGAAAAATAATATAATCTTTCTATAGAAAGGACTTGCGACCATGAACCGAGCCCGAACCGTAGTCGATCCCGCCACCGGATCCGAAGCCGCCGCAGCGACCCTGACCAAGGCCGTTGTGCGCGCCGCCGGCCTCGTCGGCATCAGCCAGCAGGGGCTGGCCCGCATCCTGGGCGTCAGCGCGGCCACGGTTTCCCGGATGTTTGCCGGCCAATACCTGCTTGCCCGCGAGCGCGGCAAGGAATGGGAACTGGCGGTGTTGTTCGTCCGCATGTACCGCTCGCTGGATGCGATCTTCGGGCATGCCGAGACCGCGCGGCAATGGCTCAGTGGCGAGAACCTGGGACTGCAGGGCAAGCCGGCCGATCTGATCCAGACCACGGAAGGCCTGGTCCGGGTACTGCACTATCTGGACGCGCACCGTGGCCGGGTTTGAAGGGATGCACGTGAGGCACACGTCGCTCGACCTGTGGCGGGCGGTGGAAGCACAGCACCGGGTATCGACCATGGTGCTGGTCGACACGCTGGACGAGCAGGCGCTGCTGGAACGCATCCTGGACGATTCGAAACCGCCGTTGGAAAAGGCGCAGCAGTCCTTGCACTATCTTCTCTTTACGCCGTTCCGCTATCCGCCTTTGCCCAGCGGTTCCCGTTTTCGCGGCCCGCTCGATCCGGGTGTCTTCTATGGTGCCGAGGAACCGCGCACTGCCTGCGCGGAACTGGGCTACTGGCGTTGGCGGCTCCTGAACGACAGCCCGGCGCTCACGTCGATTCCTCCGGTGCCGCAGACACTGTTCCGAACCGCCGTCGCCGGCCGTGCAGTGGACCTGCGCGAGCCGCCCTTGTCGGAGCGCCGCGCGCAGTGGACCGATCCGGCCGACTATTCGGCCTGCCAGCAGTTCGCGCGCGAGGCGCGTGCCGAAAGCGTCCGGCTCATTCGCTACCAGTCGGTGCGCGACCCGCAAGCGGGCGGCTGCGCGGCCGTGCTCAGTCATGCGGCCTTCGTGAAGCCGGTACCCGAGGAGAGCCAGACCTGGACGCTTGCGGTGTTCCGCCAACGGGTGTTCTGGCGGCGCGACTCGATCTTCGAGGAGCAGAGCTTCGACTTTGATGCCGCGGCCTGGACTCGCCCGAGTCAAGCAGGCTGTTGAAAAACGACTG
>CBIHRW010000098.1:0-16107 GCA_966212545.1 uncultured Noviherbaspirillum sp.
AGGGGTCGTTCGAGGCGCTGGTCGTCGGATTGTTCGTCACCGTTGCGCCCGCTCCGGAAGACGTCGAGCCGGCTCCCGGAGCGATGCCGCCGGAACTGTTGTCAGTGGGGCCAGCAGGTATCGCTGCCGGTGCAGGCATGGTGGATTGTGCATGGGCGAGGCCAGTCAGTGCGACGAGTGCGGAACCGAAACGAATTTTATGCATTGTTGCCATTATCAACTCCTGAAAGAAATGGGACTCGGTGGTACACCTTTCTGCAGTGCGCACTGCCGAGAAAGCCCGTGATTCCCGGGATGCTGCGGCTTTCGTTACCTGGATGACAAGGCGCGGGCGGGGGAAGTTCCGGATTTGGTGCCAGGTGGCAATGTTGAAACAACTGGAAAATTGTTGGCCGGGAACAATTTTGATATAACGGCATTTCCCGTTCAACAATACGCACACCATGACCCGCTACACTTGCGCCTGCCCGCTCTGCGCTGCCGAGGCCGATTTCAGTCTTCCCGATGCCCCTGCCAGTCCTGTGATCGGCAAACCCATTTCGGGCGACTACCGGATCGATGCGTTGCTCGAGTCCATCAGTAACCGCTGGAATCTGAATGGCGCGCTCGGCTCCGCCGTCGAGGTCACCTACAGCTTCATGACGGAAAAACCGACCTACGGGGGCACTGACAGTGACGGCGCGACCGGCTTTCAGCCCTTCACGGACGCGCAGAAGGTGGCCGTGCGCGATATCTTCACACAACTCGCCACCAGGCTTAACATCAGTTTCCGCGAAGTCGTCGACATGGGGTCGAACTATGGACAGATTCGCTTCGGCAACAACGTGCAAGCGGACTCGTCGGGTTACGCGTTCCTGCCCAACTCCGATAGCAGCGACATCTCCGGCGACGTATGGATCAGCCTTGACTATTCCACGCAGCAGACGCCCGGCAGCTACAGCTATGCAACCCTGCTGCACGAAATCGGCCACGCACTCGGGCTGAAGCATCCCGGCAATTACAACGCAGGCGAAGCGCCGGTCATCGATTCAGAGGCGACGTATCTCAGCGTACACGAGGACAACCAGCACTACACCGTTATGTCCTATCGCGACGCAAGTTATTCCGATGGCCAGCAACGCACTTGGTTCGGAATGTTTGACATGCTCGCGCTGCAGCACCTATACGGCGCGAAAAGCGTCAATACCGGCGATGCTGATATTTACCGCTATACAGATAATTCCGGCCAAAACCTGTACTTGATACAGGACAGTGCCGGCAGCCAGGATACGATAGACCTCTCCGCCGTGACGACAAACGCCTGGCTCGATATGCGTGAAGGTCAACTAAGCGACATTGGGAAGGCAGCCAATGGCCAGAAACCGATGGGTAACCTGTCCATTATGTACGGCACGCTTATCGAAAACGCCATCGGCACTTCAAGCAACGACTACATCATCGGCAACGAGGCCGCAAATCGCATTGACGGCGGCACGGGGATGGACACCGTCGACGGCAAGGGCGGCATCGATACAGTAGTGTTGCAGGACAACTGGAGCCTGTGGAAGTTGACCGACAACGGTCTCATTGTCGATGTACGCAAGCCCAATTCGATGGAAGTGAAGTCGCTTCTGAACGTCGAACGCGTGCAGTTCGCCGACATGGCGGTCAACCTGCACGCGGGCGCGAACGCGAAGACGCTCACGGCGGCCCAGCTCAAGTCGATCGAGGAACTCTACATCGCCTACTTCAACCGCATCCCCGACGCGGATGGCCTGAGCTACTGGGCCGACCAGCTCAAGGGGGGCCTGTCGATTACGCAGATCGGCGAATCCTTCTACGCCGCAGCGGTGCAGTACTCGTCCCTGACCGGCTACAACGCGGAGATGAGCAATGCGGACTTCGTGCGTGTGGTGTATCGCAATGTGCTCGGCCGTTCCGGTGCCACCGCACCGCCAGATGCCGACGTCAACTACTGGGCCGGCGAGATCGCGAACGGCAGGGCGACACGTGGATCGCTGATCAGCGCCATGCTCGATTCCGCACACAGCTTCGACGGTGATGCAACTTGGGGCTGGGTCGCCGACCTGCTCGACAACAAGGTGGCGGTGGCAAATTACTTTGCAGTGGATAACGGCCTCAACTACAACACGGCGGAGGATTCCATCAGCAAAGGCATGGCGATTGCAGCGGCGATCACTGCGACCGACACCAGTGCTGCGATTCAACTTATTGGCGTAAGCGCATAGCGGCGCACGCAATAATTTCTGCCGCACGGACAAATTTACACACAGATGCCACGTTCAGGCGGGGCATTTTTTATCCCGCTCCGTCGATGATGTCCCTTCTGCGATGGCGGCATAGATATTGCAGCCCTTACTCTCCACGATTGATGAGGAGGAATATCATGGCAACGAGCACCCTTGACCCCGATAACATGCCCGAACCCGATCGGCAGCTCGGGAAAGGACACGATACCGGAGCGCTCGGACCGAGCGATACCTCGGATACCGGCAGCGACGTGCAAAGCGGGCTGCGCTTTACCGAGGAAACCGACATCGGCCTCGACAGAGGCACTACTGAAGACCCCGACACTGCCCCCCGTGACCGGAGCGCAGGGCCCGACATCGGCGATGCGAGGCTCGACAGCGACACCGATGCGCAAGGTACCGGCGAACGTGCAACGGCGGGGCGTGACTCCGATATCGATACGGGCGCAGATATCAACGTGGACCGCATCGACGATGTCGATGCCGCCGGCGAAAAGAATGCCGACATGGACGACGATGGCATCCGGCCGCCGCGACACTCGCGCCATCCGAACCGGCAACAGCAACAGCGGCGCCAGCATTGAGCGGCACCCGATGATGGAAAGGACACACCTTGTCGTCATCGATTGAACTGCTCGACTGCGTGGTGGTGGGCGCCGGTGCCGCAGGGTCGACGGCGGCCACCTACCTGGCGCGCTTTCGCCGCCGCTTCGTGATCTTCGACGGCGGAACGAGCCGTTTGCTGTCGGTGCCGACTTCGCACAATTGCCCCGGCCGTCCCGGCGGCGTGCATGGCAAGGACCTGTTGAAGCATCTGCGCACGCAAGTGGAGGAATACGGTGTCCGAGTGACGACAGGCACCGTCGACACCCTCGAACGCCTGCCCGGCGGCGGCTTCGCGGTGCGCGCGGGCGAGCATCAGTGGCACGCGCGCACCGCCATTCTCGCTACCGGCGTCAACGACGTCGAACCCGATTTCCCCGATGTGAAGCGGGCTGTGGCGGCTGGTGTCCTGCGCTATTGCCCGATCTGCGACGGGTTCGAAGCAAGCGGCCGCAAGGTCGCGGTGATCGGGCGCGGCAAGGGAGGCTTGAGCGAGGCGCTGTTCATACGGCATTACACGCCGGATATCACGCTGTTCTCCGTTGCCGGGCCGATCGAGCCCGATGCGCAGGATGCGTTGCGCATCGAGCAGTCCGGGCTGAGAGTCGTGCACGAACCGATCGCGGGAATCAGCTACACCGAGCCGCATGGTATCCATGTGCGGCGCGGCGACGACACGCATGAGCGCTTCGAGGTGGTCTATGCCGCGCTCGGCACCATGGTCAATTCCGGCCTCGCGCTGCTGCTGGGCGCGGATCACACCACGGAGGGCTGCCTGATCGTCGACGCGCACCAGCAGACTTCGATCGACGGACTATATGCTGCAGGAGATGTGGTCGCGGGGCTGAACCAGATTGCGGTGGCAATGGGCCAAGCGTCGATTGCAGCGACCGCCATTCACAACCGGCTGCGGGGGTAAGAGCCTGCCCAGAATCTTTTAGGCATGCGCCAAAAGGCGGCGCTTCAGCGAATCGGGCCCGCTTTCATTAATCGCCTTCGGACACGAGAAAGTCCGTCACCAATATTTCCTGGATCCGCTCTGACTGCAGCGTTGCGTTGCTCACTGCGCGCACCTTGTCCTGCAATGCCTTCAGTCCGGCCGGCGTGCGCGAGTCCACGGGATCCGCTTCCAGCAGCGCATGACTCAACACCTGTTCCAGCACGGCCTTGTTCTTCGCTGCCCAGTCGGCGTCCGCCGCGCTGGTGCGGATAGCGAACGTGGCCCGGATCGAATGATCGTCACGGCTGATGGCGACGGAGGGCAGTGGGAGGTAGGCGATTTCGGTGTTCTGCTTTTCGCGGTACTGCAGGTAAAACCAGGCGGCCGCGAAGCCGACGGCAAGGACGGCGATCACGATGGCAATGATGGACCGCAGGTTCTTTTCGCGCGCAGCTTTCTTTGCCATGGTGCTTCTTCGATAACGCAGGATGGGTAAGAGACGCCGCCATTGTACATGTCGCGTTTTACTGAATTTCGTAGTTTTGCGAGAAACGGCGCCAAAGTAAGTGCGTTGTAAGCTTGTGACAACAAAATGGTTCCAAGGCTTACGATTTTTCCACCGTCTCGGCGCTTCGTCTTTGTTCCCGGTGGACCAGTTCAGGGATTCCACCATGGGACCACAGGAAATTGTTGATCGCATCGACGAGCAGAACCGCCAGCTACTGTACGCGCGCGGCGATTTCAACCAGCTTACGCATGAGCAGGTGCTGCATCTGATGAATACGGCCGCCATGCGCGGCTTCCGCTTCGGGAGTGACAGCGCGCTGTCGCTGGTGCAGAGCAAGCTGGTGGTGAAGTATCTGAGCGAGGCGACGTCGGCCTGACGCGCCGTGCGGACACAGATCGCAGTGCGCGCCTGCGTGTCCTGCTAGTGCGTGTTCTTCGCCTTTTCCTGCTGCACCAGGATCCAGGGTTTCACCACGACCGTCCATAGCGACACATCGCCTTCGGTCCATGCGTTTGCCTGCGCATCGGTCACGCGGCCGACGCGATTCTCGGCCATCCACTGCGCTACCGCGTGCTTGTCGTCAGTGGCGACGCAATACGCGACCTCGACCAGGTCGAGATCGTTGCTCACCGAGATCACTGCACCGGACGCGAAGAAGCGATCCAGCGCCTTCCATGGCATGCGTGAAGTTTCTCCGTTGATCTTGGCGCGGAGCTCGTCGCCCTTTTCGTCGTTCATCATCTTTGTTCAGTTAATAGTGCGGCGGCTTTTCGTTGGCCGGACCGCGTTCTGTCATCGTATTGCGGACTTCCTTGAGCTGGCGTGCAAGCGCGGTGCACAGGGTCTCGAGTTCGTCGATCTTTTTCTGCTGCTGGTAGACCATGCGGTTCAAGGTCTCCACCAGGTCTTCATGGGCAGAGATCTTGAGTTCGATATCGACCAGGCGGTCTTCGGTTGTCATTGATTGTTCTCCTATCTCTTATCTCGCAACCCAGCCGCCGCATACCGGGAACACCTGCCCGACGAAGCAGTCCGCCGCATCGCTGCAGAGGTAGGCAGCGAACATCGCGTCCTCGCGCTGTGACACGAGCCTGCCGAGCGGCACTTCGCGCTTGAGCCTTTCCTGGAAGGCGGGATTGGCCTGCACTTCCGGCGGGAAGTAAGTCGGGTTCTCGACGAAATTCTGGGCGATCGCATTGACCTGCACGTTGTGCGGCGCAGCCTCGACGCCGACGGCCTGGATGTATGACAGTTGCGCGCCGCGCGCCGCGCAGTAGGTCGAGGTCCGCTTGATCCCGCGCAGCGCGGACGCGCTGCCGATCAGCAGGATCTTGCCGGAACGGCGCTGCACCATCTGCGGCAACACCGCCCGCACGAGACGCGGCAAGGGGTCGACCATGTGCGCGAAGGCGTGGCGCCACTCGTCGTCCGTCACCTCCTCTGCCCGCGTGGTCGGCGCAGGAATCGCAAGATTGGCCAGCAGGATGTCCACGCGGCCTGCCGCATCGACGATGGCCTGCGGCAAGACCGGGTCGTCCAGCGGGCGCTCGTCGGCGATCACCTCCGCGCCGAGTTCGCGAAAGACGTCGCACAGGGACGGCCCCATGAAGGTCGCCGCTTGCGTGACAAGCACGCGCTTGCCGGTCAGGTCGAGAGCTGCCATGCGTGTTTCCGTGGAATGTTGGTCGACTGTGCCCGGCGCAGATCAGGGCGCAGGCGAACGCGTATTGTACGCCTGCACCTGCAAGGCGCGCTTTTGCGGCGGCGTCCTTACAGCAAGTATTTCGGCTTGCTGGCGGCTTTTCCCAGGCAGGTCCGCACAAAGTCGCGCTGGTGGTCGGCGGGAAGCCGCGGTTTCTGGAATACGTCGGTAGCGGCGGCGAGCAGGAACTCGGCGTCTTCCTCGTCCTGTACAAACCAGCGCATATGGGGCGGGAAGGCCTGGAGCATTTCGATGTCGTCGCGAATGCGGCTGATGAAATCCGCTTCGACCATGCCGCCATCGCGGGCAAGGGCTGCGTTGCGGATGAAGTCGCCTGCTTCCCTGCATTCATCTGCGCTGGGCGCCCGTGCCAGGCAAGGGACGGGAATCAGGATCGCAAGGGCGAATGCCGCGCAGAGGGGCCATGAGCGGAAATGGTGATGCATATGCCTCCTCCACCGATCTGGATGATAGGGGGTTCGACTCGATGCGCGCAGGGAGATTCATGGCACTACGAGCACGCGCCGCGGGCCTCTTTCATGTTAGTAAGAAAATGGCGGACTTGCTGAAAAAAAAGATTGCCGGATTCCGGTATGCAGAGGCTGGCACACTGCACTAAGATGAATGGTGTGACGCGACCAGAACATTCCAGAACAACTTCAACAATCCATGTGTGCAACGAGATCAACCAAAGCCAGCAACGCGGTCACGCGCCTCAACACCCGCGACCCTGCTTATCGCTATTCGATGGGAATCACAGGCGGCGGCCTGTTCTACCTGTTGCGCGCGGCGCCGGGTGCCGCTCCGGAAAAGATCGGCGAGGATTACGAACTGGATGAGTTTGTGGATTTCGTGAACAAGATGGGGCCGCAGAAGAAGCCGCGCGTGAGCAAACACGACGCGGCATTTGAGAAACAGCTGGTGAACAAGAGCTCGGGCAGATAGACAAGCGGTTCAGCCGACGCTACCCGTGCACCGGCTTTCGTATGCACGATATGCACGTTAACGAAAAAGGGCGCCTCATGGGCGCCCTCTTCATTCCGTAATCGGGAATTAGAAGCGGTGACGGATACCGACGTTGAAGATCGACGGATCGCGGCCAGCAGCGGATGCACCACCTAGCTGAGCGGCACCGTCGTTGCTGACACGCGCGTAGGACGTGTACAGGTTGGTGCGCTTGGACAGGTCGTAGGTGTAGCCGATGGCGTACTGGTCTGCATCGCGGTTGGCAGCGAGGTCGTCGCTGCGATTGATCCAGGACGCCAGGATGCGGCCAGCGCCCAGCGGTGCGCTCACGCCCAGCATTGCTTCGTCGCGGTCGATGGTGCTTGCGCCGGTGGCGGATTCGCCGTCGTTGCGTGCGTAAGCGCCGTGCAGCTTGAGGATACCGAAGTCATAGGTACCGCCCAGGAACACGGTGTTGGCATTGCCGGCATCGGCGCCTGCCGCGACCAGGTTCTGGTCATGGTAGGCAAGGATCAGGTTCAGCGGGCCGGCGGTGTAGCCGAGCGATGCGCCGAAGCTGCGGCCGATCGAATTGCTGCCGGCGACTTCGCCGAAGCTGTATGCGAGCTGGCCGTTCAGACCGGCCCAGTTCGGGCTGGTGTAGTTGACGGTGTTGTCGGTGCGATCGCCGTAGACGTTGAACACGTTGGCGGCATTCCCTGCCAGGCCGAGGCCGAACGGATCCACGCCTTCGACGGCGGAGCGAATCGGGTTGTACTGACGGCCGAACTTGATCGCGCCGGCGGTGGTGCTGGACAGGCCGACGAAAGCCTGACGGCCGAACAGGCGGCCACCTTGGCCGAGCGTGCCGTCATCGATGTTGAAGCCGTTTTCCAGCGTGAAGATCGCCGACAGGCCGCCGCCCAGATCCTCGGTGCCGCGGAAGCCGATGCGGCTGCCGGACTGGATGCCGCTGTCGAGGCGGGTGGTGGTGGCGGAACCATTGTCAAAACGCGAAATACCGGCATCGGCGACACCGTAGATCGTGACATTGGTTTGTGCGGAAGCAGCGCCAGCGAAGGCACCCAGCACGGCGAGCGCGAGTAGCGATTTTTTCATTGTTGATTTCCCTAGTGTTGAGCCAGAAAGTGGTGGTCACGACAGGAATCGTGTTCCTGCCGGTTGTTGTTCGAGTTGCACTCTAGCATCGTCCCTTGCCCGCAGATAACGTATATATCGTCATGAACTTATGCAGGCGTGCCGCATATCGATATGCACGTTTTGTCGGCACAGGAAACGCGTTGATGCCTGGCAATCTCGCAACGGAGGGATTGTGCAGATCGGAAATGACAACTTGATGACATTGCAAACGTTGTCGCGTTTTTGCACATGCACTCGAGCGGGAAAACAATGAAAAATGCCCGCGCCTTGCGACTGCGGGCAAAAAGTCAAACCTTGGGGATTTAAGATCGACGGACGGGATTGTGCAGGAATGAAATGACGGCTTGATGACGAGCGTGTCGGTCGTGGAACGTATTCCGACGGTGATCGTCGCGGCTGTCGCTTCAAACTACTGTTGCGGCGTTCAAGCCACCTTCGGCTTCGACAACAGCGCCTTCAGGTTGGCCAGCCTGTCCTGCGGCGTCAGCTTCTCTTCTTCCTTCGGCACCGCGTCGCCCTCGTCCAGCTTCATCTCCTTGATAAAGCGCGACGGCTCGCAGTTGACGCTTTCGCGCGCCCGCTTGCGCCGTTTGCACCAGGTGACATGCAGGCTGCGCTGTGCGCGGGTGATGCCGACATACATCAGGCGGCGCTCTTCCTCGATGCGCGCAGCCAGCGTCTCGATCGGCGCATCGGGATCTCCCTTGTGCGGCAGGATGCCCTCCTCCACGCCGACCAGGAAGACGTGCGGATATTCCAGCCCCTTGGACGCATGCAGGGTAGACATGCGCACCGCATCCGGCTCTTCGTCCTTCCCTTCGAGCATGGTCATCAGCGCGACCATCTGCGTCAGCTCGAGCAGGCTCTTTTCCTCGTCGGTGCCGTCGCGGCCGCCGGTGCCCTTTTCCTTCAGCCAGTTGACGAAGTCGAGCGTGTTCTGCCACTTGCTCTGCGCCGCGCGCTCGTCGAAGGTGTCGTACAGGTAGAACTCGTAATTGATCTCCTTCATCATCTCGTCGAGCAACTCGGCGGCGCTCTCGCCGCGCTTGGACGCGCGTGCCTCGAGTCCATTGATGAAGTTGCAGAACTCGCGCAGCGGGCCGAGCTGGCGGTCGTTGAGCTTGGCTTCGATGCCGCCCTTGAACACCGCTTCAAAGAGCGAACATTGCCATTGGCCGGCGAAGGAGCCGAGCGCTTCCAGCGTCGCCTGGCCGACGCCGCGCTTGGGCGCGGTCACCGCGCGAATGAAGGCCGGATCATCGTCGCCGTTGGCGACCAGGCGCAGGTAGGACACGATGTCCTTGATCTCCGCGCGGTCGAAGAAGCTCTGGCCGCCGGAGATGGTGTACGGGATGCGCTCCTTGCGCAGCGCCTGTTCGATCACGCGTGCTTGATGGTTGCCGCGATAGAGGATTGCGTAGTCGGAGAACTTGGCGCGACGCTCGAACTTGTGCGCGGAAATCATGATCGCGACCTGCTCGGCTTCGTGCTCGTCATCCTGCATCGCCATGACCTTCACCGGATCGCCGAGGCCGTGTTCCGACCAGAGCTGCTTCTCGAACAGCTTGGGATTGTTGCCGATGACCGCGTTGGCCGCCTGCAGGATGCGCGTGCTGGAGCGGTAGTTCTGCTCGAGCTTGATCACCTTCAGGTCGGGGAAATCGACCTGCAACTGCTTGAGGTTTTCCAGCGTCGCGCCGCGCCACGCATAGATCGCCTGGTCGTCGTCGCCCACTGCAGTGAACATCGGCTTCTTGCCGAGGCCGGTCACGAGCAGCTTCACCAGCTCGTACTGGCAGGTATTGGTGTCCTGGTATTCATCCACCAGCAGGTAGCGCAGCTTGCGCTGCCAGCGGTCACGCACGTCCTCGTTGTTGCGGAACAGTTCGACCGGCAGGCGGATCAGGTCGTCGAAGTCGACGGCCTGGTAAGACGACAGTGTGGCAACGTAATTGCGGTAGATGCGGGCGGCCTGCGCTTCATCCTCGGTGACGGCCTGCTTCAGCGCGGTGTCGGGATCGATCAGCGCATTCTTCCACAGCGACATCGCGGTCTGGATGCTTCGGATGATCTGCTTGTCCGTGGTCATCGCCAGGTCCTGCACGAGCGAGAAGCAGTCGTCGCTGTCCATGATGGAGAAGCGGTCCTTCAGGCCGAGTTCCTTCGCTTCGCGACGCAGGATCTGCACACCGAGCGAGTGGAAGGTGCTGACCGTGATCTGTTTGGCCAGCTTCGGTTCCTTCAGCAGCTTGGCGATGCGTTCCTGCATTTCCAGCGCCGCCTTGTTGGTGAAGGTGACCGCGGCAATGTTGCGGGCTTCGTAGCCGCACTGTTCGATCAGGTGGGCGATTTTCGTCGTGATCACGCGCGTCTTGCCGGAACCGGCGCCGGCCAGCACCAGGCAGGGCCCGTCCATGTAGTGGACGGCCTCGCTTTGCGGACGGTTCATGCCGTGGGCGGCGTGGTGGGGAGCGTGTGACATGCGGAGCGGCGGAGGGGGCAAAGCGGCTCATTGTAGCAGCGCTGCGGGCTCCTTTCGGAAACGTTGCAGGCTTGCTACGAGAGGTTAGCGATCACTTTGAAGCCGGCTCCTGTATTCGCTCGGCGTGAGGTCGAACCAGCGCTTGCAGGCGCGGCTGAAGGTGCTGCGGTCGGTGAAGCCCAGGCGCGATGCCACTTGAGCAAGCCCAAGCTGCGGCTGGTCGAGATAGCGCTGCGCCAGCTCGCGCCGCGCGTCGTCCACCATCTGCTGGAACGAGGTGCCCTCTTCCGCGAGGCGGCGCTGCAAGGTGCGCTCGCTCATGCACAGTTCGCGCGCGACGTCGCCGCGCACCGGGTCGCCCTGCGGCAGGCGGCGAATGATCGATTCGCGAGTACGGATCGCGATTTTGGTCTTGTCCAGGCGCGCGAGGCATTCGCCGGCATAGCGGTCGTGCAGCTCGGCCAGCACCGGATTGGCGGTGCGCAGCGGCAGGACGATGTCGTCGTGGGACAACAGCATGCGATTCGACTGCGCGTTGAATTGCACCGGGCAACGGAACACGTCGGCGTAGGTCTGCGGGTCGGGCGGCGGCGGATGGACGCATTCGACGGCCATCGGATAGATCTCGACGCCGGTGATCCAGCGCGCGAAGGTCAGCAGCGTGGTGAGCACGAAGTCGATGCGCTGGCGCGGCACCGGGCGCCGGCCGCCGTACAGCTGGATGCCGACCCAGTAGCCGTCGGCGTGTTCTTCAAGGGTGATCGTCACCGCATCGCTGACCACGCGCTGGTAACGCACCAGGAAGTTCAGGCCCGCCAGCGGATTCGGGCAAGTCATCATCGCGTACGCGACCACGTCGAACGCGGCCGGCGGCGGCATGTCCGGTACCGACAGGCCGATGACCGGATCGCCGGAACGGGCAGCGGCCAGCTCCCACAGCAGGCTGATCTTTTCGGTGGCGTAGCGGGTGTCGGGATGGTGGAGCGCGTCAAGGTCGAGCTGCGCTTCGGCGAACAATGAGTGCACATCCAGACCGGCGCTCTTGAGGCGTTCCACGATCCCCCTGACCCAGGACGCGGAGGTGGTCTGTTCACTCATTGGGTGCTTGTTCCTTTCATTGCCGGCATGGAGACGATCTTGCCGCGGTTGCATGCGATTGACGGACGCAATCGCATTGCAATGTTAATACAGCTCGGGTGATGTGCGTCTGCAACAAAAAGACCGGGATATCGGCGCCACACTCAAGCGGATGCAATCATCCGCTTGGTCACAATGTCAGTTCGATGTCCTTGGCAATGCGGCTGCCACATCTCGAAACGCGGCCAAGGCCGCTTCGAGATGCTCGATGATCTCCTGCTGCAGCACATCCGGCGGAGGCAAGTCGTCGAGATTATCGAGGCTGTCGTCCTTCAGCCAGAAGATATCCAGGCTGGCCTTGTCGCGGGCGATGAGGTCCTCATAGCGGTAACACTTGAAGCGCTCGGTTTCCTGCCGCTCGTGCCGGTTATCCGGGCGGTAGCAGGTGATGAATTCCTGCAAGTCGTCCAGCTTGAGCGTGCGCGTCTTCAGGGTGAAGTGCTTGTTGGTGCGCAGGTCGTAAAACCACACGCCCTTGGTATGTACCCGGCCATCCTTGGGCGCGTTATCGAAGAACACAACATTCGCCTTCACCCCCTGCGCGTAAAAAATGCCTGTGGGCAGGCGCAGGATGGTGTGCACATCACAGGTCTCCAGCAGCTTGCGCCGGATCTTCTCGCCTGCGCCGCCTTCGAACAGCACGTTGTCGGGCAGCACCACGGCGGCCTTGCCGTCCACCTTCAGCATGCTCACGATGTGCTGGAGGAAGTTCAGCTGCTTGTTCGAGGTGGTTTCCCAGAAATCCTGGCGCTCGTAGGTCAGCGCGTCGCGATCTTCCTCGCCCTCCTCGTTGGTGATGGTCATGCTGCTCTTCTTGCCGAAGGGCGGGTTGGCCAGCACGTAATCCACTTTGCGCCTGGGCTCGGCAATCAGCGCGTCCGAACGCTCCACAGAAGGCTCACCGTCGAGCTCGCCGATGTTATGCAGGAACAGGTTCATCAGGCACAGGCGGCGCGTATTAGGCACGATCTCATTGCCGTGGAAGGTTTTGTCGCGCAGGAACTCTTTTTGCCGCTTGTCCAGTTTTGCGCCTGGACGGGTCAGCCAATTGTAGGCGCCGAGAAAAAAACCGCCGGTACCGCATGCGGGGTCAGCGATGGTCTTGCCCGGCTCAGGCCGCACGCATTCCACCATCGCCTGGATCAGCGCACGCGGCGTGAAGTACTGGCCCGCGCCGCTCTTGGTATCTTCGGCGTTCTTCTGCAGCAGGCCTTCGTACAGATCGCCCTTGGTGTCGGCATCCATGCCCACCCAGCTCTGCTCGTCGATCATCTGCACCAGCCGCGAGAGCTTGGCCGGGTCCTGTATCTTGTTCTGCGCCTTGAAGAAGATCGCCCCCAGCATGCCAGGCTCGCTGCCCAGCTTGTGCAGGGTCGCCAGGTAATGCGCCTCCAGCGCTTCGCCGGTTTTGGCGCGCAGGCTTCGCCAGTCGTAGCCCTTGGGGATGCGGGTGTCGCGGTTGTAGGGTTCCTGCGCATATTCGTGCGCCATCTTCAGGAACAGCAGGTAGGTGAGCTGTTCGAGGTAGTCGCCATAGCTGACGCCGTCATCGCGCAGTGTGTGGCAGAAGTTCCAGACTTTCTGGATGAGCGTGGAGGTGTTCATGTCTTGTTTGCTACCGCTTGGGTCGAGGTGGTGTAGGCCTGCCGCGGGTCTTTCAGAGCGGGATAGGCGGTGCGCAGCACGCCTTCCTTGACCATGAGCGACAGCGTTCGCTTGCGCAGGTCATCCGGGTCACGTTGAAGCACATGCGCCAGCACGCGCAAACCCAGGAACTGCCCTTCGCACAATGCCAAAAGGGTTTCCCGCAGCACCGTGGAAGGCACGCGGCCAGATTCGGACACGGGTTGTGCCAACTGGGTCAGACGCCTCTGAAGCGCCTCCGGCATTGCTTCCCAGTCAAGATGAATGCCCCCCTCAGCCTGCGCGGGTGGGCTTGGCTCCGGTGGTTTGGCGTCCAGCTCCGGTGGTTTGGTATCCAGCTCCGGTGGTTTGGGACTTAGCTCCGGTGGTTTGGCATCCGATTTCTCCGCTGCGACCATGTCGAAGAGCGTGCCGGCCAAACGTTGCTGCCAAGGCAGGAAATAGACCATGCCCCGCCCGGCGCCGTTCGACACCAGCAGACCATCGCGCACCAGACTGCCCAGCATCTTGGTCAGGTCGGCCGGGTGATCGGTGCAAATCTGTTTGAGCCGGTCATGGCTGACGGCGCCTTCCACATGGGCGGTGATCAAGGCCAGTCGTGCCGTTTCCGAAAGGCGCGTGAAACGCTCGCCCAGATGTGCCTTCAGGTCTGCCACCGCAGGCTCAGGTACCAGGCTGCTCATGCGCAGCTCCATCAGCGTCTGCTCCGGCTCCGGCAATTCATGCAGCACCGGGCTGCGCCAATGCTGGCCCGCCCAGTTGGTATAGATCTTGGGCAACCCCGAGCCTGCATGGTCACCATAGCCCACCAGCTGGAACATGGTCTGTAGCCGGCGGTTGCGGCAGTCGCTGTTGCCCCCATGGATCGCAAGTTCCGGCGGGATGCGCATGCGCCCCGGATTGCGAAAACCGAACATGTCCGGCCGCTTGACCACCAGCACCGACACCCGCCCCGAGTAATCGGCGTGGATCAACGTGTTAGCCAGTGCCTCGCGCAGTGCCTCGTGCACCGGCGTATCGTCCACCCGCTGGCCGTCCTGCAATTGAAAAGGCACCTTCAGATCCGCCGTGAGCTTCTGGTATACGCGGCGGAAGAAGTCATACACATTGCCCGACCACGTGCCATCGGGCACCAGCCGGTCCACCCAGCGCTTCTCGGTCCTCGCCTCGGGCCGCTCCTGGTAGTCCACCATGTAGTGCGGCAGAGCGTCGCGGATCACCTCGGCGCGGCCGAACATCAGCAGACCAGCCAGCCGCAGGCCGCTGTAGCCTTCCTCGCGGTTCTTGCCGAAGGCGCCTATGCGCTCCAGAAACTCCGGCAAAGGCAGGTCGCTCCAGACATGGCCGGGCTTCACGGCGGCAAAACGGTTGCGGTAGGCCGCCACCGAGTCCAGGTCCAGATCGCCAAAGTCAAAGCCCTTGAGCACCCACTCGTCGCGCGAATCTTCAATCCGCTCGGCCGTCATGCGCCGCACGGTTTCATCATCGGCGAGGTAGTCGCCCTCGTGACGGCGCAGGAAGGTGCCGCCAAACGGATTGCTGCCCACGTGCACCGGCCGTTGCTGGCGTGGCGCGCGCGGCACCCGTACCTGCAACACCTGCTTGCCGTCCACTTCGACAGGGTGGATGTCGGCTTCGCTCAGCAGGTTGATGCTGACCTGCTTGCGGTTGTGCAGGTTGTCCCACAGCGCCTTGCGGACCCGCTCGACGTCGGTCAGACCGATGCCCTTGAACATGCCGCGCGGCTTTTCCTGCACCCCAAGCAGGATCACCCCGCCGTCGGTATTGGCCATCGCGCTGTAGGTTTTCCAGAAGTCCTCCGGCAGCTCGCCGCGCCCGTCACGGCCCTGGGCGGCCTTGCATTCCAGATCGAACGATTCGGCCAGCGTGACCAGATCCAGACGGTCCCAGCTTTCGCTCATGCCGCCTCCTTGACTTGGCGCCCGCGCGTTTTCTTCACCGCCGCTTGCGCGGCGCGCTCGGCGCAGATGCGGTCCAGCAGCACGCTGGCGGGTTCGTCGTTCGGGTCTTGCGGGACGAGCTGGCCGGCGAAAGCGGCGCGCAGGATGTTTTGGCGTTGGGCGGTGGATTGCCTAAGAGAACGAGTGATCGCGGTCTCTTGTTCTTCTGCCCGAGAAATTTCCGCCTCCAGTCGTCGAATCACTACCTCTTGTTCACAGCGACATGGAACGGGAATCACAAGCGCCCCGAACTTGGACTTATTTAGAATCGGCAATGTTGTTGCGGATGCATTTTCTTTTATCTGTCGCTGCCCAAATCCACTTGCCATGACGAAGTAAATGTATTCGGGCAATACACCATCTTCGCTTGCAGTAACAGCGTTAATCTGCTGATTGGTGGTGCAAGAAACCCGAGCGAGGCCGGTCTTGCCGATGGTCGCGCCGATGCAAGTGACGAGGACAGATTGTGCTGGAAGCAACCGACCTTGTGCCGCTCCTAATTCCGTCAGTGACTCTCTGTAATCCTTTACGTCATAACCTGCATCAAGATCAGTTGGTTTGAAGAAGGGAATATTGCCACCAAAGTAGTTTGCATTTGCTGTTGGCGGTGTAAAACCAGTGGAGACTTCACCGATTTGCTCCACGCTTGCCCACACCCACCCCTCCGGCAATGTCGCCAGGCTAGTGGTATCGGGCGCGACGGGTTCGGGGTATTTCTTTTGCCAATCCTTGGGCGGGGTTTTGCCTTGTTCCTTGAACTTGGCGAGCTGCTTTT
>CBIHRW010000099.1:0-15998 GCA_966212545.1 uncultured Noviherbaspirillum sp.
CGCGGGCTCGGCGCCCCCCCGCACTGCATCCCTTCTCGACCGAACGCGCCCCCTTAACTGATCCGCAAACCGCTCTAGCCGCCATATCGACAGAGGTCTTGGTGAAAACATCCGTGGTGGACAACACTTTCGGGAACGGCCGGCCAAGAAAAGCTAATTCGATTTCCGCCAGCACGTCATGATGTGCTTGAAATGTCGGAGGCCGGCCCGCACTTCGCTGCATAACCCTCCGCATGTGAAGCGTCCGCCCTATGCCCGCATGATGACTTGCGGCGCAGTATCGACGTTGACCGGGTCACTCCCGATTTCAAGTACGCCTAGCGCGACGTGGCCAGCAGGTGCGAAGAAATCGGCAGGGAAATACTGCCGCTCCGCGAGTCCATTTTCGAGAAAGCATTACCCAATCCTGACAGGAGACCAACCATGAGCAACACAGGAGCTTCGACAGAAACAATGCGCGGCTGGGCAATCAAGGGCTACGGCGAGCCCATCGTATTCATGGAGGACCTTCCCATTCCTAAACCGGGGCCGCACGATGTCCTGATGAAAATGCGCAGCGCCGAAGTCGGCGATTGGGATGAACTGGTGCGCACAGGCGAATGGGACATGGAGCGGCCGTTTCCGTTGGTGCTCGGACTAGCCGGAGCGGGCACCATCGATTCGGTAGGCCCCGGTGTCAAAGACTTCAGCAAGGACCAGCTCGTCTATGCTTACAGCTATCCGCTGGCCGACAATGGCGCCTGGGCCGAGTACATGCTGGTGCCTGAACACTACGTCGCGCGCGTGCCGACGTCGATCTCTCCCGTAGAGACAGGAGGGGTGCCGATCGTGGGCCTGACTGCCCATGAAGCCTTGAACGACCTGCTCCACGTGGAAGAAAACGACATCGTGCTGATTACCGCTGCCGCCGGTGGAGTCGGGCACCTGGCAGTGCAGATGGCGTCCGTCCTTGGCGCCCGGGTGGTGGCGACGGCAAGTCGGCGCAATCATGATTTCCTCACCGATCTGGGCGCGGAAACAGTGATCGACTACACAGAGGTGGAGGATGTAGCAAAGGCGATCCTTGCCCGTTATCCAGGCGGGGTCGACAAGGTCCTCAACTGTGTCAAGGGCGAGGACGCCAACGAGTATGTGTGGGCGATCAGGGATGGCGGAAAAATGGTCGATCTGCCGGGTGCGGTATCGGTGGAACGGCCTCGGGTGGAAATCATTTCCGACTATGTCGTGCGCGGGGACGGCGCCCGGCTGGCACAGGTGACCCGTATGTTCGACGACGGCGTCCTGCAGCTCGCGATTCACGACATCGTACCGTTCACCGAAGCACAGGACGCGCTCGATATGGTCCTTACCGGTCACGTGCGCGGAAAGGTTGTGCTTGAGATAGTGTGACGCCGTTAATCTCCCGGGATGCATGCCTCGTCCACCTTCTTCCTTTCGCATTTTCTTCAGCCGAGGTTAAAAATCATCATGTCGCTATTCGGACTACCCGCCGCACGGCGCGATACCGCGCCGCAAGCAACCTGCGGGGAATTGTTTTGCATCATTCCGCCGCGCCCGCGATCCGGTGGCCGTGGCTCCGCGTCGAGGGCCATGCTGCATGCGCACAGATCGACGCATTTCGATCAATGAAAGATCAAACACGATAGGAGCAATCATGCGCACAACCAAACTCCCATCCGGCGACGAAGTGCCGGTGCTCGGCCAAGGCACTTGGGGTATGGGCGAACATCCCGAAAACCGTCAGAACGAAATTGACGCGCTGCGGTTCGGCCTCGACCTCGAAATGACAGTCATCGACACTGCCGAAATGTATGGCGATGGCGCGGCCGAGGAACTCGTTGGCAAAGCAATCCTCGGACGCAGGAACGACGCCATCCTCGTCACCAAAGTGCTACCCCAGAATGCAACGCGGCGTGGGACGGTTGCGGCATGCGAGCGGAGCCTGCGCCGGCTTGCCGTTAATCACATCGATCTTTACCTGCTGCACTGGCGCGGCCAGGTACCGCTGGCGGAGACACTGGAAGCTTTCGATGAACTGGTGCGCGCGGGGAAAATCCGCTACTGGGGCGTCAGCAACTTCGACGTTGCGGATATGGAGGAATTGGTCGGCTTGCCAGGCGGGTCGGCCGTCGCGACCGACCAAGTGCTCTATAACCTGATGCGGCGCGGCATCGAATATGATCTGCTGCCCTGGTGCGAGCAGCGCAGCATTCCCGTTATGGCTTATTCTCCACTGGAGCAGAGCCGTCTGCTGGGCGACCACGAACTGCGGCGCATTGCCGCGGAATACTCCGCCACGCCGGCGCAGATCGCCTTGGCCTGGGTGCTGCGAAAAGATCGCATCATCGCTGTCCCGAAGGCCAGCTCGCCCGGGCATGTCAAACAGAACCGCATCGCGCTGGACATTCCGCTTTCGAGCGACGATTTCGCCGCGCTGGACCGTGCTTTCCCGCCACCGACCGAGAAGCGTCCGCTGGAGGCGATTTGAAGCGTGCCGCGATGCCGGTAAAGAAGGCCATGGTGTGGCGGCAGTTTTGCCAGTGGTAAAACGGAAGCAGCGGTCCGATATTGCTGCAAAGGCGAATCGGACGAATCCTGAGGGGCGCCGTAATACGGATGGATGTGTGCGATCCATGATTGGTCAGTCATGTCAGGTCAATTATTTTCGTCGAATCCCGGAGCGTCCTTGAGGCGCTGTGACGCCCTTGGCAAGCACGCCACGGCCGCCGAGGCGTGCTCGGAACAGTGGCTGCGGCGCACCGGTGAAACCCTCGCGTTCGGAAAAGCACATTTTTTCCAACGGAGTACGCGAAGGGTTTTCGACGAATCGCGCGCGCTTTATCGGGTTGTGAAAATCGATCGCAATATCCATCATCGCGATGCCGCATTTCGCTGTATCGCGCGCCATATGGATGGGCCGCGGCAATACAACTGCGCTTTTGCTTAACATACGAGCCGAGATTGGTACACGATTTTGCAGACGTTCGTTTTGCGCAAGGTCCAAGCTGCCCTTTGAGGTAAATCAAACAGTTTTAGCTCCACTCAAATTCAGGGTGGCGCGCAAGCCAATCGTATCTAAACTGAGTTCTTCGCATAGAAATTTTGCATGACGGTTCCGGCGCAAGCGATATGCCCCAGTAACAGCCAGGATCGAAGATCGCCAGAGGACGCCGGACGCACGGCTGTCGGTGCCGCATGCATGACTCTCGTTTCACCAATGGCTATGGCTTATGTACCCCCGTACATTCGCTCAGACTGAAATGGTCCGTATTCCCCCGCTGAAGTTCTCGGATATCCGGCGTTCCATCACAGCAAGCGCCTGTACGGCCGCAATCGCAATCATCGCCGGTTGCGGCAACTCATCTTCGCCGGAACTTGGCAACAGTCCGTCCTGCAAGTCGCCGCGCACTGGTCGGTCACCGTGAACGTGACGAACTCGGGCCAGGTTGCCAGCAGCGAAATCGTGCAGGTATATGCCGGCAAATTGCCCACGCCCTTGCCGACCGCGCCCAAGCCGCTGGCCGGCTTTGCCAAGGTCGCACTGCAATCGGGCCAATCGCAGGATGTCACCATCGCGCTCACCCCCGAGTCGATGTCGTACTGGGATGTGACGACGCATGCGTGGGGGGCGCCGGCGCGCAATGTCCCGATTCTGGTCGGCGCGTCGTCAGCCGCACCGTGCAAACGGCAGCGACTACCTCTGCTGCTCCGGCCACTTCAGCGCCTCTGGCTACGGACGGGCCGCGCGGCGTTGGAGGTTCCATGAAACTGCTATCTACTTCATTCCCTTCGCTGAAAGCTTGCGCCCCCTTCTCGTCAACGCTGGCAATCATTGCTCGCAACGTTAATGTCAATTTAATTTAGGAGTGAATCATGGAAAAAATTTCTTCAGTTCTTGCCTCGTTGGTACTCGCGGTCGCGAGCGGCTACAGTGTTGGCTCGAGCGGCGGTCCGCCGCCCGCACCCGCAGCCGCAGCCGCACCCGCACCCGCAGCCGCACCCGCACCCGCACCCGCACCCGCGCAAGACAGTCCCGAGTACATACAGTTTCTGGAACAGAACTCGATGCTGTTCCAGGCCGACCAGGTGGCCGACCGGGTCTCCGGCATGGGGGTCCAGTGGCGCGAGGACTTCGGCGTGCCCGAGCCATTGGGGCTCGTGCAGTTTGCCTCGACGTGGCTGCTGCGCTATCCCGCCGCCGAGATCACGCCGGAGGGCGCCTCCGTCGTCAAGTCGTGGTCCGATCCGGCGTTCTGGGCTGCTGCCCGCGACACCGGAATCAAGCTCATGCGGACCAATCCGACCCAACGCGCAGGCGGAATCCGGGGCACGGAGTTCACTCCGACGATCGACGGCTATTTCGACCGCATCGGGCTCGACACCGCACCCGAGCTCGGGACCGAGGAAGAATACCGGCAGATGGTCGCGATTGCGCGACAGAACCAAGCGGTCGTCGGCAGCGACCTCGTGCCTCTGCACTCGGGACTCGGGCCCGACTTCCGGCTCGCCCAGCGCGCGTACAAGGACTATCCCGGCCTGTACAACATGGTCCAGATCGCGCAGGAGCATTGGGGACTCCTGCCGCGGGTCGACGACATCTGGGGCATGGCACACGTCTCGCGCGAAGCCGCCGCGCAGCTCAAGGAGCTTGGATACATACCCGGCATCATCGATTCGGCGGACGCTGATCCGGAAGCGAATAGCTGGAGCGGCTGGAGCGCGTCGGCGGAGATCGTCGGCGTCGACGGCCAGACGCGGCGCTGGGTCTACCTGCACGTCTTCAAGCCGGCCCAGCCGACGTACAACTGGCTCGATCCATCCTATGCAGCCAGCCGCGTGAACTTCGGCGACCTCGCCCACAACCTCATTGACCGCGGGGTGCCGGTGCTCCGTCTCGATGCCGATACCTTCCTCGGCCTCGAACCGCAGGAGGGCAATGAACGGGCATCGACCTACCTCACTCCGCTCGCGAACCTGTCCGCGACCGAAATCTCGATGGCGGCCCGCAAGCTCGGCGCATTCACGTACCAGGAGTTTGCCGCACCACTCCAGACGCTCAAGCAGTTCGCCACCAACGGCCCGGACATGTCGTACGACTTCTTCACGCGCGCCGAGGTCCTCTATGGGCTGATCAATGGGGACGCGCTGCCGCTGCGGCTCGCGCATCACTTCTTGCTCGACGCGGGCGTACAGTCCAACACGCTGGTTCACGACCTGCAGAATCACGACGAGATTACGTTTCAGCTGTTCGAGCTCGGCTCCCACGGCGATTTCGAGTACGAGGGCCGCCAACTCAACGGCCAGCAGATGAAGGAGCAGATCCTCGCTACCATGCGATCGACCGTGGGTGCTGCGCCCTACAACCGGCTGTATCGCCCCGAACAGGACGGTGTCGCGACCACCTTCGCCGGGTTCATCGCTCCCGCGCTCGGTGTGACCGATCCGTACAACGCCAGTCCCGAGCAGGTCGAGACCGTCCGGCGCGGGCATCTGCTGGTCGCGCACGCCAATGCCATGATTCCGGGCGTGTTCGCCCTCTCCTCCTGGGACGTCGTCGGGGCGCTGCCAATCCCGGAGGCGAGTATTCCCGCCGAGCTGACCGCAGGCGGCGACTGGCGCTGGCTCAACCGCGGCGGTGTGGACCTGATGGACGCGAGCCCCAAGACGACCACGGCGGTGGCCGGGCTGCCGGAGGCCAAGGCGCTCTACGGGCCGCTGTCCCAGCAGCTCCAGGACCCCAACTCGTTCGCGAGCCGGCTGAAGACGATGCTCGCGGCGCGCCAGCAGCACCGCATCTCCGAAGCCACGATGAATGCCGTTCCGCCCGTCAACGATCCCGGCGTCGCCGTCCTCGTCATGACGCTCCCTGATTCGCAGAATCTCGCGGTCACCGCGCTCAACTACGGACGCGGGGCGACGAGTGTCGACGTGGATCTCACCCAGACTCCGCCGGGCATCCCGGCCGCGACGCTCGCGGGAGTGGGAACCGTCGATGTCATCTCGGGCCAGAGTGCCGGCACGGTGTCTGATACGGGCCGCCTCACGATCGCTCTGGAGGCCATTGCCGGACGCACGATCGTGGTTCAGCGTCAGCAGTAGGCGACCCAGGCCAGGCAGGCAAGAAAACCCCTCGCCCGACGGCGTCGCTAGCGATGCCACCGGTCGGGGGGCGTACTGTTTCTTTCCTTGGCAGACCGAACCATGAATACTTATTTGAATCGATTCCTGATCGCCTGCGTTGCCGTTCTGAGCCTTGGGTCTTACGCAGGAGGCGGAGGCGCAGCAGAGCGCGCTGATCCGTCCGCGCCGCCGCTCTACTGGAGCGTGTACGAGTACCACATCGTGCGGCAGCAGCAGGAGGAAAACAGCACGCCGCTCAATCCCAACACGAACGCGGAGAATTACATCCCGGAATCCGAGTTTCAGGCGAACATCGACTGGGTCGAGGCGAACCTCAAGCCGTATGGCTACGACATGGTGGCGGTAGACGGCTGGGGCGACACGCTCAGGCTCAACGAGAACGGCTACCGCGCTTCGCACTCGCAGCATTGGGTGCACGACTACGCCTGGTGGTCCCAGCACCTGCGTTCCCGGGGCATGCGGCTCGGCATGTACGAGAACCCGCTGACCGTGCACGTCCCTCCAACGGATACGCAGACGAAGATCGTCGGGACCGACATTCCCGTCAGCAGTCTCATCGATCCGTCCGAACAGTCCGTGTTCAAATGGGTACACGTCGATCGGCCGGGGGCCGAGCAGTACGTGAAGGGATACATCGCGTACTACGCGAACATGGGCATCGATCACCTGCGGGTCGACTTCCTCTCCTGGTACGAAAACGGGTTCGACCACTATCTCGGCCGGGTAGGGCCCGACCGGCCTCGCGACCATTACGCGACGGCTCTGCGCTGGATGCGCCAGGCGGCCGACCAGTATGGCGTGTATCTCAGCTTCGCGATGCCGCATCTCTACAAAGAAGCCGAGCTCGAGCGCCAGTACGCCCACAGTTTCCGCATCAACGAGGACGTCGATTACGGCGAATGGTGGAAGTTCAGCGACAAGGACCGCGGGCACCGTTTCCCAGACTGGTCACAGTGGGCGAACGCCGCCGACGGCTTCACCTACTGGTCCTATCTGTCGGGCCGCGAACAGGTGCGCCTCGATGGCGATTTCCTTCGGATGAATACGTTCTCGACGGACGTCGAGCGGCGCACCGTCATCTCCATGAATCTGATCGCGGGAGGGCCCATCGCGGTCGCCGACCGGCACGACACGATTGGCGACGACCTCTGGGTCTATCAGAACGAGGAGATGCTCGCGCTGAACGCGGACGGGTTCGTCGGCAAGCCGCGCTCGAACGATCCGACCAACGAGGCCAGCCAGATCTGGACGGGGCGGATGTCGAACGGCGACGTGATCGTCGGACTCTTCAACCGCGAATCGACTCCCAGGACGCGGTCGCTTTCGTTCGCCGACGCGGGCGTCCAGGGAGGGGCGGCCGTCAGGGACATGTGGCAGCACGCGCCGCTCCCCGCAATGAGCGCCATCTCCGTGGAGCTCGCGCCGCACGCGAGCATGATCCTGCGGCTCACACAGGGCGCGAGCACGACCTGCACCGCGCAATCCATCAAGCTCGACGCAATCGCGGACGTCGTCTACGGGAACCCCGGCCCCACGCTGTCGGCGACCGCGACCTCCGGGCTGCCCGTGCAGTTCGAAGTCGCGCTCGGACCGGCGGAGATAAGCGGAAACCAGGCGCAGCCGACCGGCAAGTCCGGGATCGTCTACGTCGTCGCGAGCCAGCCGGGCGATGGCAGGTGGTGCGCTGCAATTCCCGTAACGGGATCATTCGCGGTCACCGGCGGGCACCAGCCCGCGATGTACATCGGCGGAACCTTCACCAACTGGGCTCCGAACATCGAGATGCAGCTCAAGGGCGATACGTGGATCGCGGAGGCGGTGCGGATTCCGGCGGGCAACCACGAATTCAAGTTCGCGAATTCAAACGACTGGAGCAAGGATGACTGGGGCGATGCTCAGGGCTTCTCGGGCGTCGCGAAGCGCACGACGGGCGGCGGCCCCAATATCCGGATCTCGGTTCCCGAAGGCGGCTTCTATCGCGTGATGTTCAACGATCTCACGCTCGAATATTCGTTGCAGCAGGTGTCCCGCGGTATTTACTGAGAGCCTGTCCCTGAATCGAGGGCCCCCATGAAAAACGTCGTTTCAGTTCCTGGAGCACGCTCTCCTTCAGGATTCCCGATGCCTTCACGCGCCGTCATTTGCAGGTTGCCCAAGATCCGGCTCGTGGCGATCTTCTTCGGCCTTCTGCTCCTCGCCGCTACTGCGGTCAAAGCTGAGGTCCAGACCTGGTCTCATCCGAACGGCGAGCCAAACGCCTCAACGGCCGTCGCGCCGAGGGACGTACGCAGCTCGACTGTGTATCAAGTGCGTGTTGCGCCGGTAGCGCAGCCTGGCAAGCTGCACGACGCCTTCGTCTACATGAGCATTCCTCGCAGCGGGCTCGGCAAGGCGGGCTACACCGACGAAGACGGCGCCGAGTTCTCGGCGAAGGCCGGAATGACCATGAGCTGGTCGTCGTTCCTCCACGACGAGGACGTGTGGGTCTACGTGGAGCTCGTGCACGGGCCCGCGCTCACTTCCGCGGACCAGGTGGCGATCCGGCCGACGCGGTTCACCTTCCAGAAGGAGCTCGTGAACGAGAGAACCGTGCGGATACGCGTCCCGAGCGTCCCGGAGGGATTCCGCTTCTCGGTGGAATTCGACAGCCAGCAGATGACGAGCTACGAGGCTCCGAACGGCGCATTGACGACCGAGCCCGCGGGCAATCGAGCGGTGCACACGGAGCCGCGCAACGGCCTGATGATCTTCGCCGAGCCCATTCTGGCGGGCAGGGACGCCGCACGGCTGGCGCCCGATCCCCAGTCGACCTCTTACACTATCCACTATCCCGAGGAAGGGTTGCTCTCGAACCTGCACGAGGTGACTGATCAGGTGATCTACTTCCGTCCAGGGACATACTACATGGGCGCGAATCTTCACGCGAATCTTCACCCGAACGTCCGCTGGATCTATCTGGCGCCCGGGGCGTACGTGAAGGGCGCGTTCCAGTTTCATGCTTCACCCGCGGCGCTTCCCGAGCTGACGATGCTGGGGATCACCGGATTCGGCGTGCTCTCCGGCGAGCAGTACGTCTACGAGGCCGACCGTGCCAACGGCTACCAGCGTCGGGCGGCGGATACGGCGGATTGCCATGGGACATGCGTGAAGCTGCTGGAGTTCGACGCGACTCCTGCATTCGAGCAGATGACGATTCATGGCATCACCCTGGCGAATGCTCCGTATCACTCGTTCGTGATCCACGGCGAGCCCACGATCGCGGCGAATGTGTCCCACGGCAAGCAGCTGGGCGGCTGGTACTGGCAAACCGACGGCTTTGAGATGTACGACAACGGCACGATGAGCGACATGTTCTTCCATCTCAACGACGACGTGCTGAAACTTTATGGGAGCGACGGCCGGGTCAACGGCATCGTGGTCTGGAAACTCGAGAACGGTCCGGTGATCCAGTGGGGATGGACGCCGCGAAACATCGAGCGGGTGCGCGTGGATGGCGTCGACGTCATCCACAACCGCATGCACAGGGACACTCACAATACGTGCATCATCAACTCCGCGAGGCACTATCTCGATCCCGGCTCGGACCGGCTCGCCGATCCCCACGCACTCGTGAACGAAATGCTGCTCTCGAACATCCGTTCCGAGGGCATGAACCTGTGCGCCATGCGTCTTTACGCACTGTCGAGTTGGCGGAACATCCACATCGCGGACCTGTGGATCGAAGGATGGAACGGGCTTGACAGCGCGAGGCAGGCGAGCAGGTTTGAGGCGCTGTCGAACGAATTAGACGACCCCGTCTCGATCGGCAACGAACTCCGCGAACATATGGGACTCGCGCTCTTCAATTACACGGTCGGCGGCGAGCGCATCACGAAGGACGCAGGGAACTGGCGCGCCAATGGGCCCGGTCGTCTGGATTTCGATCCCGCGCTCTGGGAGAACTGGAACGCGCAGTAGAACGTGGGCTCAATTGACCCTCGAGTTTCTCAGGAGCTCCAAGTCAACATCTCACTGTGGCCGTCCCCGGAATTAGGCGTCGCGCAGGAATAAATTGATCGATTTGGCGGTCGTAGAGGGATGCAGTGCAAGGCGCGCGACACGCCGCAGTGCGAGCAGCCTCGGCGGCCCCCTGCAAGTGGCGTGCAACGCCGCAATGCGCCCGCTTCTGCCAGCAAAATCGAGCAAGTTATTCCGGCGCGATGCCTTAGTACCGGCCTGAAGTAGAAATTTCTGGTTGCACACTAAACCACCGTTTTGATCTAAGCAGGTTATCCCGATGATTACAACTGTTTGGACTATCCCCGCTGCAGTCATTGCCGGCCCGGCGATCAAGGGCAGCTTGCCACCGGAAGACAGTACCAAGCATGCGGCGACCAGCATCTGGTGTGGATCACGCGTGAGCACGACCGGGAAGTCCGCTAAGAAAGCGAGCCGGATGTGGGCCTGCTGCAAAGAGTGTATCTGGAGTTGCTGCGCATCCTCCCGATCGAGCGCCAGTTGTGAACGCCGACAAGTTCTGCCGCCGGATGGAGCCCGCATCCGGCATGCTTTTTCCCCCTGCCCCCAAACAAGGCTTGGCATGAGCATTGCCTCACTCGCGGAAGCGAACACGCAATTCGGTTTCGCCCACAAGCATGTCCGACCGCCTGTTTCTGGATGTCGCGTTGCATACCGGATTCTCCTGAAACGCCGGAACGCTCATCCAGGAAACAGCAGGCATCAGCCGAGAGAAAGGAATACCGACATGTTCTACAAGACCATCCTGGTGCAGGTCACCGATTCCAAGCAACTGAATGCGCGCGTCGAGGCGGCAGCGACTATCGCGGCACGCGAGAACGCGCACCTGATCGCCGTCGGACTGACTGGCGTAAGAAAATTCATCAATGAGATGGCAGCCGTTTCCATGAACGGCGCGCTTGCCGTGGATTTGCCCAGTATCGAGCTGCTGAGGCAGCGTACGGATAACGCGTTGAAGCAAGCCGAGAATATTGCGCTGCGGATGGGCGTGCAATCATTTGAAAAGCGTGTGATCGACGACTATGGCATCGAGGCGCTCAGCGTGCCGGGGCGCTATTGCGATCTCTTGATATTGGGCCAGCCGGATCCAGACGAGGAAACCGCGTTCGTCGATTCCGACTTTCATGAGCAGGTAGCCGTGAATAGCAGCGAGCCAACCGTGATCATGCCTTACGCCGGAGCATATGGAAACATCGGGCAGCGCGTGCTGATCGCATGGAATGCGAGTCGGCAAGCGAAGCGGGCTGTACATTATGCGCTTCCTCTGCTCCAGCGCGCAAAGCAGGTGCTGGCCGTGATTTTCAATCCCGAGCCCGACTCTTCCGGTCTTTACGGCATTCCTCCGGGAGCCGACCTGAAAACTTATCTTGCCCGCCACGGCGCGGACGTGCAGGTGACAACGCCATCGACAGAGGGTGACGTCGGCGAAGCGCTGCTATCGCTCGCCGTCAATGAAGGTTCGGATTTGCTGGTGATGGGCTGCTATAGCCACTCCCGCTTTCGCGAGATGGTACTGGGAGGCGCCACCCGGACCGTTCTCAAATCGATGACGGTGCCGGTATTGATGTCTTATTGAAATGCGGGTCCGATCGGAAAAAAGCCGGCCGATGCGGACTGCGGCGACGGGAAAAATGTACGAAACAGGAGTTCATCATGGCATACACGGTAATAGGGGTCTATGACGTCTACTCTCTCGCGGAAGTTGCGCTCCATGATCTGCTTTCCCACGGATTTCCCCGGCACAAATTGTATCTCGCCCCGATTGAAGACACCGCTGTCGGGCGGGTAGCCGCACTGCGAGACCTCGACCAGTCGGATGACCAGTCTACGAACCGCCTGACCTTGCCGGAATTTCTTCGCGCGCAGTTCGGCCAGGACCATGGCAATCGCGATATCTACCTGGAGGCGGTGCGGCGCGGCAGCTATGTGCTGGTGGCCAACGCCGACAACGATCAGGAAGCCGACCAGGCCATGGAGATCATGGCGCGCCATCGTCCGACCGACATTGACGAAATTTCTTCGCGCTGGCGTCGCCAAGGGTGGTCCGGATTCGATCCTGGGGCAGCGGCGATGACGGAAGATGAAATCGAGCGCGAACGCAGTTTGTATACGGAAGAAAAGCCGACGCTCCCGATCGAGCAAGTGCAAGGCGTTCCGGTCAAAGGAGAGGTTGCGGAACCGGCGACTCCGATCCCCAGGAATGAAGCACAGCGCCTGGGAGTGCGACTGTTTCAGCGCGGGTTCTAGCAATCATGTCCCGCAAACGCCGCCGGACAAATTCAGACAATCCCGGCTCAGTGCGTCATCAGTACCGGTATCGTCATGGACTTGAGGATGACGCGCGTGACGCCGCCCAAGACGATCTCGCGGAACCGCGAATGGCCGTAGCATCCCATCACGAGCAGGTCGGACGTCAGGTCGGCAGCAAGCGACAGCAGCGCATTGCCGATGTCGATGTCGCCACCGGTTTTCTGCCTGGTGACCTTGGCGTCGATATGGTGACGCGCAAGATAGTCCACGATGTCCTTATCCGGCACCGCGCGGTAAGCAACCGGTTGGGACTCCGGATCGAACACCGCCACATCCACCTGCCGCGCGCGCTGGAGCAAAGGAAGCGCGTCATGCACCGCCCGCGCAGCCTCCTTGCTCGCGTTCCAGGCGATCAGCGCCCGGTCGCCGCCGGTGGAAAATGCGCTGGCGTAAGGAACCGTCAGCACCGGAACGCCGGAATGCATGATCACCGTCTCCACGAAATCGGGCCCCATGGAAGACGAAGCATCTTCGGGATCGTACTGGCCCAGGACAACGAGGTCGCTATAGCGCGCTTGCAGACTGACGTCTTCCGCCGTCTCGTTTTCGATCAGGCGCGTTTCGATCGACCCGACGGGAAAGCGCCGGGCAAGGTTTTCGAATTTCACCAGCGCTGCGGCTGCGTGCTCCTGCGCCGGTCCCAGCAGTGCAGCCATGTGGGGAGGCGCCGGATCGAACAAGGCCGTGTTATACAGCATGCCCGGCAATCCTGTGATCGCCACGCCGACAAGATGGGCCTTGTCGATTGCTGCGATATTGGCTGCAATCTCGATACGCTTGTCAACGTGCTTCGAATCATCAACATGCACAAGGATGGTTTTGTAGGACATGGCAATCTTCCCGTTCTCTGCGTTCGCCGATGGTTTTAACCTAGACCTTTTCTATGACTAAGTCCATGAGAAATAAAACCGTTTCAGCCGTGTGCTATTGAGTCAACGCAGGAGAAACACATGAATCAACCCGATCGCGATACCGATGGCGGGTACGACAAACAAGCCGGCAAGGGAGCCGTCCCGCTTCTGGCGGGTGCGAAAGCGCTGCTTGGAGAAAAAGTTTACGACGCAAACGATGAATACTTTGGAGACATCGAGGAGCTCATCCTGGAGATGAGCGCCGGCAAGGTGGTTTACGCAATACTATCGGTCGGCGGGTTCGTCGGCCTGGACGACCTGTTGTTCCCACTGCCGTGGAGCACTGTGAAGTTCGATATCGTCAGGAAGCGCTGCATGCTCAATGTGGACAGGGATCGCCTCAAGGATGCGCCGAGATTCGAAAAAGATGATTGGCCTGACATGACCGACCCGGCATGGGCGGCGCACATCCATTCGCATTACGGCGCCACGCAAGAATAATCCGCCGACCTTGGCGGAACAGCAGACACGTGCATCCGAAAGCCACGGCCACGCCGGCCTGACATCCTGGCGCGAACAGCTGCGCTGCCCGGACCGTTCTGCGGCAAGAGAAGGCCCGATCATGCCGTCCGCTCTATGGAGCAAACTCCTGCGCCAACGCCGATTCCAAGAATCCAGAAAAAGGAGAGGTGAAATGACAACAGACCAGAGTCAATCACACAGCCTGCAAAAAGAGACGCGTCAGAACTGGCCATTCATGACGCTGTACCAGCGTTTCGAACAAGTCGTGGTGCTCGTATTGAGCCTGATCATCGCCCTGGTCATTGCCATCGCATTGCTGCAGCTGGTGACCCGCCTCATACCGCTGATGCTTGGCGGAGCGCTTGATCCGCTGGATCACGAGGTGTTCCAGGGAATGTTCGGCATGATCATGACGCTGCTGATCGCGTTGGAGTTCAAGCACTCGATTATTCGCGTCGTGTTGCGCGCCGAAGGCATCGTGCAGGTCAAGACCGTGATTTTGATCGCGCTTCTGGCCTTGAGCCGCAAGTTCATCATCCTGGATATTCATTCCACCGACGCGGCGACCATCGCGGCGCTGGCGGGCGCCACTCTGGCGCTTGGGATTGTCTATTGGCTGTTCAGGGAAAGAGAAGACAGGGGTTCGAAGCCGCCGGAATGAACGGCAGGAGCGATTCATCCGGCGCTTCGCAGCAATGCTCTTGCGGCATGCATGCTCAGCCCGGATTCGACATACGGTGACCGAGCCGTGCGCGCACCGCGTTCAATTCCATTTCCAGTTCTTCGATGCGATGCATCAGGGTCATCGCCAGGGTCATGCCATGCCGGTCAAGCTCGAAGTCGTCGCGCAGCCTGCGCGCCGTGCTCGCGACAACGATGTACCGGAGCGGGAATGACATCGGCTGCGCGCTGGCTTCGACCGGTGCAATGACGCCGTTTTCTATCAGGTCGTCCAGCTCTTCATTCGACAAGCCGGACACTTCGACCAGATTCCGGGCCGAGCAGATGGCCTGCTCATTCAGCCAGACCCATTCCGTGGCATTGACTTTCATTTCGCCCCTTCCTTGAAGTGTTTGCGCGGGTTGAAGTCCGAAGCGGCGGCAAGCTGCTCATACAGTTCCTGTTCGCGTTTGCCCACCTTGCTGGGCACCTCTATCCGGGTCACCGCGTACAGATCGCCGGCGCCGCCACCCGGCGACGGCAGCCCGCGCCGGGCCAGGCGCAGGCGCTGGCCGGAGGACGTGCCTGGCTTGATGTTGAGTTCGACGGGGCCGCCCGGGGTCGGGATCTCGACCGCTGCCCCCAGCACGCCTTCCCATGGCGCGAGAGGGAGATCAAGGTACAAGTCGCGCCCGCTCACCCGGTACAGCGGATGCGGCGCGATGTGCAGAACGATGTACAGGTCGCCAGGCTTGCCGCCGTTGCGGCCCGGTCCGCCCTTGCCCGCCAGGCGCAGCCGCTGTCCCTCCGTCGCACCTTTGGGAATGGTGACGCGGAAAGTATGCGGCACGCGGTGCGGCAGGCCATGCTCGTCGTATTCAGGCAGTTCCACCGTGACATCGGTGTCGCCGCCGCTGTAGATTTTTTCCAGCGGGACGGAGACGGTCACTTCATAGTTCTCGCCGGGTATAGGAAAGCTTGCCCGCCCGTGCCCGCGTCCCCCGCGTCCCTCACTGCGGCCGCCGCCCCTGAACGCATTCAGGATGTCGGCCAGATCCACATCATCGAAGACCGACGAGCCGTCGCCGTAACGTTGCTGCCATTCAGGCGGCACATTGAACTCCGCTCCGGCCGGATGCCTGCCCAGGTTGTCATATTCCTGCCGCTTTTCAGGATCCTTCAGCGTGGCGTAGGCCTCCGCGATTTCCTTGAATTTTTCTTCGGCTTTGGGCTCCTTGGAAACATCCGGATGATATCGGTGCGCAAGCTTGCGGTACGCCTTCTTGATATCGTCATCGGAAGCAGTCCGATCGACGCCCAACGCCTGGTAATAGTCCTTGTATTTCATTGAACACCAGCATGGAAGCACAAGAAGATGCGTTAAACGTTAGGCAGGACTTCCGTGCGTGAGTTCGCTGAAAACAAGGCTTTCGGAGGAAGGCGGCTAGAAATGGAATGGGCGCCTCCCCCGAAAGGGGCAAGGCTGAAGCCGGTCGG
>CBIHRW010000100.1:0-15819 GCA_966212545.1 uncultured Noviherbaspirillum sp.
GAACCACCACGGCGCGTCGCTGCGCCTAGCATTCGGCCGGTTCTCGGGGCTGCGCACCCCCTCAACTGACCCGCAAACCGCTCTAGGAGTACCGGTCATGGCAAGGACATCCGCTGCTGCGGCATTTTTCCTCTTATCGTGCACGATGGCGTTCGCCGGTGAAACGCCCGCGGCGCCGCATGCCTACCTCTATATCGGATGGCCGAACAACGGCGAGGTAATCGCTGCGGGAAAGCCCTTCAAGGTATGGTTCGGCCTGCGCGAGATGGGCGTTGCGCCCAAGGACGTGAAGCTGCCAAACACGGGACATCATCACTTGCTGATCGATACCGATCTTCCCCCTGCCGACAAGGAAATCCCATCGGACAGGAACCATCTGCATTTCGGTGCGGGCGAGACCGAAACCATGATCGAACTGCCGCCGGGGAAACATACCTTGCAGTTGCTGATGGGCGACGACAAGCATGTTCCCCATAACCCGCCGGTCTATTCGAAGAAGATCATGATTACCGTCAAGTAGGACCTGTTGCGGACAGGTTCTGGGGCCTCCACCAGCGGATGCGGCTTGCGGAAAGTTCGAGCTGGCGGTTTGCAAAGCCGATGCGCATACTGATAAATGGTACACAGTAGCGTAAGCGGCATATGGAGGTGAGATGCATAACTTCGCGGCTCCGGCTGAGTCCTCCGGCGCAGTGACAGCCTATCTCGAGGTCACCGGCGACGGTTCGGTACGACCGACGGTGTTTCCGATCCATGACGAAGTCGTGATCGGACGCGACCCGCAGGATTCGCTTGCGTCCGATAAATTCCTGTGCATTCCCGAACATACGGTGAGCCGCCGGCATGCGCGCATCCGGCGGCGCGGCGACACCTACTTCGTGGAAGACCTGCATTCGTTCAATGGGACTTACGTCGACGGCAACAAGCTGAGACCGGGCGCCTGGCATCCGCTCAAGGACGGCGATGAACTGACGATTTCGAATGCGCAGATGGTGTTCCATTCGCTCGTTGTGCCGGCGCGGGAAAGCACGCCGACCATCATTACGCGCGTGGTCGATGCGTCCGAGCTGACGCGGATCATGGAGCCGGTCAGCGGCGTCACGGCGAAGGGCGACATGCAGCAGACGATGCAGAAGCTGCATGCAATGGCGCAGGTGGGCATCGCGCTCGGAGCGGTGACCGACCAGGAAACTTTGATCGAAAAGATCATGAATTTTATTTTCGAACTGTTTCCGAGGGCCGAACGCGCGTTCATCCTCCTGCGAAAGGCCGAAGGCGGACAGCCGATCCCCGTCGCCGCCCGGCGGCGTGATGGCCGGGTGGAAGACCCGGATCGCGTGCGGATGTCGCGCACCATCATCGAAGAAGTATTGAACAAGAAGCAATCGATCCTCTCGGTCGATACGCTGTCGGACCGGCACTTCGGCGCGCAGGAATCGATCCTCGCGCAGGCGATCCGCAGCGTCATGTGCGTGCCGCTGGTCATGGAAGGCGAGTGCCTCGGCCTGATCCAGGTGGATACCTCCTCGGATCCTTATGCATTCAAGGAGCAGGACCTGGAAATGCTGACCGGCGTATGCGCGGAGGCGGCGGTTGCGCTGAAGAATTTCCAGTTGTATTCCGACATCGAGCGCCTGCTCGATGGTTTTGTGCGCGCCTCGGTGCAGGCAATTGAAGAACGCGATCCCGTGACCGCCGGCCATTCGTTCCGCGTGGCCGGCTATGCGGAAGCGCTGGCCAAGGCAGTGGACAGGGCGGACGGGCCGGACCTGCGGCATGTGGTGTTCAGCCACGACCAGTTGCGCGAAATTCGTTACGCCGCACTGTTGCATGACTTCGGCAAGGTCGGCGTGCGCGAGCATGTGCTGCGCAAGCAAAAGAAGCTCCATCACTTCGAAATGCGCATGCTCGAGGAGCGTTTCAAGTACGCGCGTACATGCCTGGAACGACAGGTCTATCGGGACCTGGTGGAACGGCATGCCGAACAGGAATTGTCGATGGCCGCGTTCCGCGCGGAGAAGCAACGGATCGAAGCCTACCTGCAGGAGGAGTACATGCGGCTGGAGCGCTTCCTGACCGCTATCCACCAGGCGAACGAACCCGCGATCTCGCATGGGACCGTGTTGCCGGACCTGAGCGGGATCCTCGACTACACCTATCACGAGGCTGACGGCTGTACGTCGCCCTTGCTGCATGAGTGCGAGTTTTCAGCGCTGAGCCTGCCGAAAGGCTGTCTGACCGCCGAAGAGCGGAAGGAAATCGAATCGCACGTCGTGGATTCCTATTCCTTCCTGATCCTGATTCCCTGGACGCGGGATCTGGCAGGCGTCCCCTCGATCGCGCACGGCCACCATGAGAAGCTGGACGGCTCCGGCTACCCCATGGGCTTGCGCGGACACCAGATCAGCGTGCAGACACGCATCCTGACCATCTGCGATATCTATGACGCGCTCACCGCCGGTGACCGGCCTTACAAGAAGGCGATACCGGTGGAGCGGGCGTTGGACCTGATCGGCTCCGAATGCCAGGCAGGGCATCTTGATCCGAGGCTGTTCCGGGTTTTTGTCGAGGCTCGTGTGTGGGCCGAGGCATGAGCCGGAGCCATCCCAAGACATCTCAACGGTAAAAAATGCAATCGACATTGTTCCAGAACTCATCACCGTCCGAATCAGGCCGTCTGTGGGCAGGGCGGCAACGATTGCGGCTTTCGCTTGCCGGAGGATTGTGCGTAAGCGTGCTATGCGGCTGCGCCGACGTGAGCATGGCGCCGTACAAGACGCCGGAGACGCCGGCGAAGACGTCCTGGTCCCAGCAGGGGCAGCCGGTCTCTGCCGCCGAGACGATCGCGCCCGACTGGTGGCGCGAATTCAACGACCCGTATCTCGACACCCTGGTGAACAGGGCAATCGCGGGCAACTTCGACGTGAAGATTCTTGCCGCCCGCGTGCAGGTGGCAAATACCCAGGTCGGCGAGGCGCGCGCTGGTGCCTTGCCGTCCCTGAGTGCCGGCGCTGGTGCGATTTTCGAGCAAAGCACCGGTCAGCCGTTCAACAAGACCTTCAACCTCGGCACCCAAGTCAACTGGGACATCGATATCTGGGGCAAGGTTGAGAAGGGCGTGCAGGCGCAGCAGGCGGCCTATCAGGCCTCGGAAGCGGACTGGCGCGCCGGCTACCTGACGCTGGCATCGTCCGTGTCGACGACGTATTTCCAGATCCTGCAGCTGGACGAGCAGATGGCGCAGCAGCAGAAGTCGCTGGACAAGAACAAGCAGATCCTCCGCATCTATGAGGCGATGTACAAGAACGGCCTCCTGCCCAACACCCGCGTGCTGCAGCAGCGCGCCGAGATCAACCGCCTGACCAACGACTTCCTGGAGCTGCGCCGGGCACGGGCCCTGGCCGGCAATGCGCTCTCGACACTGCTCGGTGTGCCCGCCGGGGAATTCAAGGTCCCGCCCGGGAGTTTGCGCGACAAGGTCAACCCGCCCATCGTACCGGCCGGATTGCCGTCCGAGCTGTTGAAGCGGCGGCCGGACATCGTTGCGGCAGAGTTCCGGGTGCTGCAAGCCTATGACCTGGTCGGCGCCGCAAAACTGGCGCAGCTGCCTACACTCAGCCTGACAGGACGAGGAGGCACCGCGAGCACGGCACTGTCCGACCTGTTCCGGTCCTTCACTTTCGGCCTGCTGCCCAGTATCAATATTCCGATCCTCGACCCGAGCGTCAAGGCGCGCGTCAAGACGAGCGAGGCGCAAACCAAGGTTGCGGAGGAGGAGTATAGAAAGGTGGTCATGGGCGCGTTCGAAGAAGTCGAAAACGCGCTGGTCAATCTTGAGGCACACCAGAAACAGCGTGAAGAGTTGCGGCAACAGGTCGAACACCTGCGCGCCGTCGCCACGCAGATTGAAGCGCAAATGAAGGAAGGCGTCGTGTCGCAGCTCGAAGTGTTCGAGACCGAACGCTCCCTGCTGTCAGCGGAACTGGCGCTGCTGGCGAACCACCAGCAGATCCTGTCGGATACCGTCACCCTCTACAAGGCGCTGGGAGGAGGCTGGCCCGCCGTCACCGTCGGGAATGCAAACCAATGAACGTCAGACGCAGCGTGGCGCACGACAGTGCAGCGACCGTCCGCATGACGACGACGGTCGACATGGCGTACGACATTGTGCTCAAGCCGGTATCGCATCCGGAAATCGGCGACATCCGCATTGACGAAAGCCTGTTCGCCATCGGCAGGACGGAGCCGCCGTTTTCGGATTACCCGCCGAAGGTCGTCGCAGACCTGTCGCGCCGCCATGCGCGCATCTTTGCCGAGAATGGCGAAGTCTACATCGCAGACCTGGACAGCAAGAACGGCACCAAGGTCAACGGCGTCGAAGTGCAGCAAAAGATCACCAAGCTCAACGACAACGACGAAATCTGTTTCGGCGGACGGCTGACGTATGCGGTACGCCTCGGCAAACCGAAGGAGCGGGCCGTCGCGGCGAGCAGGCTGGTCGCGGTCGTGCTGAATCCCGATCGCGACGACCTTGGCTTGCAGCCGATCATCGTCACCAGTTTTCCCTTCCTGATCAGCAAGGCGGACGAGGCATTCGCCCGCTACAAGGACGAATTCCCGCACCAGGTGAACTATTTGTCCCGCCGCCATGCCCATATCTTCATGAAAGGCGGCCAGGTTTTCGTCGAGGATCTCGGCAGTACCAACGGCACCTTCGTCGGCGGCAAGCGGCTGGACGAGCACGCGGTGCCCCTGAACGACGGCGATACGCTGGCCTTCGGCGGCCATCATTTCGTGTACAAGGTGAGCCTGCACACGGAGGATCTGGCGGCCGAGCCGACGGTCACCAAGCTCAGCACCATGATCCAGAGCGTGGTGCATTCCCACACCACGACCGGCAATCCGGACAAGACCACCTTCGTTGCGGCCCCCGATTCCTTCCTCGACATCTTCTGCGTCGACCACGTGCAGAAGCAGGAAGACGTGGTCAACGACGCCGCCGCAAAGCAGCAGGAAGTGTCGGGACGAGATGGCGGCAAGCGCAAGCCGCGAGGCAAGTCGGCAATTTTCATTTCCGAGCTTGCCGGCGCCTTCCGCGGCGGCGAGGGCGCGATATCGAAGCGCGGGATGCGCATCCTGGGAATCGGTGTCGCAATCCTGGTCGGCATTGCGCTTGTGATGCGTTTGACCAGCGCCCCGGAGCGGGAGATGAAGGATCTGCTGGCAGACGGGGAATATGGGGCTGCCTCGGAGATGGCAAGCCGCTACCTGTCCCTCAATCCCGGCAATTCGGAGCTGAAGACGATGGGCACCGAAGCCCTGCTCAAGGCACGGCTGCCGGACTGGATCGCGATGCTGAAGGCGCGGAATTTCGATGGTGCATCTGCGGTCCTCGCCAGCATGAAGGACGCCGCGCGCCACAACGACCATGCGCAACCTTTGCTCGCCGAGCTGGAATGGATGGGCGAGCTGGAGCGCTTCGTGATGAGCAGGGGCGGCGTCGAAGCGCCTATCCGCATCTACATGGATGAGGAAAAGATACGCCAGTTGCTCCGGCAATGGGACGACGGCACGCAGAAGCACCAGCGGGCGTTCGCCACGATTTCCGCGTATGTCCCCGCGTTCGAGGAGGCGTATAGCGACGCATTGAGCCACTTGCGCAAGCTGCAGAGCGATGATGCGGTTTACCTCGCTGCCATCGACCGGCTGAAGACGTCGATTGCCGACGAGTTGAAGCAGGACCGGCCGGAGGCGCTCGAACAAGTCCTCAATGAATATGCCGAGAAGTATCCGCGCATCGGCGGGCTGGACAGCGTACGCCAGGACCTGCGTCTGTACACCGAGATCGACGGCGCGGTGCGCGAGCAGAACCTTGCTCGTCTCGCGCCGCGGCTGGAAAAGGCGAAGTTTTCGACGCCGGCGTTCCAGGCACGTTTCCAGGCGCTCGGCGCCGCGAACCAATTGCCGCCCGCCGAACTGCTCGGCCAGTACCAGGCCGCCAACAAGGCCTGGCGCGAAGGCAAGACGGACGTGTCATTTGCGGGCATGGAGCAACTGAGTTCGGGCCCGTGGGGAAAATCGGTGAGCAGCCAAGTCCAGCGCCGACGGGCCATCCTCGAGCAGTTCGGCGCACTGCAGAAGGCACGCGGCAGCAAGGATTACGACGAGCGTCTGCTGGCATTCTACGGATCGCTCGATCCCGACGATGACGTCTATTTCATCCGCGCGACCGAGGGTGACATCCAGCGCAACAAGGACAAGGCGCTCACCCGGGCGCAGGAACTGATGAACCGCGCGCAGGCGAACTGGAAGCAATACCGCGAGAATGGACCGATCGAAGGCGCGCAGCGCCTGGAGTCGGGGGTCTCGAATCAGTTCCGCACACAGGCCAGACTCTTGATGGACGCGCGGCAGAGCGCGCAGCAGGGTCTGCTGATCGCAAGGCAGCTGAGGGCGGAATCGCCCGCGCAGTGGGCCAGGATGCGCGACGAAATCGTGACGGAAGCCGAGCAGCAGCGCAAGGCGATGCAGGACCTGCGCCTCGTGCTGGAGCCCGCGCTGTTCAAGGAAAAACTTGCATTGCTGGGAGGATCGGGCAATGAGCACTAACGCGCGCCTGCGACCTCTGACCGAGGCATTGGAAGACCACAGCGCGGAGGGCATATCGATCCTTACCGCGGAACCCTGGCGCTTCACCCAGGCGACCGTGATCGCCATGGCCGGCCTTGTCGTGGCGGCGCTGCTGTGGTCGTTCATCGGCACGGCGGACGTGATCGTGACCGCGCAGGGGGCCTTGCAGCCGGAGTCGGAGGTCAGGCGCTTCTATGCGCCGATCGATGGCGAACTGGCCAATCTCTACATCGCCGAGGGGCAGCCGGTGTCCAAGGGCGACACGCTGGCGCGCCTGAACGCGCGCGGAGCCATCGAGGCGGCGAAGAATGCGCTCGAAGCACAGCTGAAGCTGGAAGATGCCGAGCGTGACTGGAAGTTGTTTCCCGAACGGAAAGCCCTGATGGAACGCAGGGTGGCGACCTTGAAGCAGGCAATGGAACTGGAAGAGCACCAGCACTCGAAACGTGCCGCCGAGGGAACCAGCAGGCTGGCAGAAAGCCAGCGGGCGCAATTGGCGGAAGCACGCACGAATGTCGAGGATGCGAGGCGCGCGCGGGACGCCGCAAAGCTGGAATCCGACAAGTACGCCCGCCTGTTCGAGATGACCGGCGGCGGCGGCGTGTCGCAGTTGCAAGTCGAGAGCAAGCGCAACGCCCTGCAGGCTGCCGAGAATGCATTGCGCGTGGCGCAGTCGCGGGTCAACGAACTGACGGCGCGCCAGGCCCAGGAGTACACGCAGGCCAGGGCGCAGCTCGAAACCAGCGGACAGGAATTCGCCAAGCTCCAATTGCAATACGAAGCCGCCACGAAGGAAATCGCCAACGCGGAAGAAAAGCTCCGCCTCCAGGTACAGACTGCCAGGCTGGTGGCGGATGCCGCCGCCCGGATCCGCTTCGAAAACATCGACAAGGACAACTTCCTGCTCATCCTTGCGCCGGTGGATGGTGTGATCACCGACGTCACAACGACGCAACCCGGCGACAAGGTGCAGGCCAACTCGCCAATCGGCGGCATCGCGCCCAAGGATGCGCGGCCCATACTGCGCATCGAAATTGCCGAGAGCGACCGCGCCTTCCTCAAGATCGGACAGGGAGTGAAAATGAAATTCAATGCATTCCCTTATCAACGATATGGCGTGATCAACGGGACGCTGGATTACATATCACCGGCCACCAAGACGTCGCCGCAATCGAAACAGCCGGTCTACGAGGGCAGGGTGGCGCTCGACAAGGAAAAGGACTATTACGTGGTGGGCGAAACCAAGTACCCGCTCCGCTACGGTATGACCGCGACAGCCGAGATCGTGGTGCGTGAGCGCCGGATCATCGATATGGCGCTCGACCCGTTCCGGCAAATCGGCGGTTGAGGTCCTGAGGCGCTCTGCGGGTTTTGTCTGTTCGACCCCGGCCAAGGCATTGGACAGGTGGCACAGGGCAGGATCGGTAACGGTGTTTTCCCGGCATTCCATCACACTCGCCAACACGCTCTATTTCTTTGCGTCGCCAATCGGCAAGCTACTCTTCTCTGCGTCGAAATTTTTTACACATCAATGGTGCCCGACACCTGACGCGTTTGCCCTGCCTTGTTAAGTGATTGAAACGAATGGAATTTTTTCTGGGCGGAAATTTTGGCACGGATGATGCTTTAAGTTGGTCGAACGATAACAGCCTCCCGGCCGTTCCGCCGTAAACCCAGAATATTGACGCCATTTAAAACATCATTAGGGAGCTTTGAATGAAACTAGTGCGTGCCCTCGTTGCTGCCGTGATGGCAGTTTCCACTACCCAGGCACTTGCAGCCTACGTCACTGAAGTCGAACCGAACAATTCGTTCGCGACGGCTCAACAGGTCGATGCCTACTTTTCGGTGAACTTCGACGCCATTATCGCCAACTCGACGACCTGGGCCCATGCCAGCATCCGCGGCAACGGCAATGACGACGCCGGTACGACGCGCGATTTCTTCCGCTTCACCAGCTTCGGCGGCAACGTTCTGTTCGATATCGACAACGGCATGTTCGATCTGGACAGCTGGCTGAATCTCTACAATGCCGCTGGCACCCGGATCGGCAGCCATGACGACGGCGGTGTCCTCGACGCCGGTTCCGTGCACAGCTGGGATAGCCACTGGCTCGCATCGTTGGCGGCAGGAGAGTACGTTGTTGAAGTTGGCCGCTATTTCGACAGCGCACTGCAACAGGGTCAGGATTACGTACTGCACATCTCGCTGGAGGAGCACAATGTTCCGGAGCCGGCTTCGCTGGCTCTCGCCGGACTCGGTCTCCTGGCAGTGGGCGCTGCGCGTCGCCGCAAGAGCGCCTGAGTAACAGCCTTTTCCCTGCTGGTCTGGTCCCCGGAAAACGGGGCATAATCGCAGGGACTTGTCTGCCTGAGGTCTTCTTGCCCTGTCTGTGAAACGTCGGCCGATTGGCCGACGTTTTCTTTTCATGCCTGGCTCGACGTTTCTTCGTCGGGAACAAATCAATCCACTGCACTGCTGAGGCGACTTCCTTGTCCGTCCAAGTCATGCACTGCGACGGCTCGAAGGCAGAATGCCTGTATCGAGCGGATCAATTCTTCCTTTTCGATCTCCGGTTCGCCGCCATCCCGCCACGTCAACGGTCCGACCAGAGCCTCGGAGATCACGCCGACGAGCGCTGCTGCCGAGACGGTGGCTGTTTGCGCCGGAAAATCTCCCGCGTTCACGCCGTCTTCCACCAGTTTGCGGAAAATGTCGGCGTAGGCGCCGCGATAGCGCAGGCGCTCCGCGTCCACCAATGTGTCCACCGGTTCTGCTATCAGGGCATAAGCCAGCCGCCGGCCGCGAATGGCGCGCGCGGCGAAGGCCTCGATCGCATTGAGCAGACGTTGTGAAGGCGAACCTTCGGCCAGCGCGTTTTCCCTGACCACCGCCAGTTCCTTTTCGGTGGCCAATCGGAATACTTCCGCGCACAACTGGGCTTTCGAGTCGAAATGCTTGTACACGGCACCGGTGGCAATGCCGGCTTCACGGGCGACGCCGCTGATGGTCAACGCCCCGAATCCGCCGGCGGATACGATTTGCATTGACGCGTCGAGTACGCGCTGACGCATTTCGGCCTTGCGGGCTTCGGTTTTTTCGGTCGGGCGGTACGCCATATCGTTGAGCTTCAGTTCACGCTTCCGACCGAGTGTAACCGAGCTCAAAGTGTGACGGCAAGCAAGCTTTGGGAAGTCGTGGAGCGTGCGGTGAGCTTGATCGGGTGCGGAAACTTTTGAGAATAATCGACAGTGAGCATCCCGCGCGGCCTTCCTCTGCGCCACTTCCGGATGGAGCATGTCCAGTCCGTTTCATGGCACTCTCTGGACATGCTCAGGGATCTATGTTTCAATGAAATGAATTGTAATTCACATCTTGGAGCGGGCGGCGCCAAGGCGTATAACGAGACGATCAGGAGAGAGACATGGCCGATATGCAGACGGAGAACCGTTTTCTTGCGGAGACTCACCGGGTAGAAAACCAGCCCTGTGCGCTGGAGGACTACAACCTCTACCTCGCAGACGGTGCTCTGCGGGAAGCGGTGGCGAGGGAGGGCGCCGAATGGGCAGAAGGCGACTTGCGCGCCTTCGGCGTCTTGACGGGGTCGCGCGAACTGATCGAACTGGGGTTCCAGGCAAACGAAAACAAACCGGTACTGCACACCCACGACCGCTACGGCCGCCGCGTCGACGAGGTGCGATTCCACCCGGCGTACCATCGCCTGATGCAGATCTCGATCGAGCACGGCCTGCATGCCTCGCACTGGACCGATCCCCATCCGGGCGCGCAAGTAGCGCGTGCCGCGAAGTTCTACATGCAGAGCCAGGTCGAAGCCGCCCATTGTTGCCCGATCACCATGACTTCGGCCGCCATCCCGGCGTTGCGCCTGCAGCCCGATATCGCCGCGCAATGGGAGGGGAAGATCCTGGCCCGGCATTACGATCCACGCAACATTCCTGCAGAGCAGAAAGAAGGCATTACCATCGGCATGGCGATGACCGAGAAGCAGGGCGGTTCCGATGTGCGCGCCAATACGACGCGCGCCATTCCGCTCGGCGGCGGCGGCCCCGGCCAGCCCTATGAACTGGTCGGCCACAAGTATTTCGTGTCGGCGCCGATGTGCGATGCTTTCCTCGTGTTGGCGCAGGCGCCGGGCGGTTTGTCGTGCTTCTTCCTGCCGCGCTGGCGTCCGGACGGCAGCAAGAACCCGCTGCAGATCCAGCGTCTGAAGAACAAGATGGGCAACGTCGCCAACGCGTCGTCCGAGACCGAGCTGCGCGGCGCCTATGCCGTGATGATCGGCGACGAGGGGCGCGGTGTGGCGACCATTCTGAAGATGGTGTCGATGACACGCTTCGATTGCATGATCGGCTCGGCCGCCGGCATGCGCCAGGCTGCGGTGCAGGCGATGCATCACTGTTCCCAGCGTGCGGCCTTCGGCAAGTTGCTGGCCGAGCAGCCGCTGATGCAGAACGTGCTTGCCGACCTCGCCATTGAAAGCGAGGCCGCGCTGACGATGACCATGCGCATTGCACGCGCCCTCGACAGCAGCGAACAAAGCGAATCGGAAAAGCTACTGGTACGCATCGGCACGGCCGTCGGCAAGTACTGGATCTGCAAGCGCACCCCAGGCCACGCCTACGAGGCGATGGAATGCATCGGTGGCAGCGGTGTCATGGAGGACAGCATCATGCCCCGCCTGTTCCGCGAATCGCCGGTCAATTCGATCTGGGAGGGCAGCGGGAATGTGCAGTGCCTCGACATGCTGCGCGCCATGCAGCGAGAACCTGGCTCGCTGGAGACTCTCATGGGCGAGCTGAAGCAGGCGTCGGGTGCGAACCGCTATCTCGACGAGTATGTTGCCCGTCTGGCGGGCGAATTCAAGGACCTGGCCGATATCGAATACCGTGCGCGCAGCATCGTGGAAAAGATGGCGCTGGCCCTGCAGGGCGCGCTGCTGGTGCAGCATGGGAACCAGGCGGTGGCTGACGCCTTCTGCGTTTCCCGTCTCTCCGGGCAGTCCAGCGGCCTGGTCTACGGCAACCTGCCGCGCGGCGTGGATTGCGCGTCCATCATCAAGCGCGCGACCGTCAACGCCTGACAACGCCTACAGCAACCGCGGCGGACGCGTGAAATCCACACTCGCCCGTACCGCCGCCAGCATCGCCGCCAGCAAGGGGCGCTCATCATTGCGCCGTTTCTGAAAGGTATAGGTCAGGGGCGACAGGGCGGGCGTTGCGGCCAGGACGCGCAGGTCGCGGCGCCGCGCCAGCGACTTTGCCCAGCCTTCGGGAAGAAAGCCGACACCCGTCCCCTCGATCAGCAGGCCGGCGATCGCGCCCCAGCTGTTGCAGCTCAGGCGCCGCGATGCGTCGATATCGTTGGTCATGAGCCATTCATCCAGGATGCGGCTTGTTCCGGCGCCGGGCGGCAGTGTCACGAGCGGATAGTCGCGCAGCATCTGCGCCGTCAATTGTGTTGTCTTGCCGACCAGCGCAGGCGATGCCGTCCAAACGAAGTGCGCCTGCCCAATGGTCTGCGATGAAATCGATGCGTGCGATGATCGTCCCGCGATCACGGCGCAATCGAGCTCGCCGTTGCGCAGGCGCTCATCCAATGCGATGCCGATATCCACATGCGGCTCCAGCCGCAAATCCGGATAACGCTTGCCGGCGTAGCTCGCGAGCTGCGGCAGCCAGGTGAGGGCGCTCAGTTCGCCGACCCCAAGCAGGCAGCGGCCGGTAATGCGGGTATCCTGTTGCACCGATCTGCGCGTCTCGTCCGCCGCCAGCAGCAGGGCGCTTGCCTGCGGCAGCAGGCGCTCCCCGGCTTCGGTCAGCACTGCCTTGTGGCCGCTCCGGTCGAATAGCTGTGCACCCAGCGCATCTTCCAGTTCTGCCAGGCGCTTCGACAGCGAGGAGGTCGAGACGTGCAGCCGCTCCGCCGCCATGGCGAAACTGGCGCAGGTCGCTGCCCAATAGAAGGCTTCCAGCTGTTTTAGTGTCATGGCGAAGTCGTTTCAAAAAAGTGGAATTTTATGTTACCGTAAATTCGCTTTTATTGAACATGCGTTCCGCCTAAAGTGCTCTCCATGACACAAGCTGGAGAGAATACATGAGCACGTCCGTACAAAGAATGGCAGGCGCAAGCGCCGCAGCGGCGCAGCCGAAATCGCGTCTGGAGAGGGGGCCGGCAGTGCCGAGGCGCGTCGCCGCAATGCTGTCGCTGGATGACTTCGAGGAGGCGGCACGGCGCTGCCTGCCGCGCCCGTTGTTCGGCTACATTTCAGGCGCGGCGGAAGACAATCGGTCCCTGGACGACAACCGCACGGCATTCGATGAGTATCTGTTCCAGCCCAAGGTTCTGGTCGACGTGTCGCACCGCTCCCAGGAAACGACCCTCTTCGGCAGGACGTACGCTTCGCCGTTCGGCATTGCCCCGGTAGGGATTAGCGCGCTGTCAGCCTATCGCGGGGACATTGTGCTGGCGGAGGCGGCAAAGGCCGCCAATATTCCGGCGATCATGAGCGGCACGTCGCTGATTCCGATGGAGGAGGTGGCGGCACATGCGCCCGGCACCTGGTTTCAGGCCTACCTGCCGGCGGACGAGGCGCGCATTGACGGCTTGATTGACCGTATTGGGCGCGCCGGTTTCGAGACGCTGGTCATCACCGTTGACATCCCCGTCTGGGCCAATCGGGAAAACAATATCCGCTCGGGATTCTCGACCCCGCTGCGCCCGAGCCTGCGCCTTGCCTGGGATGGACTGGTGCGCCCACGCTGGCTGTTCGGCACACTGGCGCGCACCCTGCTGACGACGGGGATGCCGTACTTCGAGAATTCATTCGCTACACGCGGCGCCCCCATCCTCTCTCGCACAGCAATCCGGGACACCACGGGGCGCGAGCACCTGAACTGGAGCCACATTGCACGCATCCGCAAACAATGGGGCGGCCCGATGATCCTCAAGGGCATCCTTCATCTCGGCGACGCATTGCGCGCGCGGCAGGTCGGCGCTGACGGAATCATCGTGTCAAACCATGGCGGCCGGCAGCTCGACGGCGCAATGTCGGCGCTGCGGGCGCTGCCTTGCATTTTGGATGGCGTGGGCGATTATCCCGTGATGATCGATGGCGGAGTGCGGCGCGGGACAGATGTGCTGAAAGCGCTGGCGCTTGGGGCGAAGGCGGTTTTCGCCGGCCGGCCTTTCATGTACGCGGCAGCGGCGGCAGGGCCGGCAGGCGTCACGCGCGCCATCCAGCTCCTGCGCGATGAGGTGGACAGAAACATGGCGATGCTCGGCATCAATCGCCTGGACGAGCTGGATACAGGCTTCCTTATCCGGCGCAATTGACCTGGATTCAAACCAAAAGGCGGGACATCATGCACAAACAAATACTGCTTGCGGCTGCCACACTCACGCTTGCCGCCGCCGCACAAGCGCAGACCGAAGCGCTATGTAAACATTCTCGACAACGTCGTGTGTCGGCCGGGAGGCACGACCTGTTCTGTCCATCGGTTCCATCAAGTCCGTGCCCTGGAGCCACGCTGCGTGTCGCACGATTTTACAGTTCCGGACTTGCCGCGGGAAATTGAGCAGGAGAACAATCAAAATCCGAATGGAAACAATCTCTTATGTCCCTTGGCATGAGGCATGCTTGCAGGCAACTCATCGGCATTTCAAGCTTCTGCCTGGTCGGCATGCGACACGCAATTTTTCCATCATCGGGATACATAAGGGGAGGTATGAACAGCGTTCGCCTCGCTGCCTTTGCATTCGCAGCGGTTTGGGGATCTGTTTCCGCTTCGGTCATCGAGTCAGATTTTGCCGCGAGTGGCGTGCTGTCGAGCGGCGGCAACGTCATTGAGTCAGCTGACGGCACTGCCCTGGCCCCCCCGAATCCGGGATGGCATATCCCGGAAACCCTCCGTTACCAGGGGCGTCCGCAGCACTCGCGACTGCGGTTAACGCTGCAACCTTTATACCCCCAACGGGAACAGCATTGCGGCACATTCCCGGGTGAACACGTTCGTTCCATCTGCTATCCGCGTGAAGGAACGCTCTGGTTCGACCGGTAGCCTTGATCGCGTCCTGCTTGCCTGAGACAGGCACAACGCGGTGCCGGCATCCTGACCAACTGTCCAATCGAATTTGCATGTTCATGCACCTATGGCGCATGTCGGGGCCATTCAGCAATGGCTGGCCGTGCAAGGACCGTATGGGACAGGAAATTTGCGTTGCTTGATTCAGATCAAAATGGTCTGGAACGCCATCTCGTATTGATGCGGGCTCCGGACGAACGGAGCGCGGATCGGAGGGAACAGGAACATTGACGATGCCGGGGAACCGGCAGGACCGGAACTAATCGCCGCTGTCGGCCGCCCAATAGAAAAAACTCCAGAAAACGGGAGAAGGAATGGGAAAGTTGGGGGGGGGAGCGGCATATGACGCAGGCTACGCAGGACTGTTGCGGGTTCGATGCAGGCGAACAGCCCCGGCTGGTGCTTGCCGGCGATCTGGGGACTGGACCGTATATGCGCGGACATCATCATGGCAACACGCGATTCAGGGAGCGGAGGCGCATGCTGGGCGTCGCCGTAGCCGCATTAGCGGGCGCGCTTCCCGGCTGGTCTTCGTTCGCGCAGATCCTGCCTCCCCGCCGGCTTGACGTGCCATACGACCCGTCGCCACCGGCCGTGGTCGACAAGATGCTCGAGATGGCGCAGGTGGGAGCGGAAGACCTGCTGTACGACCTCGGCTGCGGCGACGGCCGCATCGTCATCGCCGCCGCCCGGAACCGTGGCGCGCGCAGCGTCGGCATCGACATCGACCCGCAGCGCATCAACGAGGCCCAAGCCAATGCCAAACGGGCAGGCGTCGAGGACAAGGTGATGTTTCGCGTCGGCGACCTGTATACGTCTGACTTCGCGGACGCGACAGTCGTCACGCTGTTCCTTTGGCCGCACGTGAATCGCAAGCTGCGGCCTATCCTGTGGCGGCAGCTGAAGGTGGGCACGCGCGTGATTTCGCATCTGTGGGATATGGGCCCGGAGTGGCCGCCGGAGCGGACCGAAACCGTGGATGAACGGAAAATCTTCCTCTGGACGATCACGGACGCGCAGAAAAAGCTGGCTTAACAGGCTGTTGAAATTCGACCGCATGTAAACGCGCTTTGCGGGGTAAACGTTA
>CBIHRW010000101.1:0-15810 GCA_966212545.1 uncultured Noviherbaspirillum sp.
ATCCTCTGCTCTACCAACTGAGCTACCAGGCCAAGGCGCGCAATTATAGCAAGGCTGTTGGAATATGCAAGACCTATTTGCAACCGGGATATTTTTGAACAGCTATAATGACTCGCGAATCTACTGATTTTTCCCATTGCGAGTGCCTGCTTCATGCATTTCCAAAGCAATATCTGTGTTATCGGTAACGGTGCGGTCGGCAAGGCTACGGCGCTCGGTTTTGCGCAGGCGGGCTTGTCCGTCACCCTGCTGAGTCCGCCGGAAGGCAGGGCAAGCGACGTGCCGCCGGGCGGTTGGGATGTGCGTGTCTATGCGCTCAACCACATCGCCCACGACCTGCTGACTTCGCTGAAAGTCTGGCAGGCGCTCGATGCATCCCGCGTCGCCCCGGTCGATGCGATGGACGTCAAGGGCGACGGCGCGCAAGCGGGCCAGCTGGTTTTCGACGCCTACGGCGCGCGCACCGGTGCGCTGGCGTGGATCGTCGAGGACAGCAATCTGTCTACGGCGCTCGATGCCGCACTCAAGTTCGCGCCCAACCTGCGCGTGGTGACGGGGCGCGCCGTCGAACTGCGCACCGACCTTCAGGCGGCACGCGTGCGACTGTATAGCGGCGATGTAATCGAGTCAGCCCTCGTCGTCGGCGCCGACGGCGCCCAGTCCTGGGTGCGGGGGCAGTGCGATATCGGCATTGATTACCGCTCCTACGGCCAGCGCGCGATCGTGACCAATTTCGAATGCGACAAGCCGCATCACGGCACGGCCTTCCAGTGGTTTACTGCCTCAGAAGGCATCGTGGCGTTGCTGCCGCTTCCCGGTCAGCGCGTCTCGCTGGTCTGGTCGGCACCGGAGGCGCTCGCGCAAACCCTGCTTGGCGAATCCCTTGGTCATGTTGCCGAGCGGCTGGCGGTCTATGCAAACGAGCCGCTCGGGCAACTGCGTCCGGTGCAACCGGAAATGGTGAAGGCATTCCCCTTGAGTCTCATGCGGCCGCATTCGATGATTGCGCCACGCGTCGCCCTTGTCGGCGACGCGGCGCACGTCGTGCATCCGCTGGCCGGCCATGGCATGAACCTCGGCTTTGCCGATGTTGAAGCGCTGCTGAAAGCAGTGTCCGAACGCGAGCCGCATCGCGACTGCGGCGACGAGCGTGTGCTGGGCCGTTACGCACGGGCGCGCAAGGAGGACGTTTTCCTGATGCAGCTCGCCACGGATGGTCTCGAGCGGCTGTTCTCCACGGATTTTGAACCGGTTCGCGTCGTGCGCAACCTCGGCTTGAACTTTGTCAATAAATTGCCTGTCATAAAGCGGGCACTCATTTCCCACGCCATGGGAAAACGGTTTTAGACATAGCGAAGGGATACCCCCATACATGATCAAATTGAACAAACTCGCGGCGTTCGCTGCATTCAGCTTCGCCGGCAGCTTCGCGTTCGCGCAAAGCGCGCAGGAAGCGGCGATCAAGAAGGCAATCGAGCCGCGCCTGGGCGACGGCGCCAAGATTGAATCGATCACGAAGACGCCCTATGGCGGCCTGTACGAGGTGCGTGTCGCCGGTGATATCTTTTACACGGACGCCAAGGGCGAGTACCTGTTCATCGGCCGCATCGTCGACACCAAGACCTTCCAGGACCACACCAAGGCACGCCTGGATGAAATCAACAAGATCAAGTTCGCTGACTTGCCGTTTGATTCTGCGCTGAAAATGGTGAAGGGCAATGGCAAGCGCGTGATTGCCGTGTTCGAGGACCCGAACTGCGGCTACTGCAAGCGCTTCCGCCAGACGCTCAACGAGATGGACAACGTCACTGTCTATACCTTCATGTACAACATCCTGTCCGAGGATTCCGCCGTCAAGTCCCGCAATGTCTGGTGCTCGTCCGACCGCAACAAGGCATGGGACGATTGGATGCTGAAAGGCAAGCAGCCCGAGACGGCGCCGGCCAATTGCACGGCACCGAATGACAAGATCCTCGCCCTCGGCCAGAAGATGAAAGTCACCGGCACACCGACTGTCTTCTTCGCGGACGGCACGCGCATCCCCGGCGCGGTCGACCAAAAGGCGCTCGAGGCCAAGCTTGCTTCCATCAAGCAATAAGAACGCTCCACCAGCAATAGAGGAATCCTTCGAATGGCGCGCACTCGCAAGAGGCGCGCCATTTTTTGTATCAGAATCAAATATTCGCAACTCGCTACAATGATTGGCTCAGCCCATAACGGAGACGCGCGATGTTCAATGCAATTCTGCTCAACAAGAAAGAGGACGGCACGACCGATGCCAAGCTGACGCAGCTGGAGGATTCCCAACTGCCGGCCGATGGCGATGTCACGGTGCGCGTCGATTACTCGACGATCAATTTCAAGGATGCCCTGGCGATCACCGGCAAGTCGCCAGTCGTGCGCAAGTGGCCGATGGTGCCCGGCATCGACGGGGCGGGAGAGGTGATCGCTTCCTCCCATCCGGACTGGAAGGCCGGGGATGCATTCATCCTCAATGGTTGGGGCGTGGGCGAAGTGCACATGGGATGCCTGGCTCAACGCGCAAAACTGAAAGGCGACTGGCTGGTTCCCATGCCGCAGGGCATGACCGCGAAGACGGCCATGGCCATCGGCACCGCCGGCTACACCGCGATGCTGTGCGCGATGGCGCTGCAGGAGCAGGGCGTGACCAAGGACAGCGGCGATATTCTCGTCACGGGTGCATCCGGTGGCGTCGGCAGCGTCGCGGTCTCCATCCTTTCCGCCTGGGGCTACCGGGTCGTGGCATCGACCGGCAAACTTGCCGAAGCCGATTACCTCAAGGCGCTGGGCGCTGCGGAAATCATCGACCGGGCTGAACTCTCCTCTGCCGGCAAGCCCTTGCAGAAGGAGCGCTGGGCCGGCGTCGTCGACTCCGTCGGTTCGCATACCCTGGCCAACGCACTTGCGCAGACGCGCTACGGCGGAACGGTGGCGGCTTGCGGGCTCGCGCAAGGCATGGACCTGGCGACGACGGTTGCCCCCTTCATCCTGCGCGGCGTGAAGCTGATCGGTATCGACAGCGTGATGGCGCCGAAAGCGCGCCGGATGGATGCCTGGCAGCGACTCGCGCGTGACCTGGATGCTGCCAAGCTCGACAGGATCATCCAGGAAATATCGCTCAACGACGCCTTGGTCCGGGCCCGCGACCTCCTCGACGGAAAGGTACGCGGCAGATTAGTGGTGAACATCAACGCATAACAGGAAAACGAACATGCTCACACTCCACATCAACGGCCGCGATGTCCAGGTCGATGCGGACCCCTCCACCCCGGTGCTCTGGGCGCTGCGGGACAACCTCGGCATGACCGGCACCAAGTTCGGCTGCGGCGCGGCCTTGTGCGGAGCGTGCACGGTGCATCTCGACGGCCAGCCGATCCGCGCCTGCATCACGCCGATCGGCAGCGTCGCCGGAAAGAAAATCACCACCATCGAGGCCATGGAAGCGGACCGTGTCGGCAAGGCGGTGCAGAACGCTTGGATCAAGCACGACGTGCCGCAATGCGGCTACTGCCAGAGCGGTCAAGTGATGGCTGCTACCGCCCTGCTGCGCACCAACAAGGCGCCGACGGATGCCGATATCGACGCAGCGATGAGTGGCAACATCTGCCGCTGCGGCACCTATCAGCGCATGCGCACGGCGATCAAGGATGCAGCCCAAAGCCTCGCCTGATACTGTCGTCGGCATCCTGCTTGCCGCCGGCCGGGGCGCGCGCTTCGATCCTGCCGGCGTGCAGAACAAGCTTTTGCAGCGATTGCCGGACGGCCGGGAAGTCGCTGTCGCATCGGCGAAGAACCTGCTCGAAGCAATCCCTTCCGTTCTTTCGGTCGTCCGAGCCGGTAACGACGCGCTTGGCGAAAGCCTCCGGTCCGCAGGATGTGAAGTAACAGTCTGCCCGAATGCGGAAGAAGGCATGGCCGCGTCGCTGGTGCGCGCATTGTCGCTGACACGCGATGCGCGTGGCTGGGTGATCGCACTGGGCGATATGCCCTACGTGAAGCCCTCGACGATAACGAAACTGGCTGCGGCGGTATCAGGGGGAGCCGCCATAGCGGCCCCTGTGCTGGATGGCAGGCGCGGCAATCCGGTTGCCTTCGGCCGCGCGCATCTCGACGCGCTGCTGCAGTTGCGCGGCGATGAAGGCGCCCGTCATCTGCTCAAGAACCATCCGGTGACGCAAGTCCAAGTCGACGATCCCGGCATCCTGCGCGATATCGACACGCCGGAAGACTTGTCAGCCCGGTGAGCCCGGCGTGTGCATTCCGGCTACACTATCGGCCTGTCAGCCACCGTGCACGCCGATCTCCTGCATGAACAACCGCTTCTTGAACCCACGCTTCGCCTACCTGCTAAGTATCGCCGGCCTCGTCCCCTTCCTGCTCCTGATGATTGGCTGCTGGACCGTGCACGTCGACTGGCTGGGTTATTTCATCCGCGGCCAGCTCGCCTACGGCATTGCCATTCTCTCCTTCCTCGGCGGCATGCACTGGAGCGCGGCGATGCTGTCGACGGGTTTATCCGAGGAACAAACCCGCAAGGCCTTTGTCTGGAGCGTATTGCCACCGGCGCTCGCCTGGTCGTCCACGCTCATGGGCGGTTTCGGTTTCGCCGTGCTGATGGTCGGCTTCATCGCCGCCTACCAGGTCGACAAGCGCCTGCTTGCCTGGTACCACATGCCGGACTGGTTCCTGGAATTGCGCTTCCGGCTGACCTGCGCCGTCGTCGCCACACTCGCCTTGTCCGTCATTGCTGCCAACGTCAGAGGATAGGATTCGCATGAAAAACGCCGTTCACTACACCATCGTTCCCAAGGACCTCCCAGCCCACCTTTTCGAGGTCACGCTGACCGTCCAGTCGCCCGCATCGGAAGGGCAGGTCTTCACGTTACCCGCATGGATCCCAGGCAGTTACATGATCCGCGAGTTCGCCCGCAATATCGTGCGCATCCAGGCCGAGTCGGACGGAAAGAAGGTCGCGCTGAACAAGCTGGACAAGCACACCTGGCAGGCGGCGCCCTGCGGCAAGAGCCTCACGCTGACCTATGAGGTCTATGCGTGGGACCTGTCGGTGCGCGCCGCGCACCTCGACCAGACCCATGGCTTCTTCAACGGCACCAGTGTTTTCCTCTCCGTGCAGGGGCTGGAGAGCCTGCCGCACGTCGTCGACATCCAGCGTCCGGAAGGCGAGGAGTACAAGTCCTGGCGGGTAGCGACCGCTTTGCCCGAATTGAAAGCGAAGCGTTACGGTTTCGGTACCTATGTTGCCGCCGACTACGACGAACTGATCGACTCCCCGGTCGAGATGGGCACCTTTGAGCTCGCGACCTTAAAGGCACACGGCGTGCCGCACGATATCGTCATCACCGGCCGCGTACCGAACCTGGACATGGCGCGCCTTGTGAACGACCTGAAGAAGATCTGCGAAGCACAGATCGCGCTGTTCGAGCCGAAATCCCGGCGCGCACCGATGCGCCGCTATGTCTTCATGACGCTGGCAGTCGGCGACGGCTACGGCGGTCTGGAGCACCGTGCATCGACTGCCCTGATCTGCTCGCGCAACGACCTCCCGGTCAAGGGCCAGAAGGAGATGAGCGACGGTTATCGCACCTACCTCGGCTTGTGCAGCCACGAATACTTCCACACCTGGAACGTCAAGCGCATCAAGCCGGATGTCTTCGCGCCCTACGACTTGCGCGCCGAAGGCTACACCACGCTGCTTTGGCTGTTCGAGGGGTTCACCAGCTACTATGACGACCTGATGCTGGTTCGCAGCGGCGTGATCGACGAGTCGGCCTACTTCAAACTGGTGGCGAAGACCATCAATGGCGTGATGCGCGGCAGCGGGCGCACCAAGCAGAGCGTGGCCGAATCGAGCTTCGATGCCTGGACCAAGTACTACCGGCAGGATGAAAATTCACCCAACGCCATTGTCAGCTATTACGCCAAGGGTGCGCTGGTCGGTCTCGCACTCGACCTGACGATCCGGGCCGAAACCAAGGGGAAGAAATCACTCGACGACGTGATGCGCGCCTTCTGGCAACGCTATGGCCGCGACTTTTACGAAGGAGAGGGCATCGGCGTGTCGGAAGCGGATGTCGAGGCCTTGTTCGACGAAGTGACCGGCCTCAAGCTCAAACGCTTCTTCGAGCGCTACGTGCGCGGCACCGAGGACCCGCCGCTGGCCAAGCTGCTGGCGCCGTTCGGCGTCGAAGTGGCGGATAAGCGCAAGAATGGCAAGCCCGCCCTGGGCGTTCGGACCTCCCGCGAGGGGATCGACTGCAAGATCGCGAACGTGTATGAAGGCGGTGCAGCGCACAAGGCGGGCGTATCGGCGGGCGACATCCTGATCGCGCTGGAAGGCTTGCGCGTGACTGCGACCAACCTCGACGGCATTCTGTCGCGTTACCGGGTAGGGGATGAGGTGACGCTGCACGTATTCCGCCGTGACGAGCTGATGACCTTCAATGCCACACTTGCGGCTGATGACGCTCCGCAGATTGTGTTGACCGCCCAGGAAAAGCCGGCTGCGGCTGCGCGCGTACGCGCAGCCTGGTTGGGAATGGCGGCCTGATCAGCCGGCGAAGAGCCGGTTCAATTCCGCGCCAGGATCGGGCGCGCGCATGAAGGCTTCGCCGACGAGGAAGGCATGCACGTTGGCGTCGCGCATCAGCTTCACATCATCCGGCGTGAGGATGCCGGACTCGGTGACCACCAGTTTGTCTGACGGAATGCGCGGCAGCAGGCCGAGCGTCGTCTGCAGGGAGGTCTCGAAAGTGCGCAGGTTGCGATTGTTGATGCCGACCATCGCCGTCTTCAGTTTCAGCGCGGCGGTCAGTTCGTCGCCATCGTGGACCTCGACGAGCACACCCATCCCGAGTTCATGTGCACAGGCTTCCAGCTCCGCCATGAGGCCGTGATCGAGCGCCGCCACGATCAGCAGGATGCAATCCGCCCCCCACAAGCGCGCCTCGTACACCTGGTACGGGTCGACCATGAAATCCTTGCGCAGCACAGGCAGTTCGCAAGCGGTGCGTGCCTGCTGCAGGTACTCCGGCGCGCCTTGAAAGAACTGCACATCGGTTAGCACCGACAGACAGGCCGCACCGTGTTTCTCGTAGCTTTCCGCAATATCGGCAGGACGAAAGTCCGCGCGCAGCACGCCTTTCGACGGCGATGCTTGCTTGACCTCGGCGATCACGCCGGCCTGACCTGCGGCGATCTTCGAACGCAGGCTTGATTCAAATCCGCGCAGTTCGTAACGCGCTTCGGCATTGCTCTCCACGTCGCGCCGCAGGCTGGCGAGATCGCGGTACTTCTTCGCCTTGGCGACTTCGTCCGCCTTGACGTCGAGGATTTTTTTCAGGATATCGGACATGATGTATTAGTTGGCGGCGCCGATCTGCTGCGTCGTTTCTACAAACTGGTTCAGCTTCGTGCGCGCCGCGCCGGAAGCGAGCACCTCGCGCGCCCTCATCAGACCATCGCCGATCGAGGCCACGGCACCGGCGGCGTAGAGCGCGGTGCCGGCATTGAGCACGACGATGTCGCGCACCGGGCCCGGCGTGTTGTCGAGTGCTTCGAAGATTTTCTGCTTCGATTCCGCCGCGCCGGATACCTTCAGGTTGCGGCTGGCGACCATTTGCAGGCCGAAGTCTTCCGGATGGATTTCATATTCGCGGATCTCGCCGTCGACCAGTTCGCCCACCATGGTGGCAGCGCCCAGTGAGACTTCGTCCATGTTGTCACGCCCCCAGACCACCAGCGCGTGCTTTGCGCCAAGGCGTTGCAAAACGCGCACCTGGATGCCGACCAGGTCCGGATGGAACACGCCCATCAGGATATTCGGCGCACCTGCCGGATTGGTGAGCGGCCCGAGGATGTTGAAGATGGTTCGCACGCCCAGTTCCTTGCGCACTGGTGCCGCATGTTTCATCGCGGCGTGATGGTTGGGCGCGAACATGAAGCCGATGCCGGTCTGCGCGATCGATTGCGCGACTTGCTCCGGCTTCAGGTTGATGTTGGCGCCCAATGCCTCCAGCACGTCGGCACTGCCGGACGACGAGGACACGCTGCGGCCGCCATGCTTGGCGACGCGTACGCCGGCGGCAGCGACCACGAACATCGAGGCCGTCGAAATATTGAAGGTATGCGCCCCGTCTCCACCGGTGCCGACGATGTCCAGCAGGTTGCTGGTATCGGCCAGCGGCACTTTCGTCGCAAACTCGCGCATGACCTGGGCGGCGGCAGCAATCTCGCCAATGGTTTCCTTCTTCACCCGCAGCCCCATCGTCAACGCTGCAATCATCACCGGCGACATTTCGCCGCTCATGATCTTTCTAAACAGCGAGAGCATCTCGTCGTGGAAGATTTCGCGGTGGTCGATGCAGCGTAGCAGCGCTTCTTGCGGCGTAATCGGCATGGCGGCTCCGTGGGTCAGATAGTGAGGAAGTTCTTCAGCAGCGCGTGGCCATGCTCGGACAGGATGGATTCCGGATGGAACTGCACGCCTTCGATCTGGTATTGCTTGTGGCGCACGCCCATGATCTCGCCGTCGTCGGTCCACGCAGTCACCTCCAGGCAATCCGGCAGCGACTCGCGCTCAATCGCGAGCGAATGGTAGCGGATGATGGTGTACGGGCTTGGCAGGTCCTTGAAAACGCCGACGCCGGTATGGGTAATGACGGACGTCTTGCCGTGCATGACCTGCTTGGCGCGGATCACATTACCGCCGAACGCGGCGCCGATGCTCTGGTGGCCGAGGCAGACGCCGAGGATGGGCAGTTTGCCTGCGAATTCCTTCAGCAGCGGCACGGACACACCTGCCTCGTGCGGCGTACAGGGGCCGGGTGAAATGCAGATGCGGTCAGGTTTCAGCGCCGCGATCTGCTCCAGCGTGATTTCATCATTGCGGAAGGTCCGCACGTCTTCACCGAGTTCACCGAAATACTGGACCAGGTTATAGGTGAAGGAGTCGTAGTTATCAATCATCAGCAACATGTCACAGCTCCCCATCCAGTCCGTCTTGCACTTGCTCGGCCGCACGCAGCACGGCGCGCGCTTTATTCTCCGTTTCCTGCCATTCCATTTCCGGTATCGAATCGGCAACGACGCCGGCAGCGGCCTGCACGTACAGCATGCCGTCCTTGATCACGCCGGTACGGATCGCGATCGCCAGGTCCATCTCGCCGCCGAACGACAGGTAACCGCAGGCGCCGCCGTAGATACCGCGCTTGATCGGCTCGAGTTCATCAATGATTTCCATCGCGCGCACTTTCGGTGCACCGGACAGGGTGCCGGCAGGGAAGGTGGCTTTCAGCACATCGAGATTCGTCAGGTCCGGCTTGAGCGTGCCTTCGACATTGGACACGATGTGCTGCACGTGGGAATACTTTTCGATCACCAGCTTGTCGGTCACCTTCACGCTGCCGGTTTCGGCAATGCGGCCGATGTCATTGCGTGCCAGGTCGATCAGCATCACGTGTTCCGCGATTTCCTTCGGGTCGGCCAGCAGTTCCTTCGCCAGTTGCGCATCCTTCTCGGGCGTCGTGCCGCGCGGACGGGTGCCGGCCAGCGGGCGGATGGTGACTTTCCTCTTGTCTTCGTTGGTCTGCTCGTTGCGGACCAGGATTTCCGGCGATGCGCCGACAATCTGCATGTCGCCGAAGTTGTAGAAGTACATGTACGGCGAGGGATTCAGCGAACGCAGCGCGCGATACAGCGACAGGGGTGAATCGACATACGACTTCTTCAGCCGCTGGCCGACCTGCACCTGCATCAGGTCGCCGGCCATGATGTATTCCTTCGCCTTCGCGACCGCCTTCAGGTAATCCGTCTTGCCGAACTCGCGGACCGTATCCGTGCGCACGGACGCCGAGGTAACGGGTACATCGACAGCGCGGCGCAGCATCGCGCGCAGGTCCTTCAGACGCTGGCGCGCCTTCGAATAGGCTTCCGGCTGCGTCGGATCGGCATAGACGATCAGGTACAGCTTGCCGGACAGGTTGTCGATGACAGCCAGTTCTTCCGTTACCAACAGCTGAATGTCCGGCAGGCCGAGGTCATCGCGCGGCGTCGTATGCGCCAGGCGCTTCTCGATATGACGTACTGTGTCGTAGCCGAAGTAACCGGCCAAACCACCGCAGAAGCGCGGCATGCCGGGGCGGATCGCCGCCTTGTAGCGTGACTGGAAGTCGGCGATGAATTCGAGCGGGTTGCCTTCATGCGTCTCAACCACGGCGCCGTTCTTCACGACTTCAGTCTTGGTGCCGTAGCTGCGCATCAGCGTCGAGGCCGGCAGGCCGATGAATGAATAGCGCCCGAAGCGCTCGCCGCCGACGACGGATTCGAGCAGGAAAGTGTTCTTGCCAGTGTTCTGGGTCTGTGCCAGCTTCAGGTAGAGCGTAAGCGGCGTTTCAAGATCCGCGAAGGCTTCGGCGATCAGCGGAATGCGATTGTAGCCTTGCGCGGCCAGCGATTTGAATTCGAGTTCAGTCATGTTCCTCTCCGGGCGCTATTGTAGAACGGGACGCCAATAGCGGGGGTGATTGTCAAAAAACGTTGCTAACCAGGCAAATGCGGGACAAGTGCGGTCAGCGGCAATGTGGGCTTATGCAGTCCAGGATTGCCAGCGTCGCCACAGCCAGGCCTCATAGCGGCCCACTGCAGTCACGTCACGTTTTTTGTCGAGAAACATGTCGATGATTTTATGCGGAAACAAGATGCGCTGCGTCCAGCAGCGTTGAAACTATACCATCGGAATCGACGCCGTGTATAGATTCGCCATGATTGTACCCGTACGGCACATTCAACACCCGGCAACCCGCCGCGCGTGCCGCCTGCGCGTCGTTCGAGGAATCACCGATGGCCACGACCTGCGCTGGTGCCAGGTCGAAGTCTTCGCAGACTTTCAGCAGGGGCAGGGGATCCGGCTTCTTCTTCGGCAGGGAGTCGCCGCCGTATACGACCTCGAAGTAGCCGCTCAGGCCGGTCTTCTCCAACAGCGGCACGGCAAACCCGATCGGCTTGTTGGTCACGCACGCCAGTCGTACACGCTTGGTCCGAAGCGCATCGAGTCCTTCGTGCACCCCGGGATAGACGCTCGAGTACTCCCCGTTGATTGCTACGTAATGCTTCATGTAGGAAGCCAGCGCCGCCTCGAAATGCCGCTCGACGCCGGCCTCGTCATAATCAACGGCGAGCACGCGTCGCATCAGGTTTTCCGTCCCCTTGCCGACGAAAAGCGTGATGGTTTCGATATCGATCGGTGCCAACCCAAGGTCGTCGCGCATTCGGTTGACCGCGACATGGAAATCCGGCGCGGTGTGCACCATCGTCCCGTCCAGATCGATAATCGCTGCGCGTATGCCCGTCAGAGCAATGCGTTCCGGCCCGTTCATGCCGCCGCCAGCTGCTGGCGCATCGCATCGATTACGGCCTTGTAATCCGGTTTGCCGAAAATCGCCGAGCCGGCCACGAAGGTATCCGCGCCGGCACGTGCCGCTGCAGCAATGTTTTCCACTTTGATGCCGCCGTCGACCTCCAGCATGATGTTACGGCCGGATTCGTCGATGCGTTTGCGTACGGACGCGATCTTTTTCAGCGCCTCGGGGATGAACGACTGCCCGCCGAATCCCGGGTTGACCGACATGATCAGGATCATGTCCAGTTTGTCCATCACATGGTCGAGATAGTGCAGCGGTGTGGCCGGATTGAATACCAAGCCAGCCTTGCAGCCATTGTCACGAATCAGCTGCAGCGAACGGTCGATATGCTCCGATGCCTCGGGGTGAAAGGTAATGATGTTGGCGCCAGCCTTCGCGAAATCCGGGATGATGCGGTCCACCGGCTTGACCATCAGGTGCACGTCGATCGGCACCTGTACGTGCGGGCGGATCGCTTCACACACGAGCGGGCCGACCGTCAGATTGGGCACGTAATGGTTATCCATCACGTCAAAGTGGATGATGTCGGCGCCGGCTGCAACGACATTTCGGACTTCTTCGCCCAGACGGGCAAAATCGGCAGAAAGAATGCTGGGAGCTATACGATAGGTAGGCATGACGAGCAATAATGGAAAGGATGCGCTATTTTACCCGTTCAACCGTGGTGGAAAAGATTGCAATCGCATCCCTTTTGATGTGCAATCACACGGCTGTAATTGCAATTTGACAAGAACAACAAGGAAACCCGATGGCTGCCTATGAATTTACCGTGTCCGTGAAAACGCAGTACCTCGCCGAGCAATCCGAGCCGGACCGGGGCAATTACGTCTTCGCCTACACCATCACGATCAAGAACACCGGCCAGGTCGCCGCGCAACTGATCTCCCGCCATTGGATCATCGTCGACGCCAACAACAGGGTAGAGGAGGTGCGCGGCTTGGGTGTCGTAGGCCACCAGCCGCTGCTGCAGCCCGGCGAACAGTTCGAGTACACCAGCGGCACTGCGCTCGCTACGCCGCAAGGCTCGATGAAGGGCGTCTACTTTTGCGTGGCCGAAGACGGCGAGCAGTTCGAAGCCAGCATCCCGGAATTCATCTTGTCATTGCCACGCACCTTGCATTGAATTAAGGTTGCACATCGTCCTTGGGCGGCAGCGGTTTCGATTGCTGCGCCTGGTCCGGCTTCTTGTCGGTAGGCAGGGTCCACCAGACGATAAATATCAGCAGGAACAGCGCAACACCCGCTTCAAGCATCAACAGCCACATATTTGTCTTCCTCAATGTCAGTCATCCGCACAAGTTTACTCGCATCTGCCGTCGCGGTACTGGTCACCGCCTGTACTACTGTTCCGCCTGAGCAGCCGGCCAAGCCGCAGGTAACGGTGCCGCCGGTAAAGCCGGCTGAAGCCCCCAAAGAGCTGTTTCGTGCGACTACGTTCTCCGCACTGCCGGGATGGGGAAAGGACAACTTGCGTGAAGCCTGGCCTGCATTCCTGACATCGTGCGAGGTGCTGGTCAAGAAACCTGATTGGAGGGAGCCCTGCCAAGTGGCCGGTAGCGTGGACGCCGGCAGCGAAAAAGCGATTCGCCTGTTCTTCGAATCCTTTTTCGTTCCGTATCAGATATTCAACCAGGACGGAAGCGACAACGGCCTCGTGACCGGCTACTACGAACCGCTGCTGCGCGGCGCTCGCAAGCGCGGCGGCGCTTTCCAGACACCGTTGCATCACGCGCCGGATGACCTGCTGACAATTGACTTGTCCGCGGTCTATCCCGAACTGAAGAGCATGCGCTTGCGTGGCCGGTTGGTCGGCAGCAAGGTTGTGCCCTATCCGACCCGCGCCGAGATGAACCAGTCGAATGCGCTCACTGGCAAGGAGTTGGTCTGGGTGGAGGATCCTGTCGAAGCGTTCTTCCTGCAGGTGCAGGGATCCGGTCGCGTGCTGCTCGCTGACACTAAGGAAACGATCCGCGTCGCTTATGCCGATCAGAACGGACATCCGTACAGATCGATCGGCCGCTATCTGGTCGACAAGGGTGAAATGACACTCGACCAGGCGTCTGCCCAGAGCATCAAGGCATGGTTTGTCGCCAACCCGGCGCGACAGCAGGAATTGCTCAATGCGAACCCGAGCTATGTCTTCTTCAAGGAAGAAAAGCTGACCGATCCGAATAAGGGACCGAAAGGCGCGCTCGGTGTACCCTTGACGGCACAGCGTTCGGTCGCCGTCGATCCGCAATTCATTCCCCTGGGCGTACCGGTTTTCCTTGCCACCACCCATCCCGGCAAGGACGCACCGCTTCAGCGCCTCATGATGGCCCAGGATACCGGCGGCGCAATCAGGAATCCGGTGCGGGCCGATTTCTTCTGGGGCTTCGGATCAGAAGCGGGTGAGAAGGCAGGCAAGATGAAGCAGCGTGGTCAGATGTGGATGCTGTATCCGAGGCTTGCCACGCCGCCGGCTTTGGTGCGCTGAGATGAATTTTGCGCAGCGCCAGTCGCTCGAAATGCCCTTGGCCCGCAGGATCTCTGGTGCGCCCCGCTCAGTGATCGCTAAAAGGCTGCCCGTCAGGACAGCTCGGGCGTCAATTCGTGTCCGCCTCGTGTCAGCTGCATCACCGCCGTGAACACGGCATTCATTGCAGATATATGGAAAGCAAGCCATTGGGGCAGCAATTCCTCGGCAAGCTTGCGCCCGAGCCCGAGTTCTCCGTTCATGACTTGCGAATGGATGTTATGCAAAGCTCCAAGCACACGCGCATGCTGTTCCTGATGTGAGGCGAACTCCGGGAAATCGAATTCTTCCATCCATTGCTCCTCCGTACGGAGCGTGCGCTCAACCTTGCTCACAAACTCTGTGTAGCGAGGGCAGAATTCGTGGTCCTTGCTAGAGGTAAGTTCATGTAGTGCATGGAAGAGATCATGATGTTGTCGATCCATATCCGCAACGTCTGAAGAAATATCGGGAATGCATGCAGGCATCGACGGCCATTGCTTGTCCGGCGTATGCGAATTCGGATGTGTCATCGGCAATCTTTCTCTGTATGGAGCATATGAAGGGAAATCCTGTGATGTGCCGTGGAAGGCGCGTGTTGCGGCGAAAACTCTTGCAGTGATTCATCCTACTTCTTCGTGCGCGGATACGTTTGATGCGCATCAATCGGCAAGAAAGGCATCCGCCTGGTTTGGAGTGCGATGCGATCGATCTTTAACCGCGGCGGTACAATTGCCAGTCCTTTTTATCCAGGAGCCCATGAAAATGAACTATGAAAATATCGTGGCTGAGACCCGCGAAAAGGTAGGGATAATCCACCTGAATCGCCCGAAGGCATTGAATGCGCTGAACGACAAGCTGATGGACGAGCTCGGCGCAGCGCTGACCGCGTTCGACACCGACGACAACATCGGTTGCATCGTCATTACCGGCAGCGAAAAGGCGTTCGCCGCAGGCGCTGACATCGGCGCTATGTCCAATTACACCTTCATGGATGCATATAAAGGGGATTACATCACCCGCAACTGGGAACAGATCCGCCGCGTTCGCAAGCCCGTCATTGCTGCCGTTGCCGGCTACGCCCTCGGAGGCGGCTGTGAGTTGGCAATGATGTGTGACTTCATCATCGCCGCCGACACTGCCAAATTCGGCCAGCCCGAAATCAAGCTTGGCACCATCCCCGGCGCTGGCGGCACCCAGCGCCTGCCACGCGCTGTTTCCAAGGCCAAGGCGATGGACATGTGCCTCACCGGCCGGACGATGGACGCGGCTGAAGCAGAACGCGCTGGGCTAGTCTCCCGCGTCGTCCCTGCCGACAAGCTGATGGAGGAAACCGTTTCCGCTGCCGCAACCATCGCCGGCATGTCGCTTCCGATCGCTATGATGGTCAAGGAGTCGATCAACCGTGCATACGAAACGACGCTGAGCGAAGGCGTGCAATTCGAGCGCCGCCTGTTCCATAGCACCTTCGCAACGGAGGACCAAAAAGAAGGCATGAAAGCTTTTCTGGAGAAGCGCTTGCCAAGCTTCAGAAACCTTTGATATAGTCCGCCTCCCGTCGCGAAGCAGTGCAGAAAAAGCGGTCCGCCGCCTGCAATTCGAAACGTGCCGGGAGCGCGGCGTATGAGGATTTGGCGGTAAAAAGTTTTTCGGGTTTTTGATGTCAGGCAGTTGACGATCTCTGGAGAACGTATCATAATCCCACCTCTTTGCTGTCGATGAACAAAACGATTCATCAACAAGTTGCGAGACTGAAAAGTTGAGCAAAAAGAAGCGGTTAGGCGAATAAGTTAATGCAAAAGCTTGACGCAAACCGAAAACTGCTTCATAATCTCGTTTCTCTGCTGCTGGCGAACA
>CBIHRW010000102.1:0-15325 GCA_966212545.1 uncultured Noviherbaspirillum sp.
CCGGCGCCGCCGAAATAGCGCAGCGCGAGCGGGATTTCCGGCATGCCGACCAGTTCGTCGGTCACCGCATCGAATGCATCGAAGGGCGTCGGCCGGTCCTTGAAGACCGAATTCAGGGCGCCCGGCGTCATCTGTTCGAAGCCCAGGACCAGCACGCAGTCGACAGCACCGCTGGCAACCGCCTGGCGCGCCAGGAACAATGCGGTCGAGCCGGTCGAGCAATTGTTGTTGACGTTTACGATCGGAATCCCGGTCATGCCCACCGGGTACAGCGCCTTCTGCCCGCTGGTCGAATCGCCGTACACATAACCCGCGTACGCCTGCTGCACATCCTCGTAACCGATGCCGGCGTCGGCAAGCGCGAACCGGGCGGCGCTTGCACCCATCTCATGGTACGGAGCGCTCGCCCCGGGTTTGGCGAAGGGAATCATCCCGACGCCGGAAACATAGACTTTACGGCTCATTGCATGCTCCAGGAAAGTGGTGGAAAGCAGCCCGAATCTCGACGGCATCTTGCATTATAGGTCATCCGACCTAAATCTAGAGCGTACTCGCGTCATGATACTTTTGTCAATTCACGTGCGATAATCGCGGCAACGGTTCTTGTCTTCTGTCCATGTCTCCCGCCATCAAAACCTCCCTGCAGCGCAAAACGTCCAGCACCACCGAAAAAGGTTACGCCCGCGCCAACGATATCCTGCACGCAGCGCGCGAGATTTTTGCGTCGGAAGGCTATGGGGGACTGTCGATGCGGCGCGTGGCTGCACAGGTCGGGGTAAGCCTGAGCAACGTGCAGCATTACTACAAGAGCAAGGACATGCTGGTCGAGGCGCTGCTGCTCGATTCGCTCAACCAGTTCCAGGAAAGGATCGACGGCATCGCCGCCTCGATGACAGGGTCGCGTGAGGAGCAGTTCCTGGCGACCGTGGACATGTTCCTGGACGAACTCGGCAGCCCGGTGATCCGCGGCATGTTCTTCGAGTTCTGGGCGCTTGCCACGCGGAACACGTTCGCATCCACGCTCATGGAGCGGATGCAGTCGCGCGAGCGGAAGGCGATCTACAAGCTGATCCAGGGCCTGTCGCAGGAGATTTCGGACGAGGAGTACATGGTCCGGGCAGCATTGATCGTGGCGCAGATCGAAGGCCTGATGCTGTTCCGCGTGCGCAACCGGCCGAAACGGCCCGAGCTGGAAGGACTGGAAAACGCGGCAAGGCAGGCCGTGTTGCGGTTGGCCATGCAGCCATGACGTGATGTCGGGAATCTTGCTCCACATCAAACTTTTTAAAGGCGGCCAGCCTACACTGGCAGGCAGGGCCGGGACATATCGGCTGAGTTGGAGATTGAAATGACAAAACCCGAGACGCTTTTTGAACAGGCAAGCATTGAACTGAACCAGTTCCGCGAACGCCGCATGGCCGACCGCCGTGCCGTTGCCCGCGATACGCCGGACCGGCGCCGCCAGCCTGGCACGCCGCCACAGCTGCAGCCGAACATGCCGCAGGAGCAGCAGAAGGATCAAGGCGAGCTCTAGCGTCCGATCTATTTTGTAGTTCAGGCGGCGATTCGCCGCCGCCCTCCTTTCTGCCATCCATCACTCTGTCGCGCCCGCTTCCGGCGCGAGCGAATAGGCGCCCATAAGGGGCGGCCTGTACTCATATCGTTCTCAGGACGCGTGAGTAGGGCCGCTACTAAAGAAAATCAACCCCGGCGCAGCAGTCCTGCCACCTTTTGCTTTGCATCGCGCAAGCCGCGCAGCAGCCGTAACGCTGCCAGTTCACCCTTGCTCAGTTCCTCCGGTTTGGCCGTCTCGAGCAACGTGGACGCTCTGCGCCGCAATGCATTCAGGGCGTTCTCAGCCGCCATGCGCGGCTTGAGCAGAAGATGGAAGCGCGAGCGGTACACCGCAAGATGATGCAGGTCGCGCACATGCGCGCCGAGCGCGAACTTGTACTCGTACTCGTTCCACATGAAGTTGTATTCCTTGCAGCCGCGTGTGATGCATTCGCAGATCGTGAGAAAGCAGCACAGGATGCCGGCCGAATAGTCGTTGTACTTCGGATCGTGCGAGATCACCTTGAAGAAGTAGGTATCGCCCGCAAAGTATCCGACCGAGCCCCCGGCGACGCGCCCGTCGATGGTCATGACCATGACCATGCCGCACTCGCGGGTCAGCGCGATGACATTCTCCACTTCGGGATCGAGCCCGTAGCGCAGGTTCTTGCCTGCGATGCGTACCCGGTTCAGGTCGATGATGTCCCGGATATGCTGCTCGCTCGCGGCCTCCTTTTCGAACACCTCATGGCGCATCGAAGGAAAGTCGCGCTTGAGCTTGTCCATGTAGCGGCGCAAATTGCGGCGCATGTTCTTGCCGAGGGTTACGACATACTCCTCCACGTTGGCAGGCAGCGGCAGCACGATGTTTGCGGTGCAAGCATATTGCTGGAACGGCAGGCGCAAGTGCCCGACCTCCGAGCGCACCGCATGCATGCTGATCGCGCGCACGCCCGGCCAGCGCGCAAATACTGCCGACGCAAAGCGATCGAGCTCCTCTTCGCAAACGATCATGCCCTCATTGATGACGCGGACGGTATCACCGTCCACGGACAGCAGGAAAACTGCCAGCGGAAGGCCGCGCCGCCGCGCGATGTAGGTGTGCGTCACCTCGGAGAGTCCGCCGTATATGCGCAAATGCGCGAGCGTCGAATGGATGTTCCCATACAGGCGCTGCATCTCGGCGTCGACAGAAAGCGATGGTTCTCCCATCTGGATCACGACGGTCACGTCCTGCTCCGCGCTGCCCGCCTGCTCGAATGCCGCCGGCAGGATTACCTCCATGGAGGGACTAACGCTGTTCAACTCGTTTGCTTCCGGAATGGCTGTCTCCCAGTTCACAGATACGATTGAAGCCTAGCATCGCATCTCTGGCGCTTGAACGGATTCGACAGCGTATTTGTGCTGTGCCAAGGAATGGTCTGCACGATCGCAACAGTATTGTGACCGTGCAAGATTCACAGCCGGAATGGGATCGGATTTGTGAGCCGCGTTCGAGAGCCGTTCTAGCGTGGCGATGCAGCCGTAAACAGGGCGGCGCGGCTGCGCAGGAATGCCGCGACCTGCTCCGGCGGACGCGGCTCGGCGAAGTAATAGCCCTGCATGATGTCGCATCCGCTGTTGCGCAGGAAGTTGAGCTGCTCTTCCGTTTCCACACCTTCGGCTACGACCGACAAACCGAGGCTGTGCGCCATGGCAATGATGGCGGTGGTGATCGCCTCGTCATCGCGATCCCCCGGGATGTCGCGGACGAAAGTGCGGTCAATCTTGACCTGCTCGACCGGGAAACGTTTCAGGTAGGCCATCGAGGAATAACCGGTGCCGAAATCATCGATCGACAACTGGATGCCCTCGGTCTGCAGACGGTTGAGCAGATCGACATTGGCATGGACATTGTCCATCAGCACGGTTTCGGTGATTTCAAGCTCGAGCTGGCTCGGCGGCACCTTGTTTTCGCGCAATGCCTCGATGATGTCGTGCACCAGGTGCGGATCCTTCGTCTGCCGTGCCGAGAGGTTCACCGAGACATGAATGTCGCCCAGGCCCGCATCGCGCCATTCGGCAACCTGCCGGCAGGCAGTGCGCAGCACCCAGCGGCCGATCGGGACGATCAGGCCGCTGTCTTCGGCCACGGGGATGAATTCGAGCGGGTTGATCAAGCCCAGCTCGGGATGCCTCCAGCGCAGGAGCGCTTCCAGCCCCACCAGCTTGCCGTCGCGCATGCTGACTTGCGGCTGGTAGTAGAGTTGCAGCTCGCCGCGCTCGAGCGCCTTGCGCAGGTTGGTTTCCAGCGACAGGCGTTTCTGCGCCCGCTGGTCGAGCTCGGGATGGAATTGTTCCCAGGCGTTCTTGCCCTTGCCCTTGGCTTGGTACATGGCGGTGTCGGCATTGCGGGTCAGCGTCTCCAGGTCGGCGGCATCGTCCGGATAGACGCTGATGCCCACGCTTGCGGTGACATAGATCTCGTGGATGTCGACATCGAAAGGCGCCCCCAGCACGTCGAGGACCTTTTCCGCCACGTTGGCGCCGTTGGGCACATGCGACGGTTCGAGAATGATGGCGAACTCATCGCCTCCGATGCGGCAGATGACATCGCCGCCGCGCAGGCATTCCATCAGGCGCCTCGCCACCAGTTTGAGCAAGGTATCGCCGCAGTGATGGCCCAGGGTATCGTTGACGATCTTGAAGTTGTCCAGGTCGAGCAATAGCAGGCCGGTACAACCGCCGAACTGGTCCACCTTGGACAAGGCAGTCGCAAGGTATTCGTTGAACGCGTGCCGGTTGGGCAGGCCGGTCACCGGGTCGATATGCGCGAGGTAATCGAGATGCGCCTCGGCATTCTTGACAACCCGGCGCATGCGCGCGACCAGCAGGTACGCGACGGCGAGCGAACCCATCGCAATGGCCAGCGTCAGTCCGGCGTAACCGACCAGGCGGGCATACAGCTGCTCGAGGCTCGCGCGAACGACCACCAGGCCGACATCGCGCCCCTCGATCTTCACGCGCCGCACGACTTCAAGCTGGTTGAAACTGAATGCATGCCCTGCTGCGATAAGTGCGCCGGACGGCACCGCGACCAGGGAGACGCCGTCGCGGCGGTACGCGGCCAGTTCCCTGCGGTCCGCTGTAAAGATCGCGGCCGCTTCGATGTTGGGCGAATCGGCCAGGACGGCGAGCGTTTCGTTGCTGGCCTTGGCATCGTCGAAGAGAAGCGCCGCCGCACTGTTCTCGCCGACGATCCTTGCCTGCACGTTGACGTCCTCGAGCAAGGCGCTGCGCAGCGAGATGAACTGGAACACAATCAGCAGCACACTCGCCACCAGCAGGGCGGCCCCTGCCGTCACGAGGTTGGCCAGGTCCAGCCAGCGGCCGAGCTGCGGAGGCCGGGAAAAATGCGGGATACTCATTGCACCGTCCTTGCAAGACGCAGCAGCTTGGAGCTGAGCACCAGGCGCGCCTGCCTTGCCGCGCGCGTGTCGATGTCGAACACGATGCGGTTGTTGTCCATGGCCAGGGCAATGACGCTGCCGTCGTGGCCGATTTCCTCATCGTCGGAAATCGTCAGCACGCTCGCGCCGCCGAGGCCTTTCTTGATCTGCAGCCAGCGTTCGCGGTCGCTGCTGTCGACGAACAGCACATGGCAGGCACGCAGGGATTCGAGCGCTGCGAGATGGCGCACCGACACGCGCCTTCCCTTCACCGCCTTGTCCCCAAGGCCCGTCAGCGGCTGGCGCAGGACGCTTCCCGGATTGATGCAGATGTTCAAGGTTCCACCTTCAAAAGCGGTGTCCGGCGGCCAGTCCGTGAACAACGCAAAGTTGTACACGAAGGCGGCTTTCAGTTCGTATTCCGGCACCGGCTGCGCCCAGGACAGCATCGGCAGCAGGCACACCGCCGCCATCCGGCGGCAAATGGTCCTGCGCAGCAATGCGATCAGCGATGCAAACATCAGAAAGCGTAAGAAAGTTTGATGCGGTATGTGCGTCCGTTCTGCCCGATGACATCTTGCACATGTTCTTCGGCGCCGGGATCGGCATAACGTCGGTCAAACAGGTTATACACACTGGCGGAGAGCTCCAGTCCCGGCGCCAGCCGAAGCGCGGACATCGTCAGGTTGGCCAGCCAGTAGCCGCCGGTTTCCGCCCGCAGGGTTTTGCGCGCCCCTACATACTGCGCTTCGGTGCCGGCCCGCCATCCAATGCGTGGAATGGGCGCGGTCCAGTTGAACTTGGCCAGGTGCCGCGGTGCGTTGACCAGGGTGGCGCCGCTGGACGTGTCCCAGGCCTGCTGCCAGCTGTAGCTGGTGCGCAGCCGGCCTCCGCCGGCCCATGCCTTTTCGAGTTCCAGCTCGACTCCCCGCGCCCGGGCGCGTTGCAGGTTCTGGAACACCAGCAGGCCGTCGGCCGGGTCCATGGTTTGCGTGATCAGGTCCGACACGGTGTTGCGGAAAACCGAGGCGGTCAGGCGGGCATCCGGAGAGAAATGATGTTCTGCGCTCAGCTCCTGCGTACGGATGCGTTCGGCCTTCAGGCCGGGGTTGGATTTCTGCCCGCCTGCGCTGAACAGTTCGTAATACAGCTCGTAGGCATTCGGCGCGCGGAAGGCAGTGCCGACCATTGCCTTGAGCGTGGTCGCGTTGCTCGCCTTGTGAATCAGCGCCACGCGCGGACTGATCAGGCTGTCGTCGGTGGAGGAATCGCGGTCGTAGCGCACGCCGGCGCTGAGCAACAGGTCCTTGCGAAGCGTGAACTCATCCTGCACATAGACGCCGGTCCGGTTGCCTGTCTGCCGGTCGTCCAGGTTGAACTGGAACGGGTCCACATCGAAATTGAATTGCCGGCGCCGGTAATCGCGCTGGTACTCGGCGCCGAGCACCAGCTTGTGTTCCGCAAACCGGGCGGTCACGAGTTTGGTCTCGGCGCCCCACCAGCGTGCCCGTGATCCATCCCGGTTCACGGTGAGCGGCGGATAGTCGTAGACATAGTCGCCGTTGTAGTCGTAGCGCCCCCAGTACAAACGCGAAGACAGTTCGGCATCGGGTGCGAGCTGCGTCCGATGTCCTGCATCGACGAGGCTCTGCGTATCGACGGTATGCGCGCGCGGATCGTTGAACACCTGGCTGAATGAGGCGGTCGGGATCCCTTTCTTGCGTTCGTTGTGCGCCAACGACAGGCTGAACGGCCCGGCGCTTCCTTTCATCAGCAGGTTCTCGCTACGATCATGGTCCAGCCTGCGCGCAATGCCGTTGTTGGTGGCCGGCGTGTCGAACTCCGGGAAGTACAAGTCCGGTCCGTCTTCCCGGAATGCGCTCGCCGACAGCAGCCATTCGGCGCCGCTCTCATGGCGCACGCCGTAGCTCGCCCTTGCCTTGCGCATGCCGTCGCTGCCGGTTTCGACTGACGCCTGGGGACCGCTCAAATCGCGCCCGCGCTTGGTAATGATGTTGATCACACCGAAGAAGGCATTGGCGCCATAGACCGAGGAGCCGGGGCCGGGCACGAACTCGACGCGGTCGATCATGTCGATATCAATCGCGAATTCAGTGCCGATCGATGCCTGGTCGTATACGGCATCATTGGTGCGGTAGCCGTCGACCAGCAGGAGGAAACGGGTGTTGTAATCGCCCGGACGCAGGAAGCCGCGTGCGCCGAGGTAGCTGAAGTTGCGGTCGTTGCTGACGTACAGGCCACGCATGCTTCGCAGGATGTCGGCCAGTGTGCGCCAGCCGAAGGCCCTGATGTCCGCGGACGTCACCACCGAGACGGCCGAGGGCGCATCACTGAATTTCTGCACGAAGCGGGATGCGCTATAGACTTCGAGTGTGAGCAGTTGCTCGATGGGCAAGGCGGCGAGGTCAGCACTTTTTGCATCCGCACCGGCCTGCACGGGATTCATGACAACAGCCGCAAAGGCAAAGAGGCAGGCAATGCGCTTGCGCGCGGCGCGCATTTTCCTGCATACAGACTGGTTCCGCATGTTCGGTGCCCTTGCTCCACGAGCCTTCGTATTTGGCTCTGTTTTGGCGAAGCGATCCGCAAGGAGGGTCGCATTCACATCGCCGACGCTTGTCCCCCGTGCCGCGTGATGCTCTGGATCAATATTCTAACTGACCATACCATTCCAAACGACAACAATGGCAGCCAATACAACGGAAAGCGATGATATTTTGCCGATTTGAACGTAAAAAACAGAGATTCCGCGATGCCTTTAGAATAGAGCGTTCCTTGCGTGCCGGAATGATTGCATGGTGGATTTTGCATCAATCGTCCTTCACCGGCTTCCGGCCCTGCTTTCCCGATTCGATCAACCTGCTGCCCTTCTGCAGGTTTTCCTTTTTCATTGCGAGAATTTCATGACTTCAATACGACGTTTCGCGCCATTCGTAGCGATTGCGACGGTGTTGTTCAGCGTTGCAGGCTGCGGGGAGAAAAATGCCGCGGCTCAGGCGCCCGGCCAAGGCATGCCGCCGCCGGAAGTCGCGATCGTCACTGTGGCGCCCGAACGCGTCGTGATGACGACGGAGCTGCCCGGCAGGATCGAAGCCGTCCGCGTTGCGCAGGTGCGCGCGCGCGTGCCGGGCATCGTGCAGAAGCGCGTGTTCAATGAAGGCAGTGACGTGAAAGCAGGCGACGTGCTGTTCCGCATCGATCCCGCCCCTTTCCAGGCAAGCTTCAACAGCACGCAGGCCGCGGTGGCCAAGGCAGAAGCAAACCTGGCCCAGGCCGGCCTGAAGGTGCAGCGCTACAAGCCGCTGGTGGAGACCAACGCGGTCAGCCGGCAGGAATTCGACGACGCGCTCACCGCCCAGAAGCAGGCGGCAGCAGACCTTGCATCGGCCAAGGCTGCGCAGGAAACGGCGCGCCTGAACCTCGGCTATGCGACCGTCACTTCGCCGATTTCCGGCCGCATCGGCCGTGCGCTGGTGACGGAAGGCGCGCTGGTCGGCCAGGGCGAAGCCACACCGTTGGCGACGGTTCAGCAACTCGATCCGATCTATGTAAGGCTGACGCAATCCAGCGCCGAACTGATGCAATTGCGCCATGCACTTGCCAGCGGGCGTCTGAAAAGCGTCGGCAAGGACAAGGCGAAGGTCACGCTGGTCACCGAAGACGGACGTGCATACCCGCATGCGGGCAAGCTGCTGTTCTCCGACGTCTCGGTCGATGAAAGCACCGGCGCGGTGACGCTGCGCGCCGAATTCCCCAACCCCGACCGCCTGCTGCTGCCCGGCCTGTTCGTACGCGCCCGTCTGGAACAGGCCGTCAGCGAAGACGCGATCATGGTGCCGCAGCAGGCCGTCCAGCGCGACCCGACGGGTGCCTCGGTCCTGTTGGTCGGCGACGACGGCAAGGTCAAGGCGCAACCGGTGAAGACAGGCGCTGCGCAAGGCAGTGCATGGATCATCAGCGAAGGCCTGAAGCCCGGCGACCGCATCATTGTGGAAGGTTTCCAGAAGGTCAAACCCGGCGCCGGAGTCAAACCGGTGCCATGGAAGAGCGCCGCGCCCGCCAACACTGCCGCAAAGCCTGAACAGAACGGCAAGGCTCCCAGGAATCAATAAGGACGCCCTCACATGGCAAAGTTTTTTATCGATCGCCCGGTATTCGCCTGGGTCATCGCACTCTTCATCATGCTGGCAGGCGCGCTGTCGATCACGCGCCTGCCCGTCGCCCAGTACCCGACCATCGCGCCGCCGTCGATCCAGATCACCGCGACCTACCCCGGCGCGACCGTGCAGACGCTGGACGAAAGCATCATCAGCCTGATCGAGCAGGAAATGAACGGCGCCGAAGGCTTGCAGTACATGGAGTCGCAGAGCCAGGCCAACGGCCAGGCGCAAGTGACCGTGACCTTCCTTCCCGGTACCAATCCCGATCTCGCGCAGGTGGATGTGCAGAACCGCCTGAAGCGCGTCGAGCCGCGCCTGCCGCAGGCAGTGACGCAGCAAGGCGTGCTGGTGACGAAGGCGCGCAGCAACTTCCTGCTGTTCACCACGCTGTCGTCCACGGACGGACGGCTGGATCCGGTCGCGCTGGGCGATTATCTTTCGCGCAATGTGCTCAATGAACTCAAGCGCGTACCAGGCGTCGGTCAGGCGCAGCTGTTTGGCACCGAGCGCGCAATGCGCGTCTGGATCGACCCGTCGAAACTGGTCGGCCTCAGACTGACGCCGGCAGACGTGACCGCTGCAATCCGCGCCCAGAACGCGCAGGTCGCCTCCGGCACGCTGGGCGAGCTGCCGAACGCCGGCGCGCAGCAGGTCACTGCGCCCATCGTGGTGACCGGACAACTTTCCACGCCGGAGGAATTCGGTGAAATCGTGCTGCGCTCCAACCCGGACGGTTCCACCGTGCGCCTGCGCGATGTAGCGCGCGTGGAGATTGGCGGCCAGTTATATGCAACTTCCGCGCGGCTGAACGGCAAGCCGACCGCCGCCGTCGGGGTACAGCTCTCGCCAACCGCAAATGCGCTCGCCACCGCCAAGCTGGTCCGCCAGCGTATGGACGAGTTGTCGAAATATTTCCCCGCCGGCGTGAAGTACGACATCCCCTACGACACCTCCAAGTTCATCCAGATCTCCATCGAGGAAGTGGTGAAGACGCTGCTGGAAGCGATCGTGCTGGTGTTCCTGGTGATGTACCTGTTCCTGCAGAACATCCGCTACACGCTGATTCCCACCATCGTGGTGCCGGTGGCGCTGTTGGGCACCTTTGCAACCATGCTGCTGTTCGGTTTCTCGATCAACGTGCTCACCATGTTCGGCATGGTGCTGGCGATCGGCATCCTGGTCGACGACGCAATTGTGGTGGTGGAGAACGTCGAGCGCATCATGAGCGAGGAAGGCTTGCCGCCGCGCGAAGCGACACGCAAGGCCATGGGCCAGATCACCGGTGCGATCGTCGGCATCACGCTGGTGCTGATCGCGGTGTTCATTCCGATGGCGCTGTTCGGCGGCGCCGTCGGCGCGATCTATCGCCAATTCTCGCTGTCGATGGTGGCGGCGATGGTGTTCTCGGCACTGATGGCGCTGACGCTGACGCCGGCACTATGCGCGACGCTGCTCAAACCGGTCGATGCCGGGCATCATCATGCAAAGTCCGGCTTTTTCGGCTGGTTCAACCGCGGCTTTCACAGCACAGCGACCGGCTATCAGGGCTGGGTGGCAAGAATGCTTGCAAAGACCGGCCGCTGGATGATCGTGTACGGCCTGATCGTCGCCTGCGTCGCCCTGCTCTACGTGCGCATGCCCACCGCCTTCCTCCCGCAGGAAGACCAGGGCTACCTGATCACCAACATCCAGCTGCCGCCGGGTGCCAGCACCAACCGCACCTTGCAGGTGATCGAGCAGATCGAGAACTATTACATGCAACAACCGGGTGTGGACCGCGTGGTGGCTGTGGCCGGCTTCAGCTTCTCCGGCAGCGGCCAGAACGCGGCGCTGGTGTTCACCCCGCTGAAAGACTGGAGCGTACGCGATGCAGGCCAGTCGGCGGCGGCGATTGCCGGCAAGGCGTTCGGCGCATTCTCGCAGATCAAGGATGCGATCGTGTTCCCGCTGAGCCCGCCGCCGATTCCGGAACTCGGCAATGCGACCGGCTTCACCATGCGCCTGCAGGATCGGGGCGGCGTCGGCCACGACGCGCTGCTTGCCGCGCGCAACCAGTTGCTCGGCATGGCCGGCAAGAGCCAGGTCGTACAGGGTGTGCGGCCCGATGGCCTTGAGCCGACGCCGCAGCTGCAGCTGGCCATTGACCGCGACAAGGCGAATGCGTTGGGCGTCGCCTTCGCCGATATCAATAGCACGCTGTCGACCGCTCTCGGTTCAGCCTACGTCAACGACTTCCCGAACCAGGGCCGCCAGCAGCGCGTCGTAGTGCAGGCCGACATGTCGCAACGCATGCAGGCGGAAGACCTGCAGAAGCTGTACGTGCGCAACAACAAAGGCGAGATGGTGCCCTTCTCGGAGTTCACCAGCTCGAAGTGGATCGTCGGTCCGGTGCAGCTGTTCCGCTACAACGGCTATCCGTCGATGCGCATCTCCGGCAACGCCGCGCCCGGCCGCAGCACCGGCGAGGCGATGGAAGAGATGGAAAAACTGGTTGCACAGCTGCCGCAGGGCATAGGCATGGAATGGACCGGCCAGTCGCTCGAGGAAAAGACCTCGGGCGCACAGGCCCCGGCCCTGTTCGCGCTGTCGCTGCTCGCGGTGTTCCTGGTGCTGGCCGCGCTGTATGAAAGCACGACCATCCCGATCGCGGTGTTGCTGGTGGTGCCGCTGGGCGTGCTCGGGGCGCTGCTCGGCGCCGATATGCGCGGCATGCCGAACGACGTGTACTTCAAGGTCGGCCTGATCGCCATCATCGGCCTGTCGGCGAAGAACGCGATCCTGATCGTGGAGTTCGCCAAGGACCTGCAGGCGCAGGGCAAGAGCCTGCTCGATGCGACGCTGGAAGCCGTGCACCTGCGCTTCCGCCCGATCATCATGACCTCGCTCGCCTTCATCCTCGGCGTGCTGCCACTGGTCATCGCCAGCGGCGCCGGCTCCGCCAGCCAGCGCGCGATCGGTACCGGTGTGATGGGCGGCATGATCACGGCGACCGTTCTGGCCGTGTTCCTGGTGCCGGTGTTTTTCGTTGTCATCCGCGGCCTCTTCAAGGGCAGCGAGCGGCAGCGCAAGTTCTATATGGAACACATGCGGGAGCACATGCAACAGCAAGAGGCAGACAAGGCATGATGAAGAAACTGACACTTTCCCTGCTGACCACCGGCGTGCTGTCGGCCTGCTCGCTGGCGCCGAAGTATGAACGGCCGGCTGCGCCCGTCGCGGATGCGTATCCGGCGGCGAGCGTGGCGGGCAATGCCGCCGCGACCGGCTGGCGCGAATTCTTTCCTGACCAGCGGCTGCAGGCACTGATCGAATCGGCCCTTGCAAACAATCGGGACCTGCGCATCGCCGCGCTGCGGATCGAGGAAGCGCGGGCGCAGTACAACATCCAGTCGGCAGACATGCTGCCGAATTTCAACGCAACGGCGGGGGCCGCGCGTGCACGCACGCCTGGTACGATCGCGGCCGGCGGCAATCCCATCGTCAGCAGCACCTACCAGGTCGGCCTCAGCCTTGCCGCCTTCGAACTGGATTTCTTCGGACGCGTGCGCAGCCTGAACGATGCGGCTTTGGGGCAATACCTGGCGACCGAAGAAGCACGCCGCGCCGCGCACATCACGCTGGTAGCGGAAGTCGCCAAGGCCTATCTCGCCGAGCGCGCGTTCGACGAGCAGTACGCTCTCGCACGCAAGACCCTGGAAAGTCGTGAAGCCGCCTACAAGCTGGCAAGGCAACGTTTCGACGTCGGCGCCTCTTCCGCGCTCGACCTGCGCCAGAGTGAAGTCCTGGTGCAATCCGCACGCGTGTCTCTGGCAACCTTGACCCGCCAGCGCGCCCAGGCGGCCAATGCGCTGACGCTGCTTGTCGGCAAACCGCTCGGCGACCTGCCGCCGGCGCAGACACTGTCGGGGCAAAACATCGTGACCGACATTCCCGCCGGCCTGCCGTCCGACCTGCTGGAGCGTCGCCCCGACATCCGGGCGGCGGAGCAACGGCTGCGCGCCTCGAATGCCAACATCGGCGCCGCGCGTGCGGCATTCTTCCCCCGCATCTCGCTGACTGCCTCCGCCGGCACGGCAAGCGGAGAACTGTCCGGCCTGTTTGAATCCGGCTCGCAGAGCTGGTCCTTCGTGCCGCAACTGGTGCTGCCCATCTTTGACGCGGGCCGCAACAGCGCGAACCTCAACCTGGCAGAAGTGCGCAACAACGTCGCCGTCGCCGAGTACGAGAAAACGATCCAGGTCGCATTCCGTGAAGTCGCAGACGCACTCGCGGGCCGTGCCGCGATCGACGAGCAGGTCGACGCGCAGCGCGCAGTGCTGGAAGCCCAGTCGGAGCGCCTGAAGCTTGCCGACCAGCGTTACCGGGCCGGCATTGCCAGTTCGCTGGACGTGCTGGATGCGGAACGCGAAGTGTTTTCGGCGGAGCAGGCGCTGGTGCAGGCGCGATTGTTGAGGCTGACGAATGCGATTGATCTGTATCGGGCGCTGGGCGGCGGTCTTGCGGAAGCAGCGGTGAAATGAGGTTCAGGAAGTGAAGCCGCTCAGCGGATGAGCGGCTTCAGTAATGCCATGGTGCGGGTAGTGGCGCCGCGATGTTGCTGCGCGAATGCCAGTGCGCAAGCACCCATTCGCGACCGTTCATCGTCGCTGTCCAGGAGGCGTGATGCCGAGCGGATCATGTCCGCAGCGTCCGCCACTCGCAGTGCAGCACCTGCCGCAATGGCTTCCTCGCTCACAACGCTGAAGTTGAAGGTGTGCGGCCCGATCAATACCGGTTTGCCGACCGCGCAGGCCTCGATCAAGTTCTGCCCCCCCAAGGGCAACAAACTGCCACCGATGAAAGCAATATCGCAGGCGGCGTAGTACGCGAACATTTCACCCATCGAATCGCCCAGCACCACGCGAACATGGGCAGGCAGCCCAGTCATAAGTGAAGAGCGCCGCTGCATGGCGAGACCCTTGGCAACGATCTTGTCGGCCACTTCATCGAAACGCTGCGGATGGCGCGGCACGATGACGAGTAAGGCATTGCCAAGGCTCGTGGTGTCCAGTCCATCGAGAATCAAGTCTTCCTCGCCTTCGCGGGTACTGGCGAAAAGCAACACGGGCCTTGCGCCGAACAGCGTACGCAAGTCCGCTCCCGTCGCCAGCGCCTGGTCAGGCGGCGTGACATCGAACTTCACGCTTCCTGTCACGCTCACATGGGGTGTACCGAATCGACGAAGGCGCTCGGCGTCCGCCGCCGTTTGCGCGGCGACGCAGGAAAATCCCTTTGCGGCGTCGGCCATCAGCGCCGACAAGCGTTCTGCCTTGGCCAGCGAACGCTCGGAGAGCCGTGCGTTGACCAGCGCGACGGGAACGTGGCGTTTCACGCACTGCGCGACCAAGTTCGGCCAGACTTCCGTCTCCATCAGGACGCAGATGCGCGGTTTGAAAAAGCGCAGGAAGCGCCCGACCATGAAGCCCGTGTCGTACGGCAAATAGCATTGCATCAAACGACTGCTGTGCTTGCGAAACAGAGCCTCGCCGGTCGCGCGTCCAGTCGGCGTCATGTGGGTCAGCAGGATGGCATGGTCAGGATATTCACGCAGCAAGGCATCGATCAGCGGCTCGGCCGCGCGAGTCTCGCCGACCGATACCGCATGCACCCAGAGGAGAGGGTGTCGCGGACGTTTCGAATAAATGCCGAACCGCTCGCCAAGGTGCTGGCGGTAACCCGGCTCCTTGCGGCCGCGCCACCACAGCCGGCCCAGCACCAGCGGCAGTGCCAGCCACCAGGCGAAGGAATAGAGAAGCCGGATCATACGGTCTGCGGACGGGAGGCAGAGTGACCGAGCAAGCTGTCGATCGCGCCCGCGACGTCCTCGACGGAAGGCGGTCTACCAAGATCGCCGAGATTGATGATGTTTGGCGACCAATTGCCTTCGGTTTTCCATCGCGGCGAATCACAGTACAACTCGATGGTCGGCCGGTTGTAGGCAGCGGCGATATGGGTCAGGCCGGTATCGACGCCGATGGCCAGCGCTGCTCGTTGCGCCAGCAGCACGGCTTCCATCATGGACAGTTTCGGGAGCACGCGCGCGTTCGGCATCTGCGCGGCCAGCGTCTCCGCGGCCTGCTTTTCTGCTTCGCTTCCCCACGGAAGCAGGACAGGCATGTCCCG
>CBIHRW010000103.1:0-15026 GCA_966212545.1 uncultured Noviherbaspirillum sp.
TGCCATCGCATTGATGTCGGCGTCCGACATGTGCTGCAGGCTTCCGCCCACCACTTCCGCCATCGGGCCATACACCGAACCGCGTTGCGATACGCCGGTCTTCAGCAGGTCGGCGATGTCCTTTGCATCCCATTCCCCGAGCCCCGTTTCCGCGTCTGCCGTCAGGGAGGGTGCATGCCAGCCCTGCAAGGGAATCGAGCCGCCGGCGAGATCGTGTTCGGCGATGCTTCCGCCGAGCGCCGTGCGGCTGCTGTGGCATGCGCTGCAGTGGCCGAGCCCTTGCACGAGATAGGCGCCACGATTCCACTCGTCGCCTTGGGCGGGTTGCGGCTGGTATTCGCCCGGTGTGAAGTACAGGGCGCGCCAGAACGCGAGCAGCGGCCGCAGGTTGTAGGGGAAACGCAGCTCGTGTTCCTTGTTCTGTTGCCGGACCGGCGCAATCGTCTTCAAGTATGCGAACATCGCGTCCGAATCGGCCCGGGTGACCTTGGTGTAGCTGGTGTAGGGAAAGGCGGGATAGAGGAAGCTGCCGTCCTTCGACTTGCCGTTGTGGAGCGCCCGCCAGAAATCGTCGGATGTCCAGGCGCCGATCCCGGTCTCGGCATCGGGCGTGATGTTCGAGGTATGGATGGTGCCGAAGGCGGTGGCGATGGCGCGGCCGCCCGCGAACTCATTGCCGCCACGTGTCGTATGGCATGCAAGGCAGTTGCCTGCCGTGACCAGGTAGCGCCCGCGCGTGATTTCATCGGCAGCGTTCGGAGCCGGCACGCTTGCCTGGCTGCTGCCGGGCTCCAGCAAGACGTCGACTCCGATCACGGCGGTAGGCACCAGGATTGCCAGGGCGAGAAGGAATAAAAGGATGCGTTTCATGGAGTGACTCGTATTCAATGCGGGATACTGCCGCAGGCGATGGGCGGCCGGCCGGGCAGCGATGACGCGGGCGACATGTCCGCAGGCAGCGGCCGGGAGGCGAGCCAGGCCGAGATGGCGGCGACATCCTCGGGATTGAGCTGCCGGCTGATCTGCGCCATGCAATCCGGCGCCGCCGCCTTGCGCGAGCCGGTCTTCCACGCGCCGAACTGGGCGTTCAGGTAATCCCTGGGCAGGCCGATCAGGCCGGGAATCGCCGGACTCACTCCGGTCAGTTGCCGGCCATGGCAAGCAATGCAGGCCGGAATGCCGCGTGCCGCGTCGCCCGAGACAACAAGCGTGCGGCCGCGTTCGAGCGTGGCAGGCGATACGTTCGGCGCTTGCGGCGGCGGGTAGGGCGGATGCAGGTTCGAGAAATGTTCCGCCATTTCCCGGAGGTAGTCGTCCGACAGGTGGGCGACCAGGTAGGTCATGGCCGGATATTGCCGGCGGCCCTCGCGGAAATTGATCAGTTGGTTGTACAGGTAACCGGCCGGCTTGCCGGCAATGCGCGGAAAGAAGCCTTCGCTCGTCGCGCGTCCCTCCTTGCCGTGGCAGGCAACGCAGGCGGCCACACGCTGCTCCAGCGTGTCCGCGACCTTTGCCGGCTGGCTCGACGCCGTACCTGCCGCTATTGTGAGCACGGCCGTGACCAGCACGGCAAGGCGCCGAACCGGCGGGCGGCCTCTGTGTAAACCGGGTGGGTGCATGTCGTTGGGGTTGTCGTTCATCGAGTCAATACCGCTGTAGTCCGGCGCGTGCCGCTGCCGGCGTGGAATGAAAGGCAATGCACGCAGGAATCGCGTAATGCGTTCTGGTGACGCATTCTGATATCCAGCCGTCATCAAAAACAGTGTCAGACGCATCGAGTTTTTGCATATCAGATGCCATCTGCGCCGCCTTCCGATCCCGCTGCAGCTGTCTGTCCAGAAGGCGAGGAGTATCACGGCTTGTATTCACTGATCCGGTGCACGGTGCGGTAAGTCGTCCTGATCTGATACGCCTTATTTCCGCATTTCTGCCACTGTTTTCGCCGCAGCCGAACACGGAGAATCCGTGTCAAGAAAAACCGCGGGATTCTCCGCGCAAGCGTCGAGGTAACAGATGTATCGGTACGATCAATACGATGAGGCCCTGGTCAGGGAGCGGGTGGCGGAGTTCCGCGATCAGGTGGAACGCCGCCTGTCGGGCGCCTTGTCTGAAGAAGAATTCCTGCCCTTGCGGCTGCAGAACGGGCTGTACATGCAGAAGCATGCATACATGTTGCGCGTAGCGATTCCTTATGGAGTGCTCTCGGCAGATCAGTTGCGGATGCTGGCGCATATCGCGCGCAAGTACGATCGCGGCTACGGGCACTTCACCACGCGCCAGAACATCCAGTTCAACTGGGTCCGTCTGGAAGACGCGCCCGACATCCTTGCCGACTTGGCGACCGTGCAGATGCACGCGATCCAGACCTCGGGCAACTGCGTGCGCAACATCACGACCGAGCAGTTTGCCGGCGTTGCCAAGGATGAGGTCATCGATCCGCGGCCGCTGGCCGAGATCCTGCGCCAATGGTCGACGCTCAATCCGGAGTTCGCCTTCCTGCCGCGCAAGTTCAAGATCGCGCTGTCTTCCTCGGACCAGGACCGCGCGGCGGTGCGCATGCACGACGTCGGCATCTATCTGTACAAGGACGAGGCGGGGCAGCACATGCTGCGCGTATACGCCGGAGGCGGCCTCGGCCGCACGCCGATCCTGAGTGCGCAGATCCGCGACGGGCTCCCGTGGCAGCATCTCCTGTCGTATGTGGAAGCCGTGCTGCGTGTCTACAACCGCTACGGCCGCAGGGACAACAAGTACAAGGCACGCATCAAGATCCTGGTCAAGACGCTCGGGGTGGAAGCGTTCGCGGCGGAAGTCGAAGAGGAGTGGGCGCACCTGAAGGACGGCCCGTCCACGCTGACTGCGGACGAGTACGAGCGCGTCGCGAAATTCTTCCGGCGGACTTCCTATGCACAGCTGGGCGAGAACGATGAGGCCCTGCAAGCGCACCTTGCGACGAACAAGCGATTTGCGCAATGGGTAAAAAGGAATGTACGCGACCACAAGGTGCCCGGCTATGCATCGGTCACCTTGTCGACCAAACCCGGTCCGGCATCGCCGCCCGGGGATGTCACTGCGACGCAGATGGAGCGGATCGCTGGCTGGTCCGAGGAGTTCGGATTCGGCGAGGTCCGCATTGCGCATGAGCAGAACGTCATTCTTCCTGACGTCCGCAAGTGCGACCTGCATGCCTTGTGGCTGAGCGCGGCCGGGCAGGGGCTTGCCACGCCCAACATCGGCTTGCTGACGGATATCATCGCCTGTCCGGGCGGCGACTATTGTTCGCTTGCCAATGCACGATCGCTGCCGATCGCCGCTGCGATTGCACGTCGCTTCGAGGATCTCGATTTCCTGTGCGACCTCGGCGACATGTCGCTCAACATCTCGGGCTGCATCAACGCCTGCGGACACCATCACATGGGCAACATCGGTGTGCTCGGCGTCGACAAGGACGGCGAGGAGTGGTACCAGGTGACCATCGGGGGTGCGCAGGGCAACGATTCGGCGCTGGGCAAGGTGATCGGCCCGTCCTTCCGCGCGGAGGAAATGCCCGGCGTGGTGGAGCGCATCGTCGACACCTTCTGCCGCTTGCGCATGCAGGATGAATCCTTCACAGACACGCTGTCGCGCGTCGGCGTCGAGCCCTTCAAGGCCGGCGTTTACGTGCAGGCGGCGTAAGCTTCGATTTTCGAACCATGGCAAAGATCATCAAACTTGTAGACAACGTTCCCCGGGTTATCGACGACGACTGGGAAGTCGTCCGCACGCCGGAGGACATCCAGCCAGCGCGGCTTGCGCACTCCATCCTCCCCTTCGCGCTTTGGCGCAATATGCTTGACCAAGCCGGTCAGGCCCCGACGGTCAGCGCGGTCTGGCTGTCACCCGACGACGATTTCGAGCCCTGCATGCGACAACTGGGCGAGCTGGGCCTGATCGCGGTCGATTTCCCCAGCTTCCGCGACGGCCGCGGCTACAGTATCGCCACCTTGCTGCGCGCGCGGTATGGATGGATTGGGGAGCTGCGGGCCATCGGTGATGTGTTGCGTGATCAGCTCAATTACATGCGCCGCTGCGGCTTCAATACATTCGCGGTCCGCGCGGACAAGGATATCCACGACGCGATCAAGAGCTTCAGTCATTACTCGGTCCGCTACCAGGGCGCCGTTGACGAACCGCTGCCCCTGTTCCGGCGCAGGAACGATCAAGGGTTTTTCACCTGAACCGACGAATTGCCAACATGAACCAGCCAGCATCACCCGTTTCGCGGTCTGAACGTGTGTGGGCGCCTGTACGCGCCCGGCACAAAAACAAGACGCTTGCCACACTGCTTGCGGTGCTGTTCGGTGCCGTCGGCGCGCACCGGTTCTATGTTCGTGGAAAGCGGGATGCCGTGGGCTGGGCATACGTGCTCGGAAGCCTGCTGTATGGTGCGATCCTCGCGGCTGACCTGCAGCGGCACTCGCTCGATACCAGTGTGGCGGCGCTGTTTCCCTTGCCCGTATTTGCCGGTCTTGTCGAGGCACTCGTGACCGGCCTCATCGCCGATGAGAAATGGGATGCGCGCCATAACGCCGGATCAGGGCGCCGGTCGCACTCGCGCTGGCCGCTGGTGGTCGTGCTGGTGACGACGCTGGGCGGCGGCTTCGTGGCCTTCATCGCCTGCCTGGCGCGGGCCACGGATTTGCTGTACACGGGCGGATCCTTCGGTTAACCCGGTGATTTCAAGGAGCAGACATGTCAGATACGCATTCCCCCAAGCCTGCCGCGCGGTCCTTCGCTTCGACCATGGTGGCGATCGCGTGGTCCTTCATCGGGCTGCGCAGGCGAGCCGATTTCGAGGAGGACGTCGGCCGCATGAATCCGATCTACGTCATTGCCGGCGGCCTGATCGGCACCGCGGCCTTCATCGGACTGCTGCTTGCCGTCGTGCACTCTGTCGTGCCATAAGGCACCGCGATGAAAGGCGCTCGATAGTGACGTGGTACCCTTGTTTCGAGGTCATACTGCAGGCGTTGATCGACCAAGGAGCCTATGAAACGCTATGAGACGCTGGCGGAGGAGATCGCGCAATCCATCCGCACCGGCGTGATGAAACTGGGCGACCGGCTGCCTTCCGTCCGGCAGGCAAGCACGAGCAGGGGGGTAAGCGCATCGACGGTGTTCGAAGCCTACTACCTGCTGGAGGCGCGCGGCCTCATTCGCGCGCGCGAGCGCTCGGGTTACTACGTGATCGCCGGGGCCAAGTCGCTCCCGCCCGAGCCGGACATATCCTCGCACCCGGACGGCGAATCCACATCCGTCGACGTCAGCCAGCTGGTGTTCGACGTGCTCGAATCGGTCAAGACCCGCGATATCGTGCCGTTCGGTTCCGCGTTTCCGAGTCCCTTGCTGTTTCCGCTGCAACGGCTGGCCCGTTCGATGGCGGTCAGCGTGCAGGCAATGGACCCCTGGGGAACCGTCGATGACTTGACGCCAGGCAGCGCGGCACTGCGCCGCCAGATCGCGCTGCGTTATCTCGCTGACGGCCTGCATGTGCATACCGACGAGATCGTCATCACCAACGGCGCGCTTGAAGCGCTCAACCTTTGCCTGCAGGCAGTGACGCGCCCCGGCGACAGCGTCATTGTCGAATCGCCGACCTTCTACGCCGCGCTGCAGGCGCTGGAACGGATCGGCTTGCAGGCGATCGAGGTTCCCACCCATCCGCGCGATGGCATCGACCTTGACGCACTCGGCGTCGCCCTGGAACGCCACCGGCCCAAGGCATGCTGGCTGATGACCAACTTCCAGAATCCGATGGGCAGTTCAATGCCGGATGAAAAGAAGCGGGCGCTGGTCGAGTTGCTGGGCGCGCACGACGTGCCGCTGATCGAAGATGATGTGTACGGGGAGCTGTATTTCGGGAGCAAGCGGCCGGTATCCGCCAAGGCCTTCGACAACAAGGGGCTGGTGATGCATTGCTCGTCCTTCTCCAAATGCCTCGCGCCCGGCTATCGGGTCGGCTGGGCGGTACCAGGCCGTTACACGCAGGAGGTGGCACGGCTGAAGCTGACGACGACGCTGTCGGCATCGGCGCCCGCTCAGGCTGCGCTCGCCGATTACCTGGCCAAAGGCGGTTACGACAAGCACCTGCGCCAATTGCGCCATGCATTATCGGTGCAGCAGAGCGCGATGGTGCAGGCCGTTGCCCGCCACTTCCCGCGAGGGACCAAGGCAACCCGGCCGAGTGGCGGCTACTTCCTGTGGATCGAACTGCCGGGCAATGTGGATACGCTCGAGATCCACCGGCAGGCACTATCGCTCGGCATCAGTGTGGCACCGGGGCCGATGTTTTCCGCGCATCGCGGCTTTGCCAACTGCCTGCGTCTCAATTACGGCCATCCGCTGGACGATCGCGCGGAGGCGGCCATGGCCACGCTCGGCCGCTTGATCCAGGCAAACATGGACGGCGAGCGGCTTGCGCAACTGAAGCCGTAGCAGATTCTGAATTGAGGGATCAAAACCCTGCGTAGGCATTCGCCCACTGGTTCGGGCTGACCTTCAGTTCGGGCGGGCAGAAGCCTGCGCCGATCACACCGACGTTGTTCAGCGCGTTCACTTCCACGTTCTGTACTTGCATGATGTTCTGGGCCACGCCCACGTTCACGTTGGCGAGTGAGCCGAGATCCTTGAGCCAGGAATTGCCGCCGCGGATGGATTGCATGGCGTTGCGGTCAAGCCCGTCATTGCGGGACAGGTCGCGGACAGTGATGCTGGACATGGGTGTCTCCTCGGAAGTTGTGGTGGAGGCGGGCTGCCTCCACCGCTCGGGCCTAAAAATGATTAGAAGTTGATGTTGTTGTTGGCGGACTGGGTCGGGTTCACGGTGGAATGGATGTCACTTGCGAATGCGACGTTGTTGCCGTTGTTGTTCATGACGTTCTGGGACTGGCCGATCGCTTGCGACGCGTCGAACGAGAACGAGCTCGGGGTGTAGCTGGCGGGCTTTTCGTAGGTCGGCGGGCAGTAGGTGGGCACGTAGCTGGCAGGTGCCTTGTAATAGCAGCCGCCGGACACGGAAGCCATGGCGGAACGGTCGAGGTCGGAAGCGATGGCGAGGTCTTTGATCAGCAGGGTGGTCATGTGTAATTCTCCTAGTGGTGTTGAGGTTGGTTGGTCGAGCATTTCGTTGCGCTCGACATCCCTATAGCGAGGGGCGTGCCAGCGCCTGCCAGCCTCCCTCTGGATAGGTGCAAGTATTTGAAAACAAAGGGAAGGCTTAAGAGCGGGCGCGACGGGGTGCGAATTTTGTCCGCATTGGTTGGGCCGCTGGAGATGGCCCTGGCCCAACACTTTCAGAGAATGTGTTGGGGCGGACGCGGCACAGGGGACGCGGTGCCGGAAGCCATGAGTCGCCAGACGGCAGTCATGGACAGGACGGCAACAGCTTGCGCACCACATTCAGCCAATCCGGGTCATCCTGTCCCGTGTTGTCCCTCGTGAACGCGCAGCCGTAGTTGCGAGCGGAAACGGTTGCCGGATCGAGCACCTCATCACCCGCAGGCTTCACGCCGGTCAGGTCCCAGTTCACCATCGCCTCGAACGCCTCGACCTGTTCCGCGATCGTGAAGTCGCAATGTCCCGGTGAGCGGATCGACCGTTGCACCAGCCACACGTCGCTGCCGTTGCTCATCGCGCGCCGTTTGTAGACCTGCTGCATGCTGAAAGGCACGATCAGGTCGCCCAGGGTTTGCAGCGTCACGACAGGCACATCGAACTGGCCGTTGACCTTCGGCACCCAGCGCAATCCTTTGCTGAAGCGGGGATTGGCTTGCGGGTCGGCGGCTACGCGCAGGATGGCCGCATTCATTGCCTGTTCCTCCTCCGACTGTGCGGGATCGCCATCGAGTTGATAGACCACGCCTGTCGTATCGGCCACATTCCTGTTGAGGATGCCGTCGATCGTGCCGTCGTTGCCAAATCGCCGCCAGAGCGGATCCTGGAAGGGCTTCAACCGGAAGCTGTACTCCGCGATGGGACGCGACCCGCCGGTCAGGTTGATGAATGCGTCGCGCAGCTTGCGCCCCTGGCCGGTAGGAACGGACGGGAAGATGTGCCATAGCTCCCGCTTGATCTTGTCTTCCTTGCTTGAGAAATCGGCCTCCGGAAAGCGGGTGGCCGGGGTGCCGGCAAGATACTGCGCTGCGAGCTGGTAGGCGGTGATGTAGTTGAACAGTTCGGTATCGCCGACGACGCCGCACATCGGCATCGCGCCGTTGTAGCGCAGCTTGTTGTTCGCGGTCTCCAGGGTTTCGCGCTCGACTGCTGCTGCGGCGATATGCCCGCCCATCGATGCACCGACGATATAGGTCTTTGTGGGCGGCGCGAGCGGACGGCCGTTCTGTGCAGCGATCGCAGTGAAGGCGAGGGCGAGGGCATTTGTATCTTCGACGCCCGCGCGGACATCGTAACCGTTCCTGCTGAACGTCGATGCTGCCCACGCATAGCCATTCTCGATCAGGTGACGTCGTATCGGGATGTCCGACACCTTCAGCACGGGATCCGGCCCTTCGTAGCCGTGTGCATACAGCACCAGCCGGCCATTCCAGTTCTTCGGGACCTCGATCCGGAATCCGGCGCCGTTGAGGACACCGTGCCAGCGGTCGGTCTCCATGCTGACGCCGGGCAGCGGGCCAAAGGGTACGTGCGACGGGTCGAGGATGAAAGTCTTGGTGTCATGGAGGCGGGTTTCGGTGGAGGAGGGTGTCGCGCTTGCCGATGCGGCGGGGGCTGGCACTGCTGATGCCGTGCCTGCTTCAATCGGTGAAACCGGATCGGCTTTTCCGCCGCATCCGGCAAGCAAGACGAGCGTCACCATCGACGCGGATGTTCTTTTCATTGTTAGCCTTTGGAATTGTTGGTGCGCGTCCGGCCATGGCACCAGATGAGGTGCAGAAAGCGACCGGACGACGCGTTTTCTTCGCGTGGTTTTGAGACAGGCTTTGGGGCTTTTATCCGGGAACGCGGATGGGCTCTGACAATTGTCAAAATGCTTTTGCAGCCAGGCAGGCCATTGTTCTTGTTGAACTTCCGGCACGGCATTCCATCGAACATGCCATCTCCACGCGCATGGCCGGATCGGGCATTCGATTCTGGCGCAACACCTTCGCGCAAACGACGTCTGCACGACGCCTGCACGGCGCCGCACATCCTCATTGCATGATCGACCGCCACGCGTATTCCGAGCCGAAGCAGGAGCGGAAGCGCAGCCTGGTCTGCTGCTCCGCCCCGATACTCAATGAAAGGAAAGAGACATGCAGATAGTTTCCGAGCTCATGACACGCGATGTCAGATTCGTAGCGCCGCAGGAAAGCCTGCAGCGCGCGGCCCAGTTGATGGATGAGCTGGATGTCGGTGCGCTCCCGGTATGCGACGACGGCCGCCTGGTGGGTATGGTGACGGACCGCGATATCACCATCCGCTCCACGGCAGCCGGACGCTCGCCGCAAGAGGCGCATGTGGACGAAGTAATGAGCACCGAATTGCGCTGGTGCTACGAGGACCAGTCGCTGGACGACTTGATGGTGCAGATGGGGGACAGCCAGATCCGCCGCCTCCCGGTGGTGTCCCACGATGAGCAGCACATGCTGGTCGGCATCGTGTCGCTGGGCGACCTGGCCACCCGGGTGCCAGCCGGCGCGCAGAAGCAGGAGGTGGAGCAGGTCGTGGAAACGGTGTCGTCACCTTCCGAACCGAATCCCCCGCAAGTACGCCCCGATGAAATCGCCGGCCGCACCGGCGAAGTCGGGGCAGGCACAGTGGCGAAAAGCGGCGAAGGCGTCGAGTTGCCGCGCGCCGGGGAAGCCGGAGGAACCTTCGGGCGCGGCGCCGTCGCCGGCGCGTCCGGCGAACCACGAACAGGCAAGGCTGGTTCGGGCACGACGGGCAATGCGGATGACGCGCGCCGCGATTTCGGCGTGAGCGGACAAGACCTGCAGCAGGATGGGTTGCCTCCCGCATGAGCACGACGGACCACAGAAGGAGCAGCCCATGGATATCGAAGCACAAATGCGCCAGCGCGGCGAGTTTCCCACGGACCACCCGCTTGATGCGCTGAGAACGGACCACAGCTTTGTCCGCCAGCTATTCGACAGTTACTTCCAGGCCCGGGACGAGAGCGACAGGAAGGAATTCGGCGAGCACATCCTCTCCCTGCTGGAGATGCACACCTCACTCGAGGAAAACGTCTTCTATCCCCGCGTGCACGCCCTGGATCCGGGGCTTGTCGACCGCTGCGGGGACGCGCATGGCGAGGCGCGGGGCCTGATCGAAATGCTCAAGCTCATGAACGAGAGCGATCCGCGCGCGGAGTCCCTGTTTCGCAATCTTTCCGCGACGGTCATGAGGCATGTGGAGGAAGAGGAGCAGCAGTTGTTCGAGAAGGTTGAGCAGTCGAATCTCGACATGGCCGCGTTGGGTAGGGAGATGCAGGATTTCGAGATCCGGATGATTGCGGCACATGCTCAACGGCCGCCGACGCCGGGGCTGCGTTTGTAGCGGCGTGCCGGGGCGGCGTCGACCAACCGTCGCCTCATTCCAGCCGAGTGACCTCAAACAAGCCGCCCGAAGCCCTCACCTGGAAGAGTTCGTCAAATCCCTCGTCCATCCGCGGCCGCTCCAGTCGCTTGAGCGTCCCGAACAAGCCTGCGGGCGGGATGCGATGCTTTTTCGTCCGCTGTTCGTTGCGCTCGCTTGACGCTACGGGATCCGGTTCGAAGAAATAGCCGGCCACGCGGAACCGGGCCTGTTTCGCTATGCCGATATAGCGGGCCCGCTCCTCCGCGCTCGGATTGGTATTGTCGACCACGAACCGCTGGCCCGTGGCCAGGCACGCCTGGATGAACAGGCGCTCGCGATGCCGCGTTTTCAACAGATCCATGCTGATGCGGACATGCGTCTCGAAGAAATGCCGCAGGTAAAAGGTCGTCTTGCCGGAAGCTTGCATGCCGATGAAAAGAAGCATTTCCACGATGCGGCCGGACATGGCTTGCCCACTTCAATTGATCACTCCAATTGCAGTCCGCCCCGGAGTCTTTCCTACGCGAGTACCGCTAGCCCGTTTTTCCGCCGGTCTGCTTGGACTCGCCGGCGCGCACCTTCTTGCCGGGCGGCGTCCGTTTCGTGTTCCGGAATTCGCTGTACTTCGTCCCGGCCTTGTCCGCCGGATACTTGTTCTTGGTGTTGGCTGCCATGGGGATTCCTCCATTCAATCAAGCGTTGTACGAAATTCATTAGTACGCCGCATCCCCATAAGGTTTCATGTTCCCGCAGGCAGCATGCCCTCGTTGGCGGCAGCCCGGAACTGCGGTTTCTTTTGTTGATCCCATTTGGCAGTTATTCAACACACAGGAGCTTGAAATGAGTGAGCAGCGGCTGAATGGAGAACTGGCCATCGTGACCGGCGCCGCCTCAGGCATCGGACGGGCAACGGCAATCGCCTTTGCCCGCGAAGGCGCGGACGTCGTCATTACCTACCTGCACAACCGGCAGGGGGCGGACCAGACGGCGCGCGAGGTGGAAGCCGCCGGGCGCAAGGCGGCCGTGTACCAGGCCGACCAGCGCGACTCGAAGGTCGTCCGGCAATTGTTCCAGGACGTGCGTACGGCACTCGGTGTTCCCACCATCCTGGTCAACAACGCGGGCGTCGATGCGAGCGGAAAGCACGTCAAGGACATGAGCGACGAGGACTGGGAAGAGGTCATTCGCACCAATCTTTCCGGGCCCTTCTATTACTGCCGCGAGTTCGTCCGCGCCATCGACGGCACAGGCAGGCATGGCACGATCATCAACATCACCAGCGTGCACCAGGAGATCCCGCGCGCCGGCGCGTCCGCCTACGACGCGTCCAAGGGCGGCCTGCGCAACCTGACAACCACCCTGGCGCTGGAGGTCGCCGAGCAGAATATCAATGTGAACAATATCGCCCCAGGCATGGTATTGACGCCGATGAACCAGTCAGCGATCGACGATCCGGAAGTGCTGAAGCAGCAGGTGCAGTCGATCCCGATGAAACGCGCGGCCAAACCGGAAGAAATCGCGCACGTCGCGGTCTTCCTGGCGTCGGAACAGGCACGCTACATCCACGGCACGACCATCGTGGTGGACGGTGCGCTGATGCTGTTCCAGGGGCAGGGGGCGTAGTGATATTGTTGCGAACGAGTCGAGGCTCGGATCGGTTGGCGCGTTCCTGATAATCAAGATGAATGCTTCGGTGCCAAGTACTCGATATTCGTAGACGTCGAGTTTTCGATAATTCGTCGGTAGATGGAAAAACTTTGTCGCTGTACGGAAGCTGAGGGTGCGCTGACGCCGAGCGACACCTTGCCGGCCTGCAGCGGTCGTCCGAAGCAATAATCAGGACGTACGGGTTCGGCCATGAGCGCCGCCGGTCGTATTATTTCTTCAAAGCGAACAGTTCCTGGAATTCATCTATGTTATAAATTCAACATTCCCAGTCGCTTGTTACATTGCGTAGTTTGTCTGTTCTGTTAAACCTGTGTATTGATACAGGCAATCGGCGGAGAGCCAATAGGCATGCGGGTGATCGGCGAGTAGACCGGCTGTGTTAAACGACGCGTACCAATGTTAATCGGGCGTTTTGCGATTTATAACAAGTTGCAGCAGAAGAAATGGCAACAAGACTTGTAGCAATCCTTATGAGCATTTTCTCTCTCTTTGCATGCGCCTCGAAAGCCGAATTTAAAGAGGGAGGCATCTACGCTACTCCCCAAGAGGGCGGGAAATATACTGTCCTAAAAATTCTCAAGATTGACGATGGAGGAATTCACGTTCGAATGTACAGCAACGTATATGACGAGCCTCCTAAACAAATTGATGAGTCCACCCTGTACATGGCAGGCATGGATAGAAAACCCAATGAGGTTTTAGGGATGGGCCACGCCCCAATATCAAAAAAATCCTTCTCGACATGGCGCGCCATATTCGTACAGCAGTCCTCCGTCACAGAGCCAGAGCTAGAGGGCTATAACATGTGGCACGAGGCAGGTGGCGGTTATTTTTAGCCGCATGCCTAACATTCAGATGAACACAGACAGCTACGCAGCTGGTTATCCAAGACGTTGACATCACTGAATACCTATGGACTTTCACAGCTGGCTCATCTACCTATCAGTGATTGTGGTGATCATCGTCACACCGGGGCCGTCGGCGGCGCTTTGCCTTACTCACGGCGTCTCACACGGCCCGTCGCGAGCGCTGGCCACCGTCGCGGGAGGCATGGCGGCATCGTCCTCCCTCATGTTCCTGTCGGCCCTCGGCCTCGGAGCCGCTATCGCTGCTTCAAGCACCCTTTTTCTGGTCATCAAGTTCACCGGTGCCCTGTACCTTCTCATTCTGGGCATATCGATCTGGCACTCGCGTCCGCCAGAGTTCACGGAGCAAGAAACGAAAGTAGCTTTGTCTTGCTCGCCCTCGATGGCAAAGATGTTCAGGCAGGGCTTTGCCGTCGGCATCGCAAATCCGAAAGACTTGCTCTTCTTCGGTGCGCTTTTCCCGCAGTTCCTTGATCCGACTGCACCACTTGCTCCTCAGCTCGGCATCCTCGGCGTTACTTGGCTTGTTGTTGACGGTCTAGCCATGTCTTCTTATGCCGCGCTCGGTTCAAAGTTCGCCCCAAAAGTCCGCTCGCTTGGTGCGTGGAAGGCTCTTAATCGGTTAACAGGCGGGTTCTTCATTGCGGCGGGTGGCCTTCTCGCCCTGGCGCGCAAGTGATGCCTAACCCTTCCATCGAGAGGAGCAGTCCCGGCAAGCCGGGCCTGGGCTCTCATGTCAAACGTTAGACGGCAGGCGAGCTCAATGGCAACCGAAACCTTCTATCAGAACTACACGCAGGTGGTAGCTGGAGTTCATCTCTGCCTGGAAAAGAAACTCCAAATGCCGGCGCTCATTTTGATCTACACATTGATCGACACGTTCGCATGGGTGGTGTTTGGCGAGGAGGAAAAGAGTTCCCGAAGGCGGTTCGAGCGCTGGGCTGAGAAGTGGGTTCTGTCCCAGGGCGCAATTTCCTGTTCAGCCACAGAGCTGTACGCCGCGAGGTGCGCTGTTCTGCATAGTCTTACAAGTGAGGCTGCCCTTACTAAAAGCGGCGAAGCGCGACAGGTTGCTTATGCGTGGGGATCTGCTAGTACCGCCAAGCTACAGACATCCATCGATGCGATGCGTCAAAAAAATATCGTGGCCCTTCATATCGGGGAGCTTTTCGAGGCGGTCAGAGAAGGTATGGCTCAAGTCGTAGAGGCTTCAGCAACCGATGCTTTGCTCCGGCAGCGTCTTGAGGGAGCCGCCGCAAAGCACTTCGTCAGCATGGACAATGAGAAAGTTGATCAATTTTTGGAGCGCGTGCATGGTACGAATGGTGCCTAACTTTTGGCTGGAGAGCGACGGCTTCGCCGTGTGCGAGACCGCAGTTCAGCCAGGGTGTTATTCCACGCTATCGAGGGCAAGAAATGAAGATCAGAACTATTGATGTCGAGGACGAAGAGAATTTGGCGAAGCTGTTCGTCACTTGCTTTTCTGCTCTTCCATGGAGTGAAGCTTGGACCTTTTCAAGTGCACTCTCCCGGATAAGGCCAATGGTTCGGACTGAAAGTTTCTTTGGCGTGGTTGGGCTGAGGGAAGGTGAGACGGTTGGTATGGCCTTTGGGCAAATAGAACGATGGGTCGACAGTAGCCATTTTCTGCTGCAGGAAATGTGTGTGGCGCCCAATCTTCAAGGGCAAGGTATCGGAACAGCGATGTTGAGCACTTTAGGGAAGCAACTTAAGGAAAATGCCGGGGTAAATTCGATGTACTTGCTCACCGACGAAACTGCTCCGGCAGCAAAGTTCTACGGCAAGCTGCATTTTGCACGTAGCCGAAGAAAGATAGTGATGAGCTCGCCGATAGACAGCATCATTGAAGCTTCCGCCCATAACGGGACTGTCAGAATTTCCGTGTTTCAAGGCTGGTTGATATTTACACGGATGGCC
>CBIHRW010000104.1:0-14789 GCA_966212545.1 uncultured Noviherbaspirillum sp.
TGACCCGGCGTGACGAGCTGCGGTTTCTCGTCGGTTATTTTCAGCGACCGCTGCGTGAGATCCTGCGTGACGAGGCCGTTTTGCTGCAGGCGCTGCAGCGCAAGGCGGTGAGGCTCATGGCCCGCAAGCAGCGCTACGGGGACGCACTCTGATGGCCGGTTGGACACTGGACCCCGGATATGCTGCGCTGTCATCTGATTTCGGCAGCCTGGAGGCCGTATTCGACCTGGCGGGCGAGCGCGTCACCAAAGACGCGATGTCGGAGGTCATCCGCGTGGAGCGCGGCGGCGTCATCTATTACGTCAAGCGCTACACCGGGTCCGGCAAGGGCTTGCGGCGTTACCTCGGTCGGCCCCGGGTCAAGGCCGAGTGGCAGAACCTCAAGCTGTTCAGGCGCTGGGGTATCCCCACCGCGCCCATCGTCGCCTATGGACTGGAGCGCCAGCACGGCAGCTTTACTCGCGGTGCGCTGATCACCCGTGAGCTGGAGCGCACCGAGGATCTGGCGGCCCTCGCCTCGCGCAACGACCCCTGTCTTCGTGATGGCGAGTGGGTGCGTCGGGTCAGCCTGCAACTGGCTGCGGCGACGCGGCAGATGCATGCGAAGCGGTTCGCGCACAACGACCTGAAATGGCGAAACCTGCTGGTCGATCCCCAGCTCAACGTCTATTTGATCGACTGCCCTACGGGTGCGTTCTGGTGGGGGCCTTTCCTCGAGCGGCGGATCGTCAAGGATCTCGCCTGTCTGGACAAGGTGGCCAAGTACCACCTGAGCCGGACCCAGCGGTTGCGCTTCTATCTGCGGTATGCCGAGCGCGACCGCCTGACGGCTCAGGACAAGGCGCGGCTTCGCCAGGTGCTGGACTATTTCGAGGGACGTGAATGAAGGACTTCATCGCGGAGGCGGATCGCGACCTGCTCATGCGTCACGGGATGGCTGATTTCGACGCACTCTGGACGCTGCGGCTGACTGCCGTGGACGAGCCGAACGTCGAGCGCGGCGGCTGGAGCAGCGTGTTCCGACTGGAGCTGGAGGGTGTCGCGTTCTATCTGAAACGCCAGAGCAACCATCTGACTCGCAGCCTGACGCGTCCACTCGGCGAGCCTACGTTTGCCCGCGAATTTCGCGCCATCCGGCAGTTCCAGAGCCTTGGTATCCCCGCCTTGCAGGCAAGCTATTTCGGCTGTCGACGGGTCGGCGGCGAGCAGCGCGCCGTGCTGCTCACCCGCGCCCTGGATGGCTGGCAGGATCTGGACGGCTGGTTGATGCAATGGCCCGAGCTGAGCGCCGCGCGGCGCACCGGCATTGTCCGGGCGACCGGTGCGCTTGCCCGCCAGTTGCATGCGGCGGGGCAGATGCATGGCTTCTCCCCCCCCACCCCCTTGTGTGGGGGGGCCCCGCGGGGGGGGGGGCGGGCGGGCGTTTGCGTTGTGCATAAACCGCGCGCGGTGGGGCGGGGCCGCCCCGACCGGGTCAAGGATCTGGAACCGTTGTTGCGACGTGCCAGTTGTTGGGATGACGAGGAGATTCGTTGTCTGCTCGACGCCTATCTACAAGACGACAAAGACATCGACGACTGGATGCAGCGGCTGAACCGCCGTCGGCGTCACAAGGTGGCGCACGCATGAGGCTATCGGAGCTGGCAACCTGCGGGCGGCAACCGTCGCTACCGCTGACCGTAGATGTCGGCGAGGCGGGCGATCTGGTCGTCGAGCAATGGCTTCGTGTGCTGCCGGGGCAGCGCTATGTGGGGCGGGCGCGGTGGCAAGGCAGAACCGTGCTGGCGAAACTGATGGTCGGTGGCAACGGGCACCGGCATTACCTGCGCGAGCGGGACGGCGCGGCCTTGTTGATCGCGCAAGACTTGGCGACCCCCGGCGTACTGGCCGAAGGCTGGCGTGCGGGCGAGGGGGGCTGGCTGCTGTTCGAGTTTCTCGATGACGCCCGCAGCCTGTGGGATGCCTGGCGCGAATGCGAGCATGCAGCGCCGTTGACCGAAGGCCAGGCGGAGCTGCTGGGCGCTGCGCTGGGGCTCATCGCGCAGATGCACAGTCGAGGGCTCTGGCAGGAGGATCTGCATCTCGACAACCTGCTGCTACAGACCGGTGTGCTGCACGTGGTTGACGGCGGCGGCGTCAGGGCCGAGACGCCCGGGCAGCCGCTGTCTCGCGAGCGCGTCCTGGCCAACCTGGGCGTGTTCTTCGCTCAGTTGCCGACAACGGTCGAGCCGTTCATCGAGGAATTGCTGGTGCACTACCTGCTCGCCAACAGCGAGCACGCGCTACCCCTGGAGGCGCTGCTCAAGGAGGTGCGTAAGGTTCGCGCCTGGCGCCTGAACGATTTCCTGAAGAAGGTCGCTCGTGATTGCAGCCTGTTCAGTGCACGTATCGGTGCATTCGGCGCACGGGTGGTGCGACGCGACGCGCAAGCGCGACTGCAGAATGTACTGGACGACCCCGACGGGTTCATTGCACGTGGTCATCTGTACAAGACTGGTGGCGCCGCCACGGTGGCGCGCATCGAAGTGGATGGCCAGCCGCTACTGATCAAACGCTACAACATCAAGAGCCCGTTGCACTGGTGCAAGCGCTTCTGGCGTCCTAGCCGCGCCTGGCACAGCTGGGTCGAGGGGAATCGCCTCGATTTTCTCGGTATCGCCACACCTCGCCTGCTGTCGGTCATCGAGCGCCGCTGGCTGTGGCTGCGCGGGCCGGCGTGGCTGATTACCGAATTGCTTGGCGGAGAAGATATAATCGCGCGTTTTCAGCCGTACCTGAACGAGGCGCCGCCGGAGGACGAGCTGGCTGCGCTGGATCGCTTGTTTGCCGCGCTGATACGCGAACGCATCAGTCACGGTGATCTGAAAGGTCATAACCTGTTCTGGGAGCAGGGTCGCTGGGCGCTCATCGACCTCGATGCCGTGCAGCAGCATTCGAGTGATGCCAGCTTCGCCCGCGCCTACGCCAAGGACCGCGCGCGTTTTTTGCGCAACTGGCCGACCGATTCAGCGCTCCACCGATTGCTGGACGAACGGTTGCCGAGGGACAGCTTGAGGCCGAACGCTTGAAGCTGGAAGAACGCCCCACGGGGTTGAACTAGACATATCGCTGGCGCTTCGAGCTTTCGGCTTCGAGCTGCCAACTGCATTTGAAGAGGCATTACCCGTGGCATTGACGATTCTCGGTCTATCCGGCGCTCTGAGTCATGATCCTTCCGCCGCCCTGTACATCGACGGCAAGCTGATCGCCGCCGTCGAAGAAGAGCGTTTCGTGCGCGACAAGCACGCCAAGAACCGCATGCCCTACGAGTCGGCCAAATTCTGTCTGGAGCAGGCCGGCATCAAGCCAGCGGACGTCGATGTGGTGGCGATTCCCTTCGCGCCGATCAGCATTTTCGAGAAAGCGCGCTGGCACTACGCCAAGCGCTACTGGTACGCGCCGGATCGTGCGCTGGATGCCATTTTCACCGGTAACCGCCGCTACTACCGCTACAAGAAGCGTATCGAGTGGTGCCTGCAGCAACTGGGCTTCGACCTGAAGAAGGTCAAGCTGCAGCCCGTCGAGCATCACCTGGCCCACGCCTCCAGCGCCTATCACTGCTCCGGCTTCACCGAGAAGACCGCCATCCTCGGCATCGACGGCAAGGGCGAATACGCCACTACCTTCTTCGGCTGGGGCGAGAACGGCAAGATTCACAAGATCAAGGAATTCTACGACCCGGATTCGCTCGGCGGCCTCTATGGCGCGATCACCGAATTCCTCGGCTTCGAGATGCTCGACGGCGAATTCAAGGTCATGGGCATGGCGCCCTATGGCGATGCCGCCAAGTACGATTTCTCCCGTCTGGCCACCTTCGAGAACGGTGAGCTGACCATCAACACCGAATACGCCAACGTCATCGGTTTCCGCCGCTACAAGGAGAAGGGCAAGGGCTATTACTTCTCGCCGAAGCTGATCGAGTGGCTCGGGCCCAAGCGCGAAGGCGACATCGCCGACGACCCCTACATCCATTATGCGGCCGCGATGCAGGCGCTTTTCGAAAAGCTCGCGCTGCAAATGATGGATTACTACCTGGGTGACATCATTCGCGAAACCGGCAAGATCGCCTTCGCCGGCGGCTGCGCGCTGAACGTCAAGCTCAACCAGAAGATCATCGCGCGCGACGAGGTCAAGGAGCTGTTCGTCCAGCCCGCCTCGGGCGATGCCGGGACCGCGGTGGGCGCGGCGGCATACGTGTCGGTACAACGCGGCGTGCCGGTCGAGAAGATGGAGCACGTCTACCTCGGCCCGTCCTATTCGAACGAAGACGTGATTGCCGCCTGTGCGCGCCATCCGAGCAAACCGGTTTGGCAGAAGGTTGAAAACGTCCCCGAGCGCATCGCGAAAATCATGGTCGACGGCAACCCGGTCGCCTGGTTCCAGGGCCGCATGGAGTTCGGTCCGCGTGCGCTGGGTGGCCGTTCCATCATCGGCTGCCCGAGCGTGCCGGGCGTGGCCGACCGCATCAACGAGCAGATCAAGTTCCGCGAGCGCTGGAGGCCCTTCTGCCCGTCGATGCTCGACACCGTCGCCCCGCAGATGCTCAAGGTCGATCATCCGAGCCCGTTCATGACCTTCACGTTCGAAGTCAACGAAGGCTGGAAGGAGCGCGTCGGCGAAGTGGTCCACGAGGACGGCACCTCCCGCGCTCAGGTCCTCGAACGCCGCCACAACCCGCGCTGGTACGACCTGATGCTGGAACTGGAAAAACTCACCGGCAACGGCGTCTCGCTGAACACCTCGCTGAACCGTCGCGGCGAACCGATGATCTGCTCGCCAACCGATGCGCTGAACATGTTCTATGGCTCCGACCTGCAATACCTGATCATGGAGGACATTCTCGTGGTCAAGGACGGCAAGGATTGGTATGAGCATGTCTAGTTTGCAGGTTACCGTCGTCATACCGGCATATAACTACGCGAAAACACTCCCGCGTGCAGTCCAGTCCGTCGTCACCCAGCTGAGCGAGCATAGTGAGCTGTTGGTAATAGATGACGGCTCTACCGACGAAACTCCTGCTGTGCTTGCCGAGTTGCAAGCCAGACATCCAGCACGGTTTCGCGTGATTCATAAGCCTAACGGCGGGCTCTCTTCAGTGCGTAATCGCGGTATTGCAGAAGCTAAAGGAGCCTATCTGGTATTTCTGGATGCCGATGACGAGTTGGCGCCGGATGCCCTGAGGTTGTTGAGTGAGCATCTTGAGCAATATCCACAAACACGCATGGTAATTGGCGGGCATTGGGCGGTATGGCCCGATGGTAAGCATCGCAAGCATTTGCCTGCGGCGCTTCCGGAGGATCGGCTGGAGCGATTACGCGGATATTTGCTAAACAAGACTATCAGCCTTGCCAACGGCGCGTCCGCTATTCATTGCGACGTTTTTCAACTGGGGAATTACCCTGAAAGCTTCCGCAACGCCGAGGATATTCCAGTCTTCAGCCAAGCGCTCGCAAACTTCGACTGCACGATTCTCGCTGAGCCCATGGCATTGATCTACAAGCACGATGACAGTATGCGGCATGACATCAAGCAGGACTGTGCGGTTGGGCTGGCCGTCGTCGATGAAATATTCGACAACGGGCGAGTGCCTGCTGCCATGGCGTCATTACGCAAACCATTCAAAGCTCAGCGCTGCCTTTCGCTGTTTCGTGGGCTTTTGAGCGCAGGGCAGTTTGCCGAGGCGCGTGGGATGTACCGTCAGGCGATCGCTACTGATTGGCGGGTGATATTCAAGACGTCTTACACCCGCAAAGCGCTGCGGCTCTGGCTGGGCGGAAAAAGCTGAGCGTGGGGAGGCCCATGGACGCGGCGTTGCGCCAGCTGCTTGACTTCGTAGTCGACGCGCCCGTGCGCCGTGGCAAGGGGCGGCTGGCTGCCTGGCGTTTGCGCTGCCGGCTGGCAGGTAAGAGTCTGTTGGCTTACTTGTTTGCAGAACGCCGTCATATCCCAACAACGTCTTGCGACGTCCTGTTAATTCATCCCTCGCGCAAATCATACGAGCAAGGCCGAAAAGGCGCATTTGTGCAGGCGCTGAGGGCCAGCGGTCTTCACGTTGAGGAGTTTATCGAAGAGTCAGATAGTGTGCTGAGTCGCACTCGGCAGTTCGTCAGACCCGTCAAGCCGGTCCCGTTACTCCTGTACTGGTATGCAGCGCACGCAGCGTTCCTGTTGCGACGTTATAAGGCCAAAGTGGTGTTGACCGAGCGAAACGGGTGGATAGTTCCAAGCTTCATCAAGGCGTTACGCACTGACCGCATGCGGGTGATGCATTTGGCGCATTCGGTGCCGTCGGGTCAATCCAGTCGCTATGACTATTTTGATTACGATTACTACCTGATGTTTGGCAGAAGCTCCTATGACTATCTTTCTTCGCTTGGTGAGGCTTTTGGCGAATGCTGTGCAGTGTATGCGGGACCGTATTATCTGACAGATCCAAAAAAAACCGTGTGGGTCGAGACAGACAGTCAGCGGGCGCCACGTTTGCTTTTTCTCGGCTCGGGGCCGGATTACGAGCATACCGAGTCTTATAAGCACTATTGCAGGTGGGTCATGACGTGGCTCGAGCAGCATCAGGATGCAACGCTTTCTGTGAAGCTCCATCCTCGCGGGCAAGGTTGTCCCTGGCTGGACTATGCGGCGAGTTCTGAGCGAGTCGCTCTCTTGCCTGCAGGTGAGACGCTCGAGCAGTGTGCCGGGGACTTCGATCTTGTGCTGTGTGGCTATACCAACGCTGTCTTAGACGTGGCCCGTGCCGGTGCTCCTTTCGTGCTGCTTGGGCAGGGCGAAGATTATTTTTCGGTTGCTCGATTCGGACTTCCAAGAAGCGTTGCCGAATCGCAGTTGGCGACCCGTGTCGAAGAGGTTCTTTCCGATCCGGAAAAGACGAAGGAGCGCTTGTCCGAGTTCCTGCACTATCACATGTGTCACGCAGACAAACCGCTTGAGTCCCTAGTGGACAGTGTGCGACTGGTGGCGAACGACTTGGAGCCTGCAGGCATTCGTCTCTCTGCTCCGACCCTAAAATGTCAATAGTATATTTATGAAAGTAGTGTTTCTCGGCTTGGCTAAGCACCAAATAACGTATTTCAACGCTCTTCTTGAAAACTCCGAGTTAACCGGCACCGTTGTCACGCCGGCTGCTTTGCCATGTCCGTCTGTCACCGGGCTGCGACAAGTACTACGTCGGGTGGAGTGGAAACGTTTAGTAAGAGAGAAGTGCACCGAGCGGGCGACGAAAGGGCGATATCACGGTGTTTTATACCGACTCTTGCTTAGAGCGGAGCTACTGGTAGTGGCGCTCCGTTTCGGTCGGTTGATGCGTAGGGAGCGGCCCGACGCGGTTGCCATGTGGAACGGCGGTCATCGCTATTGCGCGCTCCTCGCAAGCATGTGCGAGGAGCGCGTGCTGAGGTTGTATTTCGAGAATGGTCTGCTTCCCGGCACTACCACCCTGGACTCCCAAGGAGTGAATTATCGTAACTCCGTTCCCAGGGATCCTGAGTTCTATCGAAGCTATGCAGAGCGATATCCTGAGCGACTCAACTGTGTTCGATCGGTGGCGCTAGTTCCTAGAGACGCAAAGCGCCAAAGTAAGTCCGTTGAGCTACCTAGCAGCTATATCTTCATCCCGTTTCAGGATGATTGGGACACGCAGATTCGGTTGTTCTCGCCGTGGATCCGTAACATGCGCGAGCTTTTCGCCTTTGCCGAACTGGTTGCACAGCGCAGCGGGACGGTCGTGGTTTTGAAGGAGCATCCATCAAGCCGGGTGAAATATCCGGATCTAGTTAAACGTGCCTCAAGCAAAGTCATTTTCGCCAACGGCAACTCGACGCAGGAATTAATTGAAAACGCTGATTGCGTCGTTACGGTCAATTCCACAGTTGGCTTAGAGAGCATTCTGTTGGCGAAACCCGTGCTGGTTTTGGGTGAGGCTTTCTATGCGGTCGAAGGCGTGGCGGCACGTGCGCAAAGTGCAGAGGAGGCGCTTGCTTTGCTGGAAAAGCTGCCAGCCTGGGGCCTAAGCGAGGAGTTGCGACAGGCATTCATTAGTTATCTTCGAGATGAATACTGCTTGCCGGGCCGTTGGCAAGACGCCGATGCGGAACACTATTTGACGGTAGCTAGGAGAATCGAGGCGTTGGCAGCATGACTCTGCACCGGTCGCTTCCTGTCTCTCTGCGGGTGATGCTCTCGATTGGACTGTATCTGCAACTTGCAGGGATTTGCTTTATACCTGACGGTAGTCGTTATGCCACCATTACGAACCTAACGCTGTTTGCGCCCGCATTGGTCGCGCTCGTTTTTTTTAGGCAATCATGGCCGTCCTTGAATAAGACGGCGTTTAGCGTGCTGATAGCGCTATGCGTGTGGGTAGCCTTCGTTGCCGTGTTTAACGAGGGGAGCGCTGGCGCGCCCTGGAAATGGCTGCGGTTGGTCCTTTATGTAGGTCTCTATGCGTTAGCCATTGGCTTGGTCATGCAGAGCAAGGCGCTCTGGCGAGTGCTGCTTTTGGTGGTCGTCTGTACTGCGGCGCTCTTTGCATGGCTCAGCCTGTTTCAAGCCCTCTTGGTCGACGACCGAGGCTTCGCTTTTAGAGCGTTCAGGCTGGATTCATGGGCAGGCCACAAACTAGCAGATTTTGCGAATCCGATCGTATCCGCTTTGTATTTTGGTGTCGTAGCAATAATGGCACTTTGCCTGTCGCTGCGCGAGAAAGGTGGGCTCAGGTTATTGTCCCTGACTGCGTTCCTTGGGGCCTCGGCGTATTGCTATTTCACCTACTCGCGAGGGGTCTGGGTCGGCCTCTTAGCTGCGATAGTGGCTTATCTGGCGGTTTCGCTCACAGCTCGACAGTTCCGCATGTTGCTGTGGGGGTTTACTCCTTTATGTATAGCCGGGTTCCTTTTTCTTGCAAGCGTAGGCGGAATAGACGCAAGTTATCGAGACGAGATCTTCTTGCAATGGTCGTCGAAAATAGGGACGTTCTGGTTATGGGGAGCAGGAGCGGGAGCTGATCCGAATATTTGTATCGAGGGCATTCGGCGCTGTTTCAATCAGGCACACAGCCTTTACTTGCAGTTCTTCTTTGAATATGGGCTTCCCGGCTTGCTGCTCCTGCTCCTATTGATCGCGGCTCTTTTGCTGGGCGGGTGGCGTTATCGCTCGGAACAAAGCTACGCTCCTCTGGGGCTGGCACTTATGGTGTTTGTAGTTGTTGTCTCTATTGCCAATTATTATGTAATTTTCCTGCGGCCAAGTGTGTTTTGGATCGTTTTTTGGCTACCGGTCTCGATACTTTTGTACGAGGGTGCGGGGGGCGGGAAGCCGGAGGTTCGATGATGCCAATGTTGAAAAGCATGAAGCGGTACTGGTGCCTAGAAATCCTAGGTGGCAGCCCGAAAGAATTTTCGTGGCGTCGACTCAGGCAAAAGTGCAAAAGAAGCAATCGCTATGCTTATTTGTTCTGGTTTCGTATTGCCTACGTGCTTCACGCTGAAGGCGGTCGCTTCTGGAAGCGACGAGCCAAGATGCTGAACGAGCGAATAAGCCGAAAATACAACGTCGAAATCATGCTTGGCGCGACGGTGGGCGAAGGTTTATGGATTGCCCACCCCTCAGGTATTGTGATTAGCGCTTATTCCAAGATAGGTAAGAATTTCAAGATCTGGCAGGGCTGTACTATCGGTATAAAAGGCGGTGACGGAGAAAAGTTTATATTCATAGGGGATAACGTCAGCCTCTGCGTAAATTCTTGTATTATCGGTGACGCTATCTCCATCGCAGATAATGTCGTAATCGGAGCGATGACCTTGGTGAACAAGGATATTTCGAGCGCTGGGATCTATGTCAATAAACGGGTGCTGGACGGGTTCGGCTGCGGCAGTGAAGCTCAATCATCCAGTTAATCAGGGTGTTGCTGTGTACAGCTCGATAAGGTCTTTTGTGGGGAATTGCTCAAGATTCTTCCTTTTTAAATGATTTCGTAGATGATCGAAGTTTCGGTTGATCAGGTTTTGGCTAAGAGGGCGGGGCCTCTTCTGTAGGTCCAAAACATCAATAAGACCGAACGAACCGTTCGGAAGCAGGATGATGTTGCCGATGTGCAAAGATCGGAAATAGATACCTTCTTTGTGCAGCCTTTTTATAAATTTAGCTAACTCACATAGGTGCTGCCGGACCAGGCTCGGGTCGGCGCGGAAAATAGACTCTATCGAAACACCAGGTAGGGGCCGGTATAGACAGCCGCTCAGGCCACGGCTCTTATCAAGCCAGAAGGTTTCTATGAGCTCTGGAGCGCTGAAGCCCGAGTCACGCAGCATGGCAAGGTTCTTGGCGAACCGTTCTGCATAAGGAAACAGGCGAGCCAGAAAAGGGCGCCGACGAGTGTAAAAAACTTTTAGAAAGGTTCCATCGGCCAGAGCCAAAACTTTAGGACCGCGCGCATCCCTTTCCAGCACCGTGCCTTCTGTCACCCAGTTTTCTAACTGCTGCGCTGTTACAATCCGCATCTTGTTCCTCTAGCCAGTCGTATGGGGCTTGCCGAATGGCCAATTCTACCCAGCAATCCAGCGTAAAGGTGTACCTGCGGCTGCTGCGCTACGTATTCCCCTACTGGGGGCTGTTCGCGATCAGTCTTCTCGGCTTCCTGATATTCGCCTCTACCCAGCCGATGCTGGGCTATATCCTTAAATTTTTTGTGGACGGTTTGAGCAATCCCGATGCCAGCCTGTTCGCCCAGGTTCCGCATCTCAACGAGGTCCCATGGCTGGCTCAGCTCAAGCTGTTGCAAGCCGTACCATTGCTCATCATCCTGATCGCCCTGATGCAGGGGATAGGATCTTTCCTGGGCAATTTCTTTCTCGCGAAGGTTTCGCTCGGTCTCGTGCATGATCTGCGGGTCGCACTGTTCAACAACATCCTGACGCTGCCGAACCGCTATTTCGACAGCCACAATTCTGGCCATCTGATATCTCGTATTACCTATAACGTCACTATGGTTACGGGGGCTGCGACCGATGCGATCAAGGTCGTGGTGCGTGAAGGCATGACAGTGATGTTTCTGTTCGCAACGCTGCTGTGGATGAACTGGAAGCTTACGTTGGTGATGCTGGCGATACTGCCCGTGATCGGTCTGATGGTATCGAGCGCTAGCAAGAAATTTCGCAAGCAAAGCAAGAAAATCCAGGCCGCGATGGGCGATGTTACGCATGTGGCTTCCGAGACGATCCAGGGCTATCGGGTGGTCCGTAGTTTCGGTGGCGAAACCTATGAGCAGAATCGATTTCTGTCGGCGAGCACCGAAAACACCGCCAAACAGTTACGTATGGTCAAGACGAACGCGGTTTACACACCGAGCCTGCAGCTCGTTATCTATAGCGCCATGGCGGTACTTATGTTTCTGGTGCTGTTGCTGCGTGGAGGCGCGTCTGCCGGCGACCTGGTTGCCTACATTACGCTGGCCGGGTTGCTGCCAAAGCCGATTCGCCAGCTATCGGAAGTCAGCTCGACCATCCAGAAAGGTGTAGCTGGCGCCGAGAGCATCTTCGAGCAGCTCGACGAGGAGCCGGAAGTCGATCGGGGCACGCTCGAGCGCGAAGCCGTCAGCGGCCATCTTCAGGTGCGTAACCTCGACTTCGTCTATCCAGGTACCGATAAACGCGTGCTGCATGACATCAACTTCGCCGTCGAGCCCGGCCAGATGGTGGCGCTGGTTGGGCGCTCTGGCAGTGGCAAGTCAACACTGGCCAATCTGATCCCACGGTTCTACCACCATGAGGCAGGCCAGATCCTGCTCGATGGGGTAGATGTCGAGTCCTACACGCTTCGCAATCTGCGCCGACACATCGCACTGGTTACCCAGCAAGTGACCCTTTTCAACGATACGGTGGCCAACAACATCGCCTACGGCGATCTGGCCGGCGCGCCGCTGGAAGATATACGGCAGGCGGCCCGTGATGCCTACGCCGACGAGTTCATCGAGCAGATGCCTGACGGCTACCAGACGTTGGTGGGCGAGAACGGCGTGCTGCTGTCCGGCGGCCAACGTCAGCGTCTGGCGATTGCCCGAGCGCTACTGAAAAACGCGCCAGTGCTCATCCTCGATGAGGCAACCTCGGCGCTCGACACCGAGTCCGAACGGCATATCCAGGGCGCTTTGGACCATGTCATGAAGGGCCGCACCACGCTGGTCATCGCCCATCGGCTGAGTACCATCGAGAAAGCCGATCTGATTCTGGTGATGGAGCAGGGACGTATCGTCGAACGCGGAACGCACGCCGAGTTGCTGATTGCCAATGGCGCTTACGCCAGGCTCCACGCCACGCAGTTCAAGGACGAAACGCCGGACGAGCAGGCCTCCTGATGCTGCAGTTCCTACAGAGCTGGCGTGAGCGCGGCTGGCAGGTTATCGATGCCTCGACGTATGAAAAGGTCTGGCACCGTTACGGCGGCAGCGTGGCCACGCATCCGGAAGTGATCGAGCGGCTGGCCGGCCTCGCCGATATCCCGGTGCGTTACCTCGGCTGGGAGCAGGCGGGCGAGGTAATGGCGGCGATCCCTTGCTGGGGGCGCTATCTGGCGCTGTCCAAGGACGTGCTGAAGAAGACCGGCAAGCGCGGTCTGTTCGATCTGGGCAATGCCGAAGTGATTCTGCCGATCGCCGAGCAGGCCTGTGTGCCGGTACGGCAGCGTATGCGTTATGTCTCCGAGCTGAACGCCGGCCGCATCAGCGCGCTGCGTGATCAGCCCGAGGGGTTGGCACTCGCACGCGAGCCGGAAGACTATTCGAAGAAGTTTCGCTACAACCAGCGTCGTGAGCAGCGACTGCTGGAGGAGGCGGGCGGGGTGTTGCGGCCGATGCTGGATTTTTCGCCGGCCGAGCAGGCTTCGATGTATGCCGATCTGTTCCAGCGTCGCTGGGGTTTCGAGGCGCCTGGCAAGGGCCATCTGCAAGAGGTCTTCGCGTTACTGCGCGATTTCATGACCGGCTCGGTGGTGTTGCTCGATGAGCAGCCCATCGCCATTCAGGTGCTTTACCGGGTCGAAGCGCCGAAGTGGGTGTCCATTGAATACATCAACGGTGGCGTCGATCCGCAGCAGCGCGATTTCAGCCCGGGCAGCGTGCTCAGCTTCGTCAATACCCAGACGGCCTGGGCCGAAGCCCGTGCGCTGGGCAAGCCGCTGCGCTATTCCTTTGGCCGTGCGGACCGCGAGTATAAGGACCGCTGGTGCCATCGAGTTCCGGTCTTTCAGGTGTGATCCATGAGCGCACGCAAACAGCAACTGCTTAAACGTCACCGCAAGCACAAACGTATCGCGCTGCTGGCGGCGCTGGTGCTGCTGTTGCTGATCGGTGCGCTGCTCAGCTGGTGGTTGGTGCTGCCATTGATCCTGCTGGGGTGGGTGGCCCATGAAGCCTGGTTCGCCGATCACCTGTTCTATCGCCCGCAAGATGATTACCGCTACGACTTCCCGCCGGATGCCCGACAGCTGGCGGTTCGGCTCGAGCACGGGCGGCTGCGCACGGCTGCCGACTGGACGGACGGCGACACGCTGATACTCGAGGTCCGGGTCAAGGCGAACTGGCTCGGCCGCTTTCTCGACCCGCAGGTGCATATTGGCGACGACCGGCAGGACTTCGAGCGAGGCGTCGATGGACTACGTTATCTGAATCTTTCCGGGCAGCAGGAGGCGCTGCGTGCTGGCACGCTGACGATCCTCGGACGGCACTGCCGGATCGAGGCGGACGCCACGCTGCATGCGATGGCCTGTCCGGACTACGCCGAGCGTCGGTTGCTGATCATCGCGCCGCATGCCGACGACGCCGAGCTGGCGGCCTTCGGGCTGTACAGTCGCGCCAGTAAGGTGGCCATCGTCACCCTCACTCAGGGTGAGATCGAGGCGGACAGCTACCGCCGGCTGGGACTCGACGCTGGCGCTGCGGCGCGACTCAAGGGACGCCTGCGTAGCTGGGACAGTCTCGCCGTGCCGCTGTGGGGCGGCGTGCCGCCACAACGTTGCGTGCAGCTGGGGTACTACTGCCTGCAGTTGCCTGCGATGGCCGCGGAGCCCGAGCGGCCGTTCGGTTCTCGCGAATCGGGCGATGCGGACATCCGCAGCGTGCGCGGCAACAATCCGCTGCGGTTGCCCGGCGACGACGATGGCCAGCCCAGCTGGCAGAATCTGCAGGCGGATCTGCGCGCGCTGCTCACGCATTTCAGGCCCGAGGTGGTGGTCACTCCACACCCGGAACTCGATCCGCATGCCGATCATGTCGCGGCGACGCGCGCGTTGTGTCAGGCGATGAAGGAGGGGGATTGGCTGCCGGAAACGCTGCTGCTCTACGCCAACCACCTGCACGACAACGATCGCTGGCCCATGGGCCCGGCTGACGGCGGCGTGGCGTTGCCGCCGGCGATCGAGCCGCTGCCGGCCGAGCCTTTGTGGAGCCCGGTGCTGGATGCCGAGACACGCCTCAACAAGGCGATGGCGCTGGGCATGCAGCACGATCTGCAAGGGCGTTTGCCGCTCAAGAAGCGACTGCGTCGGTTGATTCAGACGGTATTGGCTGGCCGTCGCTGGCCGGCCACCGGCGATGATGAGTTTTTCCGCAAGGCGGTGCGCCGCCACGAGCTGTTCTGGGTGCGCAAGCTATGAGGCCGCCCCGCTGGCCGAGGCCGGCGGGAGAGGCATGCATGGTATGATCGCCGCCGTTTTTCTTCTTCACCGGAGCCGCCATGAAGCTGTCC
>CBIHRW010000105.1:0-14726 GCA_966212545.1 uncultured Noviherbaspirillum sp.
ACGGGCAAGTGTGGATCCCGAGGATCGGCGACGAGGTATTGATCCAGTTCATCAATGGCGACATCGACCGCCCGATCGTTATCGGCAGCGTCTACAACGGCACCCACCATCCGGCCACCTTCACCGATACCGGCAACCTGCCCGGCAACAAGGCCCTCTCCGGCATCAAGAGCAAGATGTACAAGGGCAGGGGCCAGAACGAAATCATCTGGGACGACAGCACGAACGAGCAGCGCCTTCGTACCGCGACCGATCATGGCAAGACGGCACTGAACCAGGGCTATCTGGTGCACCCGCGACGGGAAGGCAAGGGCGAGCCGCGGGGCGAAGGGTTTGAACTCAGAACAGACCAGTACGGTGCACTAAGAGCCGGCCAAGGCATGCTCATCAGCACCGATGCGAGGAACAACGAAAGCGGCACGCATCTGGACAGCAAGGAGCTGACGAACCAGTTACAAGGCAATCTCGAACTATCCAAGACCTTGTCGGATGCGGCCAAGGAGCATAACGCCGATCCGCTGGAAGCGAACGAGGAAGCGGAACGCCTGATCAAGGTTGCCAGGAAGACCTACACCCAGCAGGGCGGCACCGGGCAGAAGGCCGAGGTGCCGGGCTATGAAAAACCGATCCTCGCGTTCTCCAGCCCGGCGGGCATCGTCAGTGCGACGCCGAAGAGCTACGAAATCGCCGCAGGCGAGCACATCCACTTATCCAGCCAGCAGGACACCAACCTCGCAATCGGCAGGAAGCTGTCGATTGCGATCAAGGAAGCGTGGAGCGTGTTCGTCGCGAAGGCCGGCATCAAGCTGTTCGCCGGCAGGGGCAAGGTCCAGATCCAGGCGCAGGATGATGAGATCGAGGTGATTGCGAAGAAGGACATCAAGATCACATCCGTCGATGGCCACGTCGATATCACTGCGCCCAATACCATTCGGCTTACCGGGGGAAACAGCCAGGTTGAGATCAGCAACGGCCAGATCACCTTGAAGACGCCCGGGCCGGTCAACATTCATGGCAGCGTGAAAAACCTGACCGGGCCGGCAAGAGTCACGCCGAATCTGCCGCCGCTTCCGAAAAGCGTTTGTATTGAATGTCTGAAGGAAAACGCAGCAGGCGGTGTCCCTTTCACCAAAGTGGCGTAACACAATGAAGAACAAGACACCGCCTCGACCATTGATCGGCATCCACGCACCTGACTGGCTGGATGAGTTTCAGGTACAAATCGCTTCCCTGCGGAAGACGTGGCCGGACGCAAACATTTTCGCCCTGCTTGACTGCGTGTTCGACGAACATTGCCATGCCGTGATCAAGAAGCATGGCCTCCCCTCGCGCAGCCTGTTTGACCTGTCGGGGAATCCGTCGCCCGCGTTGCAAGCTGTGTCGCCGACCCTGGTACCGCTGACGCATGCACCCATCCACTCCTGGCGCGAAGTACTACGACTCACGGACGGCTTGCCGATGCTCTCGGTAATTGCAACGCCGGAGTCGCTGGATGAGCTGGCGCATCGCCTCAACCCATGGTGCATCGTGAATGCTGACGGCGAACCGTATGTATTCCGTTTTCCCGACACACGGCGCCTGCCCGGTGTCGTGAACGTACTGACGTCGGAACAGCATGGCGCCTTCTTCGGACCGGCATATGCATGGCGTTATCGCACACGCTCAGCGCGATGGGCTGAACTGCCGCTGCCAGAAGCTGCGCAACCGCCAGCCGACAAAGTAAAGCTGAATGCCGAACAATGCGCGCAACTGATCGATGACAGCGAGGCTGATGAGATCATTGCGCGTCTTCATGCCCATGAGCCCGCATTGGTACGGCAATACCATCCTGCCGATGCGTATGACCTCATCGCGCAAGGATTGAAGCGTGCGGATCATTACGGCATTGATAGTCTCGACCGGATGCATTGGTGCCGCTTATTCATGCAGCAACCGAAGCTGGAATGCATGCCGGGCGCCATGCCACTGCTGGCAGCCTTAGAGACAAAGAAGTGCAGCTTTATTGATATAGAGAGAACGCTGACCGAGTTGGTGGATGGCGGTTATCCCTGAAGAGCACAAGCGATGAAAAACCTTAACCAAAACAAAAATCCGAAAGTCATGAAATCGTACTACGCACTGCCAGCAATGATGAGTCTGCTGCTTGCCGCATGCGGCTCTATGTCCGGGCCTGGCTCGAAAATCGGCGTCAGCATCGGCGGCGTCAACTACAGCGACCAGCCCATTACCTATGCATTGTCCGATCCGAACAACCCGGCAAGCGTAGGTGGCGAACCTGTCGATCCCTTCGGCGCGGGCGGCCTCGTATGCTGCTTCAGCCTGCCGGAAACGTGGCAGCCCGGGATCAAGGTGCGGGTCCAGATTTTCGACACGAACCGGAAAGAAGTGAAGGACGAAATCGTCGATCTGCCGCCGTATGTCGACGGCAAGCCGGGGCAGTTGTGGGCCGTCCTCCATCAGGATGGCAACGTCGAGGTGTTCTCCAGCGAGTATGGTCCACCGCATGCGAAATGGCCGGCGAAGGTCAAGGGGTGGCCGGTGCCGACTGTCGAGTATCGGCGGAAGTTGTGGGAGCGGGACCTAGAGCTAAAAAAAATCGATGTTCGAGCTGCAACGCAATTGTTGCAAGATCTAAAGGTGAATCCGGAAAAAGAGCTGAAAGAAAGTTGGGAATACAAGAAAAGGTACAGGGAGAAAGATCTTGAACAATTCTCCGGACCTAATGATCCAGCCTACAAAAAATATCTTCAGAAACGTTATGAGCAGTACCTGGAAAACTCGCAGAAAGACGTCGAAGATTGGATGAAGAGGAAGCCATGACTGCTCAACTCGCATCTCCTTTTGATGAGAATGGCATCGATTACACCGACCCATCAAACAAAGAAAGGTTTTTTCATAGGCGCCAGTTAGACGATTTAAAGACGCAGTTACAACGTGAAGCTGCCCCCACAGGCCAACCGGGCTCCCTCTGCAAACCCAACCTCTTCTTCGGCTTCTTCCACGACGGCACCCGCAACAACTACGGCAAGGCGATCAGCAAGAAGAACCACGCCCACAGCAACGTCGCCCGGCTCTACAGCTGCTATCCCGGTCGCAGCGTGCCGAATGTCATCCCCGGCGAACCGGCGTGGGAACACGAACCGACCCAGTTCAAGAACTTCTTTCGCGTTTATACGCCAGGGGTAGGCAGCATTTTTGAGCAAATTGGCGATACCGGTGAGGGAAAAGACGCAACCCTCGGCGCCGCAATGGCTTACAAGGGCGAGCCTCGCATCACCTGGACCTTGCTGCAGGCGGTCAACAACCTGCATCGCTTTTTCAAAGGCGACAATCCGTTAGTCACAGATAAAGATGCCAGGAATCTTTACCCAAAAATTCGCCTCAACAAGTTCTCTCTGGAGGACATGACGGTGGAATCTCCTTCACGGGAACACGGATCGGCGCGCAGGGAGTTCGAATCGATTCTGAAGAATTTGCACGATGCGATCCAGTACAACATGCCCGGCCCCGACGGCAGCAAGCCACGGAACCCGGACCCCGGTTGGGTCCAGCAGATCTACGTCTCCGTATTCGGTTTCTCCCGCGGTGCCGCCGCGGCGCGGGCGTTTGCCAACTGGCTGGTCGCGCTGTGCAAGCTGGATGCCATGCTGCTCAAGAAGCCTGGCCTCACGCTCGGCGGCTTTCCTGTCAACTTCGATTTCCTGGGTTTGTTCGATACCGTCGCATCGGTCGGGCTCGCCAATACCCTCAATACGGCCGACGGCCACTGGGGCTGGGCGGACGCGGAAGTCAGCCTGTGCGTACCACGGGACTTTACCGAATGCCTGCACCTGGTATCTGCGCACGAAGTGCGCCGCAGCTTTCCGCTGGACTCGATTTCCGTCGACGGCAGCCTCGGCAGCAAGCGTGACGAGATCGTGTATCCCGGCGTGCATTCCGACGTGGGTGGTGGCTACTATCCGAAGGAACAGGGCAAGGGAAAGGACGAGACGGGGATGGACATGCTGTCACGTCTTCCCTTGGCGCACATGTATCGGGCCGCGCGTCTTGCGGGTGTGCCGCTGAAGCTGGAGCTGGTAACACAACAGTCGGTGAAGGATGACTTCAAGATTGCGCCGGAGACCATCGCAGCGTTCAATCATTACCTCGGTTGCGCGAAAACAAAGAGCGGCTCGCTGACCGACATCATGCGCGAGCAGCGCAACTTTTACATCCAGTGGCGATACAAGCGCCGGCAATCGGGACCGATGCCGCTTGAAGAAAGCAAAAGCTATCAGGCTGCACGCCAGGTCGACATGAATGATCTGCACAGCGCCAATGAAGAATTTACGAAAGAAATCGCGGATTTCGAACGCTGGCGCGACAACTTTCTGAACCCGGTTCCGCGATCCCAAACATATCGGCATGGAGAGGACGACGGCCCGCGCAAACCGGAAGAAATCGAGGCACAGGCACCCGGCTTTGACAATGAGTGGCACAACGAGTGGAAAGAGATCGCGCGTTTCTGGGGCAAGGAACTTCTTTCGGAGGGCATGGAGGCGTTCTTTGACGATTACGTGCACGACTCCCGCGCGTGGTTCAAGCTAACAGGCTCCGAAGCGGATGACGTCGAAGGTGAACTGCAGACGTGGCTGCGAAAAATGAAAGAGTACGAGGAGAACCAGTACTATGATCACCGCAACATGCCGCATCCGCTCACGCCTGACCAGATCCGCTGGGCCAGGGAGTATGAACGCACCGGGAAAGTACCGAAAATGAAGAACGGCGGCAGGGAGCCCGCATGGTCAGGCGCAGGTTATCTGCGCTATCGCAAAGTCTATGCGGGTGGAGACGCGCTACTGATTTCACATGGAGAGCAGATCTTTCCGAGGCGGACAATCGCCGCAAACAGCCCGACCGATAAAGCTGAAGCGGCGTAGCGTCATCAACCGAAACGCTGCACAACGCAAACGAAATCATGGAAGAATTCCCATACGCTCCCTCCCGTCTGTTGGACTTCATGCTCGCCCATCTCGGCTTCAATACCGATTTGCGGCTGGCTGAATGGCTAGGAATATCAGCGCCCGCCCTGAGCAAGATGCGCAAGGGGAAAATACCGTTCGGGGCGGCAGTACTCGTGCGCATGCACGAGGAAACCGGCCTGAGCGTCAAGGCGTTGCGCCAGATCATGGGCGACCGGCGCAGCCGCTTTCGCGGGGCGCACAAGATCTACAGCGAGGAAGAACGGGCGATGCAGCGCTTTGCACAAGCCATGCTGAACTCCATATGCGAACGCAGAGAACCACACTGTCAGGTCCTTCAGTGAAAACGGCTTGGCTAGGTAATTGTCGGGGCGGGCATCGAAACCGGTCAGGTTCGCGGCGTCATGCTATACCGCCCGGGTAATGCCGCCGTCAACCCGCAGGTTCTGCCCGGTGATATAACCCGCGTCGTTCGACAGCAGGAAAGCGACCGTCTTTGCGATCTCTTCCTTCGTGCCTTGGCGCCCCATCGGGATCTGCGCCACGGTCGCCTCGTTCTGCGCGATCGAGTCCACGTATCCCGGCAGCACATTGTTGATGCGGATGTTCGATTTCGCGACCTCGTCCGCGTAGATCTTCGTAAAGCTGCCGAGTGCCGCGCGCAGCGTGGCCGAGATCGGGAATCGCGCCGATGGCTCGTAAGCGGCGAAAGTCGAGATGTTGACGATCGAACCGCCGCCCTGCGCCTGCATCACGGGCGTGACCAGCCTTGCCATGCGCACCACGTTCAGTAGCAGCAGGTCGAGACCGGCATGCCAGTCAGCGTCGGTCAGTTCCAGCAAGGGCCCCTTCTTCGGATGGCCGGTATTGTTGACGACCGCGTCGATCCGGCCGTGCGTGTCCATCGCGAGCGACACCAGCTTTTGCAAGTCGCCGGCATTGTCGCTCGATCCCTGCAGCGCCGTTGCGCCAAGCTCCTTTGCCAGGGCCAGCACGTCTTCCGAGCGCGACATCAGGACCAGCTCGTAACCGCGCACCGCCAGTTCCCTTGCGCACGCAGCGCCCATGCCGCGCGAGGCGGCTGTAATCAGTGCGACCTTGTTCATTGCAATATCCATTCAATACCGATAGCCGCAAATCATAGCAAGGCCGCGCCGGCCACGCCTGCCTTACAATAGACAAATGGACATCACGCTGACCGAACTGGAACAGGCCATCAACTATTGGCGCGTACGTCGCCCGTCGACCGGTGAGGAATGCGCGCTTTCGCCGGAAGTCAACGCGCTTGCGGACGTGTACGCGATGATGATCTACAACCGCAGCAAATCCATTCCCCTTGCCGACCTGGGGCAGGCTGCGCAGCAGCTGGTCGATGCCTGGCGCAGGGACGAAAAATAGCCTGTCGATAACTTTTCGGCGCCATCCGGACGCCTTGTCACATTTCCCGCGGCTGCCTCGTCTTGTGGCTATGACCCACTATCAGACGAGGAAACCATGCCCATCCGGCAAAGCGCGCGGTCTCTCCTTACATTGATCCTGGCCCTGATCCTGGCGGCCAATGGACTTGCCATGCTTGCTGCACCGCAATCCTGGTACCACACCACACCGGGGCGCTCAACCTGCACTTCGTGCGCGACATTGGCTGCGCCTATCTCGTGGCCGTCGGCGGCCTGCTCTGGCTGTGGCGCGATTCGCAGGCGTGGCGTGCGGCGATGGCCGGAACCGCCTTCCTGGTGCTGCACGCACTGGTACACCCCGGCGAAATGGTCTTCGGCACCTTCGACCTGCACCATCTGCTGCGCGACCTGCCAGGCGTCTTCCTCATTCCCGCTTTCGCGCTCTGGCTGTCCTGGCCGAGGCGCATGACTTCAAACAAGAAGAATCCCCATGCTGAAATGGCTCGTACGGCGTCAGCTCGACGCCTTTGAACAGGCTTTCGACTACGATGTCACCTGCATGCGCGAAATGCTCGATACGAGCTGGCGCGGCTTCCGGCTGTTCCAGCCCGGCCCGGAAGCGATGCACGAACTCGCGAACGACCTGTCCTATGCTTTCATGCTCACGCTGGAAAAGCTGTCGCCGCTGGAACGCGCTGCCTTTCTCCTGCATGACGTGTTCGACATGGATTTCCGTGAAATCGCCTCGGTGCTCGGCCGTTCGGAAAGCGCATGCCGCCAGCTGGCTTCGCGGGCGCGCAGCAACGTGCACGCGACCCGGCCCAGCTTCAAGGTCACGCCCGAAACGGAGATCCGTCTGGCCGACGCGTTCGTCAATGCGATCCGCGACGGCGACATCGAGCCGGATGCGAACGGATTGATCAAGGCGATCTACGTGATGCGCAACCCGGAAAAGCTGCAGCACGTGACGCCGTGATCAAGCAGCCATGTGGCGCGCCTGCCGCTGGTTGGCGGCATCCGGTTTTTCTTTCGCCGTCTTCGGCTTTGCATGCCGCATGTTGACCTGTCCCGCGTAATCGCTCTCCAGCAATGCTGCAATACGCGCGGTATCCACGCCCCGCTCGCGCAGCCATTGCCCGACCAACGCGGCAAGCCGTTCCAGCGCAATGCGGTGGGTCGCATCGGTGGAGGCATACAGCCAGTCCGACAGCGCCATGAAATTGGCGAACGGCGCATCCCCCAGGATCAACGGCAAGGTATTCGCAAAACGTCCGGAATTCGCGATCATGTCCCAGTAGCGTGCAAACCGCACCAGCCGCTGCATGTCCGCGAAGTGAATGCTGTCGGTCGAGAGGATGGCATACGGCGGACTCGGGTCGAACACCAGCTTGTATGCCTCCGTATGCCGGATCACCGGCGTGCCGCGCAAACGCTTGAGGATGCCGAACTGAATCTCGTGCGGACCGATGTCGACCAGACGGTCGAAACCGCGCGCGAAGCTGTCGATATCCTCGCCCGGCAGGCCGGCGATCAGGTCCACGTGCAGGTGCGCATGCGACTCTTCGCGCAGCCAGCGGATGTTGGCAGCGGATTTCTCGTTGTTCTGCTTGCGGCTGATCGTGGCCTGCACCTCCGGATTGAAGGTCTGGATGCCGATTTCGAACTGCAGGGTACCGGGAGGGAACTTCCTGATCGCCTCCTTGAGCGCATCCGGCAGATGATCGGGCACCACCTCGAAGTGCGCATACACCGGGTCGTCCGGATGCGCAGCCAGCTTGTCGAGGAAGAACTGCATGATGCGCAGGCTGGACTTGATGTTCAGGTTGAAGGTGCGGTCGACGAACTTGAACAGACGCGCACCGCGTGCATGCAACGCTTCCAGCTCCGCCAGGAACAAGTCGAGGTCGAAGGGCCATGCGGTCTTGTCCAGCGACGACAGGCAAAACTCGCACTTGAACGGACACCCTCGCGAGGCTTCGACATACAGGGTGCGATGGGCGATGTCCTTGTCGTCGTACAGCGCATACGGCATCCGGATATCGGACAGCGGCGGCTGCACACCCGCATGGATCTTCATCAGCGGCTTGGGTCCGTGCAGGATCTGCTTGCACAGTTGCGCGAAAGTCGTCTCGCCCCAGCCGGTCACCACATAATCGCTGAGCTGCACGATCTGCTGCTCTTGCGTCTCGTAGGAAACCTCGGGTCCGCCGAGCACGATCACGACGTCCGGCGCGACGCGCTTGAGCATCGCCACCACCTTGGCGGTTTCCTCCACGTTCCAGATGTAGATGCCCAGGCCGACGATGCGTGGTTGATGCGCGAGGATGCGTTCGACGATTTCCGTCGTCTTCGCGCCGATCACGAATTCCTGCAATCGCGTTTGTTCTTGCAGCTCGCCCATGTTGGCGAGCAGGTAACGCAGCCCGAGCGAAGCATGGGCATAGCGGGCATTCAGGGTGGAAAGCAGGATGGTCATGGGGCAACAGATGGATCTGCAGCCCCACATTTTACGCCCTCGCACGAAGCGAAGGCGACCGCGAACAATCGTCCACGAAAGTGCTAGCCCGGATATTTCACCAGGCCGGCCCTTAACTTGACGGGAAGGCACATGTTTATTCGGTTTGCGGCCTGCTCCCTTTGGATCCAATTTGTCCTGCCGGCCTACGCGGGTGCTGGTGAAATATCCGGGCTAGAACGCGTACGCGACGTTGACGCCGCCACCCCACTCGGGACTGCCGTCGGAGAAGCCCTTGGTGGCGTAGGCCTGCAGCTTGTACCCGCCGCCCAGCTTGCGCGTGTAGAAACCCGTGAGCTCGCGTTGCGAGAAACCCGCGTCGGTTGACCTGGTGCGGAAGTCGAACATCGCGCCAAGGCTGGCCTGCTGGTCGAGCTTGTACGACAGGCCGGCATTGGCGCTGACGACGTTCTTCAGTTTCAGATCGCTGGAACTGCCGAGCTTGCCGAAGCCGACGCCGCCGAAGTACGTCACGTTGCCGATCCTGGTGTAGGGATCGACCAGGATCCAATAATCATTCTCGCCGGTCCCCAAGCCCTTGTCGCTGTCGGCGGTACCGAACTTGATCTTCCCGGTGACGTCGATGCCCGACTGTCCCTTGGGATCGAGCAGGAAGGAGTAAGTTGCGGAAGTCGTCAAGTCGCCCATGCCGGATTCGGTGCGCACCGTGGTCGTCGTCTCGCTCACCGCACCAACGCCGGCGACAACGTTGTCCGAACCGGTGATGCGCACGTAAGGAACGGATGCCTTGAAGATCCAGTCGCCCGTTTCATAGGTACCGATGAAAGGGATCGCGGTGATCTCGGTCGTCGTGTCCGTGCCGTACTTGCCCGAGGTGTAGTCGAAGCCGGTCTTCAGGGTGAACGTGCCGTCGGCGAGCGCTGCCTGGGAAAGAAACACGGCAGCGAGGAAACTCAGTTTTTTCATTCTGTATAACAATCGAAGTGCCAATAAAAAAACCGGGCAACTTGGTTGCCCGGTTGAAACGGAGTGAAATCAGTTGCGGCGTGTCTTCTCGACTTTCTCCGGCCGCTCAATCTTTTCGATCTTGGCGACCTTCTCGATTTTTTCCACTTTTTCTACCTTTTCTACCCTGTCGATCTTGTCTACCTTTTCGACCTTGTCGACCTTGTCGACCTTGTCGACTTTTTCCACCTTATCGATCTTCTCCGCCTTCACCGGCCTGTCGGCCTTGAATGCCGCGATCGCTTCGCGCTTCTCCGCCGCAGCCACCTTGTTCAGGGCAGCACGCTCCTGGCCGGCCTGCGCCGCCTCCGGATGGACGACGGTCGCGCCGTGCGCCTTTGCGGTGACACCGGACGGCACGGCGGTGCCGGGTTTGTAAACCGTCGCGCCCTTCTTGACCACGGTTGTCGTCGTGGTCGGCGTCGCGGTGGTTGGCGTTGATGTAGAGGTCGTCGTGGTCGTGGTCGTGTCCGGCGTAGTGGTCGACGTCGTTGCCGTTGTCGTGGTTGGAGTTGTCGTCGTGGTCGCAGCCGACGTCGTTGCCGGCGGCGTCGTAGTTGCCGTGGCACTCGTGTCGGTAGTGGTTGCAGTCTGGGCGAATGCGATGCTGGCGGACAGCAGCGCGGAGGCGAGCGCGCTCAGGACTACGGCGGAGCGTACGGTCTTGGTGCGTTTCATTGTGATCTCCTGAAGACATTGATTGAAATTGTTGCCAGGCTGATCTTACGGTTGACGCACCGGAATGTGATCCGCTGAAGTTGTATCACCTGTAAGAGAGTGCTACTTTCAGGAAATGTTTTACATTTGGAAAAGAGTGCGTCGCACACGTGCAGCGTAGCGCCAGACATGCGCCCTACCGTCCTCCGGCGACGCGCATCCTTACCGGGAAAAGCGCTCTTCCGGCAAATGGCGGCGCCGGCATGTAGCTGATAGACGCGAAGCCGGCGGCAAAGCACCGCGAAGCAGCATGGCTGGGCTCGACCTGGACGTTGTGCGGCTTGCCTGCGGCATCGATGTCGGCGACCAGCACAAACGGCTTGACCTGCCTGCCCGCCGCCCAGCAACGCCTCATCGCGCGCGCCAGTTCGCGGCCGGCGCTCCTGACCACCTGTGCCGGGTAGGGGTGAACGCTTTCGTCGTCTTCTGCTGCCTGCGCCAGTACCAGGCGCTGCTCAAATGACAGCGGTACGCTTTCCGCCGCAGTTGCGGAAACAGCGATTGCGGCCAGGAACAGGACGACGACGGTTTTCATGGCAAACGCCGGAGCATCAGTGAAGAATCAAGGGAGGTTCTTCTGCCACGGTGTTGCCGCAGGCAGAGAGCGCTTGAGATTCAGAGTAATGCTTATAGGAAACAATTTCTGTAAGCAAGAGTAACGGCCGCGCCGGGTGCTCGGCAAAAATGTAAAAAAGGCGTGACCATGGTCGCGCCTTTTCTGCTGCTGGGGCCGTTACTTCCCCGTCACCTATCCGGAAATGTCCGCAATCTCCTCCTTGTCCAGGTTGCTTCCCCATCCTGGTATGTGACCGCGCCCGCGCGACACCAAGGAGGACGGCATGCAGCCTAAACCTGTTTTTCCATCTCCTTTTCCTGCAGCGCCCGCCACATCACCTTGCCTGTCGCCGACTTCGGCAAGGCCTGCACGAACTCGACCAGCTTCGGCACCTTGTAGGCTGCCATCTTCTGCTGCGCCCAGGCGATGATGTCGGCTTCGGCCGCTTCGGCGTCGGCGCGTTTCACGATGACCGCCTTCACCGTCTCGCCTCGGTACGGATCGCGCGCGGCAATGATGCAGCACTCCTGCACCGCCGGATGCTGGTACATCATCGACTCCACCTCCGCCGGCCAGACCTTGAAGCCGCTCGCATTGATCATCCGTTTGAGGCGGTCGGTAAAGAAGAAGAACCCTTCCTCGTCCATATAACCGAGATCGCCCGAGCGGAAGAAACGCTTGCCGTCCAGCTCGGCGAAGGACTCCGCGGTCTTCCGGGGATCGTTCCAGTAGCCCTGGAACACCTGCGGGCCATGGATCCAGATCTCGCCGGTCTCGCCCTGCGGCACCTCCTTGAAGGTGACCGGGTCGACGATGCGCGAATCCACGTTGAGGTAAGGGATGCCGAGGCATTGCTGCTTCATGCGGTTGGGTGGATTGACATGCGAGGCGGCCATGGTTTCTGACAGTCCGTACCCCTCCATGTACTGCTGGCCGGTGAGGTCGAGCAGTTTCTGCGCGATCGCCGCCGGCATCGCAGCGCCGCCGCCCGACACGCGCTTGAGGCCGGAGATGTCGTACTCCGCCAGGCGCGGGTTGGACAGGAAATCGATCATCATGGTCGGGATCAGCGTCCATGTCGTGACCTTGTAGCGCGTGATCAGCTGCCCGGCCGCGTCGCGGTCCCAGCGCGGCAGCACGACGATGGCGCCGCCGGTGTAGATCATCGCATTCATCACCGACTGCATGCCGGTCACGTGGAAGAACGGCAGCACGGCCAGCGTGACGTGGTCGGGCGCCATCGGGCCGGACCACGTGGGGCTGGCAACGGCATTGAACATCACGGAGCGGTGTGTGTGGACGCAACCCTTCGGCTTGCCGGTGGTTCCCGAGGTGTAGGGCATGCAGGCCAAGTCGTCCGGACCCGCTTCATGCGTATGCGGTGCGTGGCGCGCCGCGAGCGCATCGGTCCACGCAACTGCGCCGCCGATTGCCGGCACCTCACGCGGTGCGCGCACAAAGTCGGGCACGTTGAGCTCGGTCGGCTCGATCAGGTAGTCGGAATAGCTGGCGACAATGGCCTTTTCCAGACCGCGTTTGCCAAGCAAGGGCGCCAGTCGCGAAAACACCTCCTGCGCCACGATCGCGACCTTCGCGCCGCTGTCCTCGACGTAGTGCTGCAGCTCGTCGGTCATCAGCATCGGGTTGACCGGCACCACCATCGCATCGGCGCGCATGATCGCATAGAAGGCGATGATGAATTGCGGGCTGTTCTGCGTGTTCAGCAGCACGCGGTCGCCGCGGCGCACGCCGCATACCTGCTGCAGATAGCCGGCCAGCGCGAGCACCTGCTCATGCACCTGCGCATAGCTCAGAACCGTGTCGTAGAAAATGATGGCGGGCTTGTCCGGATAGCGCAGCGCGGACACCTGCAGGTTGACGTACACGCTGGTTTCCGGCGCAGTGATGGCGTGGGGAAGGCCCGCGGGCCAGTGGGCGTGGTGGGTGGCGTTCATTGTCTCCGTCTCGTTCTTGTATCAATGATGAGAGGGCACGAAAAATGCTGCTGGCTCCTGCCCGTCTGCATGATTTTGCATGCTGGACTACCATCAAGAATGTAAAGCGCTTGACGTTTCGCGCCCAACCCTTTGCGTTCGATCATAGAAAGAGGTTTTCGATGAAACTGTATTTTTCGACTGGCGCATGCTCCCTCGCTCCCCATATCGTCCTCCGCGAAATCGGCGTTCCCTTTGAACTGGAGCGCGTCAACCTTGCGAGCAAGAAAACCGAGAGCGGCGGCGACTACCTTGAAGTGAATCCGAAGGGATACGTGCCCACCCTGCGTCTGGATAACGGCGAAGTACTGACCGAAGTCCCCGCGGTTGTGCAATACCTCGCGGATTCTTTCCCTGAGCGGCAACTGGCGCCCGCCGCCGGCACAATGGAACGCTATCGTCTGATTGAATGGCTGAACTTTATTTCGACGGAACTGCACAAGACATTCTCGCCGCTGTTCAAGCCGAACACGCCGGAAGAAACCAAGCAGACAGCACGCGACACCATTGCTGTGCGGCTCGACATAGTCGAGAAGCAATTGCAGGGCCGTGACTACCTGACAGGGAACCAATTCAGCGTCGCGGATGCCTATCTCATCACCGTGCTGCGCTGGGCACGGCCCATCAATTTCGATCTGGGCCGTTGGCCTGCGGTACAGGCATACATGCAGCGGGTGGCGGAGCGGCCGGCAGTGCGCGAAGCCATGGAAGCGGAAGGCTTGCTCAAAAAGTAGAGACGGGCTGCGCGCTGCAACCATCCAATCTTCATCGTTGCAGGCACATGGACTCGAAAATCAAAGCAATCGGCAAGCGGCCGCGCGTCGCGCTGGTTCTCCAGGGAGGCGGCGCACTTGGCGCCTACCAGGCCGGCGTCTACCAGGCAATGCATGAACACGGCCTGACTCCCGACTGGGTGGTCGGCACATCGATCGGCGCGGTCAACGGCGCCATCATCGCCGGCAACGAGCGCAAGGTGCGGCTGGAGCGGCTGAGAGCGTTCTGGAACGAGGTGGCGCACTCGGACCTGCTCGACATGCGCAAGGTGCCGGATGCCGCGCGCCGCCTCAACACGATGTTCACTACTGCGGACGCCGTGACCAAGGGCGTGCCCGGCATGTATTCCCCGCGCTGGTTCAGCCCCTTCTTTGTCGGATGGCCGGTCGAAGCGGAAACGGCGAGCTTCTACGACACCGCTCCGCTGGAAGACACGCTCACGCGCCTGGTCGACCTGCAAACTCTGAATACGCCGAGCGGCATCCGTCTCACCGTCAGCGCGATCAAGGTGACCTGTGGACGGCTCGACAATTTCGACACTGCCCGCCAGCATGTCAACATCAAGCATGTGATGGCCAGTGGCGCCCTGCCTCCGGGTTTTCCGCCGGTGCGCATCGACGGCGACCTCTACTGGGACGGCGGCCTGTATTCCAACACGCCGCTGGAAACCGTCCTCGCCGACGAGCCGCGCGTGGACACCATCTGCTTCATGGTCGACCTGTGGAGCCCGGACGGCCCCGAACCGAATACGCTGGAGCAGGTATTCACGCGGCAGAAGGACGTGCTGTACGCGTCGCGTTCACAGCGGCACATCGACGCCTACCTGCGCGGCTACCGCCTGCGCCG
>CBIHRW010000106.1:0-14693 GCA_966212545.1 uncultured Noviherbaspirillum sp.
TGGCACGGTGTTTCTGGATCATGTCCCAGAAGCGGCCGGCATTCGGGTAGGTCGGGACGCCTTCAAATACGATTTGCGTGGCGCCAACCGCCAGCGGGCCGTAGGCGATGTAGGTGTGGCCGGTGACCCAGCCGATGTCGGCGGTACACCAGAAGACGTCGCTCGGCTTGATGTCGAAGGTCCACTTCATGGTCAGCATGGCCCATAGCAGGTAGCCGCCGGAGGCGTGCTGCACGCCCTTGGGCTTGCCGGTGGAGCCGGAGGTGTAGAGCACGAACAGCGGGTGTTCGGCGTCGACCCATTCCGGTTCGCAGGTGCTGGCCTGACCGGCGAGCACGTCGTCGAGCCACTTGTCGCGGCCTTCCACGAAGTTGACGTTGGCGCCGGTGCGCTTGTAGACGATGACGTTCTGGATGGTGTCGCAGCCGCCCATCGCCAGCGCTTCGTCGACAATGGATTTGAGCGGCAGGTGCTTGCCGCCGCGGACCTGCTCGTCGGCGGTGATGACAGCAACCGCGCCGGCGTCGATAATGCGTTCCTGCAGCGACTTGGCGGAGAAGCCGCCGAACACCACCGAGTGGGTGGCGCCGATACGGGCGCAGGCCTGCATCGCGGCGACGCCTTCGACCGACATCGGCATGTAGACGACCACGCGGTCGCCCTTCTTGATGCCGAGGGACTTCAGGCCGTTGGCGAACTGGCAGACCTTGTCGTGCAGTTCCTTGTAGGTGACCTTGGTGACCTGGCCGCCGTCCGCTTCAAAGATGATCGCGGTCTTGCCGGCGTTGCCGTTTTGCAGGTTGCGGTCCAGGCAGTTGTAGGACACATTGAGCTGGCCGTCTTCGAACCAGCGGTAGAACGGCGCTTCGGATTCGTTCAGGGTCTTGGTGAACGGCTTGTGCCACGCAATATTTTCGCGCGCAAGTTGCGCCCAGAAATCCTCGTAGTCGCGTTCGGCGGCCGCACACATCGCCTGGTAGGCCTCCATGCCGGAAATGTTCGCGTTGTTCACGAAGTCTGCCGACGGATTGAAGATGCGGCTTTCCTGCTTCAGGGTTTCGATGTCGGACATGTTGTCTCTCCCGCTCAGATGGTGTTGGATTGATGCGAAGTTAAGCTTCTACTCTTACTCAAGCCTTACATGCCATTTGCACATTGGTTTGCGTAAGCTCGTATCGACGTGGCCCCGAAAGCTTACACCTCTCATTATCATTTTGACATTGCGCCAGCTCATTGCCAAACCATGCTGCTGCAGTGCACGAAACGCCGGAGAGAAACTTCCAGCCCGTGTAAAATGCTGGGGTTTCATTCCTGCCTGTTTTTCCAAGAATCCATGAGTTCAAACGACAAGATTCCCCCCGCTGAGCGTCCGATCCGTCCCCTGCCCAACCTGATCTTCATGAGCCGCTGGCTGCAGCTTCCACTGTATATCGGCCTGATCCTGGCGCAAGGCGTGTACGTCTATCATTTTTGGGTCGAACTGGTCGACCTCGTCGGCGCCGCCATGGGCAACCAGGCTGCGCTGGATCACATCATCAGCGCGGTCGCCATCGACGGCGCGCCCCGCCCGACCAAACTGACCGAGACCATCATCATGCTGGTCGTGCTTGGCCTGATCGACGTAGTGATGATTTCCAACCTGCTCATCATGGTCATCGTCGGCGGTTACGAAACCTTCGTGTCGCGCATGCACCTGGAACACCACCCCGACCAGCCGGAATGGCTGTCGCATGTGAACGCCTCCGTGCTGAAGGTAAAGCTCGCTACCGCGATCATCGGCATCTCGTCGATCCACCTGCTGAAGACCTTCATCAATGCCGCCGCGTATGACGCCAAGACACTGATCGCGCAGACCGCCATCCACATCACGTTCCTGCTGTCGGCGATGGCCATCGCCTACTGCGACCGCCTGATGAGCGGCCCCGAATCCCACGCCAAGCAATCCCATTGACCCTCAGTTGACATCATCATGACGACTATCATCAAGCAAGAAGACCTCATCGAATCGGTCGCCGCCGCGTTGCAGTACATCAGCTATTACCATCCGGTGGATTACATCCAGCACCTGGCACGTGCGTACGAAATCGAGCAGAGCCCGGCAGCGAAGGATGCGATCGCGCAAATCCTGACCAACTCGCGCATGTGCGCGGAAGGCCGCCGCCCCATCTGTCAGGACACCGGCATCGTCAATGTGTTCCTGAAGATCGGCATGGATGTGCGCTTCGAAGGCTTCAAGGGTTCGATCACTGATGCAGTCAACGAGGGTGTGCGCCGCGGCTACCTGCACCCGGATAACGTGCTGCGCGCGTCCGTCGTCGCCGATCCGCAGTTCGAGCGCAAGAACACCAAGGACAACACGCCTGCCGTCGTGCACATGGAACTTGTTCCGGGCAACACGGTGGATGTGCAAGTCGCTGCCAAGGGCGGCGGCTCCGAGAACAAGACCAAGTTCGTGATGCTCAACCCGTCCGACTCGCTGGTCGACTGGGTGCTGAAGACCGTGCCCCTGATGGGTGCCGGCTGGTGCCCGCCGGGCATGCTGGGCATCGGCATCGGCGGTACCGCCGAGAAGGCGATGCTGATGGCGAAGGAATCGTTGATGGAAGACATCGACATGTACGAGCTGAAGAAGCGCGGCCCGCAGAACAAGACCGAGGAACTGCGTCTTGAACTGTGCGAGAAGATCAATGCGCTGGGCATCGGCGCGCAGGGTCTTGGCGGTCTGACTACCGTGCTCGATGTCAAGATCAAGATGTATCCGACGCACGCCGCGTCCAAGCCCGTCGCGATGATCCCGAACTGCGCGGCGACCCGCCATGCGCACTTCGTGCTCGACGGTTCCGGCCCGGCCTTCATGGAGCCGCCGTCGCTGTCCGACTGGCCGGATGTGAGCTGGGCGCCCGACACCGAGAAGTCCAAGCGCGTCGACCTGAACACCCTGACCAAGGAAGAAGTCGCCTCCTGGAAGCCGGGCCAGACCCTGCTCCTGAACGGCAAGATGCTGACCGGCCGCGACGCCGCGCACAAGCGCATCCAGGACATGCTGGCCAAGGGCGAGAAGCTGCCGGTGGACTTCACCAACCGCGTGATCTACTACGTCGGCCCGGTCGATCCGGTGCGCGATGAAGTTGTTGGTCCGGCAGGCCCGACCACCGCGACCCGCATGGACAAGTTCACCGACATGATGCTCGAGAAGACCGGCCTGATCTCCATGATCGGCAAGGCCGAGCGCGGTCCGGTGGCGATCGAGTCGATCAAGAAGCACAAGTCGGCTTACCTGATGGCCGTCGGCGGTTCCGCTTACCTCGTGTCGAAGGCGATCAAGTCGGCCAAGGTGCTCGGCTTTGAAGACCTCGGAATGGAAGCGATCTACGAGTTCGAAGTGAAGGACATGCCGGTGACGGTGGCGGTCGATTCCAATGGCATTTCGGTGCATAACACCGGGCCGAAGGAGTGGGCGGAGAAGATTGCTTCGGGCAGCATCGGCGGGATTCCGGTGGCGGTGAAGTAAGACTGCGATTGCAGTTTTCTGGAAGATGGACGGGCCGCTGACGCGGCCCGTTTTTTTGTGCTCGATAAAGGCATTTTGCGTGCGGGCTGTTGCGATTGAATCGATATGGGGAGAAGTCGCATTACCCGCAATCAAACGTAGGCACCCGGCAACACCTCGCCTTACTTCCTTACATTCCGCAACGCCATCCCCCAGGCAATCACCTGATCCAGCATCGTCGTCACCGACTTCTCATGATGCGCAGCCGGCTTGAAGGTCGCGAAGTTCTCGAAGTCGGTATAGAGCGACAGCATTACCTGCTGACGCACATCCGCCACCTGAAGCTCGCCCATCACCAGTCGCAAATGCTCCACCGCGCGCACTCCCCCTGCGCTTCCGTACCCGACGAAGGCGGCCGCCTTGTTGTTCCACTCGGCATACAGGTAGTCGATCGCATTCTTGAGCGCGCCGGAAGTGCCGTGGTTGTACTCCGGCGTGACGAACACAAAGGCATCGAAGGACGCGATCTTCGCCGCCCATACTCGCGTGTGTTCCTTGCTGTATTGCCCCATCGACGGCGGCACTGGCTCATCCAGCAGCGGCAGGTTGTAATCCTGGATATCCACCAGTTCCACCTGGACGTCGCTACGCAGCTTTGCGATGTCGTACACCCAGCGCGCGACATCTTCGGCCTTGCGTCCGGGTCGGGTGCTTCCGACGATGATTGCGAGTCTGATCATCTGCGTTCTCCTTGGGTTGCCGATCATTAATGACAAAAGGTCAAGCGACCTTCATCGTAGGATTGCCGGCTGCGTATCCGGTTCAACCTGGCCGGTCGTGCGCGGATTGCCCGGTGTAAAATTGCTCGTCTTCGCAATACCATTCCCCTCGCCGGGATTGATCCCCTTCCATGTCAGACAAGCCCATCGGCATCTTCGACTCGGGCATCGGCGGCCTGTCGGTGCTGAAGTACATCCATGCCAGCCTGCCGAACGAGCAGCTGCTGTACTTCGCGGACTCCGGCTATGCGCCCTATGGCGGCCGGACGGAGGATGAAATCGTCGCGCGCTCGCTGGCGATTGCGGAATTCCTGATGCAGTACGACGCCAAGGCGCTGGTGGTCGCCTGCAACACCGCAACGGCCGCCGCCATCAAGGCGCTGCGCGCGCGCTACCCGGACATGCCGCTGGTCGGCGTGGAGCCCGGCCTCAAGCCGGCTGCCGCGCTGACCAAGTCCGGCACCGTGGGGGTCATGGCGACCAAGGGCACGCTCGCCAGCGAGAAATTCAGGCTGCTGCGCGAACAGATCAGTGCCGCCACCAATGTGCAGTTCCTGCCGCAGCCATGCATCGGCTTGGCGGACCAGGTAGAGAAAGGGGAGCTGCAGTCGGCCGAAACTGCCCTTCTGCTGCGCCGCTATGTCGAGCCGCTGATTGAGCAAGGCGCCGACACGCTGGTGCTGGGCTGCACCCACTACCCCTTCGTGCTGCCCCTGATCGAGGAAATCGTCGGCCGCCTCACCTCAAAGCCGGTCACCATTGTCGATACCGGCGACCCGATCGCCCGCCAGCTGGTGCGGCTACTGACCGAGCGCGGCTTGCTGCGCGCGGAAGGGCCGGGCAAGATCGCCGGCTTCACGACGGGCAGCGAATCCTCGCTGAAGACAGCATTTTCAAGGCTGCTCAAGCTGGAGCCGCCGGTGACAGCCGTGGCGGCCAGCGCCTGAAGCCGGCCCGGAAGCGCCGATCAACTCGGGATTGCCACTTTCTCCTGAAGTTTGTATAATGACGGGCTTGCCTGACCTGCAGTCCGGCAAGACAATGGTGGCTGTAGCTCAGTTGGTAGAGTCCAGGATTGTGATTCCTGTCGTCGTGGGTTCGAGTCCCATCAGCCACCCCAGAAAATTCAAGAGCCCGGTTCAGTGAACCGGGCTTTTTTATTGCGTGCAGATTCCGGCTGCATACAGCCGGGAGGACGGGCAGAATGCGTGGCGGGCGGCCAGCGCGCACTCTACCTGAGGGGAAACCCGATCTGCTTCTCGTCAAAGACACGCGGCACTTGCCCACAAATATTGTGGCTAATCCTGTGGATAACCGGGTATAAGCTTCCCCATGTCCATGTTCTATAACGAAATTTTTCTCTTGCGCAAAACTAGGGCAGTGCCGCGCTTCACGTATCCCACTCCTCCCGCGATCGCTCCGGATGTAGTCAACGGCTTCATAGCCGATCGCGCAAAGCGTACTGTTGCATTTCCGGTTTGCGGCCGGCCTCATTATTGGCAATAATGGATTAATAGTTGCTTCGCGGTATGCATCAACCGCAATCAGCAGCCGCATTACGACATCTGAAGCAAATAGCCACGGTTATAAACCGTGGGCTTGGGTGAAAAACATCTTCAACTCTGCATGACCACGGAATGACGTTCGAAGATTTTGGGTCGGCACAAGTCAACGCCTCGGAACGCCCGAGCACTGCACCGCTTTCACCCGCGCTCCGGTTCCGGGCCCTTGCCTTAGCGGTGGAAGCCGCCTTGAAGGGCAACTTCGATGCCCCTCTCCCGCTGGAAGGCAATGACCAGCTGACGGCGCTTGCGCGGAACCTGCAGACGCTGTTCGGCCATCTGAGCAAGGGAGAAGAAGTCGGCAATGCGCCGCCCGACCGGCAGCACCTGACCAACGCAAGGCTCGAGTACCTGATCGACAATACGCCGGCGATCATCTATAGCAGCGTTCCCAGCGGCGACTTCAAGATGACCTTCGTCAGCGCGAATGCTTCCCGCGTGCTGGGATACGATCCCGAGGAAATGGTCGCCGATCCGAACTTCTGGTTCAACCATATCCACCCTGACGACATTCCGACGATCTTTTCGAGCCTGGCCATGGTGTTCGTGGAAGGCCAGCGCACCTACGAATATCGTTTTCGCGCCAGTGACGGCAGGTATCTATGGATGCACGATATGCTGCGCCTGATCCGTGACTCGGAGGGCAATCCGCTGGAGGTGATCGGCTCGCTTACCGATATCACGGACCGCAAGCTGATGGAGGAAGCGCTGAAGGAGACTGGGGAAGAGCAGAAGCTCCTGATCGAAAAACTGCAACAGGCACAGGCTCAGCTGCTGCAGTCGGAAAAAATGGCATCGATCGGCCAGCTCGCCGCCGGCGTCGCTCACGAGATCAACAATCCGGTCGGCTTCGTCAATTCAAACATGGGTAGCCTGCGCAGCTATGTGGAAACGCTGTTCAAGGTCATCGACGGCTATGACGAGCTCCTGGCGCGCACGAACAACAGCCCCGACGCGGCTGCAGCGGTCAAACAGCTCAGGGAACAGGCCGACCTGGAATTCCTGAAGGAAGACGTGACCGCGCTGGTCACGGAGTCCATGGACGGTCTCAAACGCGTGAAGGACATCGTGCAGTCGCTCAAGGACTTCTCGCATGTAGGCGAGACGGATTGGCAAATGGCCGACCTGCATCACGGCCTGGACAGTACCCTGAACATCGCGCACAACGAATTCAAGTACAAGGCGACCATCGACAAACAGTACGGCCAGTTGCCGCTGGTGAAGTGCCTGGCATCCCAGCTCAACCAGGTATTCATGAACCTGATCGTCAATGCCTCGCACGCGATCAAGGAATCCGGCGTCATCACGATCCGCACTGGCACCGAGGACAACTGGGTCTGGATCGAGGTGGCGGACACCGGCGTCGGCATTCCGCCGGAAAACCTGTCGCGCATCTTCGACCCCTTCTTCACCACGAAGACGGTCGGACAGGGGACCGGGCTGGGCTTGTCCCTGTCCTACAACATCGTGAAGAAGCACGGCGGGCGGATCGACGTGGAGAGCGAGGTCGGCAAGGGTACGCGCTTCACTATTCGCCTGCCGGTGGAACCGGATACCGCAGGATAGAGCGATTGCCTGATCGGCGTACGAAGCCGGTCAATCGAGCTGCACCGATCCGTCGTCGTTCCATTTGACCTTGGTGATCCCCGGCTCTTCCGCTTCGAGCCGCCTGGCTTCCAACTCCTGAGGTGTCATCTCGCCCTGCTCCGGACGCAGGAGGTCGGCCAGCCGGCGGTCTTCCATGACCTGGTCGTGGCGCGCGAAGGCCGCCGCCAGCGTCGCCATGAGCTCCGCGCTCTGCCACGGCTTGGGAATAAACCTGAACACCTCCGCCTGATTGATTGCCTGCATAACCGTCTCGAATTCCGTTGATGCGCTGAGCACCAGCCGGATCGCATCCGGCTGCATACCCTTAATCATTTTCAGAAAGTCGATGCCGTTGATGCCGGGCATGCGGTAATCGGATACCACGACGTCGAACACGGCTTCGCCGCTGCGCAACAACGCCTGTTCCGGGTCGGTGAAAGTCTCGATTTTCAGGTTTTCCGCAGCCAAGCCCTGACGCAGCTCCCGTTGCAGCGCCTGCAGCACATGGATTTCGTCATCCAGCAACAAAAGACGCCTCATGCCCCTCTCCTGTCCGTGCGGACGAATATCTTCAGCCGGCCCTCGTCGGCCACGTCGTAACTCATGATCTGCTGAATCAGGCGATGGTCAAGCACATGGTCCGCCGGTAACAGCAGCAGGCCGTCGTTGGTGAACAGGTCGCGGGACAGGACCATGCCGGACTGCAGCTCGCCTGCCGTCAGCTGGACTTCCTTCGCCATGTCTTCCCGGCCGCCATGGATGATTTCGGCAAACGCCTTGACTACCTGCGGATCGTAGCGCTTTCCGCTGTTCTGCAGGATCATCGTGACCGCTTCGTCCGGACGGAGGCGGCGCTGCGTGAGCGTTCCGATCTGCAGGTTGTCGAAATCGCTGGCCAACGCCAGAATGCGTGAGCCAACCGGAATCGCCAGTCCCGCAAGGTGGTCAGGGAATCCCTCCCCGTCGAATCGTTCCATTTGCGAGCGCAATATCGCGGCTGCGCCTCGCAAGTCCTCCAGTGCTGTCAGCAACTGCTCGCCAAGCTGGGGATGCTTGCGATAGAGCCCGAGCACATCGCCTTTCATCATGCTGACCGGCAAGGCCAGCATCTCGTCGGAAAAACTGATCTTGCCAATGTTGTGCAGCAATCCGGCGACGAAAACATCCTGCACTTCGTGCGGCTCCAGTTTCATTTTCACGGCAATGCGCCGTGCCAGGTCGGCGACGCGGCGCGAATGCCCGGCGAGGTTCTTGCTCCGCATCTCCGTCATGCCGGAAAACACCTTGATCGACGTGAGAAAGCTGGTTTTCAATTTCTCGTTCGCAGCCAGCAGCGAATCATGTGCCCGCTTCAGCTCGGCGGTGCGCTTTTGCACCGTTGCCTCAAGGCCGGCATTCAGTTCTTTCAGCTCTTCGTTCTGGCTCTGGGTCAACGCTTCGAGACGCTGCTTTTCCTCCTCCAGTGCCTTGCGTTCCAGGGCATGCCGGACGATCAGCAGGATGTCGTTGTCGTCCCAGGGCTTGGTGATGTAGCGGTAAATTTCACCGCGGTTGATCGCTGCGAGAATGGACTGGATGTCGGCATAACCGGTAAGCAGCAGGCGCAAGGTACGCGGGCAGCGCTCGCGCACGCGCTCCAGGAAGTTCGCGCCGTCCATTTCAGGCATGCGCATGTCGGAAATGACGATGTCCACCGATTCGGATTCCAGTTTCTTGAGCCCTTCCGCCCCGCTTTCCGCGGTGAGCACATGATAGCCTTGCGAGCGGAACAGCCGGCGCAGCGACGCCAGGATGTTCGGTTCGTCGTCAACGCACAGAATCCGCGGCGCAAGGCTGACTGCCGCTTCAGAGATCGGTGCTGCCTGCATCATGTCTCGCCCTCTCTTTCACCGGTTTCCGAGTGACGAATGGGCAGGGTAATCCGGAATGCCGTACCACACCCCACTTCCGTCTCGACGTCGATCTTCCCTCCGTGCTTCTGGATGATACCGTAGGACAGCGACAGCCCGAGGCCGGTGCCGGTGCCGATCGGCTTCGTGGTGTAAAAAGGATCGAAGATCCGCGGAAGGACTTCTTTGGGAATGCCGGGGCCGGTATCTGCCACCTTGATCCAGATGCTGTCGCTGTCGATGTCAACGCCGGTGCTGATCGTGATCGTTCCCCGTTTGCTGTCAATGGCCTGCGCCGCATTGACCACGAGGTTCATGATGACCTGGTTGATCTGCGAAGGCAGGCACTCGATGTCCGGAATGTCGCCGTATTGCTTGACCACGTCGGCTTTGTACTTCACCTCGTTGTTGACGATGTTGAGCGTCGAGTCGATGCCGCGGTGAACGTTCGACCACTGCCAGTCCTGGCTCACGTCGACACGGGAAAAATCCTTCAGGTCCTGCACGATCTTGCGCACCCGCACAATGCCTTCCCTGGATTCGCTCATCAACGAGGGGATATCCTCCTTCAGGTAATCGAGCTCGATCCGCTCCCGGGCAGCATTGATTTTCGCAAGCACTTCCGGCGAGCCGATCGCTGCTTCGGCCTCCTCATATACCTTGAGCATCTCGAACACCTTGAGGATATATCCATCGAGCGTGCCGAAATTCGAAAATATGTATCCGATCGGATTGTTGATTTCATGCGCCACACCGGCGGCGAGCTGGCCGATCGATGCCATCTTTTCGGATTGCAGGAGCTGTTCCTGCGCGTGGCTCAACTTCTTGTTTAGGTCCGTGAGCTCGTTGTTCCGCCGGAGCAGTTCGGCCTCGGCCGCTTCACGCTTGCGGATATCCTCTTCCAGGCTGGTGTTCGCCTGCGCCAGTTGCGATGTACGGCGTGCGACCAGTTCTTCCAGGCGGACCTGTACGTTGTACAAGTCGGTTTCCGCGAACTTCCTCTTAGTGACATCCTGCAGCACTTCGATGGCGCCGGCGACCCTGCCCTGCTCGTCGTGCAAAGGCGCCGCCGAGAAGAAAAGCCAGCGTCCGCTTTCGCCGAGATTGGGAAAGAAATCCTCGACTTCATACGAGTCAGGAATCAATAAAGAGCGCCTGACCTTGCCTCGGTAATAACGCTCAACGGCTTCATCTGCATTCCCGGACACAATGAGATCAGCCAGCAGCGGGCGATTTTGTTTGTAGAAAGCCTGCCAGTGGTTGCTGGTGCCGACCATGATCCCAGCAGGTATGCCTGTGATCTTTTCACACGCCTTGTTCCACTGGGTGACGACATGATCTGCGTCGATCGCGAACGACGGCACGGGCGATCCGTCGAAAAATTCGGAAATCGGGAGCGCATTCGCGTTCTGGCGCCGTTCGTCCGGGCCATGCCCGGAATCCTGCCGGAGAAGATCCGTTATGTCAGGCCGCCGACGCGGTCTCGAATCAGTCAAATCGTTCATGGCTGCGACCAACTACGTGACAAGAATCTGGCATGCTTCTTCGAATTCGTCTTCGGTGTCGCGGCAAACCTGGCGGAACACCGCATCGTCCAACCCGAGACTCTTCCACGCTTCCTCCGACACCACCGGGACAAGGTCGTCCTCGTCCTGTGTCAGGTCGAGTGCGTGCGCCATCGCTTCCGCGACGTGCACGACTGCCGGTATGTCGGACATATCTTCAGCCAGCGGATTGTGGTGGTTGGCAATCGCCCTTTGCATGACGAGCGGGAATTTCCAGTATTCCGCCAGCGAGCGTCCGACAACCGCATGATCCACTTCCAGGACTGAGCGCTCGGCGTCGATCATGTAGCAATCTTTTTCCTTACGGTGCGCCGTCACGGCGGCGTACCGCTCCGGGAAGCGCGTCACCAGCACGAGCCGCCCGACATCGTGCAGAAGGCCGCAAACGAAGGCATAGTCCTGATTGAGTTTCAATTGGCGCGCCAGCATCTTGGCGCACAACCCGGTACCGACGGCGTGTCTCCAGAAAGCCTTGAAATCGAACGCGTCTTGCCAGCTGCCGGAGAAGACGTCGATCACCGCAGCCGCCGCAATCAGTGTGCGCACGGAGTCGAACCCGAGAATGGTGATCGCCTGCTGGATGGTCGTCACCTTGCGTGACAGGCCATAGAACGATGAGTTCGCAATGCGCAAAGTTTTCGCCGCCAGCGCCTGGTCCTTCGCCACCTTATCGGCAAGCTCGCCGGTGCTGACATCCGCCTGTTCGAAACTCTTGAGCACCTCGAGAGCCACGACCGGCAGCGAAGGAAGGGTGCTGATGCCTTTGGCAATGTCGGCAAGTGCAAGCGCAGTCATTTTCCGCTCCCGGTGCGATACTCGAGGATCTGCCGAAGGAGGATATCGGAGGCGCCCTTGCCCTTGCTGATCCTGAACAGGCAATCCAGGCGCGCCTGCACGCGCCGGCATTCCGCCTCCCACTCTTCGGGAGAAACGGAATCGTCCACGACAAACACGTGTTCGATACCACGCCGTTGCAGCGACCGCAGCATGGAATCGGTCAACACGGTCGCTTCGGGCAGAAGCACTGTGTTCTGCCTGTCCAGCACTGCCTCGGAAAGGACCATGCCGGATTCCGCATCATCCATGTCCACCTGCTTGCATCGTTTGATCATGACCCCTTATTCCCTGTTCAATGTAACGAGGACGCCGCGCGATTCCGAGCCTTGCCCCATACGGTGGCATATCACGCGATAGGTCACCCCCTTCAGTTGCAGACTTCCTGAACTGCCGTGCTCCATCGCCCCCATCGCGCCAACCAGTTCCGGCATGACTTCCCTGGCATCGCATCCGAGCAGCGATCCGCTTTCGCGCAGGAGCCCTTGTGCAGCGACGTTGATGAACGCGATGTAGTCTTCCTCGTCCAGCCCGATGACCGGCATGGGCAGGTGCTGCAATGCCTCGCGTACGACGTGGAGACTGACCTCGTCGCGCCGGATCTGCTGTTGCTGCTGCTGTGTGACCTCTTCGAGACGCCGGTTGGCAACAGCCAGCTCGAAGTTGGCGGTTCGCACTTCAAGGTCGAGCCGCCGGTTCTCATCGGCCATTTCCTTCCGACGGAATGCCTCGTCGATATGCGCGCGAAGCTGGCTGTCCTCCCAGGGCTTCATCAGGAACTTGTAGATCGCCCCCTCATTCACCGCGTCGGTCACGGACTGCAGTTCGGTATAGCCGGACAGCACGATGCGGACCGTGTCCGGATAGAGTTCCTTGGCGCGGCCCAGGAACTCGACACCAGTCATGCCGGGCATACGCTGGTCGGACACGATCACGTCGACAGCATGTTTGGCCAGCACTTCCAATCCCTCCTGGCCGCTGTTAGCCGTGAGGATGGTGTAGTTGTCCTGTCGCAGCAGCCGCTTGAGCGCGGACACGATGTTCACCTCGTCATCCACTAGAAGCAGCGTGCGCGGCGGGCGTTCCATGCGCAACAGGTGGCGCGGCAGGCAGCGTCCTTCATTCAGGAACACGCGCAGCGCTTCCGGCGGCATGGCAGGGGCGTACAGGAAGCCCTGGATCTCGTCGCACATGTTCCGCCTCAGGAAGTCGCACTGTTCCTCGGTTTCCACGCCTTCCGCAACCACGCGTATGCCGAGGCTGTGCGCCATCGAAACAATAGTCTTTGCGATTGTCGCGTCATCGCCGTTGCTCACGATGTTTTCTATGAAGGAGCGGTCGATCTTCACTTTGCGGAACGGATAGCGTTTCAGGTAGCCGAGCGACGAATAACCGGTGCCGAAGTCGTCCAGCACGAGGTCGATGTTGAGCGACTGCAGACGCGCCAGTGTGGCCTCGCTGGCAGGTGTGTCCTGCATGAACACGTTTTCAGTAATTTCGAGGCAAAGCAGGCCGGGTTCTATCCTGAACTCGCTGATTGCATTGCTGATCTTCGCGGCGAGTGAAGGATCCCTGAACTGCCTGGGCGACACATTGACCGCAACCCGCGGCACCACCAGGCCGCTGTCGATCCAGCTCCTGATATCCATGCATGCACGCCGAATCGCCCATTCTCCGAGCTGCTCGATCAGGCCGCACTCCTCGGCAACCGCGATGAAGCGCACCGGAGGAACGGCGCCCAGTTCGCGGCTGTTCCAGCGGGACAGCGCTTCCACTCCGACCAGTTTCCCGGTCTGCAGATCGACGAGCGGCTGATACTCCAGAGAAAGCTCCTGGTTTTCCACCGCTGACCGCAAGGCGGCTTCAAGCCTTGCCCGCTCCACGGCGCGTTCGTCCAGCTCAGGCGCGAAGAATTGGAAGTTGTTACGACCGAGTTCCTTCGCCCGATACAACGCCAGGTTGGCATAGCGAACCAGGGAAGAAGCGTCGTTGCCATCCTGCGGATAGAGGGAGATACCTGTGCTGCAGGTAATGCGCGCGGTTTCACCCTCAATGGTAAAAGGGCCGGCCACGGCACGCGCAATTCTTTCGGCGGCTGCCGATGCCTCGCCTGCGTTGCTGATTCCCTTCAGAACAATCGCGAATTCATCAACGCCATGACGCGTCACAACGCCGGTGTCCTTGATGCAGTTGACCAGGCGTTGCGCAAGCTGCCGTAACAGCGTGTCCGCGCGATCGTAGCCGATGCTCTTGTTTATGAACCTGAAAAGATCGACGTCCACCACGAGCAACGCGAAGATCTCGGTGTCCAGCGGAGTCCGAAGTATCGCTTCTTCAAGGAATTTCCACAGCATCCGCCTGTCGGGCAATCCCGTGAGTGCGTCAAGCGTCTCCTGGACCTGAGTCTGCCCGTCAACACGCTTCTGCATGACAGAAGTGTCGAGCGAGCCAATGAATTGAGCCGTCTTGCCGGCGTCGTCGGCGATGTCCGTCTTCGTTGCATCCGCAGCGTCGAAAGCAACTGGACCTTCATCAAATTTGACCGTCATATACACCTTTCCGACTGCATCGAATTGACAGGGCTGCAATAGCGGCAATCGAGTGACAGAAACGTGCGCTGCACACTGTCATATTTGCACATGTGTTTCCTTACGTAAAGATTTATATAGGAACAGGTGCGGCTTATTTCATACTTGATTCTCAGTCGGGCGCGTGCTTCTCGATCGAACGAGAAGACATGGCTTTTACCAAGCCGGAAGCATCCCCGTCCATACCATATTCATGGGACGTCACTGCGCCTTGGTAGTCCCTAAGGTGATGGGCAGGGGTACGAACGTTAAAGAGTTTCAGGGAGGATTCCGATATGAATGACAAACGATGCTTTCACGCAAGCGTGGAATAAGCGAACGGACCGCATCGCGTCGGTCGGACTCTTTAGCAGGCTGTTGAAATTCGCCACAATCCGGTGATCACAGCCTGGTGAATCG
>CBIHRW010000107.1:0-14463 GCA_966212545.1 uncultured Noviherbaspirillum sp.
GGAACACAAGATTCCGGGAAGATCAGAGATAAGTACCGGAGCCGGCGGTAGTAAAACGTACCGGCACCAATTTCCGGCCCTCCATTCTGGAGGGCCTTTCGTTTTCCCCCCTGAGTACGCCGGAACCTTTCCCCGCCCGGCCGACCTAAATTTTTGTTCACGAGAGCACGATCTTGCGTGGATCTGGATGGGACCTGTAGCGAGGAGTGATCATGTTGCACGGTGCAAATACGCTTCGCGGATTCGCCATTGCGGCCACGGACGGCGAGTTGGGCAGTGTCAAGGATGTGTACTTCGACGATGCCGAATGGGTGATCCGCTATCTTGTCGTGAACACCGGTGGCTGGCCCAGCGGGTTCGATGTGCTGCTGTCGCCCATGTCCGTACTGGATGAAGCATGGGAAAGGCGCGCCCTGCGCGTCGGCCTGACGATGCAGCAGATTCGCAATAGTCCGAGCATCGACACCGCCAAGCCGGTATCGCGCCAGCATGAAGAGGAATTCAATGTCTACTACGGCTTCCCGTTCTACTGGGCCGGCCCGCATCGCGGTTCGGCGGTCTATCCAGGCGTGGTCGAGAAGAAGCCGCTCGAGCCGGCGGATGTACTGGCGATCAGAAAAAGGCTGGAAGATGAGCGGGCGCACGCCGATCCCCACTTGCGGAGTTGCAGCGACATCGTGGGCTATCACATTCATGCGACGGACGGCCAGATCGGGCATGTGGAGGATTTCCTGTTCGACCGGACCGACTGGTCGATCCAGTTAATGGCGATCGATACGCGCAAGTGGCTGCTCGGGAAGCATGTGCTGATTTCACCACGGCAGATCGAGAGAGTGAGCTGGGAGGACAGGACGGTCTTCGTCAGTGCGACGCGGGGCGAGGTGGAGCACAGTCCGGAGTATGACCCCGCGCATCCGCCGGAGAGCGGGGCAGCGCTCGAGATGTTCAGGGTTGGAGGGCCCGACGGACAGCCGCCGTCCCGGCCGGTGTGATTTCTTCTGTTCCGATTGCACACCCTGGAGGATGCGTAGTCCGGGACTCTCGCACGTCACAACCAGTTACCCGAGATTCGAGCCTTCGTGGCAATGATCCGGAATTGTCCTGACCCGTTTCCGAAAGGGCCAGGACATTGCCGGCAGAGGTCAATTCTTCTGCGGCTTCATATACGAGAAGCGCGGCCGCTGTTCCTCGGCGGTAGGGCGGCGATCCGCATATTCCTGTTCCTCGACCACATCGACGTACTGGCTGCCGTCCATCGGGCGGCCGGCGAACGGACTTGCCGGGGTTGGCATTCCGGTGACCGACTTCTTCACATCTGCCTTGCGGCTGGTGCGGTGTTTCATGACTGGCTCCTTTACTGCCGATTGATAGACAGAAATCAGGGGCGCGGAACGCAACCCAGACTTGCCCTGTCGCTGGGGAATTGACGCTCGCGCCGCGCGCTTCGTTGCTATAAGACCAGTATAGACAGAATCGGTTGCGTTGCCGGCGAGTCGCGTATGCGTGTTCATGCTGCCGAAGTTTTTCTTGCCGCCAGGTCCAGCCGTCGATCCTGATGGGCATTGCGAACCGCGGCAAGAGCAATTGCGGCGTCGACGCCTCGCGCGGCTACGTCACTGATATCTCGAGGGAGGAGCGATGAACTCGAAAATGGCCGCATGCATTCGGAGGCCTTTGCCGCCATGATCCACGCGGGGGGGGCATGTACAAGGCTGCCACCGGACTGAATAGGGCCGCTGGTTCCACGCTGTTCTTCCCTGCGACCCGAACGCGTGCGGCGAAGCGGGAAATCGAATGGTGCCGGCTGCAGGACTCGAACCCACCACCTGATGATTACAAATCAACTGCTCTACCCGATGAGCTAAGCCGGCACTGAGGTTCCCATCATAGCGATAGACGCGGTGGCCGTCTTGATCAATGCCAATTACGCTGCGGCGCTGACATCTGCCAGGCGTCCGCGGTACAGCGCGGCGATCAGGTCCGACTGGGTGATCATTCCCGCCAGCCGGCGTTCGCTGTCAAGCACGGGCACATGATGCAAGCCCATATCCGACAGGACGGGCACCAGTTCGACGATGTGCATGTGTTCGCTCACCGTGCGCACATTGCGGGTCATGATTTGCCCGACCACTTCCGCCTTGTCCGAATGCAGGCCGGGCGTGCGGCGGATGAAATGGCGAAGTTTGGCATCGAAGCCTTCGTAGACATCGAGATTCGCATTCTTCATGAAGTCGACGAAGGTGACGATGCCGATGACCCGCCGAGCGCGGTCGACGACCGGCAGGGCCTTCACCTTGTGCTTGCGCAGCAGCGACCAGGCTTCTTCCAGTTCGGTGGCGAATTCGACGGTCACCACGTCGCGCGACATGATGTCCGCGCAGGTGATTTCTTCGTAACGGCGGCGGTAAGCGTGCATTTCAGCCTGCTTGAACAGCGACGCGAGGTCATCGGGGTCGACGTCGAGCACTTCGTTATAGCGGGCCAGCACGGCATCGAGGTCGTGCGAGGAGAATCCGGTCCGTTCGCTGGGCGGCACATCCGCCGTCTTGTGCTCGTTGGCCGGCTCCACATGATGAAGGTGCGGATAGCGGTGGCGCGTGGCATTGTTGAAAACCAGCGCAACCGCCAGCAACAGCAAGGAATTGAGCGCAACCGGCGAAAACGCAAACCCGAAGCCGGCCGCCTGAATCGCCGGACCGCCGAGTACCGCCGTGAGTGCAATCGCGCCGCCAGGCGGGTGCAGGCAGCGCAGGGCGAACATCGCACCGATCGCGCCGGCGACCGCCAGAGCGGCCGCCAAGGCCGGGTCGCCGATCCAGCGCGCGCAGGCGACACCGACCAGCGCCGACACGACATTGCCGCCGAGTACCGACCACGGCTGCGCAAGCGGGCTGGAGGGCAGGGCGAACATCAGGACGGCGGACGCGCCCATCGGGCCGATCAGCATCGGCAAGCCGGCGTCCGGGCCGAGGATCAGGCGGCTGGCAATTCCTGTCAGGAAAATCCCGATGAGCGTGCCGCAGCAGGCGCGGAGCCGTTCTTTGCCGCTGACGGCCATCGGCCGCGGCAGGAAATCGCGAAACACTTGTAAAACCTTGGTCACTCGGCGCTCACTGTGTAATCTGGGTCAAAGGAGCGGAGTTTACATGAAGTGCACCGTTTTGGTGCGCAGGTTCGCGAATGCAACAATACGAAATGTGGGGAACGCCGCGTCAGCCCTTGAGGTAGCGTTTCACCCCGTTCTTCTTGAGCACGTCGCCCCAGGAATCGATGTGGTAAATCTCGCCGACCTTGTGCAGCACGACGCCGAACTCTTCCCGCAGCCTTTGCACTTCGCTGTCGATGGCATCCTTGTCGTGCCCGGTGAGATCCGCAATCGCGGACACGGTGGGCCGTTCGAGCAGGTCGATTGCACAGAGCAGCACGAACAGCCGTCGTGCATCATGGTCGGGGTACTGCGGTACGCCAAAATGGTTTCTCGGAAAGTTCATTTCGAGCCTCCTCTTCTGGAACCGAAGACAACGCCAGGACGTTGTTCCCGCACTGCGGCCGGGAAGAACCGGCCGCAGATCGATTGTATGCGCGAATGGATGGACAGTGTGATCGGTCAGATCCCGTACGCGCCTGCAGCTATATCGTGAAGCCGGGATATCGCGGCAAAGCGGTGAAAATTCGCGCACGCGCCTGGTAAAAATTTCAGGTGGAATCAATTTTCCCCTTACTTGCATGCCGGGCAACCCGTCTTTTTGCAGGCATGTTTTTCGCTGATACGAATACGGAAAGGAACGTGTCGATGAAATTCCAGCTCAAGAAGATTTCGGATCAGGTCATCGTGATCACGGGCGCCACCAGTGGCATCGGTCTGACCACTGCGCGCAAGGCTGCACAGCGCGGTGCGAGACTGGTCCTGGTAGCACGCAACGAGGACGCGCTCAGGCAACTGAGTTTCGAACTGGCAAAACGCGGTTGCGAGGCGGTTCCGGTCGTGGCCGACGTCGGCATCGAGGAAGATGTGCGCAAGGCAGCGCAGGCGGCCATCGAACGCTTCGGCGGTTTCGATACCTGGGTCAACAATGCTGGCGTGTCGATCTTCGGCAGGCATGAAGATATCTCCATGGAAGACCATCGGCGCCTGTTCCAGACCAATTTCTGGGGCGTGGTCCATGGTTCGCTCATCGCTGCCAGGCACCTGAAGGAGCGCGGCGGCGCCATCATCAATCTCGGCAGCGAGGTATCGGACCACGCGCTGCCCCTGCAGGGCATGTACGCGGCGTCCAAGCATGCGGTGAAAGGATTTACCGATTCCCTGCGCATGGAGCTCGAAGCAGAGGGCGCGCTGGTGGCCGTGACGCTGATCAAGCCGGCGGCGGTCGACACGATGTTCGTCGAGCATGCCAAGAATTACATGGACGTCGAACCGCGCCTGCCGCCGCCGATCTATGCGCCGGAGATCGCGGCCGACGCCATCCTGCATGCTGCCGAGCAGTTCAAACGCGATATTTTCGTCGGCGGGGCGGCAAAAATGGCCTCGTCCACCGCCTACTACGCGCCGCGCGCGATGGACAGCTATGCGAAACGTTTTCTTGTCCGCCTGCAGCGCTCCGGTACGGCAGCCAAGGATCGCCGCTTGAACAGCCTGCACCATCCGGGCACGGACTTGCAGGAGCGCCAGGGGATGCCAGGGCCGGTGTTCGAGTCGAGCCTGTACACCACGGCCACGATCCACTCGCGCATTGCCACCGCGTTGATGGTCGGTGTCGGCTTCGCGCTGGCGACGTGGTGGCGGCGCCGGGCACAGCCGCCGCGCCTGGGAACCAGCTGAAACAACACGGCCGCCGCAACAGCGGCATCCATTCCTACGTCACTCTGAGAGAAGCGCCATGTCAAACCTGACTGAAGAGCAACTTGTCGAACTTAAACACATGCTGGACGATCGCTTCAAGGCATTGAGCGCCGAGTTGCAGCGGGAGGTCAACGAGCAGGACGGCTATCTCGATGTCGCGACAGAGGCGCCGGACCCCGGAGACTCGTCATTCGCCAACCTGGCCGTCGACCTTGGCAACGCCGCGATCACGCGCGACGTGACCGAGCTGCGCGCAATCGAGGCCGCGCGTATCCGAATGGAAAACGGAACCTACGGCATCTGCGTCAGATGCGAATCGGAAATCCCCTATGAGCGCCTGAAGGTACAGCCGACGGCCGAACGGTGTGCCCCCTGCCAGGAGGCGTACGAGAAAACGCATGCCGAAGGAGGCCGTGGCGCGACCATGTAGCCCTTGGCGTAGCGGCCTTGTTTCCTTCCGTACTCATGTCCGATACAGTGATGCGATTCCGCAGGACATTGGCTGTCTGTTTTCCGGAGTTCCCGCATGCGTGAATTGTTACCGTACAATCGTAAAATAATCCACGGTAAAGGAGGACGGGAAAATGGACGCCGCATTACGCGACACCCTGATGCAGATGCCCAAGGCGGAACTGCACATGCATATCGAAGGCTCGCTCGAGCCGGAACTGATTTTCAAGCTGGCCGAGCGCAATCAGGTCAAGCTCAACTACGCATCGGTCGAAGACCTTCGCCGCGCCTATGCATTTACCGACCTGCAGTCGTTCCTCGACATCTATTACGCAGGCGCAAGCGTGTTGCTGAAGGAGCAGGATTTCTACGACATGACCTGGGCCTACCTGGAGCATGCGCGGGCCGACAATGTACGCCATACCGAAATCTTCTTCGATCCGCAGACGCACACCGACCGAGGCGTGCCCTTTGGCACCGTCATCAATGGCATTCACCGCGCGCTCAAGGATGCGAAAGCCGAGTGGGGGATGAGTTCCGCGCTGATCATGTGCTTCCTGCGCCACCTGTCCGAGGAGGCGGCGTTTGCGACGCTCGAACAGTCGATGCCGTACCGGGACAAGTTCATCGGCGTCGGGCTGGATTCGTCGGAGCGCGGCCATCCGCCGGAAAAATTCGCGCACGTGTTTGCGCGCTGCAAGGAACTGGGACTGCGCCTGGTGGCCCACGCAGGCGAGGAAGGACCGCCGGAGTACATCCGCACCGCGCTCGACCTGTTGAAGGTGGAGCGCATCGACCACGGCGTGCGCTGCCTGGAGGACCCGGCGCTCACGCAGAGGCTTGCGCGCGACAAGGTGCCGTTGACAGTATGCCCGTTGTCCAACATCAAGCTCCGCGTGTTCGACAAGGTGGCGGACCACAATATGCTGAAATTGCTGGACGCGGGCCTGGTGGCGACGGTCAATTCCGACGACCCGGCCTATTTTGGCGGTTATGTGAACGAAAACTTCCTGCAGATGTTCGAGGCGCTGCCCCTGGAAAAACACCATGCATACCAATTGGCGCGCAACAGTTTTTCGGCGTCGTTTCTTGATGCGCAGGCGAAGCAGAAATTCCTCGATGAAGTGGACGCATTCTTCGAGCAGTAAAATCAGAAACTGCAGTAACAAAATCAGTGTCGCAACGTCTTCCCTGGAGAGGGTTCGATGAAAGATGCTGCGTTGCCCGTTGTGCTGATCGTGTTGGGCATTGCCTGGCTCCTTAACAGCCTTGACTGGCTGCCGGAGATCCACTGGCTGTGGATCCTCGGCCTGGCCGGGGCCGGCGTTGCCATCCTGGCACTGGACGGCATCACCAAGTCGTCCGTGGTCGCCGGCCCCTTGCTGATCCTGGCGGGCATCCTGTCCTTCTTGCGCCAGTATTACGGGCTGGGATGGCGCTTCATCGTCCCCATCATGCTGATCGCAGCCGGCACCTTCATGCTGGTGGCCCGTTCACCGGCCATCCCGGAGTCGCGCACCTTGACCCGGCACTTCCGCGACAGGGGGCCCCATGGCTGAAACGCTTTCCGCCGCCGCGCTGGCCGGCGGCCTGTCCTGGGCCAGCGGCATACGTCTGTACATGACGCTGTTCATTGCAGGCTGGTTCGGCCGGGCAGGGTGGATCAACCTGCCGCCTGCGCTGGAAGTGCTGGAGTCGCCCTGGGTGATGGCCTTGACCGGCTCGCTGCTGCTGGTGGAGTTCCTTGCCGACAAGGTGCCGGGCATCGATTCGGCGTGGGATGCGATACAGACCTTCATCCGGGTGCCCGCCGGCGCCGTGCTTGGTGCCGCGGCATTGGGTGAGATGGGGGCGGAATGGACGGCCATCGCCGCTCTCCTCGGCGGGACGTTCGCCGCCGGCGCGCATGTGACGAAGGCGGGTAGCCGCGCGCTGATCAATACCTCACCCGAGCCGTTCAGCAACTGGGCGGCGTCGTTCACGGAGGACGTGGCAGTGCTCGGCGGATTGTGGATGGCCTTCTTCCACCCGCTGATGCTGATCGCTTTCCTCATCGCATTTTTCTTCGCTGCATTGTGGCTGTTGCCGAAACTGTGGCGCGGCCTTCGATGGCTTTTCAGAAAGTTGAGTACCTGATGCTGAAACAGGCATTGCTGATGACCCGCCGCGACTGGCGCGCGGGCGAACTTCGTTTCCTGCTGGTCGCGCTGATCGTGGCAGTGGCCTCCTTGTCTTCCGTCGGGTTCTTCGTCGACCGGATGCGGGCGGGCTTGAACCGTGATGCGCACCAGCTGCTCGGTGCCGATCTCGTGGTCAATGCCGACCAGCCCATCCATCCCGCCTGGCGCGAGGAGGCGCAGAAGCGCGGCCTGACTCTTGCCGAAACGGTCACCTTTCCCAGCATGGCGCTGGCAGGCGAGGGTGACCGGACGCTATCGCAACTGGCATCGGTGAAGGCCGTCTCGCCCGGATACCCACTGCGCGGCGCGCTGAAGATTGCGAACGATCCCGCATCGGTTGATTCGGCCGATACGGAAACGCGCGACGTGCCCGCCGCCGATACCGTCTGGGTCGATGCCGGCGTGCTGCCGGCGCTCGACGTCAAGATGGGCGATTCACTCCGGCTGGGTGACAAGTCCTTCCGCATCGCGAAGATCATTGCACTCGAACCCGACCGCGGTGCCGGTTTCATGAACTTCGCACCGCGCGTGATGCTTCCGCTGGCAGACCTTCCCGCAACCAACCTGATCCAGTTCGGCTCGCGCGTCATCTACCGCCTGCAGGTCGCGGGCGACCCAGCCCGTGTCGCCGGCTACCAGCGCTGGGTGCAGGAAAGGATAGCCAGAGATTCCATCAAGGGCGTGCGCCTCGAATCGCTGGAATCCGGGCGTCCGGAAATGCGGGCGACGCTGGACAGGGCCGAGCAGTTCCTTTCGCTCGTCGGCCTGCTGTCGGCCATGCTGGCGGCGATCGCTGTCGCAATGGCGGCACGGCGCTTCATGCTGCGCCATATCGATGCCTGCGCGATGCTGCGCTGCCTTGGCCTGACGCAGAACCAGGTGACGTCGATGTACCTGATCGAATTCCTGTCGGTGGGTTTCGCCGGCAGCCTGCTCGGTGCTGCCGTCGGCTTTGCGGCGCACTTCGTCCTGCTCGAATGGCTCGGCAGCCTCGTCACCAATACACTGCCGCCGGCAAGCATCCTGCCGGCCGTACAGGGAGTGGCAACCGGCTTGCTGTTGCTGGTCGGATTCGCCATTCCGCCCATCCTGCAGTTGCGCAATGTGCCGCACAACCGCGTCATCCGGCGCGAGCAGGATGCGCCGCAGCCGGTCACGCTGGTCACCTATGCGCTCGGGCTGACGGCATTCCTGGGCCTGCTGCTCTGGCAAGCCGGCAACCCGAAGCTCGGCCTGCTGACCGCGGCGGGTTTCCTCGGCGGCTTTGCCGTGTTTGCGCTGGTCGGCTGGCTGAGCCTCAGATCCTTGCGCTTCCTGCGGCCGGCGCTCAATCGTCCGAGCTGGCGCTTTGCCGTGACCGCGTTGCAGCGCCGCACCGGCGCGACCGTGGTGCAGGTGGTGGCGTTGTCGCTTGGCCTGATGGCATTGTTGCTGCTGACCGTGATTCGCGGTGACCTGATCGATGCCTGGCGGAACTCCACGCCGCCGGATGCGCCGAACCGGTTTGTGATCAATATCCAGCCGGACCAGAAGACGGACATCGAAAAACGGATCGCGGCCAACAGCAACGGCAGCGCCGCACTGTACCCGATGATTCGTGGCCGGCTTGTGCAGGTCAACGACAGGGCGGTCACGGTGGACAGCTACGTGGAGGATCGCGCACGCAGGCTTGTCGATCGCGAGTTCAACCTGTCCGCGATGCACAAGGTTCCCGAGCAGAATCACGTGGTCGCCGGACGCTGGTTCGACGACAGCAAGCCGGAAGCGTCGGTGGAGGAAGGACTGGCGAAGACGCTCGGCCTGAAGCTGGGAGACCGTTTGCAGTTCGATATCGCGGGTCAAAGGGTCGAGGCGCCCATCACCAGCCTGCGCAAGCTCGAATGGGGATCGATGCGTGTCAACTTCTTCGTGATCCTCAATCCGTCGCTCATGAAGGACATGCCGCAGACGTGGATCACGGCGTTCCATCTGCCGTCTGCACAGTCGTCCTTCGTCAACGAACTTACCCGTGACTTTCCGAACCTCACTGTCGTCGATGTGGGCAGCATGATCCGGCAAGTGCAGGGCGTGCTGGACCAGGTGATCGCCGCGGTCGAATTCCTGTTCCTGTTCACGCTTGCGTCGGGTGTGCTCGTCCTCTACGCGGCGCTGGTCGGATCGCAGGATGAGCGCATTCGCGAATCGGGCTTGCTGCGTGCGCTTGGCGCCACGCGCAAGCAGCTGTCGCAATCGCAATGGATCGAGTTCGCGCTGGTCGGCGGCCTTGCGGGAATGCTCGCCGCGACTGGCGCGGCAGCAGTGGGATGGGCGCTGGCGAAATTCGTGTTCAGCTTCGAATGGACGTTCAGCCCGGTCGTGTGGCTGGCTGGATTGTTCGTCGGATCGCTGTGCGCGTTCCTGGGTGGATGGGTCGGGCTGCGCAATGTGCTCAGCCATCCGCCGCTGCAGACATTGCGCGGGACATGATGTCGTACATCATCACTCCTCTGTCGCCGATCTACTTGCGCACCGACAACTGACGATGGCTTTTCCCGCGCGATAATTTCCTCTCATCCTCTATTGATGGAAGGGACTTAATTTCGATTAAGTTCCTTCCATCCACAGCGTGCTTTTTCGCAAGGTACGCGGCTTTCCTTCCTTCTATCTTGGTTACTGAAGCGCATCGCTTCAATGTAACGAAACCTTTCATGTTCGTGTTCCGGATCGTGCGCCGATTCATCGGATTCGCTCTCTGAAAACGCACTTCCGATCACAAAACAACGCTTTGATTCATGCGCATTTCATATAGGGGCCGCCGTTGATACGTGTCAAAACAGGCAAGAAGCGCTTACGTAGAGTTGTACATCAGATAAGTCGTCAATAGTCATTCGGCAATGAACGAGATGGAGCGAGCCACTCACACCATGCCAACACGGCATACGCTGCTTGCCTGCGATGATCGGTCGTCACGGCATCCGCAGAGCCATCTCGATGACGCTCTCTCCGTAAAAGCCAATCGGTCTTCATGGCCGGATCGAACTCATCAGTGGGGTAATCATATGCACTTCAAGTCGAAATCATCTCTGAAGAGATGGAGTATCGTCGTTGTCATGCCATGGCTCGCCGCTTGTGCGAGCGTTGCGCCTGGTCTGCACTTCAACGGGTCGAACTACAGTTCCGGCACGAGCCCGAGCGACTCCACCGCGGCAGCCGGCAGCGAAAATATCAATCCCGTGCTGCGTCAGATCACCCCGCAACTCGTCAAGACTGAACGCGAACTGCGTGAGAAACAGGTCTCGCAGGACATCAGCAAGCTACTGGGCAGACCGGCGCCGTACACCATCGAGAGCGGTGATGTGCTGTCGGTCGTGGTATGGGATCACCCGGAACTGTCGAACGCCGCAACAGTGGCAACAGGCATGCCCGCTGGTCTCGGCGCGGATGCGTCGACATCGGCAACGACGGCGCCTCCGGCCGGCTTCATGGTGGACCATGAGGGCATGATCCAGTTTCCGTACGCCGGACCGCTCAAGGTCGCCGGTCTCACCCAGGACCAGGCGCGCAATCTGCTTGCCGGCAAGTTGTCGAAATACCTGAAGCAACCGAAGGTCACGCTGCGTGTGCAATCCTTCCGCAGCAAGCGCGTGTACGTCGACGGTGAAGTGAAGAATCCGGGCCTGCAGGCCATCAACGATATTCCGATGACGCTGGTGGAAGCGCTCAATCGAGCGGGCGGCGTGCTGCCGTCCGGCGACCAGAGCCAGATCATCGTCAACCGCAACGGCGCGAATTACTTCATCAATCTGCCGCAGCTGGTGCAACGCGGCGTGAATCCTTCGAGCATCATGCTCGCCAACGGCGATGTGGTCCGTGTACGGTCGCGCGATGAAAGCAAGGTCTTCGTTTCCGGAGAAGTGGTCAGCCCGCGCGCACTACCCATGCACAACGGACGGCTGACGCTCAACGAGGCGCTTGGTGAATCGGGCGGCATCAATCCGCTCAGCGGCGACGGCAGCCAGATCTACGTGATCCGCAAGCAAGGAACAGAGCAGGTTGTCTACCAGCTTGACGGGCGTTCACCCGGCGCGCTTGCCATGGCCGAGGGCTTCGAGCTATCGCCCAAAGACGTCATTTATGTTGCCGCGACGCCGCTCGCCAACTGGCATCGTTCGATCAGCATGCTTTTCCCGGGCGCATTGTCCTCGGCAGTCGGCGCAGTCGGTCCGACACGTTAACCGGGACGCTGACGCGGCATTGCCGTGTCGGGGATGCCGGATGTCCGGAGAGGGCATTCCCGGCGTCCGGCCCGAACCGTGCCACCGCTGCCGGACGAATGATTGACTCTCCGCTCAGCAAGTCCATGTACAAACAACAAGCCAAAATCCTATGATGAACCAATCCATCCCCCCGCTGTTGACCGGGCCGGCCCGGCAGCAAGAAAACGAAGCCGAGCTGGCAACGTACGTCGACGTCCTGTGGGAAAACCGCTGGCTGATCGCGACCATCACCTTCATCGCCGTGCTGATCGGCGCGGTATATGCATTCACCACGACGCCGGTCTACCAGGCCAACATGCTGATCCACGTCGAGGAAGAGGGGCCGCAGAAATCCCAGAACATCGTCGGCGACTTGCAGTCCATGTTCGACGTGAAGACCTCGGCACTGGCGGAAATGGAGCTGCTCCAGTCGCGCCTGGTGGTATCGCGCGCCATTGACAACCTCCGTCTGTACATCAACGCTGGACCGAAGCGATTCCCGGTCGTCGGCGACTGGCTGGCGGAGCGGAACAAGCAACTGTCGACACCCGGCCTGCTCGGCTGGGGCGGATACACATGGGGCACGGAGAAGATCGACGTATCCGTGTTCAACGTACCCGAATCCCTGCTCAACCGCGAGTTCACCGTGATTGCAGAACCCAACGGTGAATACCGCCTGATGCAGAAGGAGCAAGGCATCGACCTCAAGGCGCGTGTCGGCGAAACGGCGATCTTCGAACTGCCCAAGGGTACGATCGAGGTACGCGTCAACCAGCTTGCAGGCAAGCCGGGCGCAGAATTCACCATGTCGCGCGCATCCCGCCTGGCGACCATCGAAGGCATCCAGAATGCCATGAAGGTCGAGGAACTCGGCGGCAAGCAATCCGGCGTGATCGGTGCAAGCCTGCGTGGCTCCGACCCGCGCATGGTCCATACCGTGCTCAATGAAATCAGCAAGGAGTATGTCAAGCAGAACTCCGCGCGCAAGACCGAGGAAGCAGAGAAGTCGCTGGCATACCTGAACAAGCAGCTGCCTGAAATCAAGTCGCAGCTGGAGCAGGCCGAGGCAAAGTACAACGCTTTCCGCAACGCGAACGGCACCGTCGATCTGGGTGAGGAATCCAAGATCACGCTGCAACAGTCGTCCGCCGCCAAGCTGAAGAAGATGGAACTCCAGCAGAAGAAGATCGAACTGCTCGCCCGCTACACGAACGAACATCCGGCAGTGCAGGGCATCGACAGCCAGCTGAAGGAAATCAACGGCCAGATCTCGGCGATGAACGATCACATCAAGCAGCTGCCGTCGCTGGAACAGAACCTGCTGCGCCTGCAGCGTGAAGTGAAGGTGAATACCGAGCTGTATACCGCGCTCCTCAACACCTCGCAGCAACTGCGCCTGATCACCGTGGGCAAGGTCAGCAATGTCCGTCTGGTCGACTCGCCGATGATGCCGGAAAAGCCGGTCAAGCCGAACCGTCCGGTGGTGCTGGCCCTGTCGCTCCTGGCAGGCCTGTTCCTCGGTGTGGTCGCCGCCTTCTTCCGCAAGTCGCTCGCCGGTGCCATCGATTCCCCGGAGGAGCTGGAGCAGATCGCCGGTGTGCCGGTGTACGCCACCATCCCGCACAGCAAGAAGCAGCGCGAACTGTACCAGCAGGTCTCGGCCAAGCAGCAGAAGGTGCCGCTGCTTGCCAACGTGTCGTCCACGGACGTGGCCGTGGAGAGCCTGCGCAACTTCCGTACGGCGCTGCAGTTCTCGCTGCCCAAGTTCAGGAACAACATCGTTCTCATCACCGGCGCCACGCCGGGCATGGGCAAGTCCTTCGTGTCGGCCAACCTCGCCGCGATCATGGCGGCAACCGGCAAGAAGGTGCTGCTGATCGATGCTGACTTGCGCAACGGCTTGCTGCACCTGTACTTCGGCTTCGGCCGTCATGACGGTCTGTCCGACGCCATTGCCGGTGCACGCCGCCTCGACCAAGTGATCCATCATGGCGTGATCGAGAACATGGACTTCATCACGACCGGTACCTTGCCGCAGCATCCGTCGGAACTGCTGCTGCGTCCGAACTTCGGTGCCTTCCTGCAGGATCTGTCGTCCCGCTACGACCTCGTGCTGATCGATGCGCCGCCGATCCTGGCCGTGGCCGACACCATGATTATCGGTGCGCACTGCGGCGCCATCTACATCATGACCCGCGCGGGCGTCACGACGCCGGGCGAGATCAACGAGTCGATGAAGCGTCTTGCGCAGGCAGGACTGGAGGCGAAGGGCGTGTTGTTCAACGACCTGAAGGTGCGCCCAGGCCGCTATGGCTATGGCTACGGTTACGGCCATGGATACAACCAGCGTCCGTCCGGCAATACGCCGTTGATCGAGGCTTCATAAAAGGCATCTGTTGTGTGATTCCTTCCCCTGCGCAGGGCTGAGGTTTACCTATAGTTCGGCAAGACCTTGGAGTTCCCTCTCCTTCAAGGGGAGGGATAGGGTGGGGATGGGTTTCAAATGCCGCAGCAATCGCTATTGAAACCCATCCCCATCCCAACCTTCCCCTTGAAGGGGAAGGAGCGACTGGGCACTTGCCACCGTAATTCTCAGCTTGCAGGGGGAAGGAGTAAGCAGGCTCGTTGAGCACCCGCGTTGCTCGGTCAGACCACTTCAACCCTTCTTCCCCCATCGAAACGTGCTTCCACTCTCACCAGCCATCTTCAAGGCCTACGACATCCGCGGCATCGTCGGCAAGACCCTCGACATCGG
>CBIHRW010000108.1:0-14315 GCA_966212545.1 uncultured Noviherbaspirillum sp.
TCCATCGAATGATCGACGCGCTCGACGTCCTGCTCGATGATCGGGCCTTCGTCCAGGTCGCTGGTAACGAAGTGCGCGGTCGCGCCGATCAGCTTCACGCCGCGATCGTGCGCCTGGTAGTAGGGCTTTGCGCCCTTGAAGCTGGGCAGGAAGGAATGGTGGATGTTAATCGCCTTGCCCTTCAACGCATTGCACAGCTCGGGCGACAGGATCTGCATGTAGCGCGCCAACACGACAAGGTCGATGTCGTTGTTCTTCACGATTTCCAGGATGCGCTCTTCCTGTGCACGCTTCGCATCGGGCGACGCACCAGTCGCCAGTGGCAAATGGTGGAAGGGAATGTTGTAGCTGGCGGAGAGCTGGTAGAAATCGGTGTGATTGGACACGATAGCCGGGATCTCCACCGGCAGCAGGCCGCTCTTGTAGCGGAACAGCAGGTCGTTCAGGCAGTGACCGATCTTCGACACCATGATCATCACGCGCGGCTTCTTGTGGGCGTCGTTAAGCTGGGCGTCCATCTTCAGCTCTTTCGCCACGATCTCGAAATTCGCCCGCAACTGGGTATCGCTGATTACCGGATCCTCGGCGGCGAAATGGACGCGCATGAAGAACAGCTGCGACTGCGCGTCGCCGAACTGCGCCGAGTCGATGATGTTGCAACCATGCTCGGCGAGGAAGCCGGATACGCGATGGACGATGCCGCGGTGATCCGGGCAGGACAGAGTGAGGATGTATTCCGGGTGCGTCGTGGTCATGATTGCAATGCGACTGGCGAAAACTCCTATTGTCGCACGGGTCGACAGGACAAACAAAAGCCCGGATACGCTATGCGATATCCGGGCGATCTAGGGCGCCGGGAAGCGCCCCGTCAATTGCCGCTTCTGGCCAGTAGCGGCAATTGCAAGTGCAGCTATAGCTTTGCCGACGCGGTTACTCCAAGCGAAGGCAGGTCACACACTTGTTCTTGCTGTTTGATGCAGAGTGCAGGCAGTGGTATTAGCCGACCTTGGCAACGGACAGGCCCTTGTTGGCAGCCGCAGCGGTGCCGACCTGGATGTCGCCGGCCAGCTGGCCGCCCTCTTCGATCACGACCTTGCCATAGCGGACCTTGCCGGAAACCTTGCCGGTCGAGTAGATGACCAGCTTCTGGCGCACGGTCAGTTCGCCGTCGAATTCGCCGTGGATTTCGGCGATGTCGATTTCGGCGGAGCCCTTGAACGCGCCGCGCTCGGCGATCTGGATCACGCGGGAATCGATGGTGGCTTCAACGCGGCCTTCGACGACCAGCGTGTCGCAGTCGGTGATCTCAACGCCCTTGAGCTTGATATTCGGGCCGACGATCAGCTTGCTGCCGCCCTCGTTGGTGCTGGCAGTGGTGTCGGCGCCGACGGAAGAAGAAGAAATCGGCTTGGAGATACCCGAAGTACCGGTCGGGACGATGCCGCTGGCGGTGCTGAGGGGCGAATTTGGCGTGTTGGTATCGCGCTTGCCAAAGAGCGTTTCGGAACGAAGCATGTTATCTCCAATAAATAGTGCGAAAGTAAAAAACGGTTTGCGAAGTCTTGGAAACGCATCAAGCGTTCCCAGCGCCGAAAACGCGGCAACACTTCACTTGCGTCTGCAGGAATCAGAGCCCAATAACTCCGGCCTCCCCACCTCTTTAGCCACAGCAATGTTGCGGCTCCTCACTTGGTCAGCATGATGGTTGGAAAGTTCCGATGATTTCCGGAATGTTTGAATCTGTTACACTTTTGCAAAAAAGCACGACCGTTCAATTTGATGTATGATGAATTCCACCTAACTAATCCCAAGGAGACAAGATGACCTCAACAAGCCTGAGCAACCAGCAGATCCGCCTGGGAGCGCGCCCTGTGGGCATGCCCAAGCGCAGCGACTGGAAATTCACGACCGAACCTGTGCGCGACATCGCCGACGGCGAGATCGTCGTCAAAACCCTCTATCTCTCGCTCGACCCTGCAATGCGCGGCTGGATGAACGAGGGCAAGTCATATATCCGTCCCGTCGCCATTGATGAAGTGATGCGGGCCGGCGGTATCGGCAAGGTGGTCGCCTCCAAGTCGCCGAAGTTTGCGGTCGGCGACTATGTCTCCGGCGGCACTGGCGTTCAACAGTACTGGGTCGGCCCGGCAGACGACAAGACTGCCGCTTTCTACAAGGTGGATCCGAAAGCGGCACCGCTACCGAAGTACCTGAATGCGCTCGGTATGCCCGGCATGACCGCCTACTTCGGCCTGCTCGAGGTCGGCCAGCCGAAGGCCGGTGAAACCGTCGTCGTTTCCGGCGCTGCAGGTGCGGTCGGCCAGACGGTTGGCCAGGTCGCCAAGCACAAGGGCTGCCGCGTGGTTGGCATCGCCGGCGGCAAGGACAAATGTGATTTCGTTGTCAACGAGCTCGGCTTCGACGCCTGCATCGACTACAAGAACGAGTCGGTGCGCGACGGCCTGAAGAAGCACTGCCCGCAAGGCGTGGATGTGTACTTCGACAACGTCGGCGGCGACATCCTGGACACCGTCCTCACCCGCATCAACCTGAAAGCGCGTATCATCATTTGCGGTGCGATTTCCCAGTACAACAACACGACGCCGGTGAAAGGCCCTGCCAACTACCTGTCGCTGCTGGTCAACCGTGCGCGCATGGAAGGCATCGTGGTATTCGACTACGCCGACCGCTACCACCTCGGCGTGGCGGAAATGGCAAAGTGGATGAAGGAAGGCACGTTCAAGACGCGCGAGGATATTGTCGAAGGCCTGGACAACTTCCCGGAAACGCTGCTGATGCTGTTTGAAGGGAAGAATTTCGGCAAGCTGGTCCTGCAGGTTGCGAAGGACGACTAGTCAATCAGCCCGTCAGAAAGAAAATGGCACAGGAGACTGTGCCATTTTTCTATCGTGGTACGGGTCAAGATGCTAGCGCATCGGCCGGCACTGTCGCAGCTCACATTGCGCCATGAAAGTCGTGCCGTTATCGCACTTCATCCGGTAGACCTCGACCGGCCCCTTCTCCGTCACTAGCCCTGCACCCGCCGAACCGTTGCAGCCGAAACGCTTGGCCAGCCGCTCGACTGTAGCCGACGAAGTACCGGAACGGAACTCAACCGTCTGGACCACCACCTCGCCGTTGCCGTCATTGACCGTGATTTCCCCGGGCGGTGCAGCCTTTTTCGTCTTTTCAGCGGACACCGGCTGGGCTGCCGGTTGCGGCTTGAAGGCAGCAGGAATCCAGTCGAGGGGCTTGAATCCCGTTGACGAGCAACCGGCAAGCGCAAACACCATGATCAGCACCCCCAGGCTGCGGATGTTCTTCATTCGACTCTCTCCCTGTCGTCACGGCTTGAACAAGCCTGTTGTATGCCCCGGAAATCGGGCCTTTTCCGTTTCGCCCCCGACCGATTTCCCGGGCGCGAAAACGCCGACCAGTTTATACCGTGCCCCTATCGTAATGCAAAGCCGGCGTAGCGATTGCCCCCTCAACCGTTGGATTCCGCACCAATAAAAAAGCGCTGCGGGATATCCGGCAGCGCTTTTTTGCGGAACAGGGACCGATTACTTGCTGCGGCTCTTGTACTCGCCCGTACGGGTGTCGATTTCGATCTTGTCGCCGATGTCCACGAACAGCGGAACCGGGATTTCGAAACCGGTAGAGATCTTGGCCGGCTTCATGACCTTGCCCGAGGTATCGCCCTTGACGGCCGGCTCGGTATAGGTCACTTCGCGCACGACGGTGGTCGGCAGTTCGACCGAAATCGGCTTGCCGTCGTAGAACACGACTTCGCAGGTCATACCGTCTTCCAGGTAGTTCAGCGCGTCGCCCATGTTCTCGCCTTCGACTTCATACTGGTTGTAGTCGGCGTCCATGAACACGTACAGCGGGTCGGCGAAGTACGAATACGAGGCTTCCTTCTTGTCCAGCACGACGACGTCGAACTTGTCGTCACCGCGGAATACGCTTTCCAGCGGCGCGTTGGTCAGAAGGTTTTTCATCTTCCACTTGTAGGTGAAGCCGGTACGGCTCGAACCATTGACGTCAGAGCGCAGCACGATGAAAGGCTTGCCTTCAACCATGATGATGTTGCCAACACGAACTTCTTTTGCAAATTTCATAGGAAATGGTCGTAAAAAATAGGTGACTTGAAAACTATCTTCCGCCTCATGGCCAACAGCGCCGCAAGTTCACAATTGATCCAAAACAAGCGTTATAGATATAGATTAACCGCGCATTGTACCCTGTTTTACTGCCCCACTGAACGGAGGGAAGTCGCAAACTTCGTCAAATTGGACGCCAAGTCTCCATTTGCGAGCATCTTGCAGCGCCATTCGGCTGACTTCGAGACAATTATTGGCATCTCCGCATGGAACTGCGACCATAAAGCAGGCAAGCCAACTTGGGCTTCCAAATTCCCGGCTGCTGCGCCGTTCCAACGCAAAGAGAAAGCATTCAGACCTTCCATGTCCACCGCGCAGCGTGACAGGAATGCACGCAGTTTCACGTGATGGAGGTTCTTGTCCTGCGGGTAGATATGCCAGATGAAGGGCTTGCCCGCCCACTGCGCCCGCACAAAGGAATCCTCGCCGCGCACAAAATTGAGGTCGCACGCCCATAACAGCTTGTCGTAGTCCGGCTGGGCGACAAATGGCAACACGCGTACGGTAAGGGCACCGCGCGTCCGCGCTTCACCCGGTCGCGCAGGCTTGCCCAGGAAGGCTTCAACCGCCTCAACCGCAACCCCTTCCGGCACCAGGCATGTGACTGCTGTTTCACTGCCTTGCCATGTATCGAGCAATGCCGGAACCGGCGCATGCGCATAGCAAAACAGGGATACTTTCAGCGATGCCAATTCCGTCTGCGTGACGCCGAATTGCCCCAGAAAAGCCGCCATTACTGCTCGATCCGACTGAAATTGCTGCCGCTGCACTTCCAGCGAGGATTCATGCAACAAGCCGCCAGTCTTGCTCGTGAAGCCGGGGAAGAAAAAGTATTTCCTTAGCGGCAATCGCGGGTGCGGTGACGGGAGGGTGTGACATCCCTCAACCCACTCCTCCGCACTCAAACCTTCCAGATTGAGCCAAACCGGGCGAGGATTGCACTCCGCCATGGCGGAAATATAGCCCGGCGGAATATCGACGCCGAAAAATTCGATGACGATATCGGCGACATCGCTCGCTGAAAATACACCGTTCTGATCGCGCCAGTGACGCACTGTCACGTTGGCAACCTGCTGCACTTCCGCATCGACGCTGAGTTCCGGGCAAATTCGCCGAAAACTCCGCAGATCGTCCACCCACAAAGTCACCGCAATGCCATGCTCCTGCTGCAGTTGCCTAGCAAGTCGCCAGCAAATACCGATGTCGCCGAAGTTGTCGACAACCTTGCAGAACAGGGCTAAAGATAAGGAGCGAGCCATGCGAGGCAAACGATGAGCACGGAAAGAAATTGCTATTGTGCGATGGAGCGGGGAAAAAGAAAAAACGCCACGCAATTGCGTGGCGTTCTTATTTGGCGTCCCCACGGGGATTCGAACCCCGGTACTCACCGTGAAAGGGTGATGTCCGCTGACCTCTTGCATGCCATGCAAGCGCTCTCCCAGCTGAGCTATACCCCCGTGTGCGAAGAAACGAGAGTATAGCAAAGTTTTTTCTCGTGTGTAAATCCTCTTCGAGAAAATTTATTGGATAAATTTTTGCAGGCGCGCCACAACAGTTTCGCGGCCGAAGAGCTCCAGCACGGCATCAATCGACGGTGTCTGCAGTTGGCCGGTCACAGCAAGGCGCAGTGGCATGGCGAGTTGCGGCATCTTCAGCTTGTGCGCAGCCAGCACGTCCTTCATCGCGGCGGAAATCGCGGCCTTGTTCCAGTCGATGGTTTTGCAGGCTTCATTGAACTGGGCCAGGGCAGGCTTGACCGCGTCCGTCACATGCTGCGCGACGAGAGCGGTATCGGGATTCGGTTCGCGGAAGAACAACATGGCGGCGTCGGCGAGTTCATTGGTCGTATTCGCACGCTCCTTCATCAGTGCGATCACCGGCTGAAGCGCGGGTGCGCCGTCGAATTTCGCACCTTCCCTCTCCATCACCGGGCGAACCAGCCTTTCGAGGCGCGCGTTGTCCGCCTGCTTGATGTAGTGGTTGTTCAGCCATGCCAGTTTCTCGGGATTGAACTGCGCAGGCGACTTGTTCAGGTGCTCGACGTCGAACCACTGGCAGAACTGCTCCATCGAGAAGATCTCGTCGTCGCCGTGACTCCAGCCCAGGCGTGCGAGGTAGTTGAGCATCGCTTCCGGCAGGTAGCCCTGCGCGGGATACTCCATCACGCTGACCGCACCGTGGCGCTTGGACAGCTTTTCGCCGTCGGCGCCGAGGATCATCGGCACATGGCCGTATTCCGGCAGCGGTGCGCCCAGCGCACGCAGGATGTTGATCTGGCGCGGGGTATTGTTGACGTGGTCGTCGCCGCGGATCACATGGGTCATCTTCATGTCCCAGTCGTCGACTGCGACGCAGAAGTTGTAGGTCGGCGTGCCGTCGGGACGCGCGATCACGAGGTCGTCCAGCTCGCGGTTGGAAATCGTGATGGGGCCCTTGACCATGTCGTTCCATGTCACGTCACCGTCCAGCGGATTCTTGAAACGCACCACCGGCTTGCGGCCTTCCGGGATCGGGGGCACGGTCTTACCCGGCTCCGGACGCCAGGTGCCGTCATAGCGCGGCTTTTCGCCGGCGGCGCGCATGCGCTCGCGCATCGACTCCACTTCTTCGGGGGTGCAGTAGCAATAGTAGGCGGTGCCCGCTTCCAGCATCTGCGCGACCACTTCGCGATAGCGATCCATGCGCTTCATCTGGTAGAACGGGCCTTCGTCGTGATGCAGGCCGAGCCAGTTCATGCCGTCCAGGATCGCCTGCACCGCTTCCGGGGTCGAGCGCTCCAGGTCGGTGTCTTCGATGCGCAGAATGAAAGTGCCGCCGTGGTGGCGGGCAAATGCCCAGGAGAAAAGCGCGGTGCGCGCGCCGCCGAGGTGGAGGTAGCCGGTCGGGCTGGGTGCGAAGCGTGTACGGACTGTCATGGCAAATCAAATAAAACGAAGTTTCTGTGAAGGCTAACTTGCGCAGCGAGTTAAGCAGCGTTAGCTGCGGCCGAAACTAAAAACGGCCTTGGATCGCCAAAGCCGTGGAATTGGAAGGTAAGTGCGTATTTTACCTTGTCGGCGGCATCAATCGTTCTTGATCACAATGCTCGGGAACTTGCTGCTCATATCCTTGGCCTTTTCCGCCACCTTGACCGCGACCTTGCGTGCGATTTCCTTGTAGATCCGCGCGATCTGTCCGTCCGGATCGGCGACCACGGTCGGCTTGCCGGAATCTGTCTGCTCGCGGATTGCCATGGTCAGCGGCAGAGCGCCGAGGAATTCCACGCCGTATTCCTTGCACATCTTCTCGCCGCCGCCCGCGCCGAAGATCGGCTCGGCATGGCCGCAGTTGGAGCAGAGGTGGATACTCATGTTCTCGACGATGCCGAGGATGGGAATGTCGACCTTCTCGAACATCTTCAGGCCCTTGCGCGCATCCAGCAGCGCGATGTCCTGCGGCGTGGTGACGATCACGGCGCCGGTGACCGGCACGCGCTGGGAAAGCGTGAGCTGGATGTCGCCGGTGCCGGGCGGCATGTCAACGATCAGGTAATCGAGGTTGCGCCAGTTGGTCTGCTCGAGCAGCTGCTGCAGCGCCTGGGTGACCATTGGCCCGCGCCAGACCATGGGTTGGTCGGGATCGATCATGAAGCCGATGGAGGACACTTGCACACCGCGGTTCTCCAGCGGCTCCATGGTCTTGCCGTCGAGCGACTCCGGCTGCCCGGAAATGCCCATCATCATCGGCTGCGAGGGACCGTAGATATCGGCGTCGAGGATGCCAACCTGGGCGCCTTCCGCTGCCAGGGCCAGCGCCAGGTTGACTGCCGTGGTGGATTTGCCCACGCCCCCCTTGCCAGAGGCGACCGCGATGATGTTCTTGACGTTGGACATCAGCTTGATGCCGCGCTGCACTGAATGGGCGATGATTTTTGAGTAAACATTCGCTTCGACATGACCGATGCCGGCTAGCAGGCGCACGGCATTCACAGCCATTGCGTGGATCGGGTCGATCTGGCTCTTGGCCGGATAGCCCAGTTCGACGTCGAACCTGACGTTAGCGCCGTTGACCTGGATGTTCTTCACGGATTTGCCGGCTACAAGGTCCTTGCCGGTGTTCGGGTCGATAACCTGGGAAAGCGCCGTCTTGACGGCCTCAACGGTGATACTCATTGCTTCTCCTGAAAATTGTTGCAGCAAGTCTAAACCAAATCTCCGCCGATCCTGACCGGGTTTGACACCGCAACCCAGCAAACCGCACCCGACAAGAGCCCCCGCACTGCTAAAATGGCAGTTTTATTTCTCCAAGCATTATTGCCAAATGAGCACCACTCCGCATCGCAAGCTGTTTGTCACCACTGCCCTGCCCTACGCCAATGGCGCGTTCCACATCGGCCACATCATGGAATACATCCAGGCCGACATCTGGGTACGGTTCCAGCGGATGCAGGGCAACGAGGTGCATTTCGTCGGTGCGGATGACGCACACGGGGCGCCGATCATGATCGCGGCCGAAAAGGCCGGCGTGACGCCGCAGGAATTTGTTGCGCGCATAGCCGCAGGCCGCAAGCAGTACCTGGACGGCTTCCACATCAGTTTCGACAACTGGCATTCGACCGATGCGCCGGAAAACCACCAGCTCTCACAGGATCTGTACCGCCGCCTGCGCGACCATGCCAAGCTGATCACCACCAAAACCATCGAACAGTTCTACGACCCGGTCAAGAACATGTTCCTGCCGGACCGCTATATCAAAGGCGAGTGCCCGAAATGCGGCGCCAAGGACCAGTACGGCGATTCCTGCGAGGTGTGCAGCGCCGTCTATGCGCCGACCGAGCTGAAGAACCCGTACTCGACGCTGACCGGTGCGACGCCGGTGTTAAAGTCGTCGGAACACTATTTCTTCCAGCTCTCGAACCCGAAGTGCACCGAATTCCTGCGGGAATGGACGCAGACGCCGAACCGCCTGCAGCCGGAAGTCGTGAACAAGGCCAAGGAATGGCTGGACAGCGAGGATGGCCTGGGCGACTGGGACATCAGCCGCGACGCGCCGTATTTCGGCATTGAAATTCCGGATGCGCCGGGCAAGTACTTCTACGTCTGGCTGGATGCGCCCGTCGGCTACCTGGCATCGCTGAAGAACTACTTCGACAAGACCGGCCGCGACTACCAGGCCTTCATGGAGGACAACTCCACCGAGCAGTACCACTTCATCGGCAAGGACATCATCTATTTCCACACGCTGTTCTGGCCGGCGATGCTGAAGTTCTCGGGCCTCAAAGTGCCGACCAACGTGTTCGTGCACGGCTTCATCACGGTCAGCGGCGAGAAGATGTCGAAATCGCGCGGCACCGGCATTTCGCCGCTGCGTTACCTCGAGATCGGCATGAATCCGGAATGGCTGCGCTACTACATCGCGGCCAAGCTGAACGCGAAGGTCGAGGACGTCGACTTCAACCCGGACGACTTCGTGTCCCGCGTCAATTCCGACCTGATCGGCAAGTACGTGAACATCGCCAGCCGCGCTGCCGGCTTCATCACCAAGCGCTTCGGCGGCAAGCTGAGCGACCCGATCACCGGCGGTGAGGCGATGACCTGGCGCCTGCGCTTCGGCGAGCAGGAAAACGACATCAAGGAAGCCTTCGAGGCGCGTGAGTTCGGCAAAGCGATCCGCCAGATCATGGCACTGGCCGACGAGGTGAACCAATACGTCGACACCAAGAAACCGTGGGAACTGGCGAAGGATCCGGCCAACGACCAGGAACTGCAGGATGTGTGCAGCAACCTGCTGCGCAGCTTCTATTGCCTGACCATCTATCTCGCGCCCATCCTGCCGGACTTGGCGCGCAAGGTATCGAAGCTGTTCGGCATCGAGCGCGATCTGACCTGGGCCGACCTGCAGACCAGCCCGACCTCGATCGGTACTTTCGAGCACCTGATGCAGCGCGTCGATCCGAAAATGCTGGATGCGCTGTTCGACATTCCCGCACCAGCGGCGCAAGCAGCCGAGAAGGCGGAAGAAGCGACGGCGGGTATCGAACCGCTGGCGCCGGAAATCAAGATTGACGACTTCGCCAAGATCGACCTGCGCATCGCCAAGATCGTCAACTGCGAGCACGTCGAAGGCTCAGACAAGTTGCTGCGCCTGACGCTCGATGCGGGCGAAGGCCGCACGCGCAATGTGTTCTCCGGCATCAAGTCGTCCTACAAGCCGGAAGACCTGGTCGGCAAGCTGACGGTGATGGTGGCCAACCTGGCGCCGCGCAAGATGAAGTTTGGTATTTCCGAAGGCATGGTGCTGGCCGCCTCCGCAGCCGATGAGAAGTCCAGTCCCGGCATCTATGTATTGAATCCCTGGCCGGGCGCCGAGCCGGGCATGCGGGTACGTTAAGTCATGCCAGAGTATCCCAGTCGTCGATTCCTAAAGACGGGGTAGCCATGAGCATTGTTGTCCGCGAAGCCACCCTGGAAGATGCCCCTCTGATTGCCGAGCTCACGCGCGCCGCGTGGGCCGGCAAGGTGGCTGTCACGTCGAGCGGCCACCGTGAAACGGCCGTGCGCGTGCTGCAGGACCTGCAGGCAGGCGGCGGCTTCATCCTGCTGCGGGACGATGCGGCGATCGGATCGGTGCGCTGGGCGCCGCTTGAGTCGGAGCCGGATGTCTGGGAAATCATGCGCATGGGTGTGCTGCCTTCCCACCGCGGCGAACACCTTTCCCAACATCTGCTCGAAGCGGTGATCCACCACGCCCTCGCTTCCGACGTCCGCGAGCTGCGCCTCGGTGTGCGCGTCGACCAGGAACGGCTGCTCGACCTGTATTCCGCATACGGCTTCGAGCTCGCGCCGGAGCTGGAATACACCCATGCCAATCCGCTTGAGCCCGCGCCGATGGTGATGCGCCGGGTGCTGGGATATTGAGCGTGGCGTGCCGCCCGATACAAGCGCCCAATACCAAAGGCAGGGATGCCTCCCTGCCGGATAGAAAAGACTCAACAAGGCCGCTACAGGGGAGCAGCACTGCATGAATCTTTCCAGCCTCCGCTTTCGTCCCGCATTGATTGACGCGCTCAAGGGATACGACAAGACCCGGTTCGTACATGATGTCGCCGCGGGCCTCACGGTGGGGGTGGTGGCATTGCCGCTGGCGATGGCGTTTGCGATTGCCTCGGGAGCAAAGCCCGAAGCCGGCATTTTCACGGCCATCATCGGCGGCTTCCTGATTTCAGCGCTGGGCGGCTCGCGCGTACAGATCGGCGGTCCCGCAGGGGCCTTCATCGTCATCATTTACGGCATCATCGAAAAGTATGGACTCGGCGGATTGCTGGTCTCCACCATTGGCGCGGGCGTGCTGCTGTTTGCAATGGGCATGTTCAGGATCGGCAGCTGGATCCGCTACATCCCGGTGCCGATCGTGATCGGTTTTACCAACGGCATCGCGGTGCTGATCGCGCTGTCGCAGCTGAAGGATTTTTTCGGCCTCGCAATCGACAAGATGCCGGGCGATTTCTTCGCACAGATCCGTGTGCTGAGTACCCATGTCCATACCGTCGATCCGGCCGCGCTGGCAATAGCGGCGTGCTCGCTCGTTCTGATGTTCGCCTGGCCGGCGGTTTTTCGGAACAATCCGGACGGTTCGCCGAAGGCCTTCCGCTTTCCACGGCTAGCCGGCCTGCTCAAGCCGGTGCCCAGCCCCATCCTCGTGTTGGTCGTGAGCACGACTGCGGTGACCTTGTTCAACCTTCCGGTCGAAACGATCGGTTCGCGCTTCGGCGGCATTCCGCAGGGGCTTCCCTCGTTCCAGCTACCGCAGCTCTCGTGGGAAGTGGTCAAGCAGTTGTTCGCACCGACGATCACCATTGCGCTGCTCGGCGCGATTGAATCGCTGCTATGCGCACGGGTTGCCGATAACATCACCGGACAGCGGCACGACCCGAACCAGGAACTGATGGCGCAGGGGGTGGCCAACTTCGTGACACCATTCTTCGGGGGCATGCCGGCGACCGGCACGATCGCGCGCACCGTGACCAATATCCGCACCGGCGCAACGTCGCCCGTTGCCGGCATAGTGCATGCGATTGCGCTGCTGGTGATCGTGCTGGTTGCGGCACCGCTGGCAACCAACGTGCCGCTGGCCGCGCTTGCCGCCATCCTGCTGCACGTCGCCTACAACATGGGTGAATGGCACGAATTCCGCCGGCTGATGCATTTCTCGATGAACTACCGCATCCTGGTGATCTCGACCTTCCTGCTGACCGTGATCTTCGACCTGACTGTCGCAGTCGAGGTCGGCCTGGTGCTGGCCTGCGTGTTCTTCATATTCCGCGTCTCCAGCCTGACCCGGATCGAACCGATTCCCGCCCCCTCGCTTCCGGTCTGGCCAGCACCGGGCGTGGCCGCCTATTCGATCTTCGGTTCGCTGTTTTTCGGCGCGGTGGGCAAGATGGAAATACTGACCTTGCCGGGCTGCATTCCCGACAAGGCACTGATCCTGAAGTTAACCCAGCTCATCAACCTCGACACCACCGGTCTCGATGCGCTGGAAAACGTGCACAAGACCCTGCAGAAGAACGGCTGCACGCTGATCCTGTGCGGCCCCAACCACCAGCCGCTCAGCCTGATGACGCGCACCGGTTTCCTCGACCGGCTGGGAGTGGACAATTGCGTGGAAGACCTGAGCCACGCGATCATGCGGGCAAACGCCCTCGCGGCTAGTTAGAGTTGGTCGCACACGATCACGCCGATATCCTGGGCGGCGAGGATATCGAATGCCGCGACTGCGTTGCCGGCTTGGATCAGGCCGGCTTCTTCCGCCACCGGGATAAGGTGCAAAGACGGCAACAAGCCCATTTCGGCCACATTTGGACGTGCCATTGTTATCGTTATGACAATTTCATGTCCACGCGGCGACACACTGTCGTCAGGTTGACGGAACAGCAGGGAAGACGAGGTAAAATAGCGCCTGCTTTTCCACAATGAGCCCATATTCATCATGAAATTCAGTAAACAACAGACGGGGTATGTGTCCGATTTCACCAAGTTCATCACCGAACTGAAGCAGAAAAATCCGTCTCTTGAAGAAAAGCAGCGTGCCGGCCGCGCCCTCCTTTGGGACAAGGCGCCGATCAACCTGGACGCCCGCCGGCGTGACGAAGAATCGCGCATCAAGCAGCAGCCCTACGTCTACCAGAACAAATTCTGATGTCCACGCAGGACGCGCTGCTTGCGCATTTGCCGGCTGACGCGCCCGAGCAGGCGCTTGCCAGTCAGCCGGATTCAACACCGAATGTGGTGGACGGCATGGCTTTCGCAAAACTGTACGGCGAACCACTGTTCAAGCTGCCGACGGACTTGTACATTCCGCCGGATGCGCTCGAAGTCTTCCTTGAAGCCTTCCAGGGGCCGCTCGACCTGCTGCTCTACCTGATCCGCAAGCAAAACTTCAACATCCTCGACATTCCGATGGCGGATGTGACGCGCCAGTACCTGGAGTATGTCGACCAGATCCGCTCGCGCAACCTGGAGCTGGCCGCGGAATACCTGCTGATGGCGGCCATGCTCATCGAGATCAAGTCGCGCATGCTCCTGCCAGTAAAGAAGGCCGATACCGGCGAGGAAGCGGAAGACCCGCGCGCCGAACTGGTGCGCCGCCTGCTCGAGTACGAACAGATCAAGCTCGCTGCGCAGCAGCTCGACACGGTGCCGCAGCTCGGCCGGGATTATGTGCGCGCACAGATCTATGTCGAACAGAGCCTGACGCCGCGCTTCCCGGATGTGAACATCTCCGAGCTGCAGGCAGTGTGGGCCGACATCCTCAAGCGCGCGAAACTGACCCAACACCACACCATCACCCGCGAAGAGCTGTCCGTACGCGAGCACATGACGGGTATCCTGCGCCGGCTGCAATCGGCAAAGTTCGTCGAATTCTCCGACCTCTTTGATCCGTCGCGCGGCGTGCCGGTCCTGGTGGTGAACTTCATCGCGCTGCTCGAACTCGCGAAGGAAACCCTGATCGAGATCACCCAGGCCGAAGCCTTTGCGCCGATTTACGTGCGTCTCGCCTATTCACCGACCTGATTCCTTACATCCGCCGCACGCTTGCAACACGTGGCGCTTACCGTAGAGGGTGTTATGAACTGGATTGGGGGTCGCGTTCTTGCGAGAAGGGATGCAGTGC
>CBIHRW010000109.1:0-14257 GCA_966212545.1 uncultured Noviherbaspirillum sp.
GTTTGGGCCGACGTCCTTCTGCCGCGCAGACTCCTAGACACAAAAAATAAATCCCGGGTGTGGCCGCCACAACCCGGGATAGCTCCAAGTTATCCGCTGGAATCAATAGCTATAAAACCCTCTCTTCGTCTTCCTCCCCAAATACCCCGCATCCACCATCTCCCGCAGCATGGGCGCCGGCCGGTACTTGGGGTCGTTGAACTCGCGATACAGCACTTCCATGACGGCCAGGCAGACGTCGAGCCCGATCAGGTCGGCGAGCGCAAGCGGGCCGATCGGATGATTGGCGCCGAGCTGCATGCCGGAATCGATCTCTTCCGTCCTGGCCAGTCCTTCCTGCAAGGCGAAGACTGCTTCGTTGATCATCGGCACGAGGATTCGGTTGACCACGAAGCCCGGCGAGTTCCTAACTGCAATCGGTGTCTTGCCGATGCGCCGCGCAAGCGCGTCGGTGGCGGCGTAGGTGTCGTCACTGGTCTGGATGCCACGGATCACTTCCACCAGCGCCATGACCGGCACCGGGTTGAAGAAATGCATGCCGACAAACTGGTGCGGACGCGACATGGTCGATGCCAGCTTCGTGATCGAGATGGATGACGTGTTGGTGGCAATGATGGTGCCCGGCTTGGCAAGGCCGTCGACGTCCTTCAGGATGTTCGTCTTGAGTTCGAGATTTTCCGTCGCTGCTTCGACGATGAAGTCGGATTGCGCCAGTGCGCTGAGGTCCGTTGTGCCTTGTATGCGCGAAAGGATCGGCTCTTTTTCCGTCGCGGGAAGCTTGTCCTTCTTGATCAGGCGGTCGAGGTTGGCCGAGACCGTGTCGATGCCGCGTTGCACGGCTGTGGCGTTGATGTCGCACATGACGATCTTGATGCCGGCAGTTGCGCATACTTGCGCGATGCCGTTACCCATCTGGCCGGCGCCGATGATACCCAGGGTTTGAATGTCCATGATTGTCCTTCTCCCGAGAAAGTGTCTGCGGCAAAGCTGCTCCGCTTTGCATAGAGCACGGACCGGAAAAAAGAATCCCGGATGGCGTTCGGCGCGCCATCCGGGACAATCCGGCTAGGCGGCCGGCCGCTCATGGAACTCGTTGCGGATGGAGTCCGGAATCAGAACTCCATCTTCGCCATCAGTTTCAGCGTGCGCGGCAAGCCTACCCCAAGCAGGCCGTTGCCTGCCGTCGACCAGTAGTTCTTGTCGGTCACGTTGTCGATCACCGCCTGGAAGGTGCTGCGCTTGCCGGCGACCTTGGTGGTGTAGCGTGCGCCCAGCGAGAGCGTGGTGTAGCTGTCGATGAATGCCTGATTGGCGTTGTTCACCGCCCGCTCGCCCACGTAGTACAACCCGCCGTTTACGGCCAGGCCGGGCACATCCTGCAGGCGATATTCGGCGAACAGGCTGGCGGTGCGCTCGGGAGTGTTTTCCGGCACCCTGCCGTTGGTCGATGCGTTAGCGGCGCTCACCTGCTCGGCGTTCATGAATACGGTCGAGGCAATGAGCGCGAGCTGTTTGTTCACTTCGCCGCTCGCGGCCAACTCGACACCCTTGTAGCGCGCCTGCCCGTTCATCACGAAGACATTGTTGGTGATCGTGGTCGAGGGGCGCTCGATGTCGAAGTAGGCGGCTTGCAGCAGCACGCCCTGAGCGACCTCGGCTTTCACGCCGATTTCCTTCTGCTTTGACAGCGCGGGCGGCAGGACGGCGCCCTGGTTCGCGGTGCCGGTCGGGGCGGTGCCGGATTCCTCCAGCGCTTCGAGGTAACTGCCGTAGATCGACAGGCCGCGTGTCGGCTTGAACATCAGCGAAGCGGATGGAGTGACCTTGTCTGCTTCATAGTTGATCGAAGAGTTTTCGTACTGACTACCGCGCGCACCGAGCATCGCTTGCCATTTTTCGCCGATCAGGATGCGGTCGGAGAGATACCAGCCGCGATCCTTGATCGTCAACGGATTCGACCGGGCGGTTGTAGTGGGTGACAGCTCGGGAATCGGTCTCGGGTTGTACAGATTTTGAGTAGGCGCCGGTACTGCGGTGGGTACGTTTGTACCCGCGTCCTGCGGGCGGCGGTTAGCGGTATAACCGAACGACAGCTCATGGGTTACCAATTCGCCAGGCAGACGGCCGTACAGTTCAGTACGATAGTTTTCGTTCTCCCACCATTGGCCCCGGTTGAACGTGATATTCAGGGTACCATCCCCCGTAGCGAGACCTCTGACGGGATCGAGGCGGAACTGCCCCAAATTGCGGTCACGCTCAGTCCGCGCTTTGCCTGCCTCGAACAACATGCCCCAGTTCTCGTTCAGCGAATAGTCCGTGCGGAACAGCAAGTTGGTCGCCTTCGCATCATACTTTTGCCATTCGCCGCCAAGATTCTGCGTCGCATCCGGTACAGCAGGGAGCCTGATAATGCCGCCGGATGCAGCAGGAAGACTGATCAACGCCTGTTCGGTGACGTCCTTGCGGTAGTGTTCCACGTCAAGCTTGAACGACAGGTCACGGGTTGCCTTTAGGTCGAACGCGGCTGTGGCGAAGGCGCGGTTGCCGGAATAATGATCGACGCCGATGTCCTCACGCCCGCCGCCTGCATTGATACGTACGCCGACCTGGTCCTGCTCGCCGAAGCGACGGCCGAGATCGACATGCACGTTGGCGGCGCCGTGCTGGTTAGCAGAGACCGCAACGTTGGACACGGCTTCCTTGCCCGCGCGCTTGGTCACAAGGTTGACGATGCCCGACGGCGGCACGAAGCCGTAGTACAACGAGGATGCGCCCTTCAGCACCTCAACGCGCTCCTTGTTCTCAAGCGGGATGTCGACCAGATTGATCACCGGCAGCGAGCCGTTGAGGCGATAGTTGAAGCGATTCTCGACCAGGATGCCGCGGATCGAGATGTTGTCGTAGGTCGAGCCGTTCAGCTGCGAGCGCGACACACCAGCGGTGTTCTGCAGCGCGCCGAACAGGCCGGTGACGCCCTGCGCATCGAGCACCTCGCGGGTGATCACGTTGCTGGTCTGCGGCACATCGATGGGCGCCATGTCGCGGAAGGTGCCGACCTGCACGCTGTTCGACTTGAAGCTGCCGGTACGGTCGGCAGAGACAGTCACGGTCGACAACTCCTTTTCGTCCGACGGCGCGGCCTGTGCATAGGCATGGGGTGCGGAAAACGCGACGGAAAGCGCGCTGGCCAGCACGGTGAGGCGGAACTGCATGAACACTCCTGAAGATACGTAAGAAATTCTTTGCAGAGAAACATGCGCAGCGTACGCGCTGGCGACCTGTCTTCTCAGGATCCGGATTCCGCGGCCGGTCAAAGGGCCGCTAAGGCTGGCTGGCGGCGCGGTCGGCGCCGGGTGGCTGGCAGAAAGGCGGTTCGGTGGTGTCAATGCCTTTGACGACGTTGACAAACATCAATTTTCCGCCATCTTAATACGAATCATTCTCATCTACAACCCAAAGGCATTGCACTCCTGGCCAAAATCGATAATAATGCAAATACGAATTGTTCTCATTTACTGATTTCTTGCAACCTCAGAGAACAAACTCTCCAGAATAACCAGCCAGCCATCCGCAGCCCCTGCTTGACGGTAGCCAGCCAACTGGAGCGGTCTGTTAGCGTGTACGGCACCCGCACACCAATCGCCACACCGCTCCAACGCCAGACCAGGAGCATGTAATGGCTACCCGTGGATTCGCATCCGCCCCGATCGCAACGAACTTCGTGCGCGCCCGCGCCGCAGCAGTGGCATGACAACGGCCGCCATCGTCATGCGCCCCTCCCCGTCCGGTGCGTTCGCTGCAGCGCTCCTCAAGCCGGTGCGCCGGATCGGCCCGTTGGGAACGATCATCCTGCTGCATGTCGCCTTCTTCTACGCGCTGCAAAGTGGCCTGCTGCGCCAGGCTGCCGAAGTGCTGCCGAAGGAAGTCACCGTTACCTTCATCACTCCGCAGCCGAAAGCGGAAGCGCCCAAGCCGCAGCCCGCACCGGAAAAGCCAAAGACCGTGCCGGTCGTGAAGAAGCAGGTAACGCCGCCTCCGCCCGTCCCCGTGGTCACGACAAAGCCGGCGCCGGCCGCACTCACCGCGCCGCCTGCACCGCCCGCACCTCCCGCACCTCCCGCCCCGGCGGAGCCCGCTCCGCCCGTTGCTGCCGCACCGAGCGCGCCGCCGGCCCCCGTAGTGCCGAAGACCGTCACTTCGGGCATCGAATATGTGCAGGCGCCGCAGCCCGACTACCCGCCCGTCTCGCGCCGCATGGGCGAGGAAGGCAAGACCGTGCTGCGCGTACTCGTCAATGAAAAAGGCCGTCCGGAGCGCGTCGAAGTGCAGAAGACCTCCGGCTCCGCCCGCCTGGACGAAGCTGCACGCCAGGCCGTTCTGCGCGCCGTGTTCAAGCCCTTCATCGAGGACGGCAAGGCGGTGCCCGCTTTCGCGATCATCCCCATCAAATTCCAACTGGACAATTAACCCGAAAATTAGGACTCATCATGCAATCCAGCCCGTACGGACTCGAAACCCTGTGGACCCAAGGCGACTTCGTCACCAAGGGTGTCGCCTTCCTGCTGATCGCGATGTCGATCGCGTCGTGGTACGTTATCGCCACCAAGGCACTGCAGCTGTGGCGCTACGGCCGCTCCGGCAAGGCGGCGGGACATGAATTCTGGGATACCACCAGCGTGAACGAAGGCCTGGCCACCCTCGGCAAGGACAACCCGTTTGCCGACATCGCCAATGCCGGTGTGGTCGCAATGCGCCACCACAATGCACACAAGGGCCACCTGCACGACCAGTTGTCCGTCAGCGACTGGGTCACGCTGTCGCTGCGCCAGGCGATCGATGAAGCCTCGGGCAAGCTGCAGACCGGCATGGCCGTGCTGGCGTCCGTCGGCTCCAGCGCGCCCTTCGTCGGCCTGTTCGGCACTGTTTGGGGCATCTATCACGCACTGGTGTCGATCGGCACTGCCGGCCAGGCAAGCATCGACAAGGTTGCCGGTCCGGTGGGTGAAGCGCTGATCATGACGGCGCTGGGCCTGGCGGTCGCGATCCCTGCCACCTTCGGCTACAACGCGCTGGTGCGCGGCAACAAGGCCATCATCGCCAAGCTGAACAAGTTCGGCTTCGACCTGCACGCCCTCTTCGTCACCGGTGCCCGCGCCGAACAGACCGAAAGCGCGAAGCTGGTCGCGGTCGCCAAGTAAGGGAGCACATCATGGCAATGGGTTCCCTTTCCGATTCCGAAGACGATTTCAACCCCGAGATCAACACCACGCCGCTGGTCGACGTGATGCTCGTGTTGCTGATCATCTTCATCATCACCGTGCCGGTCATGAACCACAGCGTGAAGCTCGACCTGCCGCGCGCGGCCAGCCAGCCGAACCAGACCAAGCCGGAGAACATCAACCTGTCCATCGACGCGCAGGGCAAGGTCTACTGGAACAACGAGGTCATCGATGACGGCGAGCTGAGGAATCGCATCGCCGCCGCTGCACAGAAGGAACCGCAGCCGGAGCTGCACCTGCATGCGGAGCGCACCACGCAATACGAAAAGATTGCACAGGTGATGTCCGCCGCACAATCCGGCGGACTCGGCAAGATCGGCTTCGTTACCGACCCGCAAGGCAAGTAACAGTCCGTCAATTAACGAATCGCACGGCTCCTTCCCCCTTGCAGGGGGAAGGTTGGGATGGGGGTAGTGAGCTTGAGCCACCGACGCCGATAGGTCAACCTCACCACCCCCACCCTCCCCTCTGCAAGGGCGACGAAACAACCGTCTTTCTCTTAACCCGCCAGCCAGGATTGCGATCCAAGCCAGCCGCTTCAACCTCCAACAATATGACTCTGAAGAAAACAAGGCTCGCACTCCTGGTGACGCTCGCCGTACAACAACTTTCCGGACCCGCATTCGCACAAACCCAAGCCGCTCCCGATGCCAACCTGCCCGAGGTCAGCGTCAAGAGCAAGCGTGAAGCAGAACCGACTTACAACCCGCCGACTGCCAACACTGCAACCAAGATCGAAGCGCCGCTGCGCGACATTCCGCAGACCGTCAACGTCGTGCCGCAAAGCCTGCTGCGCGACCAGGGCGTGCGCTCGATGCAGGACGTCATGAAGGCCGTGCCGGGCATCGGCCTCTCGCACGGCGACGGCCAGCGCGACCAGGTGACGATCCGCGGTTTCTCCGCGATTGCCGATCAGTTCATCGACGGTCTGCGCGATGATGCGCTGTATTTCCGCGACCTGTCGAACATCGAACAGGTGGAAGTGATCAAAGGGCCCGCCTCCGTGCTATACGGACGCGGGTCCTCCGGCGGCCTGATCAACCGCATCACGAAGAAGCCCGGCGTCGACAAGAGCGAAGTCGGCCTGACCGTCGGCAGCTGGGGGCAGCGCCGCGGCGAATTCGATGTCGCACGCAACTTTGGCGACAGCGGTGTAGCCTTCCGCGTGACCGGTGCCGTAGAGCGCGCGGACAGCTACCGCGACCAGCAGTTCCTGGAGCGCGAGGCCATTGCGCCCTCGCTGTCCTTCAAGCTCGGCGACCACACCAAGCTGCTGCTGCAGGCGGAATACCTGTCCGATCGCCGCGTCACCGACTTCGGCATCCCGGCCTTCCAGGGCCGCCCGGTCGGTGTGCCGGCTGACACCTATTACGGTGCAGCCAACGCGAAGGACTTCGATTATTCGCAGGCCGACGTGAACGCTTTCGGTTTCACGCTCGAGCATCGCTTCAGCAACGAGCTGTCGCTGCGCAATGCATTCCGCCGCTACACCTACACGCTCGACCGCAACAACACCCTGGTCGGCTCCGTCAATGAAACCGCGCTGACAGCATCGCTCAACCGCAGCAACGTGAAGCGCGACGAAGACGGCTACTTCAACCAGACCGAGCTGGTGCAGAAGGCCACCCTCGGCGGCATGGCGCACCAGATCCTGTACGGCGTGGAGTTCGGCAAGCAGGACAAGGACCAGTTCTTCCGTACGCAGAACAACATCGCCACCGTCTCGCTGTTCAATCCCGTGCAGCCGGTCCTGCCCTTCAACGTGAGCGCCGCGCCGTCCACCGACAACCTCGGCATCATGAAGACCGCCGCCGTCTACGTGCAGGATCTCGTGACGCTGACCGACAAGTGGAAAGCGCTGGTCGGCGCCCGCTACGACAACTTCGAGCAGGAAACCCAGGAGCGCCGTCCCGGCCAGCCGAACCTGAGCCGTACCGATACCGCATGGAGCCCGCGCGCCGGCATCGTCTACCAGCCGACGATCGACCAGTCGTACTACGCATCGTTCAGCAAATCGTTCCAGCCGTCCGCCGAGAACTTTGCACTCGCAGCCAACAACGCACAGATCGAGCCTGAGGAAACCACCAACAAGGAAATCGGCGCGAAGTTCGATTTCTTTGACGGCAAGGCATCGGCAACCGCGTCACTGTTCCGCCTTGAGCGTACGAACATCAAGTCCACTGATCCTGCCCGGCCTGGCGTCCTGATCCCGATCGGCACGCAACGGACCGATGGCCTCGAACTGACGTTCACCGGCGACCTGTCGCAAGGCTGGCAGATCTGGTCCGGTTACGCCTATCTCGACGCAGAGGTAACGGATTCGCCCACGGTTGACAACAGCGACAACCGCGCCGCATTCCGCGGAGTGCCCATACAAGGCAAGCGCCCGACACTGACGCCGAAGCACAGTGTCAACGTCTGGCTGACCAAGTCCTTCGCCGGCGGATACCGGGCAGGCGCCGGCGTGAACTACATGGACGAACGTTTCGCCAATCCGGGCAATACCGTCAAGCTGCCGGGCTATACGACGGTGGACGCGATGGTGGGTTACAAGGTAGCCGGCCTGGATCTGCAGTTGAACGTCAACAACCTGTTCGACCGCGAGTACATCGTCTCCGGCCACGGCACTGCCCCCAACCTGAACCTGCCCGGCGCACCGCGCAATGTGCAGGTGACGGCACGTTATGCATTCTGATCATTGCAAGGAGAATCGATGAACAAAATCTCCATGGCCTTCGCTGCCGCGGCATTGATGACCGGCAGCGCCGCACAGGCGCATTATCTGTGGATTGAATCCGCCGACGGCAACGCGAAGCTGTACTTCGGCGAAGCCGAAGCGCTGCTGAAGGAAAAGAGCCCCGGCAAGCTCGACAACATCAAGGGCGCGCAGGCCTTCAACCTCGACGCAAGCGGCAACCGGACGCAGGCGGCGATCATCCGCGCTGCCGACCACATCGCCATTTCCGGCAAGGCGCCGGCGGTGATCGCCACCGAGGAATCGCTGGAAGTGCGCGACCTGAGCAAGAACGGCCTCGGCATCGCCAAGCCCAACTACTATGCACGCAACGGCCAGCCCCCAGGATCGGCGACGCCTGCCCTGCCGCTCGACATCCAGGCGCATGGGCCGAACGCCTTCGCCATCCTGTACCGCGGCCAGCCGCTGAAGAACGCGAAGCTGGAGGTGATTGCGCCCAACACATGGATGCAGGAGCACACCACTGACGCACAAGGCGTGGTGCACATCAACACGCCGTGGCGCGGCCAGTATGTGCTGCACGTGCTGCATGTGGACAAGACGCCGGGCGAGTTCGCGGGCAAGAAGTATGACAACGTCCGCAACAACTTCACCTACACCTTCGTGAAGACGGATGGCGCCGATCCCGGCCCGGCCGTTCCGCCGAAACATCCGATGGAGTAAGCGATGCGCGCCGAGGCAACCACCCGCACACTGGATACGGCAACGGCAGAACCGGCAACGCAAACCAATCCCGTCGTGCGCAAGCGCAGCCGGCGCGCCGTCTTCCTCACTTGGCTGAGGAAGACGCACCTCTATGTCGGCCTGTGGGGCGCGGTACTCGGCCTGCTGTTCGGCGTCACCGGATTCCTGCTCAACCACCGCGCGATCATGAAGATCCCGGTGGAGAAAACCGTGCAGAAGACGGTGCAGGTCACGCTGCCGGAACGCAACTTCGCCGATCCGAATGCACTGTCTGCCTGGCTGCAGCAGGAACTGAACTTCATCTCGGCCTCAGCCCCCGTCGTGAAAACCCAGCCTGCCAAGACCGTCATCTGGGCCGACCGCGAAGTGCAGCAGCCGGAACGCTGGACCGTCACCCTCACCCGTCCCGAGCGCGGCATCACCGCGGAATATTTCGTCGGCAACCGCTTCGTCAAACTCGACCAGGTCGACGCCACCCCGATCGGGACGCTGACGCGCCTTCACATGTCGATCGGCGTGAATGCATTCTGGGTGCTGCTGTCGGACACCATCGCCGGCGGCATGATCCTGTTGTCCATTACGGGACTGCTGTTGTGGACGCAGTTGCACACGGTGCGAACCATCGCCGTGCTGACGAGCGTCAGCGCGCTGGTCGGCGGGATCTGTTTCATGTGGACGGTATGACGCGAACCGGCGGCAAGTCGCGGCGCCGCAATCACGTCTCCCGCAGCGACAGCAGCATCGGCTGGTGGTCCGACGCGTCGGTGCTCCCGTCCACCCGCACATCGTCCACTCGCGCAGCAAGGTCTTCGCTGACAAAGATGAAATCGCAGGTGAACGGCGGTCCCGGCCATTGCTGCTTGTCGTACACGCCAAGAGTAGGTTCATGGGCGATACCCGGATGTGCCAGCGCCCATGCATCGACATAGCGCGGCACGTCGCCGGCTATCGTCTCGGTCATCACCCGAAACTCCGGCGACTCCGGCGTGAAGTTGAAATCGCCTGTGAGAACCGCCGGCCCTCCCCGCAACGGTCCCCCGAACGGCGGGTCCGCCGGCGCACTGAACGCCGCATTGCGCGCATGCTCCACCGCCTCCTTGTGCAGGTCGCGCAGTCTTCCCACCTGGATCTGCCTTTGCGACGCCGAATAGTATTCGAGATGCGTCGTCGTCACGCGTAGCGGGCCGAACGGCGCCTCCAGCGTCGCCTCCACCGCAATCCTCTGCATGCTCTGGACACCCCGCTCCGCCGGCCACGGCAGCAGATGACGACATATCCGCAATACCGGATAACGGGAAAGCAGCATGTTGCCGAACAGGCGGCGCGTGTCGCCATTCCCCGCAACATCGGTTGCCGCACCGGCAACCGGACGGTGGTCCGGGAACCTGGCAGCAATCCCGGCAAACTGGTCGTCACCGTCGCAGCCTGGCAGTTCGGGAAAACCGGCGCTGACTTCCTGCAGACATAGTACGTCGGCGTCGGCAAAGCGCTTTGCATGCGCAGTTATGCGGTCGAGGTCGACACGACCGTCCGCACCACGTCCCCACTGTATGTTCCAGGTGATCAATTTCATGGCGTTCTTCCTGCGCTGACAGAGGATTGCGGCGCCCCTCCATTGCCGCAATGCATGGTCGGCTAAGGGAGTCCAAGTTTCATCTATAGTACAAAAACGATGGCCTACCAATCCCTTTCGTGAACCTCGAACTGAAGTTGCACCAGACCGCTCTCGCTCAAGCGAAGACGGCGGTCGTGAAGGCAGAAAGCATCAACCTTTCATGCCGCATGACGGTGAGCCAGGCAGCGCATGTGATCATCGACAGCTGTATCGCGCACATGCTGGGAAACAGCGAGGGCGTGATGCACGGAAGCGCCCCGGAAAGCCTGCACCAGATGCGGGTCGGACTGCGGCGTCTGCGCACGGCGCTCACCCTGTTCCGCGACGTGGTCGCGTTGCCGGCAGGTTTGCGCGACGAGCTCGCCTGGCTCGGCGCGCATCTGGGCGCTGCGCGCGACTGGGACGTGCTTGCGGGATCGACACTGCCGGCGATAAGCGAGGGTGCACAGGCGGACATCGACATGTCGGCACTGCACGAGGCCGCAATCGACATGGCGAATGAAAAACACGCCTCGGTCACGGAGGGACTATCGTCCGACCGCTTTTCCGCCCTCGCAAGGGAACTGGCGTGCTGGCCGAGGTACGTCCAGCCGCAAGCCGTGGACAGCCTGCCGCTCAGTCATGCTGCCGACCGCCTGCTGGCGCGATGCGACAAGCGCCTGCGCCGACGTGGCCGCAAGTTGGCAACTGCGGATGCCGATGCACGGCACCGCCTTCGGGTGGCTGCGAAGAAGGTACGTTATGCCAGTGAATTTCTCGGATCGCTCTACCCGGTACGGCGCAAGAAACGCTACATACAGGCACTGGCGTCCCTGCAGGATGCGCTCGGCGCCCTCAACGACATGGCGGTTGCAGAGAACCTGCTGTGCGAGCTGGCGAACGCGCGTCCCGGGCTCGCTCCAGCTGCCGGTTACGTGAGGGGCTTCCTCACGTCGTCGAGGCAATGCAAAGAGCGACGGTTGAAAAAGCGATGGAAGCGCTTTACTGCCCTGAAGCCATTTGCCAGGCCAGGCAAATGAAACGACGTCGGAAAACATTGACTCTCAGCGCCGCACCGTCCGGCGCAAGGCATCGACAGAAATCGAGAACTTGGTTTGCCCGGGGAGCTGGTCCGTGCTGCAGCCGCTGCAACCGCCGCATGCTCCCGAGGACCGCTCCTGTGCAAGGCGGCTCGCCATGCGCGCCAAGCCAAGCTGCCGCAATGCCTGTGCGGCAAGCGCACGGGACTTCCGGCGAGCCGCTACTGGCGCATAGCGCCACAGGACATTGCACGCTGCCAGAGCGACAATGACTCCCACGATCCATTCCTGCATCACCCACCTCCCAGCAACGCACGGCTGACCTGGTAGGTCACGAAGGACGCGAGATAGGCCAGCGCAAACATGTAGCCGGTCATCGCAAGCACCGGCAGCCAGGCGCCTGTCTCGCGCCTGACGGTCGACAGCGTGGAAATGCATTGCGGCGCGAACACATACCACGCAAGCAGCGACAAGGCCGTCGGCAGGCTCCAGGTGGCGGCGATCATTGGTGCCAGCGCGGTCTCAAGCTCATCGCCGGTAACAGAGAGCGCATAGACCGTGCCCAACGCGCCGACCGCCACTTCGCGCGCGGCCAGGCCGGGAATCAGCGCGATCGCGATCTGCCAGTTGAAGCCGATCGGCGCAAACAGCGGCTCCAGCAGGTGTCCGAGCCGACCCGCGAAGCTGTACTGGATTGCGGCGCCGCTCGCCCCTTCCGGCGCCGCCGGATAGCTCGACAGGAACCAGATCAGGATCATCATTGCCAGGATGATGGTGCCGACCCGCGTCACGAAGATCCTGGCGCGTTCCCACAGGCCGATGGCCAGGTTGCGCGCGTTCGGCCAGTGGTAGTTCGGCAGTTCCAGCATCAGCGGCTGATAACGGCCCCTGGCTCGCGCCAGCTTGAATACCCATGCCACGATCATCGCCGAGACGATGCCCGCCACATACAGCGCGAACAGTACCAGGCCCTGCAGGTTGAAAATGCCGACCGAACGCTCCGGGATGAATGCGCCGATCACGAGCGCGTATACCGGCAGGCGTGCGGAGCATGTCATCAGCGGGGCGATCATGATGGTCGCAAGCCGGTCGCGCGGACTCTGGATAGTGCGGGTGGCCATGATGCCCGGAATCGCGCAGGCGAAGCTCGACAGCAGCGGGATGAATGCACGCCCCGACAGGCCGACGCTGCCCATCAGGCGATCCAGAAGAAATGCCGCGCGCGGCAGGTAACCGGAGTCTTCGAGTACCAGGATGAAGAAGAACAGGATCAGGATTTGCGGCAGGAAGACCAGCACACTTCCTGCGCCGGCGATCACGCCGTCCACCAGCAGGCTGCGCAGCGGACCATCGGGCATGACCGATTTCACCGCTTCGCCGATGGCTCCGATGCTGCTTTCGATCAGGTTCATCGGCGCCTCGGACCAGCTGAACACGGCCTGGAAGATCAGGAACAACACGGTAGCCAGGATCACGTAACCGAGTAGCGGATGCAGGACAACGCCATCAATGCGGTCGGTTGCCGCGTGCCCTTCCCCTTCCTGGCGGATGACGGCGTCGAGGATGCGGCGCACTTCGCGCTGCGTGGCTTCGAGCGTGCCGCTGTTGCTGCCGTTGAAGCTGCGGCCGGCGTCCGGCAGTACGCGTTGCGGCTCACCGGCGATCTGGTCCAGCCGGGCCACGAGGGCTTCGCCGCCGCCGGGTTTGACGGCGATCGTTTCGATTACGGGGATCCCGAGTTCCTGCTGCAGCCGGGCGGTATCGATGACGATGCCGCGCTTCCTGGCCACATCCATCATGTTCAGCGCCAGCACGGTCGGGCGCTGCAGGTGCAGCACTTCCAGCGCCAGACGCAGGTTGAGTTTCAGGTTGGTGGCATCGGCCACCAGTACGATCACATCGGGCAGCAACTCATCCGCCTGCTTGCCGAACAACACATCGCGGGTAATCGCCTCGTCGGGCGTCATCGCATTGAGGCTGTAGGCGCCCGGCAGGTCGACCACCTGGTAGGCGCGCCCGGATGTCGCCGAGGTGAAGAAGCCCTCCTTGCGCTCGACCGTCACACCGGCGTAGTTGGCGACTTTCTGACGGGCGCCGGTAAGACGGTTGAACAACGCGGTCTTGCCGCAATTCGGATTGCCGACGAGGGCGAGGTGCAGAGGTTTGGCGGAATTCATGGAACGGTTCATGCGCTGAGAGATCCGACAGAGGCGACAGATGCGACGCGGATCAGCGCGGCCTCATGCCTGCGCAATGCAAAGGTGGTGTTGCCGACCCGGACGGCGATCGGGTCCTTGAGCGGGAAGGATTCGGCGACCACGCGGATCGTTTCGCCCTCGACGAAACCGAGCTCGACCAAGCGGCGCTTCATGGCGGCCAAGTCGGCCCCTTCGCCTTCGACTGTACCGAGGACGCTGGCAGTATCGCCCTTCTTCAGTTGGCTCAGGAAAAGCACTTCGCCATGGCGCTGCGCGGGTGTGGTGACTGACATGATCGGCCCTTTGGTTGCGTGGTCGCGGCCGGCCGGACTTCCTCGGCAAGCCAGGATGATTAATGATAATCATTCTCAATATGATTCGCAATAATAATCAATGATGGCTAGTCTGTTGGCAAGAGGGACGGGTCAGGACAATGAATTTCAGACTCGATGAGCGGACCGCTACGGCAGCAGCGCCCTTATGTGCGGGCAGGAAAGACGCGGCGGACACCGCCACGCGCAGATTCACATCGTGCCCGCCAGCCGCTCGCGCATGGCCGGCGTCATCATCACGTTCTTCTTTGTATCGATCAGCATGACTTCTTTCAGGCCGAGCCGGTCTGCCATGGCTGCTACATGGTCTTGACGGTGCAGAAGTCGTCCGAGCCGCCGCCTTCGACCATGTAGCAGGCCAGCGTCCACGGACTG
>CBIHRW010000110.1:0-14224 GCA_966212545.1 uncultured Noviherbaspirillum sp.
CTTTCTTTGGCGAAGCAAAGAAAGTGAGTGGCCCGCCGGGGCCAGTCCCGGCAAGTCTCTACAGAGAGCCTACAGAGTTGTAGCACCGGAGAGCAGAACGCCACTGAATTCCCGCCTTCGCGGGAATGACGAAGAAACGAGACAAGCAATCGCTCGGCCATACAAGACCCGAAGCACCACCATGGACAAATTCAAGCAAATCGAAGCCTTCGTAGACGTAGTAGAAAAAGGCAGCCTTGCCCGCGCGGCACTCGAACAAAACATCACCCCCGTCATGCTCGGCCGACGCATCGACGCCCTCGAGAAACGCCTCGGCGTCAAGCTCATGCACCGCACCACCCGCCACCTCACCCTGACGGAAGAAGGCACAGTATTCCTCGACCACTGCCGCAAACTCCTGGATGAACTAGACTTCGCCGAAAAGATCATCTCCGAGGGCAGGCACAAGGCCACAGGCCACCTGGTCGTCTCCGCCCCCGCCGCCTACGGCAGAAAACACGTCGCCCCCCACGCCCCCGCATTCCTCGCAGCCAACCCGGACGTCCGCATCTCCTTCAACCTGACCGACCGCGTGGTCGACCTGGTACGCGAAGGTTACGACGTCGGCATCCGCATCGGCGGCGCCATCGACCCCAACTTTGTCGCCGTTAAACTTGCAAGCAACCGCCGCGTCGTTTGCGGCACGCCCGCGTATTTCGAACGGAACGGCATCCCGAGGACGCTGGCTGACCTCGAGCACCACAACTGCCTCTCCTTCAACCTGCAGGGCGGCCAGCAGCGCGGCTGGTATTTCCAGCAGAACGGCAAACCGGTGACGATCAAGGTTAACGGCAACCTCGACTGCAACGACGGCGAACTGCTGCACCGCTGGGCCTGCGAAGGCCTGGGCCTGGCCTGGCGCTCGACCTGGGAGATCCAGCCCGAACTGGCCGCCGGCCAGCTGATCACCGTGCTCGACGAGTACGCGCTGGACAACTACGACATCGTGGCCGTCTACCCGCAGCAGCGCCACCTGCCGGCCAAGATCCGCTTCTTCATCGACATGCTCAAGTCGGTCTACGCCCAGCCCGGCTACTGGAACCGTCCGCAAAACTGGTGACATTCGCCGGGCAGCGTCTGTAACGAGCCAAAAGTACAGGCACTGCGTTAGCGGTGCCCAAGATGCACGGACGCTGGAAAAGCTGAAGCGCCCCCGGCAGTATGACCAGGTGTTGAAGCCGTCGAGAAAGTCGCGGAGCGCCTGGGCGCCGGGGTGGCCGCGCATTCATTGAAATAAAGGGGAAGCCGCACTGCATTACCATCGGCCGCGGCGTATCGCGGTCCCGGAAAGGCGAACACACGATCGGCGATACGCTCAGGCGTGCCGGTGATGCGTTATCTATCGCGAAGAACGACGAACGGAACCGAGTGGTAGCGCGGTGAAGATGGAGAGGCGCGAAAGCGCAGGACAGGGTGCATGCCGAAAAAAAAGCCTGCTCCCATCAAGGGCAGCAGGCTTGCGTTTGTCGAAAAGGCCAATGCGGCGCAACCGCATCATCCGTTCACGCCTTTGACGGCTCCAGTGTCGGACGTCCCTTGCCGAGGACCGTTGCCTGGTAGGCCGGGCTGTTCGCGGCGCAATAGCTCGATGCGGTCACGGCACAGTACGAGGCCTGCTTGTCCGTCTCATTGCTGGCGCGGGCACAATAGCTGGACGTCTGCGCGGCACAGTAGGCCGCCGATGCTTCCTGCGATTCCTGCGCTTCGGGTGCGCCGGCCACGCGCGCGCAGTAGCTGGCTGACTGGGCGGCGCAGTATGCGGCCTGTTGATCGGCTTCGGCAGCGACGCGAGCACAGTAGCTTGCAGATGGTTCTGCCGTCTCTGCGCCTGCAACACGTGCACAATAGGCAGACTCGGACTGGCCGGCAACACGTGCGCAGTAGGACGACTCCGCCTCGCCGGCGACGCGCGCACAGTACGCGGAGTCAGCAGCGCGCGCGCAATATGTGGCTTCGCCGGCGGTTGCACTGCCAAATTCCTGCTGGTACAGGCGGCGGGTTTGGGCGGAAGCTTCAGCCAGGTTCGCGGCATCCTCCTCGTCGCGCATGCCGAAATACGGGAAGTGATGCAGGAAATAGCCGAAGACGTTCTGGCAGTCCTCCGCGTACTTCATCGTGTCGAGGATGTGACCATGCCAGAACTTGTCGACGTTGGTGTCGGGAGTGATCACGGCGTCGGGATACTTGGCGACCAGCGCCAGGAAGCGCTTGTACTCGAGCTCATGACGATCTGCTTCTTCGCGCGTCCAACCGTGTCCTTCCTTCTTGTCCATCAGCTTGAACTTGATCGGATCCAGATTCAGTGCAAATACTGCTTCAACCACTTGTTCCGGCGTCTTCTTGTCGGTTTGTTGGGTCATTGTTCTGCCACCTTTCTTTATGTTGATTGAAACATAATGCCGAGGGACTCTCCTCTCAATTGGTGTCATTGCCCCGCGGCTACTTGTGCAGCGAATTCAATGTAGCATGCAAGGGGAATTGTGATTTAGTAACATATTTGATCCGAATCAAATTTCTGATGAGCTACAAGTGTGTCGCACGGGAAGGCTGGAACAATGCTGTCATTCCCTGTCACATGTGGAAATACCGGCTATCCGTGGCGAATGCAACAGATTGGTGCACCGGCCGGCAATGATGATTGATGCGGCAAACCGCGCCGAAAATGCTTCCATTCTTGAAAACGATATACACTGCAGCTTCCATTCCGGTGGCTTTTGTACGTCCCATGTGTCCCGTCCGCATACTTGTTCGTATCCGTGCCTGAGCCTGCCATGCCCATCAGCACCACCGTCCCCATTCCCAGACGTTTCATCCGTGCGCTCCTTACATCCAGCGTCTGGTGGATAGGTGTGGTCGTATCCCTTGCGCTGTGGATGTTGGTCGAAGATGTCGTCGACAACAAGAGCCGTGCCCAATTCGAGTACCACACGGAGAACGCGCAGCAGGCAATCCAGAACCGTGTGCGCTCCTACATCGACGTCCTGCGCGGCGTCAATGCGCTGTTTCACACAACGGATAACGTCACCCGGGAGCAATTCCACGCCTATGTCAGCCAGCTGAAACTGGAAAGCAGCTTTCCGGGAATCACCAACCTCAATTACGCGCAGCGCGTCACCGCAGCGGACAAAAAGGTTTTCGAAGCCCATGTGCGCAGCGACAGCAGCCGGAAACCGGGCGGTTACCCGGACTTTGCGATCAGGCCGGCGGGCGAGCGCAGCGAATACCACGTGCTGACATTCGTCGAACCGATGGAATCGAACCTCGTTTCCTTCGGCTTCGACATTGCCTCCAACGCAAACGGCGCCGCCGCGCTGGCGGCATCGCGCGACAGCAGCCAGCTGTTCTCGTCCGGACGGCTGATCCGGATTATGGGCCCGCACAAGCATGTGGGATTAGCCATGCGCATGCCGCTGTACAAGCGCGGCATGCCGACCAGGACGGTTGCGGAACGGCGCGCCGCCTATTACGGGTCGGTCGGCGCCGGTTTCGACGTCACCAAGCTCATGCTGGGGGCGGTGGACGGCAACACCCTGGGCAATATGCGGGTCAGGCTGTTCGATGCCGGCAGGACCGACAGCCAGCGTGACAGAGAGTCTTCCGCATCGGACAACCTGCTCTTCGACAGCGCGGCCGGGCCGGACAGCGGACCGGACGGCGTCCGCCTGATAGAAACGGACGAACTCTTCGTAAAGCGGGTCTCCATGACGGTCGGCCCGAGGGTCTGGGAAGCGGAGTTTTCGGCGCCCCGGTCGGCCATGGTGCAGGACTTCGACGCGTCGCTGCCGATTCTCGTCCTCGGCACGGGCCTGATTGCGTCGCTGCTGATGTTCGGCGTCTATTATTCGCTGGCTACGGCGCGCCGCCGGGCGGTGGAGCTGGCTCGTGAAATGACCAAGGACCTGCGCGCCAGCGAAGCCAGCCTGGCCGAGGCGCAGCACATGGCCCGCCTGGGCAGCTGGGTGCTTGACCCGGCGAGCGGCAGCATGAGCTGGACCGCAGAGACTTACCGCATTTTCGGCATGGACCGCTTCGACGATACACCGAGGCAGCCGGATTTTCTCCGCCGCGTCCATGAGAGCGACCGCGCGCGGGTGGAAGGCGGGCTGGATGATTGCCTCAATACCGGCATGGAATTCGATACCGAGCACCGCATCCTGCAGCAGGATGGATCGGTACGTTGGGTACATACAATCTGCCGGCTGGGCTATAACGGTACCGCCAAGGTGCTGCGCGGGACCATCATGGACGTGACCGAGCGCAAGCACACGATGGAAGCCCTGAAGCGTTCACAGGAACTTCTGCGCGAACTGACTGCGCACCAGGACCGCGTGAAGGAAGACGAACGGAAAAGGATTGCGCGCGAAATCCACGACGAACTCGGCCAAACCCTGCTGGCCCTGCGCATCGACGTGTCGATGCTCGACGCCCGTACCAGCCGCTCGCACCCGAGACTGAACGAGAAAGTGCGCGGTGCGCTCAATCACATCGACGCCACGGTCAAGACCATCCGTACCATCATCAACAACCTGCGCCCCGCAGTGCTCGACCTCGGCCTGACCGCCGCGATCGAATGGCAGGTCGCCGAATTCCGTCGCCGCACCGGCATCGCCTGCGAGCTGCTCATGGACGACAAGGAATTCCTGGTCGACGACATGCGCGCCACTTCGCTGTTCCGCATCCTGCAGGAATCGCTGACCAACGTGATCCGGCATGCGAACGCCACCCACGTCGCGATCGACCTGCACCAGGAAGACAACCGCCTGGTCATGAAGGTCACGGACAATGGCGTTGGCATCTATCCGGAGAACCGCAAGACGGGAAATTCATTCGGCCTGGTCGGCGTCGAGGAACGGATCAACGCGCTCAACGGCGAGTTCGCCATCACCAGCACGCCCGGCAAGGGCACGACGCTCACGATCTACATTCCGCTGGATAGTCGCGATTCGCGGCTGTACGGGTTCAAGGTCGTCGGCAGCGGGGAATAAGCTCAACGCATCAGCTGGATACCCACCAGCGCCCAGGACATTGCAGCAGCCGCAGTCGCCAGCTTGAGCCGCTGTGCGTCGCGCCTGGCTTCCTTCCGCTCCTCCAGCCGGATTCGGAACACCTCATTTTTCTTCCTCGCCTGCCGCCGTTTACGTGCCCGCGCGGCGGCGGACATCTCCCCGTCGAACGCTTCCATGAGCCCCCCCTTGTCCTGGTGACGTGGTGTCGTGGTATCAACATTGATTCTGTTGACTGTCTCCAAGGTACATTTGCGCTAGCGCAAGAGGCCGCTAGACGCGCTTGGCGCGGGCCCAAGAAAAGCCGGGAATTACCGCCTTGATTTCCCGGGAGAAAAGAATTCACGGAGCTGTCTCCCTCGCGCAGGCGATCCTTTCCGGCCACGGGTTGCATCGTATCCGGCCAACATCCCGTCATCGCTGCCTTATCGATTTCCGCCGCCACTTGCGGCCGCTACACTGCGCCCATCTTCATCAGACAAGGAGCGCGCATGAACATCGGCAAAATGGACTGGCAGCAGTTGTCGCGAAGGCGATTCCTCATCGGTTCCGCAGCCGTCGCTTTCGGCGTTGCCGCCCTGGGCAGCGTCATCCTGGACGAGACGCCGGCATCCGCCTTTCCGCGCCTGCAGCTGCTCGCCATGCGACATGCGCACACGCTGAACGCATTCGCGGAAGCGGTCCTGCCTGTTACACCCGGTTTTCCCTCGATCTCGGATACCGGGGTGATACGTCGGTTCGACGAAGAACTGTACTTCGTGGATGACTCCATCCAGGACGACGTTGCGGCAGCGCTGGATCTCCTTGAGTGGCTCCCCATTGTCACCGGTTATTTCGCGCGCTTTTCGAACCTCCCTCTCACGGACCGGACAGCGTTCATCGACGGCATGCTGTCGAGCAGGCTGGAAACCTTTCGGGCCGTGGCGAGCAACCTGAAGAACGCCATACGTTTCCTCCATTACGCCCACCCGGCGAGCTGGACATGGACAGGCTATGACGGGCCTTTTGCCCGCGTGGAGCCTAAACAAAGCGAGCAGCGCATGTATTACGCGGCAAAGGGGAACCGGGCATGAACGGAAGAATCTTCGAATACAAGGACCTGACGACGTCGCAGACGGTCAGGACGGATGTCTGCATCATCGGCTCGGGATGCGGAGGCGCCACCGTGGCGAAGCGCCTGGCAGAGATGGGACATGACGTCGTCATCCTGGAGCGCGGGGGCTACTATCCCACGTCGACGTTCGACCAGGACGAACTCAACATGAACGCGAAGCTGTCCGAGAATCGCAGCCTGAAGACTTCTGCCGACGGCGGGACGGCGCTGCTTTCCGGCTACAACGTCGGCGGTGCATCCGTTCACTATTGGGCCGACAGTTACCGCACCCCGCCGGACCGTCTTGCGCTATGGGCGGAAAGGTATGGCATTACCGGACACATGGCGCAGGACCTCACACCGGGGTGGGACGAACTCACACAGACGCTGCATGTCCATCCCGCCGGTGATGAATTCTTCAATCGCATGAACCAGCTCGTGCGCGAAGGCGCCGGAAAGCTGGGCTGGAGCGGTCATCGGGTGCCCCAGGCGCGCCGGCACTGCCAGAAATCCGGACACTGCATGCAGGGCTGCCTCTATGAAGCGAAGAAGAGCCAGCTCGTCACGCACATCCCCCGCGCCATCGAGTGCGGCGCGCGTCTGTACGCTGACGTGCGCGCGGACGAGCTGGTCGTCGACGGGCGCGGAACGGTAAAGGCGATCCGGGCCACGGTGATGGACAGGCCCCGCAACCGGCCCGGCACGGCACGCGTGACCGTGGAAGCCAAGGCGTTTGTCGTTGCAGCGGGTGGGTACCACAGCGCCGCATTCCTCATGCGAAACGGCTTTGCCGAACGCCTGCCGCGGCTGGGCAAGAACTTTGCCTTCAATCCTTCGCCGATGGTTCACGCGCTTTACGATGACGATATCGTCTTGTGGCGCAACATTCCCGCAGCGTTCGGGATCGACGAATTCCGGACGGCGCGCTATGCGGAAAATGGCGACTACCTTGAGGGCGGTTACCTGCTGATGCCGAACCAGCTGCAACCCGGGCTGCTTGCCTCCGGCATTCCTTTCCTGGGCGCCGAACACGCGGACTGGATGCGCAGGATGCGCAACATCGGGAGTACAATCGGCTGGATCGATGACCATCCGGACGAGCTGGGAGAGATCCGGCTCAATCGGGACGGGTCGCCGAAGGTCGAGTACCCGTTCGGCCCGGTCACCCGCGCGATGCTGCACGACCTGATCAAGAAGCAGGCACTGCTGCACCTGGCGTGCGGCGCGAAAGAGATCGTGGTCGCGGGCAGCCAGGCGGTGCGTATCCGGAATGCGGACGACATCGCCAGGATAGATGGCCTCCCGGTACGCGCGGGCGCACTTGCGATGGGTGCGCCCCACCCTTCCGGCGGATGCGCGATGGGAAAGACGTCGAAAGACTCTGTCGTCGACTCGAGCCATCGCGTGCATGGGATGGCGAATCTTTTTGTTGCGGACAGCTCGGTATTTCCGACCAGCGTCTCGGTCGATCCCAGTTTCACCATCATGGGGTTCAGTTATATCGCGGCCGATCAGGTCCGTCACGTCCTGCGCTGATTCAGGTCCAAGGTGGGCGGACGGTAATGCGATCGGCAACAATCAACAGCGCCCGGGGAGGGGCCGCCAATGATGCACAGCGAATCGCGCAGCAGCTACGAGGCAGCGGTCGTGCCGCCGAATGAATTTGCGCTCATGCTCAGCGTTTGCCGCGAGATGGGATTCGATCCCGGCCGCATCTGCGCGCAAACCGGGCTGCAGCCCGAACTGCTGCTGGAACCGGCCACGCGCCTTTCGTTTCGCCAAATCGAAACCCTGGTGCGAAATGCGATCAGGTTGAGCGGCGTTCCCCATCTGGGCCTGCTGCTGGCCCAGCACATGACGGTCAGCGCCTACGGCATGCTCGGCTATGCCATGATGAGTTGCGCCACCCTGGGACAGGCACTCGACATCGGCCTGCGCTACCACAAGGCGTCCAGCATGATGATGGAGATTGAAGGCGAGGGTGACGAGCGGACATTTTCGATCGTGGCACGCCCTTGCTTCCATGCGCCCGACCTGCACGCCTTCATGGTTGAAGAACTTTTCGGCGGGATCGTGCCGGTTGCAAACACCCTGGCCGGCAAGTCATTGCGGCCGCTGCTTGTCCAACTCGACTATCCGGCGCCCTCCTACGCGGAGCGCTACCACGCGCACTTCGGCGGTCCGGTCGAATTCGGCTGCGGCGCCAATCGCCTGGTGATCGATCGCGAACTTCTCGACATGCGGCTTCCGAATGCCGATCCGGTGGCAGCGCGCCAGTGCATTGAAATCTGCGAAAAACTTCTTCCGCCCGCCGATGGCGAGCCGGATATCGTGCACGCGATCCGGCGTGTGATCCTCGGCCAGCATGGCAACTGGCCGGACATGGGCAGCGTCGCACGCAGCCTGAACATGAGCGAACGGACGCTGCGCCGGCGCATCGTGGAACGCGGGTGCTCGTTCCAGCAGATCGTCGATGAAGTCCGCTGCGATGTCGCTATCCGTTACCTGCAGGAGCCGGCGCTGTCGCTGCAGGACGTCGCGGCGCTCACCGGCTTTTCGGAAACCGCAAATTTCCGCCGCGCGTTCAAGCGATGGACCGGCGGCCGGGCCCCCAGCCATTACCGCGCATCCCTTCAGCCCATCAATTGATGGCCGTCATTTGCCGGTCTCCTGGCCGCCAAACACCTCCCGCTCGCGAGTTCTTGCCATGTAGCATGAACCCACAAGAAAAGGAGGGGACTGATGAAACACTTCATTGCTCGAAACGGCTTGCTGGCCGCGATGGCTTGCACGGCGCCGCTATCCCATGGCGCCGGATTTGCCGTGCACGAACTGGGTACCGGGATTGGTCTAGCGTATGCCAATGCGACGGCAGGCGCGCAGGATGCATCCAGCCTGCATGGAAACCCGGCAAGCATGACCTACCTGACGAGCGGTCAGGTCGTCGTCGGTGCCAGTTACATCGGGTTCAATCCGAAGTTCAGGGTGCAGCAGGCGTCGACGCATCTCGTCGACCGCAGGACCGGCGCAGCCTCGACAATCGACCCGATGGCCAATCCCGACCCGGCCTCCGGTTTCCTTCATCCCAGCCAGGTTCCCGACGCGGTCACCGGCACGCTGACCGGACAGGCTTCCGCTTCGGGCACGGTTCCCTATCTGTTCTGGCACAGCAGGTACACCGGCGGTTTGCATGTCGGCCTGGGCATCACCGTCCCCTTTGCGGCGGACAGCCGGTTCAACGAGGAATGGGCGGGCCGGGTAAGCGACACACTCTCGGTAGGCGCCGGCCTCGATTTCCTCTACGTCGACACCAGGCTCGAAAAGGCGGTCGATTTCCGGTATGAGGCTGCGGCACTCGAAGCATTCGCCGGATCGGTGCTGCCGCGCATCGACGGGAAGGCTGTCGTCAGGGGCAATGCATGGGCCGCGGGATTCAACTGGGGGGTGATCTTCAGCCCGTCCGATGCGATCCGTGCCGGCATTGCCTATCGTTCCGCAATGACGCCCCATTTGAAGGGCAGCTATGAAGTGACCGTACCCGAGGTCTACGCAAATCTGTCACGGCTGATTTTCGGCAGCGACGTCTTCGGCAGCCAGCGGCGGGATGCGGGCGGGAGCCTGAATCTTCCCTCGTCCCTGTCCGCGGGCATTCATGCCGACCTGACGCCTCGCCTGTCGCTCATGGCGGACTGGATGCGTACTTCGTGGAGCAGGCTGCAGGAGTTGCGCATCCGGGTCGACGGCGGCGACATTCCCGACCAGGTGCAAGTGCAGCGCTGGCGGGACACGAACCGCTTTGCCGTGGGGATGAGCTACGCCCTTGACGAGCGATGGAACCTGCAAGCCGGACTCGCGTATGACCAGACGCCGGTATCGTCGCCACAGTTCCGCCATCCGGGGGCCCCGGACGCCGACCGGCGCAACCTTGCACTCGGCGCTGCTTATCGGGCCGGCAAGGGCCACGCTTTCAGCGCCGGGATCATGCTTACCCGCCCCCGGGTGGCAAAAGTCCGGTTCTCCGACACGCTTGCCAATCCGGTCAACTACCCTTTCGACGCGAATCAGGTATTCGACCTGGATGGCCATTTCGACCTGAAGCAGAAAACGGTCAGCCTGAACTATACGTACGCGTTCCAGTAGCGGCGTAGATGTGCGCCCGGCCGGTGCTACATGCGTGCCGTCAGGACTTGCGCGAGTTCTCCGTCCTCCAGCACCAGCGGGTTGGTGCGCATGCTGCCGCCACGGCTGCCTCCGACGATCCTGCCGATATCGTTCGCCCCGATGCCGTATTTGCTCAAGCGAGGCAAAGCCAGGCGCGCAGTCCAGTCGCGCAGCAGGCTGACGAGCGCGTCGCAAGCCTTGTCATCCGTCGCCTCGATGCCGGTCAGCAAGCGACCGGCATCGGCATACTTCCCGAGAGCAGGCGAGCCGGGTGCGCGCGAACGAAGCGCGCGGATATTGAGCGCCGTGGCCTCGGCCACCAGCGTCCCGCACACCACGCCGTGCGGTATCGGGAAGAACGCCCCCAGCGGCGACGCCAGACCGTGCACTGATCCCAGCCCGGCCTGCGCGAGCGTGATGCCCGACATCAACGAGGCGTAAGCGACGCCCGCAAAGCCATCCGCCTGATGCGGATGTCCGGCCTCCCAGGCGGACCAGAATCCGTCGCGGAATGCCTTCAACCCGGACAGCGCCAGCGCGTCCGTCAACGGGCTGGCATTGATCGACACATAGGATTCGAGCAGCTGCGTGAATGCATCCATGCCGTTGGCCGCGATGAGATCCTTGGGGCAGCCGGCCAGCAGTTCCGGGTCGACGATGGCCACGCGCGCGACCAGCGCATCATGGCGGAAGGATTTCTTGAAGCCGTCGTTTCCCTGCACGCTGAGCACCGCATTCTTGGTCGCCTCGCTGCCGGTCCCTGCCGTAGTGGGTACCGCGACAAAGGGCACGGCCGGCCCGCAATAGGTCACGCCGCGACCTACGCCTTCGAGGTGGTCCATTACGGAATTGCCGGTGACAAGCAAGCCGGCGATGGCCTTGGCGGCATCCAGCACGCTGCCGCCACCGATGCCGCATACCACCTCGATACCGGCGCTGCGAAACCGCGCGACCGCTTCATCAACCAGTTCTGGCGACGGTTCCTGCGTGACCTGCATCGATTCAAATGCAATGCCCTGTGCACTCAGCGCAGCCTGCAGCGCCGGCCAGTGCGGCGTCGAGACGAAGGATCGTCCGCCGGTCACCAGCAGTGCCTTGCGGCCGAACTGGGCGAGCACCTCGGCGGTTTCCTTGATCCTGCCGGCGCCGAAGCGAATCTCGGGCAGGCGTGCGACTGAAAAAGCATCCATGGATATCGCGTTTATCGGGTTGAAATGAAGCCTGCACTATAGCGCGAATAAGCGCGACCAATGCCCGTACCACTTGCCGGACAAAAGAAAACGCCCCGTGCCGCTTCGACACGGGGCGTTTTCAGTGAGGTTGAACGGCTAGCGTGCTTCCGCGATCTTGGTGAGTGCGACACTCAACGCGCGCCCTCCCAGCGTCCTTCCAGCCGTGGGATCGACCGCGAAGAACTCGCTCATCCTGTCGATGACCGCAGGATCGTCCTGCACCGCCTCGCGGGCAAGGCGTCGCACGACATCGGCATTGAGCTGCTGCGCCAGCGCGGTATCGACCGGCACTTCCGGCTGCCCGCTGCCGTTTGCAGCGCGCGGCAGGATGCCGTCGTCGATCAGCGGTTTCACCACGGCCGGGCTGACGCCGTCGATCAGCTGCTTCAGCATTGCTGCTCGCAACTCGTCGCTGCCGCGCTCGAAAGATTCGCCCACCATGTCTTCAAAAGGAGGCGTTTGCTCCGAGTGCATTGCTTCTGCGAGGCCAGTCGACACATCCTCCGCCGGGACATTCTGTGCGACGGCCACGAAATCCTGCTCGACCTTTTGCACGGAATGCACGCCGGTTTCGGCTGCGTACTGTTGCAGCACTGCACTCACATCGGTTTTTCGATTCATCGTTTCTCCTTGAAAAAACGACGCGGGCAGTTGCCCGCGCCAACGTATAAGGCGGAGAAAGCGGCAGTAAGTTCGCGATGAATCCGTTTATTTTTTCTACTAAGGATCTGCGTTATCCGTTGATGGACGCGGCTCGCTCAACTGCACGAGCCCGCTCACATCCTGCTGCGGCATTTCCACCGGTTGCAGCTGGCCGGCATCCAGCTGATGGGAAAACTGTTCCACCGAATCCAGCCGCTGCTGACGATCTTCCGGCAGCGTGGGACCGCTCTGGATGTACAGCGTGAGCAGCTCCGACAGGTTCACCAGCACGGTGAGGTGCGTGCGCTCGTAGCCATGCGAAGCATCGGCGCCGAAACACAGCAGCGCGGTACGCACGTCATGCCCCGCGTTTACCGCCGCACTCGCATCGGAATGGTAGAAACGGAACACATCGCGGTTGCACGGAATACCGTGGTCCTTGCACAGGCACAGCAGCCGGCGCGTGAGGTGGTAGTCGTGCGGGCCGGCGGAATCCATCAGCGGGATGGTGACGCCATGCTCGCGCGCGCCCTGCCCCGCGGCGACGGGGCCGATGTCGACGCCGATCACTTCGCTGACATCGCTCTGGATCACGGCGCGAGCGCCTGAGCCGACCTCTTCGGTCAGCGTAAACACGACATGGCAATCCATCGGCACGGTCGCCCCGGATTCCACAACCGCTTTCAACGCGGCGAGCACTGCTGCCACGCCGGCCTTGTCGTCGAGATGGCGCGACACGATGAAACCATTGGGCAGCCATTCGGGATTCGCGTCGAAGGCAACGAAATCGCCGACCTGGATGCCGAGCGCGACGATGTCTGCTGCAGACTCGGCCGGTTCGTCGATGCGCAATTCCAGCTGGTCCCAATTGACAGGCTGGGTATCGATCGCCTCGTTGTACACATGGCCGGACGCAAGCAGCGGCAGCACCGAACCGCGAAAGCGGCCCGTTTCGGTGAACAGCGTGACGCGCCCGCCCTCCGCCCAGCGGCTCGACCAGGTGCCCACCGGCATCAGCGAGAGCCTGCCGTTCGGTTTGATTTCCCGCACCATGGCGCCGAGCGTATCAAGGTGCGACACAATCGCGCAGGCCGGGCTTTCCTTGCGCCGCTCGGGTTTATTCCGGCGCAGCACCGCACGTATCGTGCCGCGGCGGGTCAGCTCATAGGGCACGCCCATCGCATCGAGCCGGCTTCCGGTGTAATGCACGATCTCATCGGTGAGGCCGGTCGGGCTCGGGATGGCGAGCAGCTCGAGCAGCGTGGTCTTCAGGTAGTCGGCATCGATGCGCAGCTTTTCCATGATGCCTCACGTTTGTACAGCCGTGAACGGAAACAGCAGGTCGACGAAACGCTGTGCGGTCGGCTGCGGATCGTGGTTGGCCAGGCCGGGGCGCTCGTTGGCTTCGATGATCACGTACTGGTCCGAGTCGGGCGACGGCACCAGGAAATCCAGGCCGACGACCGGGATGCGCAATGCGCGCGCCGCCGTCTCCGCCACTTCCCGCAATACCGGATGCAGCTCTTCCGTCACATCATGGATGGTGCCGCCGGTATGCAGGTTGGCCGTCTTGCGCACCTTCACCGCCGTGCCGTTCTCGATGACCGAGTCATAGTCCAGTCCTTGCGCAGCGAGGCATCGTTCGGTCTCCGTATCCACCGGGATCTTGCTTTCGCCCCCGGTCGCTGCCGCCCGCCGTGCGCTCTGGCGCTCGATCAACTGGGCGACCGTCGACGTGCCGTCGCCGACGATCTCGGCCGGCTTGCGGATCGCCGCGGCAACCACCTTGTAGCCGATCACAACAACGCGCAAGTCTTGCCCGGAACAGAACTCCTCGATGACGACATGTCCGCCCTCCTTCGCCGCACGTTCGATCGCCTCGGCCAAATGTTCCTCGGTACGCACGTCGACGCTGATGCCCTTGCCCTGTTCGCCCATCGCCGGCTTGACCACCACCGATTCGCAGTCCTGCAGGAAGGCGACGTCGGCCTGCCGGTCCCCCGCCACCTGCTGGCGCGGGACGCGCAGCCCGACCGATGCCAGCCGGCGCGAGG
>CBIHRW010000111.1:0-13910 GCA_966212545.1 uncultured Noviherbaspirillum sp.
ACCCTCCGGCTTGCTGGCGACGCTTACTCCACCGTCACCGATTTCGCCAGATTCCGCGGCTTGTCCACGTCGGTCCCGCGCGCCAGCGCCGTGTGATACGCCAGCAACTGCAGCGGCACCACATGCAGGATCGGCGACAGCTGCCCGTAGTGTTCCGGCATGCGGATCACATGCACGCCTTCGCTCGGCGCGATGCGCGAGTCGGCGTCGGCGAACACATATAGCTGGCCGCCGCGGGCGCGCACTTCCTGCATGTTCGACTTCAGCTTCTCGATCAGCGTGTCGTTCGGCGCGATGGTGACGACGGGCATCTCGTTGGTCACCAGCGCCAGCGGGCCGTGCTTGAGTTCGCCGGCCGGGTAGGCTTCGGCGTGGATGTAGGAGATTTCTTTCAGCTTCAGCGCGCCTTCCAGTGCGATCGGATAGTGCAGGCCGCGGCCGAGGAAGAGGGCGTTTTCCTTGCGGGCGAATTCTTCCGCCCAGGCGATGATCTGCGGCTCCAGCGCCAGCACGGCGCCGATTGCGACCGGCAGGTGGCGCATTGCCTTCAGGTGGGCGGCTTCCTGTTCGTCGTTCAGGCGGCCGCGGACTTGGGCCAGCGTCAGCGCGAGCAGGAAGAGGGCGGCGAGCTGGGTGGTGAAGGCCTTGGTCGAGGCGACGCCGACTTCCACGCCGGCGCGCGTGATGTAGGACAGCATGCACTCGCGCACCATCGCGCTGGTCGCCACATTGCAGATGGTCAGCGTATTCACCATGTCCTGCGAGCGCGCATGCTTGAGCGCGGCCAGCGTGTCCGCCGTTTCGCCGCTCTGCGAAATCGTCACGACCAGCGCATTCGGATTCGGCACGCTGTCGCGGTAGCGGTATTCGCTGGCGATTTCGACATTGACAGGCAGCTTGGCGATCGATTCGATCCAGTATTTTGCGGTCACGCCGGCGTAGTAGCTGGTGCCGCAGGCGAGGATCAGGACGGAATCGATTTTCTTGAATACGTTGTAGGCCTTGTCGCCGAACAGCTCCGGCATGATGCCCGACACGCCGTCGAGCGTGTCGCCGATGGCGCGCGGCTGCTCGAAGATTTCCTTCTGCATGTAGTGGCGGTACGGCCCGAGTTCGGCGGCGCCGGTGTGCGCGTGCACGGTGCGCACTTCACGCTCGACCTGCCTGCCGTCGACGTCGGTGATCCAGTAGCGCTGCAATTGCAGGTCCACGACATCGCCTTCCTCGAGGTAGATGATCTGGTCGGTCGTGCCGGCCAGCGCCATCGCGTCCGAGGCAAGGAAGTTCTCGCCCTTGCCCACACCCACGATCAGCGGTGAGCCCTGGCGGGCGCCGATGACACGATGCGGTTCGTCGCGGCTGAATACGGCGATTGCATAGGCGCCGTGCAGGCGCTTGACGGCCTGCTGCACGGTTTCGAACAGGTCGCCGGTGTACATGTGGTCGATCAGGTGGGCGATGACTTCGGTGTCGGTCTGGCTTTCGAACGTGTAGCCGGCTGAAGTCAGTTCAGCGCGCAGCTCGTCGTGGTTCTCGATGATGCCGTTATGGACCAGCGCAATGCGTTCGCGGGAGAAGTGCGGGTGGGCATTATGCGAGGCCGGTGCGCCATGCGTTGCCCAGCGGGTGTGGGCGATGCCGGTGAAACCGGACAGCTGCGCGTTGTCGACCTGCTTTTCCAGGTCGGCAACGCGGGAGGTGCTGCGCGAGCGCTGCAGCCGGCCGTCCACATGCAGCGCGACGCCGCAGGAATCGTAGCCGCGGTATTCCAGGCGTTTCAGGCCTTGCAACAGGATGGGGGTGATATTGCGTTGCGCGACCGCGCCGACGATTCCACACATAGGAGCTCCCTACGAATTGTTGTTGAACGTTCGTATCGTAGGAGATAGGGTGTGAAATAAGTTTGCGAAATTGCAGAAGAAATGAATAAAAAAATCGATCGATGGAATCGATGAAATATAATTTCTAAAGTTTATCTAAATTGAAGAAATTGATCATATGGAAAACGCCGATCCGATTCTCGATGAGCTCGACCGTCGCATCCTCAACGCACTGCAGGCCGACGCCTCGCGGACGAACAATGAGTTGGCGGCCGCCGTCCATGCTTCCCCGCCAACCTGTTTGCGCCGGGTGAAGCGGCTGGTCGACGCTGGCATCATCGAGCGCCAGGTCGCCATAGTCGCGCCCGACAAGGTGGGAGCGTCGCTCACCGCGGTCGTCGAGATCACCCTGGATCATCAGGCCGCCGAGCGAATGGACGAATTCGAAGCGCTGGTCGCCGGCGAGCCGGCCGTGCTGCAGTGCTACCGCGTGTCGCCCGGCCCAGATTTCATCCTGATCGTGCAGGTGGCCGACATGCCGGCCTATCACGCACTTGCGCACCGGTTGTTTGCGTCGCACGCCAACGTGCGCAACGTACGCAGTTTCTTTTCCATCCACAGGAGCAAGTTCGAGACGCGGATCGACGTCTGAACGCCCGTCCGGAGTTCCGCTGCGCGACCCGGTTTCAGCGGGCCGCGAACAAGGCTTACTTCTTGATCTTGACCGGCCGCTTCCAGTTCTCGATGGTCACCTGCCTGGCGCGCGACACAGTCAGCTTTCCTTCCGGCGCATCCTTGGTCAGGGTCGTGCCCGCGCCCAGCGTCGCGCCCTTGCCGACACGGACCGGCGCCACCAGCTGCGTATCGCTGCCGATGAAGGCGTCGTCCTCGATGATCGTGCGGAACTTGTTCGCGCCGTCGTAATTGCAGGTGATCGTGCCCGCGCCGATGTTCACGCGCGACCCCACGTCGGCATCGCCGACATAGGCGAGATGGTTCGCCTTGCTGTGCGCGGCAATCCGGCTGTTCTTCACCTCGACGAAATTGCCGACATGGACATCGTCGCCCAGCTCGGTGCCGGGACGCAGGCGGGCATACGGGCCGATGGCTGAAGCCGGGCCGACCACGGCATCCTCGATGTGGCAGAACGGCTTGATCTCGGCGCCCTTGGCAATGCGTGCATTCCTGATCACGCAATGCGCGCCGATACGCACGCCTTCTTCCAGTTCGACCGTGCCCTCGAAGATGCAGTTGACGTCGATGCTGACGTCACGTCCGCAGGACAGCGAGCCGCGCACATCAATGCGAGCCGGATCGGCCAGGGTGACGCCTTGTTCGAGAAGGGCATTGGCGATATTGCGCTGGTGTGTACGTTCCAGTTCCGCCAGTTGCACCTTGCTGTTGACGCCCAGTGTTTCCCATACCGCGGCCGGCTGCGCCGAGACGACAGGAACGTCGTCAGCGACGGCGCGCGCCACGATATCGGTCAGGTAATACTCTTTCTGCGCGTTGTCGTTGGATAGCGTCGACAGCCATTTTTTCAGCTTCGCCGTCGGCACGACCATGATGCCGGTGTTGACTTCCCGGATCGCGCGTTGCTGTTCGCTCGCATCCTTCTGTTCGACGATGCCGACGATCTTGCCGCCCTCGCGCAGGATGCGCCCGTAGCCGGTGGGATCCTCCAAATCAATAGTGAGGATCGCCAACTTATTCGCGCCTGCGCTGTCCAACAGTTGCTGCAGTGAATCCTTCGTTGTCAGCGGGACATCGCCGTACAGGATCAGGGTCGGCACGTCGTCCGACAGGTGGGGAACCGCCTGCATGACTGCGTGCCCGGTGCCCAGTTGCGGCTCCTGCTTGGCAAAGGTGATGTCGTCGGAACGGCAGGCTCCCGGCACAGCGTCGCCGCCATGTCCGTAAATCACGCACAGCCTTTCCGGAGACAGCGCGCGGGCGGTATCAATGACGTGCGACAGCAGCGGTTTGCCCGCCAGCGGATGCAGCACCTTCGGCAATGCGGATTGCATGCGCTTTCCCATGCCGGCAGCAAGAATGACTATATTCATGGAAGATCAGTGGAATTGAAGCAAAATTCTAGCATGCGACATTTTCGCCCTTATTGCGCCTTATCTGTTCGTCTCGCGCTTGTCCTCGTGGCAGCACTGCTGGCCGGCTGCAGCGCGTTGCGCCTCGGTTATGCGAACGGCGACACCTTCGTGTACTGGTGGCTGAACGGCTACGTCGACTTCACCGATGAGCAGAAACCCTGGGTCAGGACGCACATCGATCGCCTGTTCGACTGGCACCGCCAGACCCAGCTGCGGGATTACGCGCAGTTGCTCGACCAGGTCCGGCAGCGCATCCAGCGCGGCTCCACGACGGCGGCCGAAGTGCGCGACGACTTCGGTGCTGTCCGCAAGCGCGCGGCGCTTGTGCTCGAAAAAGCCGTCCCCGAACTGACCGACATGGCGATGGCAATCCAGCCGCAGCAGATCGCGCACCTCGAAAAGAAGTTCGCCTCCAATAACGAGCAGTATCGTAAAGAGTATTTGCAGGGCACCATTGACGACCGTCAACAGCATCGTTACAAGAAAGTGATGAAGCAGGCCGAATACTGGTTCGGCAATTTCAGCGAGGAACAGGAAGCGCAAATTCGTCGCGCCTCCGACGCCCGCCCGCTGGACTACGAGGTGTGGATGGCGGAACGCCAGCGGCGCCAGCAGGAAATGATCCGCCTGCTGCGCAAGGTCCAGGCAGAACGTCCCTCACGTGACGTCGTATCGAAAATGATCCGGGAATTCATTGCCCAAAGTTTCGCAAACTTCACCTACGCCGAGCACAAGGCATTCTTTGACGGCTCAACGGAAGGCATGGCGCAACTGGTGGCGACGATCGTCAATATCGCGACGCCGGAGCAGAAGGCGCACGCGGCAAAGCGTTTGCAGAAATGGATCGACGATTGCCACGCGCTGGCGGCGAAGGAGTAGGGCGGGCAATTCCTCCGCCCGGTTCAGGCTCAGGGACGTTAATCATCCGGCCCGCTGAAGCGCACCACGTTGTTTGCGGGCGGCGCGCAAGGTTCTTCATCAAACGCGATGTCACCATCCGCTGATGCTTCCCCGGTTGCCTTCAGACCGACGAAGTCGAACAGCTTGCTGTCCATCAGATGCGAGGGCGCTACGGTGGACAGCGCGGAGAAGATGTTCTCCACCCGCCCCGGATGCTTCTTTTCCCATTCGCGCAGCATCGCCTTGATGTGCTTGCGCTGCAGGTTCTCCTGGCTGCCGCACAGGTTGCAAGGGATGATCGGAAATTGCCGTACTTCCGCGAAGCGCTCCATGTCCTCTTCCTTCACGTAGGCCAGCGGCCGGATCACGATGTGCTTGCCGTCGTCCGATTGCAGCTTGGGCGGCATGCCCTTCAGCTTGGCGCCGAAGAACATGTTGAGGAAGAAGGTTTCCAGAATGTCGTCGCGGTGGTGGCCGAGCGCAATCTTGGTTGCTCCGAGCTCATCCGCGACCCGATACAGGATGCCGCGGCGCAGGCGCGAGCACAGCGAGCACGTGGTTTTCCCCTCCGGGATCACGCGCTTGACGATGCTGTAGGTGTCCTGGTTCTCGATGTGGAAGGGCACGCCGATCTTCGTCAGGTACTCCGGCAGCACGTGTTCAGGGAAGCCCGGCTGCTTCTGGTCGAGATTGACCGCGACGATGTCGAAATGGATCGGCGCGCGCTCGCGCAGCGTGAGCAGGATATCGAGCAGACCGTAGCTGTCCTTGCCGCCGGACAGGCAGACCATCACCTTGTCGCCGTCCTCGATCATGTTGAAATCGCCGATCGCCTGGCCGACCAGGCGGCACAGACGCTTGTGCAGCTTGTTGTTCTCGTAGGCGATCTTCTCGGCCTTCTTCGCGCTGATCGCGGATTCCTGTGCAGCTTCCTGCGCAGTTTCCTGTAGAGAGACTTCGCTCATTTCACTTCCCATCTTCACGACTTGATGTGGATGACTTCCACGCCCACGGCATCGCAGTCCGGATAGACGTCCGGCTTCTCGGTCGACACGCGCACCGCGCGCACCTTCGGATGCGACAGCATCGAGCGCGCCACGTCGTCGCACAGGGTTTCCTGCAGGTGGATGTGTCCCTGCGCCATGCGCTTGGCGATGGTATCGCGCATGAAGTCGTAGTCGACGACTTCAACCAGGTGGTCTTCCTTCGGCGTCGATTCCGACAGCGGGATGAACAGGTCGACATTGACCAGCACCCGCTGTTCGCCCTTCTTTTCGAATTCGTGGACGCCAATGTTGATCATCACCTCGTAGTTGCGGAGGAACAGGCGCCGGCAGTCGGCAAGGGCGGGATGCGAAAGGGAGGAGAGCATGATTTCAACTTTATTGTGCAACGAACATCACGTCGCGCTGCAGGGGGAGTAAATGCTGGCCGCCGTCGACCAGCAGGGTGGTGCCGGTCATCGACTGATTTTCGGCGGCAAAACAGACGGCGCTGGCGACATCCTCCGGCGTGCTGGAGCGGCCGAGCGGAGTCATCTTGTGCGCCTTCGTGAAACCTTCCTCGGTCTGCTTGCCGGAAACCAGCGTGAGGCCGGGAGCGACACCTACGACGCGTACCTTCGGCGCCAGTGCCTGGGCCAGGACGGTGGTGGCGGTGTGCAGGGCTGCCTTTGACAAGGTATAGGACAGGAAGTCGGGATTCAGGTTGTACAACTTCTGGTCGAGCAAGTTGATCACGACCGATTGTTCGCCATCCGGTGTGGAACCATGCAGCGCGCGCGCAAGCAGCACCGGCGCTGCAAGATTGGCATGCATATGCTTGTCGAGATTGGCGACCGTGAAGTCCGCCGCACTGTCGTTCTCGAACAGTGATGCATTATTGACGACGCATGAGACGGGGCCGAGTTCGCAACTGGCCTTTGCGAGCAACGCGTTGACTGCCTGTTCATCCGCCAGGTCGCATTGCACGGCGGCGGCGCGGCGACCGAGTTGCTCGATGTCGCGCACCGTCGCCCGTGCTTCTTCCTCCGAGTGGCCGAAATGCACGACCACATCCCAACCGCGCTGCGCAAGTGCAAGGGCGATATGGCGTCCGATGCGTTTGGCGGCGCCGGTCACGAGGGCAACTTTGGCGTTTCCAGTGGTCATAGAAGTATTCTTGATTCCAGGGGATGTTGTCATTTCATCCACGGAGAGAGATTCCGTAGCCCGGATTTGTTCACAAGCCCCGGGCCGATTTCAATACAATACCGGGCATGCAACTCCAACTGCCAGAACCCACTCTGGACGCGCAGAGCGCGTCACGCGCCCTCCACAAGCTCATCGCCGACGACATTCAGGCCAATTCCGGCTGGATGCCGTTCTCCCGTTACATGGAGCAGGTACTGTATGCGCCCGGCCTGGGTTATTACAGTGGCGGGGCGGCAAAACTCGGTAAAGACGGAGATTTTACAACCGCGCCCGAAATTACGCCGCTTTTTGGCGCTGCGCTGGCCCATGTTGCCGCCGACCTGATGGGGCAGACTTCGCCGCAGATCATGGAGTTCGGCGCCGGTACCGGCAAGCTGGCGCGCGATATCCTGACCGAACTGAAGGCCGCCGGCGTGAAGATCGACCGCTACCAGATCGTCGACCTGTCCGGCGAACTGCGGGCGCGCCAGGAAGAAAACCTGCGCGATTTCCCGGAGGTGTCCTGGCTGGACCGCATGCCGGACGCTTTTTCCGGCGTCGTCATCGGCAACGAAGTGCTCGACGCCATGCCCGTCAATCTCGTCGTCAAGACCAGGAGCGGCTGGATGGAGCGCGGCGTCGCATTGTCGGATCGGCATTTCGTGTTCGATGACCGGCCTTGCAACCCGGAACTGATTGCGCAGATCCCGGGCGCAGAAGAACTGCCGGTCGGCTACCTGACTGAAGTTCATCCGGTCGCTTCTGGCTTCATGCGTTCCCTTGCTGCCATGTTCCGGGCTGCACATGATGCCACCGGGCGCGGCGGGGCTGCCGTGCTGATCGACTACGGTTTTCCCGCGCACGAGTATTACCATGAGCAGCGCGGGCAGGGCACACTCATGTGTCACTACCGCCACCACGCGCACCCCGATCCGTTCTACCTGCCGGGCTTGCAGGACGTCACGGCCCATGTCGATTTCACCGCGATGGCCCGCGCCGCAGTCGACGACGGCCTCGACCTGCTCGGTTACACCACCCAGGCCGCTTTCCTGCTGGATGGCGGCATTGGCGACCTGCTGCTGCGCACCCCGCCGGAAGACCAGGTGCGCTATCTCGCCCAGGCGAATGCCGTGCACAAATTGATCTCGCCTGCCGAGATGGGCGAACTATTCAAGGTCCTTGTCGTCGGAAAGGGCGCGGAGCTGCCCGGAAAATTCGCCCGCAACGACCGCAGCCACCGCTTATGATGCTGCTGTGCCTGTCAACATTTCAATGAATAACGCGAGGCCGCATGATTCGCTGGGTCCTTACCATTTTCCTCGCGCTGGTCGTGTTTTCGGCGGCGATGCCCTGGCTGGAGAAGCTGGGCATTGGTCGCTTGCCCGGCGACGTACGCTTTACCCTGTTCGGGCGCAAGTTTTTCCTGCCGTTTGCGTCGACCCTGCTGTTGTCGGCGCTCGCGGTCGGCATAGGCAAACTGCTTTGATCCTTGCTTGATGTGAAAGGAGTGCCATGATCCGCTGGGTTGTCGTCATCTTCATCGGATTGTTCATCTTCTATCCGCTGATGCCTTGGTTCGACAAGCTGCGGGTCGGGCGCCTGCCGGGCGACGTATTGTTCAAGCTGCGCGGTGTCGTGATGTGCCTGCCGTTCGGCTCCACGGTCGTGTGGTCCGCCGCAGTATTCATTATTGCCGAAGTGGTCAGCCTGACCTGCCCAGGGTGCTGATGGGCAAGTTTTCCCGTAACCCCCTATACTGACAGGCTTCTTGCCGTCGGCACTTTTCCCGGGATGCAACCCACCTTCGAACAGCTCAACCAGCTCTATGGCAGCCGCTACAAATGGCTGGTGCTGTTCACCGTGATGATCGGCAGCATGGCGTCGATCATGTCTTCCACCATCGTCAACGTCGCCGTGCCCGATCTCAGTGAGCATTTCGTGCTCGGCCAGGAGCGGGCGCAGTGGGTGTCCGCCAGCTTCATGCTGGCGATGACGCTGTCGATGCTGGCCACGCCCTGGCTCCTGCTTCGCTACGGCCTGCGCCGTACCTACACCGGTGCCACCTTGTTGCTGCTGGCCGGCGGTGTCGTCGGCGGCTTCAGCCTTAACTATCCGATGCTGTTGTCGATGCGGGTGGTCGAAGGTCTCGCCGCCGGCATCATGCAACCGATTCCTTCCATCGTGGTGCTGCGCGCCTTCCCGAAACAGATGCAGGGGCAGGCGATGGGCATCTTCGGCTTCGGCGTCGTGCTGGCGCCTGCGATCGGCCCCGGCGTCGGCGGATTCCTTGTTGAGCAGTTTGGCTGGCGCTCCATCTTCTTCGCGGTGGTGCCGTTCTGCCTCGTCGTGCTGTACATGATCCGCCGCCTGCTTGCCGTCAACTCGCCGATGATGGGCGAGTCCAGCGCGCTCGACTGGAAAGGATTGCTGCTGGCCGGTATTGCCACAACCGGCCTCCTCAACGGCCTCGTCCATCTGCATGACGGATTCCTCCAGTCGGTGCCCATGATCGCAGTCGGCCTGGCAGGCTTCGGCGGCTTCGTTGTCTACCAGCGGCGCAACGAAAACGGGCTGATCAACATGCAGCTGTTCCGCTACCGCCAGTTCTCGATGGGCGCGCTGGTCGCCTTCATTTACGGCGCCGGACTGTTTGGGTCCACTTACCTGTTCCCGGTGTACATGCAGATGGCCCTTCACTATTCACCTTCGGAGGCCGGCATGGTTCTGCTGCCGGCTGGGGGCGTGCTGGCGGTCACCATCATCGTCGCCGGCAAGCTGGCCGACGTGGTGCCGCCGAACATCCTCGTCTCGATCGGGCTGTGCCTGCTCGCGCTGTCCTTCGGGCTGATGGCCATCGGTTCCGCCACAACGGGATATATCACATTGATGGCATGGGCCATCATCGGCCGCGTCGGGCTCGGCTTTGTCCTGCCTTCGCTCAGCCTGGGCGCCATGCGCGGCGTCGACTTCGGCCTGATTGCGCAGGGCGCCAGCACCATCAACTTCGTCCGCCAACTGGGCGGCACCATCGGCGTGAGCCTGGTCGGCATCGTGCTCGAATGGCGTCTTGCCGTCTATCAGGGGGGCATGGGCACGGTGCAGGATGCCCGCCTGCGTGCCTTCAATGAAACTTTCCTGCTGGTTGCCCTTTTCTGCGCGCTGGCCGTACTGGCCGCCGTGCGCATGCGACCTTCCGAGCAGCCATGAGATGCCGGGCGCGGGAATGCAAAATTCCTCCCGCTGCCACAGACAGGTTTGCTTTTCCCTCCGACAGTGGTATTTTGACATCCTTGGAGACCGGAAAGCCGGCCCGCCCGCATTTACACAGATCGCGTTGCTCGGAATTGGGATAAATGTCATCGCTTCGTAGTTTGACCGCATTGATCGTCGAGCCGCACTCGGGCATGCGTTCCAATCTTCACAACATGCTCAACCTCTGCGGCATCAACAAGATCGACCATGCCGTCAGCTCCGGCACAGCGATCCGCCCGCTCAAGAACAAGTCCTACGACCTCATCCTCTGTGAGTACGACCTCGGCGACGGCCAGGACGGCCAGCAATTGCTGGAAGACCTGCGGCACAACAAGCTGATCCCGTTGTGGACCATCTTCATCATCGTCACTGCCGAGCGCGCCTATGAGAAGGTGGTAAGCGCCGCCGAACTGGCGCCGACCGATTACATCCTCAAGCCGTTCACCGCCGACACCCTGATGGACCGCATCGCGCGCGCCATCGAAAAACGCACGGCCTTCCTGCCGGCCTACCATCTGATGGAACACGGCAACCTGCTCGAAGCGATTGACATCTGCCGTATCGGCGAGGGCAAGTATCCCAAGTATGCGGTTGACTTCATGCGCCTGCGTGCCGAGCTGCATGTGATTCTTGGCGAGGCGCCGGAGGCGGAAAAGATTTACCAGGAGCTGCTGGCGACCAAGGCAGTGGCCTGGGCGCGGCTGGGACTGGCGAAGACGTTGTTCATGCAGGGCGAGTACGGCGACGCGGAGGCGCTGCTGCAGGCGCTGGTCGAGGAAAACAGCAAATACATGGACGCCTACGACTGGCTAGCCAAGGCACACGAAGCGATGGATCAGCTGCCGCAGGCCAAGGACGTTCTTGCCGACGCCGTCGCCATCTCGCCGCATGCCGTGCGCCGCATCCGAAAACTGGGCGATGTCGCGCTGGAGACCGGGGACGTGGAAACGGCCGAAAAATCTTTCCAGAAGGTCGTGGCCAAAGCCAAGTATTCCGAATTCCGGGATCCGGAAGACCATGTGAGGCTGGTTCGCACGCTGGTCAAGAAGGGTGACACGCAGCAGGCGTCCTCCGTCATCCGCGACATGGAAAAGTCGCTCGGCAACCTCGAAAAGACGCCGGCCTGCCGGGCGCTGTCGTCCGCGCTGGTCCAGACGGAACTGGGCAACCACGACAAGGCCGCCGAGGAACTGTCTGCCGCTGTCGCTGCATGCCGCGACACCATCGGTATTTCCAACGACCTCAGGATGGAGCTGGCCAGAAACTGCCTCGACCACTCGCTTGACAACGGCGCCGCCGAAGTGATGCGCGATGTCATGAGCAATGCCGCTGACGATGCTGCCCTCGCCAAAGCGATGGGCGTGTTCGAGGCGGCCGGCAAGAGGGAGCTGGCGGAAACGGTTGCCAAAGAAAGCCGCCGCCACGTGGTTGACCTCGTGTCCAGCGGCGCCGAGAAGGCAAAGCAGGGCGATTACCAGGGCGCAGTGCAGCTCATGACCGCCGCGGTGCACAAGCTCCCGAACAACCCCCAGGTCGTATTCAATGCCGCGGTCGCGGTCCTCAAGTACCTGGAAAATGTCGGCTGGGAGGGCAAGCTCGGCGAGCAGGTCAAGGGCTACATCGACGCGGCGCGCCGGCTGGATCCGAACAACCCCCGCCTGGTGCCGCTTTCTGAGCTGTACCAGAGCATCCTGAAAAAGAACGGCATCAAACCACCGGGTGCAGCTTGAACTGTTTTCGTCGCGGCGCCAGCCTTATTCCGAACCCAGCAATTCGAGCACGCGTTCCGGCGGCCTGCCAATCACTGCACGCCCCTTGTACGCCACGATCGGACGCTGCAGCAACTTCGGATGGGTGGCAACGGCGCGCAACATGTCTTCCTCGCCGGCGTTTTCCAGCTTCAGCGCACCGAACTCTTCTTCATTGGTCCTTACCATCTCGTGCACGCCGCATCCAAGCGTGCGCAGCAATGACGAAAGCTGCTCGAAGGTCGGCGGCGTTTTCAGGTAATCCACCACCTCGACCGGAACCTGGTTACGCGTCCCGAACGCTTCGACAAGGGACAAGGTTTCGCGCGACTTGGAGCAACGCGGATTATGATAAATGGTGATCATTGTCATTCCACTCAAATCGAATCGGCGCACATTGTAATCCTGATAGGTGATCGGACAGGGCGGACGTGCAATGAACCTGTACGGCAACACGGCGGTCACAGTGTTATTCAGCGCCATGCGACAGCATCCTCTGTTGTTTTATTTACCTTATGTCCGAAAAGAAGAGCACTCATACATCCACTTTCCAGTCCTCTGCCGAAACCGTCCACGCGCCTCTCGACTCGGCCGACGACCGCGCGCGCCAGTTTCGCCGCAACGATTCGCCGTGGGCGCAAACCCAGAGGATCGTCGCCGCCCGCGTGCGCGCCCTGTCGGACCGCGTCCTGCGCCGCATCACCCAGCGCACCCTGAAAATCGGTATTTCTGCCCGCATTTTTCATCCCGAGGCGGGTGCCAAGGGATTGCGCAGCAAGACCTTGCAGTACTTGGAAGAGTCGATTGCGCAATGGGTCATGTCACGGGATGTCATGGTCTTCATGATCCCCACCGTCAACAACAATGGAATATTGCACCCAAGCAATATCCGTCTCCGCGATTACGCCAAGCACCTTGACGGCCTGGTGCTGCAGGGCGGTGCCGACGTCTCACCCCAAACGTATTCGGAAATGGCCACTCGCCCGGAATGGAGCGGCGACCGCGCCCGTGACATGTACGAACTGGAGCTACTGCATGAGTTCGTCGAGGCCGGCAAGCCGGTTCTCGGCATTTGCCGGGGATGCCAACTGATCAATGTTGCTTTCGGCGGCACCCTATATCAGGACATCGCCTCCGACGTGCCCACCGCGATCCAGCACGTCAGCGACTTGTACGACAGTCACTATCACATCATCCATTTCCCTCAGGGTTCGGCGCTGGGTAACCTCTATCCGGCAACGGGGGAAGCGCTGGTGAACTCGATCCATCACCAGGCGGTCAAGGATCTCGGCCGCGATCTTGTCGTCGAAGCCGTATCCGGCAACGACAACATCGTGGAGGCAATCCGTTACAGAAAAGCCCGCTTTGTAATGGGCCTGCAATGGCATCCAGAATTCCACCGGGCCGGCAGCGCCGAGTTGCTGGATTGCACCCCGATTCTTGACGACTTTCTCACCGCTGCAAGGGAAACGCGTTTCTGAACCTGAGCTCCCCGACTTGGCTGCGCCAAAAACCGGATTCAATCCCGGATTCAATGAAGGGTCTTCAAAAAATTACTGTCGAAACAGATTTTGTGGTTGACAGATTTGGGGTGTCTCTACTATAGTTTGAGGTTCCCTGCGGAGGGGTGGCCGAGTGGTTAATGGCAGCAGACTGTAAATCTGCCCTCTTACGAGTACGCTGGTTCGAATCCAGCCCCCTCCACCAGTGTCTAAGCAGGTGAGTTTGCGGTTGAAGGTCCTTGCGGGTGTAGCTCAATGGTAGAGCTGAAGCCTTCCAAGCTTACGACGAGGGTTCGATTCCCTTCACCCGCTCCAGTTTTTGGCTGGACGCAGCAGTTGATGCGGACGGCAAAGATGCCCTTGTAGCTCAGTGGTAGAGCACTCCCTTGGTAAGGGAGAGGCCACGTGT
>CBIHRW010000112.1:0-13893 GCA_966212545.1 uncultured Noviherbaspirillum sp.
CTGCTCCGCAGTCTCGGGTATGTCATCCCTGTCGATGAAGCGACCGCAGCAGCTTTCATACGCAGGACCGCCGCAGGGGCAGGGTTGCACTTCTTTCTTTGTCATTACGCTTTCTTCGCCTTTTCGGCCACAGGAGCGCCCGCAGCCTTCCACGCACTGAAGCCGCCTTCGATATGCGCGGCGTTTTCCAGGCCCATGTCCTGCACGGTCTTGGTCGTGAGCGCGCTGCGCCAGCCTGCCGCGCAAAAGAAAATGAATTCCTTCTTCTCGCCGAACACCGGCTTGAAGTAGGGCGAGTCGGGATCGACCCAGAATTCGATCATGCCGCGCGGCGCAGGAAACGCACCGGGGATGATGCCTTCACGCTCCAGTTCGCGCACGTCGCGCACATCGACGAACTGCACGTTCGGGTCATCCAACTTCGCCTTCGCCTCTTCCACGCTGTAGGTCTTGACCTGTGCCATCGCTTCATCGACCAGCGCCTTGTATCCTTTTTTCATCGGCATGACGTCCCCCTTGTTTATGCCAGCGCGCGGCTGATCAGGATCTTCTGGATTTCACTGGTGCCTTCGTAGATCTGGCACACGCGCACGTCGCGGTAGATGCGCTCGACCGGGAAGTCACTCACATAACCGTAACCGCCGTGGATCTGGATCGCATCCGAGCAGACGCGCTCGGCCATTTCGCTGGCGAACATCTTGGCCATCGCTGCTTCCTTCAGGCAGGGTTTGCCGGCGTCTTTCAGGCTGGCGGCGTGCCAGATCAGTTGGCGTGCGGCTTCGATCTGCGTCGCCATCTCGGACAGCTTGAACTGCACGGCCTGGTGTTCGAACAGCGTCTTGCCGAAGCTTGTGCGCTCCTTCGCATAGGACAGTGCCGCTTCAAATGCCGCACGTGCCATGCCGACCGATTGCGAAGCGATGCCAATACGGCCACCTTCCAGGCCCGACAGCGCGATCTTGTAGCCCTGTCCCTCTTCACCGATCAGGTTTTGTGCCGGGATGCGGCAGTTCTCGAACAGGATCTGCGCGGTGTCCGAGGAATGCTGACCCATCTTTTCCTCGAGGCGGGCGACGATGTAGCCGGGCGTGTCGGTCGGCACCCAGAAGGCGCTGATGCCTTTCTTGCCGGCTTCCTTGTCCGTTACCGCCATCACGATGGCGACGTCAGCATATTTGCCGCTGGTGATGAACTGCTTGACGCCGTTGAGCACGTAATGGTCGCCATCGCGCGTTGCCGTCGTACGAAGCGCGGAAGCATCGCTGCCGACATGCGGTTCAGTCAAGGCAAACGCGCCCAGCATTTCGCCGCGCGCGAGCGGCTTGAGCCATTGCTCCTTCTGCGCATCGTTGGCATACATCATCGCGATGCTGCACACCGGGCAGTTGTTGACCGAAATGACAGTCGAGGTGCCGCCGTCGCCAGCCGCAATCTCTTCCAATACGAGCGACAGCGACAGGTAATCGAGGCCGGCGCCGCCGAGTTCTTCCGGCACGGCTACACCGAAGGCGCCGAGTTCCGCGAGACCTTTCAGCTCATCCTTGGGAAAGTGGTGTTCCCTGTCCCAGCGGGCTGCATTCGGCGCGAGGCGCTCCTGCGCAAAGGCGCGCAACGCGTCGCGGATCATTTCGTGTTGTTCTGACAGAACCATGTTGTTTTCCCTTTACCAGGACAGCGTGCGTCCGGCGTAATTGCGGTATGTACCGCTGTCTTCCTGTTTCAATCCATCGATCACGTTCAGCAGGCCGCTCACGCTGTCTTCGACGGCGAGCGTGGCGTTCGGCCCGCCCATGTCTGTGCGCACCCAGCCGGGGCACATTGCGACAAAGACGGCGGACGGATAGTCGAGTGCCGCGCTCTTGACCGCCATGTTCAGCGCGGCCTTCGATGTGCGGTACAGCCAGCCGTAGGTCGTATCGGTTTCGCCGATGCTGCCCATGCCGCTGCTGATGAATGCAAACTTGCCCTGCGCGGCTTCCACCATCGGTGCGATTGTCGGTATCGTCTGCATCGCGCCGAGGACGTTGGTGTGCATCACCTTGTCGAAGTCCTGCGCAGTCGGCGGTGATTTGGCACTCTGCGCCTGCGGGCCGTAGACACCGGCGACGTAGACGGCGAGATCCAGTTTTTCGCCGTCGAGTTGCCAGCCGAGGCCAGCCAGCGAGTCGGGGTTGGCGACGTCGAGCTTGAAGGTTTCGGCGCCTGCGTTGCGCAGCTCAGTAAGCGATGCGTCGTCGCGAGCGGTGGCGATGACGCGCCAGTTGTCGGCGAGTAGTTGGCGCACGAACTCGCGGCCGATGCCGCGGGAGGCGCCGAGGATGAGGGCGGTGGGCATGATGTGAACCTGAGTGCGGTCTTCCGGCTACCGGTTCCCCCCCCCCCTTGCAGGGGGAGGGTTAGGGTGGGGGTAGTGAGGTTAAACAATCGCAATCGTTCGAACGGCCTCACTACCCCCATCCCAACCTTCCCCCTGAAAGGGGGAAGGAGCCAGCCAGAGGTTGACGATGAAGTAGTTATACCAATTCGATCGCCATCGCGGTACCTTCACCGCCGCCAATGCACAGCGAAGCCACACCCAGCTTGCCGCCGGTCTTCTTCAACGCACCAATCAGCGTGACGAGAATGCGCGCACCGGATGCGCCGATCGGATGCCCCAGCGCGCAGGCACCACCATGAATATTGATCTTGTCGTGCGGGATGCCATGCTCGCGCATCGCCGCCATCGGCACCACCGCGAACGCCTCGTTGATCTCGAACAGATCCACATCCTTGGTGGTCAGGTTCAGCTTCTTGTACAGCTTCTCGATGGCGCCGATCGGCGCGGTGCTGAACCAGTTCGGTTCCTGCGCATGCGTAGCATGGCCGAGTACGCGAGCGATCGGCTTGCAGCCTAGCTTCTGCGCGGTCGATTCGCGCATCATCACAAGCGCGGCGGCGCCGTCGTTGATCGAGGAAGAAGAAGCGGCGGTGATCGTGCCATCCTTCTTGAACGCCGGCTTGAGCGACGGGATCTTGTCCAGCCTGGCCTTGAGCGGACCCTCATCCTTGTCGATCACGACATCGCCTGCCTTGCCGGCGATGGTGACCGGCGCGATTTCCCACTTGAAGGAGCCGTCGTTGGTCGCGGCCTGCGCGCGCTTCACGGATTCGATAGCGTAGGCATCCTGCGCCTCGCGGGTGAACTCGTACTTGGCGGCGCAGTCTTCGCCGAAAGTGCCCATGGAGCGGCCCTTCTCGTACGCGTCTTCCAGTCCGTCGAGCATCATGTGGTCGTACATCATCGCGTGGCCGATGCGATAGCCGCCGCGCGCCTTCGGGATCAGGTAGGGCGCGTTGGTCATGGATTCCATGCCGCCCGCGACCACCACTTCATTGCTGCCGGCGAGCAGGGAGTCATACCCGATCATCGCGGCCTTCATCGCCGAGCCGCACATCTTCGACAGCGTAACGGCGCCGGCGGAGACCGGGATGCCGGCCTTGATCGCGGCCTGGCGAGCAGGTGCCTGACCCTGGCCTGCTATCAGGCAGTTGCCGAACAGGACTTCGTTGACGAACTTCGGCTCCAGGCCGGCACGCTCGACGGCAGCGCGGATGGCGACAGCGCCGAGATCGCTCGCGGACAGCGCGGAAAAATCGCCCTGGAAGGCGCCCATCGGAGTACGTGCTGCACCGACGATAACAACAGGATCGCTCATGATATGTCTCCAGTAGGTGGCTAGGCGGCCTGCGCCGCGGGGGGTAGGGGTTTGTAGCTGAAGCGCAGTTCCTGCGGATACGGGAACACGTCTTCGATGTGACCGTCGAGGATGCGCTGCTTGGCACGCTGCCAGTATTGCGCCGTCAGCAGGTCGGCATGGTGCTTCAGGAAGTACTTCCTCACTTCCGGATTGCCGAGCAGGAAGGTGCCGAACTGCTCGGGGAATACGTCATTCTTCGCGACCGGGTACCACGGTTCGCTGGACATCTCGTCCTCTTCGTTGCGCGGCGCGGGGATTTCGCGGAAATTGCAGTCGGTGATGTACTCGATCTCGTCGTAGTCGTAGAACACCACGCGGCCGTGCTTGGTCACGCCGAAATTCTTGTACAGCATGTCGCCAGGGAAGATGTTGACGCCGACCAGTTCCTTGATCACATTGCCGTACTCGACCATCCCATGTTCGACCGCCGCATGGTCGCCGCGTTTCTCCGCCTCGGCCAGCCAGATGTTGAGCGGGGTCATGCGTCGCTCGATGTAGAGGTGCTTGATGATGATCTCGTCGCCTTCTTCCTCGACGATGGACGGCGCGACTTCCTTCAGCTCGGCCAGCAGTTCGGACGAAAAGCGCGCGCGCGGAAAGGCCACGTTCGAATACTCCAGCGTGTCCGCCATGCGGCCGACGCGGTCGTGGTTTTTCACCAGCAGGTACTTTTCCTTGACGATGGCGCGCGTGGTTTCCTTCGGCGGCGGGAAATAATCCTTGATCACCTTGAACACGTAAGGGAAGGACGGCAGCGCGAACACCACCATCACCAGGCCGCGGATACCGGGCGCCGCTTCGAAGCAGTCGGACGAATGCCGCAGGTGATGCAGGAAGTCGCGATAGAAGGCTGCCTTGCCCTGCTTCTGCAGGCCGAGGATGGTGTAGATCTCGCTGCGCGGCTTGTAGGGCATCAGCGAGCGCAGGAAGTGCACGTAGGCGGAAGGCACTTCCATGTCGACCATGAAGTAGGCGCGGGTGAACGAGAACAGCACCGTGATCAGCGTCGGATCGAACAGCACTGTGTCCAGCACCAGCTGGCCCTTGCGGTTGTACAGGATGGGCACGACGAACGGGTAGATGCGGTTGCCGTTGATGCCCTTGCCGACGATGTAGGCACCCTTGTTGCGGTAGAACAGGCTGGCCAGCACCTGGATCTGGTGGTTCGGCTCGAGCAGGTCGTTGCCGAACATCGCACGCATGCGCGCCTCGACGAAGCCGACGTCGCGGTCGAGGTCGGCGAAGGGCGGCGACAGCTGGAAGTTGGTGACGATGCGCTTGAGCGTGTAGCGCAGGCCATCCTTGGCCGGGTAGTACATGCGGTAGGTCGGCAGAAGTTCTTCCGTCTCGATGTACTCGGTCGACACCGCCGGGCGCACGAAGATGAAATCGTTGTGGTAGTACGAGCGGTGCAGGATGTTGCAGCACACCGAATTGAAGAAGGTCTCCGCCAGCTCGGGCTGCTTGTGGTTGATCAGCAGACCGATGTAGTGCAGCTTCACCTCGCGCCAAACCTCATCGCCGATTTCTTCCTGGTCGTACTCGTCTTCCAGGATCTGCACGCACTCCTGCACCCGGGTGTCGTAGAACGCGATGCGTTCACGAGCCTTCTGCTGCGCCGTTTTCCAGTCGCTTTTCTCAAAATAGCGCTTGGCCGCCAGGCTCTCGTCCCGAAACAGGCGGTAATGCTTGTCGAAGCCGTCCAGGATGGTACGCGCGATGTCGAACGCGATTTGGGACGAGAGAAGTTTGGGAAAGGCGGTCTGGGGCATGGTCTATAGCTTGAAGTGGTTCTTCCAAGCCTCCAGTTTAGCCAAATCCACCCCGATGCCGCCGCAGACAATGATCAAGGGCGCATGAAATTCTTTCAAGAGCGGCAATTGCTGATATGCAACGGCGAGTGCCGCGCCGCAGGCGGGTTCCACCAAGGTGCGCATGTCGTCGGCAAAGCGCAGGCAGGCGTCCACCGCCTGCGCGTCGGTCACCGTGAAACTGCGCACGTCGTGCCTGCGCGTCCAGTCGAATGCCTGCTGCGCCACGCGCTTGGCGCCCAGCGTGGTGGCGATCGACGTGATCGCCGGCAGGGTCGCCAGTTTGCCCGCGTGGATCGCGGTATGCAGCGACGCTGCGCCTTCGGTTTCGACCGCGACCACCGGTACATGAGCCTTGCCGTTGCGATGCAATCCCTCGAGTACGCCGCACAGCAGCCCGCCGCCGCCGACCGAGCAGATTACCGCGTCGAAGTCGAATCCGGCCTCGTGGGCTTGCGCGACGGCTTCGTCAATGAGCGTGGCGTTGCCGTCCCAGATGTCCGGGTGGTCGAAGGGCGGGATATAGACCGTACCGGGCTGCCGGCACAGGCGCAGCGCCTCTTCGTTGGTTTCATCCCACACGCTGCCGTGCACGAGGCATTCCGCGCCGATGTCACGGATCTTCTGGCGCACGGATTCGTGCGTGGTCTGCGGCACCAGGATGGTGGTGCGCACGCCGAGCGCCGCGCCTGCGACGGCGGCCGCGAATCCGGCGTTGCCGCCCGACGGGCAGACGAAATGCGTCGCGCCGCTGCTCGCCGCGCGCTGGCACATGGTGCCGATGCCGCGCAGCTTGAAGGAGCCGGAGGGCTGGAGGTTTTCCATTTTCAGCACGATGTTGTTGTCGAGCGCAGCCGACAGAGGGCCGTGGCGGAGCAAGGGAGTTGTAATGTGGAGTGAGGCCATCTCGGATGCGTGTGTTATCGGTTCATCATCGCCTGGACTGCGGCCAGGACGGATTGCGGGAATTCTATGCTCATGCCTTGCTCCTCGGCAGAACCGCCATGGTCGCCGTCAATTTGCTGATCAGCGTTTTCTTGTCGCCGGCCAGCGCAAACACTTCCGATTCGACGACGTGGAAGGCCTTGCCAGGTTTGAGCACTTGGGCGCGGCACAGCAACGCGTCGCCGGCGCCTGCGCGCAGCAGGTGGATCTTGAATTCGGTGGTGAGGATGAAGTCGTCCGCGCCCGTTACCGTCATCGCCGCTCCGCCCGCGGTGTGGTCCGCGATGGTCGCCTGCACACCGGCGTGGATGACGCCGGTGTGCTGCAGGTGACGCGGCTCGATGCGCAGGGATGCTTCGCACCAGCCGGGGCCGCACTCGACGAGCTTGATGCCGAGTTCGGAAAGGAAGGCGGCTTCGGCGAAGCCGGCTTCGACAACTTTGCGGTAATTGTGATCGGGGGAGTGCATGGGTGTCTCAGCCAACAATGCATTTGACTACGGGCCCCTTCCCCCTTTCAGGGGGAAGGTTGGGATGGGGGGAGGTCGTGCATGTGACTGCGATTGTTCAACCTCACCCCCCACCCTAGCCCTCCCCCTAAGAGGGGGAGGGGACCGTCTTGTGGTGTTGTTTGCCCTACTTCGTCTCGGCAAACAACTCGCGTCCGATCAGCATCCGGCGAATCTCGCTCGTCCCCGCGCCGATCTCATACAGCTTCGCATCGCGCCACAGGCGGCCGACGGGGTACTCGTTGATGTAGCCGTTGCCGCCCAGCGCCTGGATCGCCTCGCCGGCCATCCACGTCGCCTTCTCGGCGGAGTACAGGATCGCGCCGGCCGCGTCTTTACGGAGCGCGCGCACCAGCTCCGGCGTCTTGGCACGGTCGCAGGCCTGGCCGACTGCATACACGTAGGCCTTGCAGGCCATCATGGTCGAATACATATCGGCGAGCTTGCCCTGCATCAGCTGGAATTCGCCGATCGGCTGGCCGAACTGCTTGCGGTCGTGGACGTAGGGAACAACGGCGTCCATGCAAGCCTGCATGATGCCGAGCGGGCCGCCGGACAGTACGGTGCGTTCGAAGTCGAGGCCGGACATCAGCACATTGACGCCCTTGCCGAGGCCGCCGAGCACGTTTTCCGCCGGCACCTCGCAGTTTTCGAAGACCAGTTCGCCGGTATGCGAACCGCGCATGCCGAGCTTGTCGAGTTTCTGCGCAACGGAGAAGCCCTTGAAACCCTTCTCGATCAGGAAGGCAGTCATGCCGCGCGGGCCGGCTTCGATGTCGTTCTTGGCGTAGACGACGAGCACGTCGGCGTCGGGGCCGTTGGTGATCCACATCTTGGTGCCGTTGAGCACCCAGCGGTCGCCCTTCCAGTCGGCGCGCAGCTTCATGCTGACGACGTCGGAGCCGGCGTTCGGCTCGGACATGGCGAGTGCGCCGACATGCTCGCCGGAAATCAGTTTGGGCAGGTATTTCTGCTTTTGCTCTTCGGTGCCGTTACGCTTGATCTGGTTGACGCACAGGTTGGAGTGGGCGCCGTAGGACAGGCCGACCGAGGCCGAGGCACGGGAAATCTCTTCCATCGCAACGATGTGCGCGAGGTAGCCCATGTCGGTGCCGCCGTATTCCTCGCTCACCGTGATGCCAAGCAGGCCGAGTTCACCCATCTTCTTCCACAGATCCATCGGGAACTGATCGCTGCGGTCGATTTCGGCGGCGCGCGGCGCGATCTCCGCCTGCGCAAACTGCTGCACGGTCTCGCGCAGCGCGGCGATGTCTTCGCCATGGTCAAAGGTCAAGCCGGGCAAATGGATCATGTCGTCCTCGCATTGTTGGAGTGATGACAGCCGGAGCGCAAAAGGCCAAGCCGGCCGCCGATGATGCTGAATCATACTTCCAATTTACGTTTACGTAAACGTAAAGCAAATACGGTGAAATTACGGTAACCGACCTGCTCAGGCGGCGTCCTTCAGCTTGCGGGCGGCAGGTTTCTTTGCGACAGCGGGTTTGCCCGTCTTTTCCCCCTCCAGCAGACGAAGGCACTCCTCTTCGTGCGCGGCGATCTCGGCCAGCGTCACCTCGAGATCTTCGCGCTGGCGCTCCAGCGTTTCCCGGTGCTGCGCGAGGACGGTAAGGAAGCGCTTGAGCTGCGCCGTCGTGTCCTTCGGGGATTCGTACATGTCGACCAGTGCCTTGATTTCCTGCAGGCTCAGGCCGAGCCGCTTGCCGCGCAGCGTCAGCTTCAGGCGTGTGCGTTCGCGAGCGCTGTAGACGCGCGTGCGGCCGCCGGCGCCTTCGCGCTTGGGGCTGAGCAGTCCCTGGTCTTCGTAGAAGCGGATGGCCCGCGGCGTGATGTCGAATTCGCGCGCAAGTTCGGTAATGGTATAGGTCGGCATGGCGGAATCTGGCCGGCTCCAGCAACAAAAACGGTTTGGTTTTAGAATCGCAAGAGGCGGTTGCAGTTTACGTTAACGTAAAGCGCATTGTAGACGCGACCATGTGAAATGTGAACATGCAGGCCCGGAAATTAAATTCAGGAAATATCGGCAATGAATCCGCTTGAATCGCAACTCAGCTATGCCTTCGGCGACATCCTCCCGGCGCCGGGCGCGCTCCGCGAAGTCGCTCCCGGCGTATTCTGGCTGCGCATGGGCCTGCCGTTCGCGCTCGACCACATCAACCTCTGGTTGTTGCGCGACAACGAGGGCTGGACGGTGGTCGACTGCGGCATCGCCACCGATGCGACGCGCGCCGCATGGGAAAGCATTTTCGCCGATGGACTGGAAGGGCTGCCGGTGCTGCGGGTGATGGTTACCCATAGCCATCCGGACCACGTTGGCTTGGCGGACTGGTTGTGCCGGCGCTGGAATGCGCCGCTGTGGATGAGCGCGGGCGAATTCGGGTTTGCACAGATGATGGCCGCTTCGCTGCCGGGCGTGGACGGGACGGCGATGAGTCCGCATTTCCAGCGCCACGGACTGAAGGATGAGGCGACGCTGGAAATACTGGCCGGGCGCAAGAACTACTATCCAACGCTGGTGCCCGCCGTACCGGCGGACTACCGTCGCCTCCACGACGGACAGAAGTTGCGGATCGGAAAGCACGACTGGCGTGTGATCACCGGCTTCGGCCATTCAACCGAACATGTCTCGCTGTTCTGTGAAGACCTGAAGGTACTGATTTCGGGCGACATGGTACTGCCCCGAATTTCGACCAATGTATCGGTGTTTGCCGTCGAGCCGGAAGCCAACCCGGTTCAACTCTATCTCGATTCGCTGGCCAAGTACGCCGGCCTGCCAGAGGACACGCTTGTCCTCCCCTCGCACGGCAAGCCATTCCGCGGGCTGCATACCCGCATCGGACAGCTGCAGGAACATCACCGCGATCGGCTGGCGGAAGTTCTTGACGCTTGCGCCGCCAAACCACAATCGGCTTCGGACATCGTGCCCGTCATGTTCCGCCGCCCGCTGGATGCTCACCAGCTCACTTTCGCCCTGGGCGAGGCGCTTGCCCACCTTCACAAGCTGTGGTTTGACGGCTTGCTCGAGCGCAAGACAAACGCCGACGGAATCGTCCGTTTTCAAGTAATTGAAAATTAGACATCCATAGGTAATGCCATCTATATTTTCCGCTTGGAAAATAAGACCCGTAAAATTGCAGTTATTGCAATTTTACGCAGACACGCCTCTTTAGCCTCTTTTCACGCATTTATTGATCTAGCGCGTAAGGATATTGTGCCTGCGAAGCAAAAAGCCGATGTCTGGCTGTCATTGTGTGTTACATTTTCTTAACACATTAGGTCACAGTCAGTTCCTTCCATCCATTGACTGACTGTCAAGGCACGGCATGGAATAGTGCGCGGTCATGAATCCATCTATCGAACGAGAAAGCTTTAGTGAGCGCTTGCAACAGGCGCTGCGCAATGCGGATTACTCTCCCGACAGTCCAACCCAGTTGGCAAGGGAGTTCAATATCCGGTTTGAAGGCCGGCCGATTACGGTGCATGCCGCCAGAAAGTGGCTTGTCGGCGAAGCGATTCCCACGCAGGAAAAGCTTCGTACGCTTGCGCAATGGCTGGGCGTGCCGGCGGATTGGCTGCGCTTCGGCGGGACTGACGGATATGCCGGCGGCGATTCACTGAGCTCGCCCGCGCGGTTCGAGTCAGCGGACGTGAAGTTGGTTGCTGATTTGCAACGCCTGGACGAACATCATCAAGCCATCGCCCGGGAATTTATCCGCATGCTGGTCCGGCTCAATCGCCAGAAGTAAGAATTTCCCGAAGGTAACGCAATCCGGCCACCGCGCGGCTGCCATACCAGGACATCATTTCCCCGTCGAGCAAACGCACCGGTTTGCCGACCTGTTTCTCCAGCGCATCGATATGCGCTTCCGTGAAGCGGTAGGGCTCGGTCGACAGCAGTACGCCGTCTAACGAACGCGCCAGGTCATCCGACCACTTGAACACGGGATACCGCGAGCCAGCCTCAACGCCAGCCATCTCCCGCGGAACCCAGCAGCGCCATCCGATTTCCTCCATCATCCTCGCAATGTACGTATCAGGCGATATCGTCATCCAAGGGTCTTTCCAGATGCAATACAACATGACTTGCGGCGGCCCTTTCGGCGCAGCTTGCAGCAGCGCATATTCGCGCTCGAAAGCGTCGCATAGCCTTGCAGCTTTCTCCTCGACATGGAAAATGCCGCCGAGCAGGCGATACAAGCCAAGGTTGTCGCGCGGTGCCAGCGGATGGGTAACGATCACATGCGGGATGAATTCCGCGAGCGCGTCCACCGTCGGCTTCTCGTTTTCATCGATGTTGACGACGAGATGGGTCGGGGCCAGCTTGCGGATCTTCTCGATGTTCACATCCTTGGTGCCGCCGACTTTCGGGATGCCGCGCACGATGTGTGCAGGATGGATGCAGAAGCCGGTACGCCCGGCCAGCGCCGACGCCAGCCCGAGGTCGCACAGCAGCTCGGTGATCGACGGCACGAGCGACACGATGCGCACCGGGCCCGACGCAGGGCGGTGCTCGTATCCGAGCGCGTCCACCAGCTTCATGGCTCGACTTGGCGCGGCTTGTGCGGCGCCTTCGAGAACGCCGCGTCATACAGCCAGTTCGGCAGCAGCCGCAGCAACTTGGCGACGATGCCCATCTGCCAGGGAATGACACGGTAGCTCGTCCCCGCATCGATTGCAGCGGCCGCCCTTTCGGCGAATACATCAGGATGCATCAGGAAGGGCATCGGGTACGGATTCTTCCTGGTCATCGGCGTGTCGATATAGCCGGGTGCAATGGTGACGACCTTGATGCCGCTCGACTTCAACTCCAGCCGCAACGATTCGCAATAGCTGATCACGGCCGCCTTCGATGCGCTGTAGGCCTCCGCACCTGGCAGGCCGCGAATGCCGGCGACGCTGGCGATGCCGACCAGGCGGCATGCTCGGCTGCCCGCTTGCGCCTGCTGCTTCATGGCGGCAATGAAGGGCACGAAGGTGGCAACGGTCGCCATGACATTGGTCGCGAGAATGCGCTCGAAGACGGCGAGGTCCTCGGCATGCTCGGTCAGGGTGCCGGCGGAGATGCCGGCGTTGGCGATCACGATGTCCGTGCCGCCGTGCGCGTGAATGAAATCCTGCGCAGCCTGGGCGACGGCGGCGTGGTCGGTCACATCGGCCGCATAGATGCGGTGTTGCTGGGGATTGGGCAGTGTTTGCACCAGTTGTTCGAGCAGTTCGCGCCGGCGCGCGAGCAGGCCGAGGGCTGCGCCTTGCTGCGCATAGTGTTTCGCGAGTGCGGCGCCGAGGCCGCTGGAGGCGCCGGTGATGAATACGCGTTTCATTCTTGTTCGTTCCGGGTCAGGCGACATAATCGCGACGTAATCGCGACATAATCGGGCAATAAAAAAGTCCGCCCTCTTTCGAGAGGCGGACTTCAGTGTAATACGTGAAAGGGTTACTTGCCTTGCTTGGCCTTGTTCACCAGCCAGTCCAGTACCTGGAAAGTCGCCTGGTGCAGCACCGGTTCCGGCTTGTTGCCGACGCTGGCGCTGACAATGCTCGGCGAAGTCAGGTAGCGGCCATCGACGGCCAGCAGCGGCACGCCGTCGACCTGGTAGGCCTGCATCAGCTGCGTAGCGCGCTTGGCCTTGCTCTGCACGCCGAAGGAGTTGTACACGTCGAGGAATTTCTGCTTGTCGATGCCGTTTTTGGTGACGAAATCGAGGATTTCGGCATCGGTGTCGACGCGGCGCTTTTCGACGTGGATGGTATTGAAGAGCTTCTGGTGCAGTTCATCGAACTTGCCCATCGCTTCCAGCGTGTAAAACAGCTTTTGCTGCGGCACCATGGAGTCGCGGAAGGCGACCGGCACGCGCTTGAAGACAATGTTGTCGCCCTGCTTCTTCAGCCAGGCGACGAGGTCATGTTCCAAGGCGTTGCAGTGCGGGCAGGAGTACCAGAAGAATTCGATGACTTCCACCTTCTTGCCGGACTCGGTTTGCTGCGGTTTGTCCAGCGTGCGGTAGTCGACGCCGTTCTGCGGGTTGTTCGGGGCGGCATGCGCGCCCCATGCGATAAAACTGATGCTCAGAACTGCAAGAAGACGTTGAATGAAACGCATATGCTTCCTTTGCTTTTGGTTAATTACTTGGCGATGCGGACCACTGCGGCATCGACGCCGTTGTCAGACAGCTTGCCGCGGACCTTGTTCATCCCCTCCAGCTGGCTGAAAGGGCCGACGCGCACGCGGTACAGCACGCCGGTTTCCGCCTGGCGTTCGGAGACCTTCGCTTCCACGCCCATCAATGCCAGCTTGGCGCGCATTGCTTCGGCGTCGGACTGCTCGCGGAAGGCGCCGGCCTGGAGGAAGTAGCTCCACTTGTCGTCGGGGTTTTCCGTCTTGGCTTCGGCGACGTCGGCCTTGTCAGCCTTCTTTGCCGTCGTCGATTGCTCGACCACCGGCGCCTTGCCGTCCTGCTTCGCTTCCGCCTTGGCTTCTGCTTTGGCATCGGCCTTGGGATCGACCTTCACCACTTCCGGCTTCTTGTCCGGCTGCGGAGCGGCGGTGTTTTCAGGCGGCGCCGGCTCCTTGGCGAAATCCCTTGCCGCATCCTTGGCGGCCGCCCTGTTACCGTACAGCGGGCGGTTCGGGTCCGAACTCTGGCTCGGCGTCGGATCGCCCGCCTTCACCTTGCCCGACTTGTCCGTGAACGGCATCGGCGTCTTGTTGATCGTCATGGCCACGCCTAACGCGATGCCGAGGCCGATGATCAAGCCGATGATGATGCCTAAAATCGTTCCGCCCTGTTGCCGAGAGGGTGTTATGAAGTTGGGAAGGGGGCGCGTTCGGTCGAGAAGGGATGCAGTGCGGGGGGGCGCCGAGCCCGCGGCGCGC